>JAGCFD010000061.1 GCA_017650305.1 Bacteroidales bacterium | reverse complement strand
GCGGCAAACGTGAACAAAAATGCCGGCCAGAGCAAAAAGGAAACTAACTCTGCTGGCTTTGCATTTTTGTAAACGCAAGCGCCTTTGCACGCCGCTGTTGGAGGCCGGCCATTCACGCCGCGTCCGCACCGCATGTCGGCCATCCCCGCCCGCGTGCTCTATGGGCTGGTGTCCCCCTAAAGCACCCTAAGATTAAATGAAAACGGTTGATTCTGCCGTTGGTCTCATCTTTATTGTGCCTTCAGATATATAATCTCCTTTTTTTAAAAGAAAAGGGAGGCCATAAAGACCTCCCTCTGTTTTTTTAGACTTTTGTGAATACTACTCCAGGTCGATAGCTTCGCAGGGGCAAGCGTCAGCGCAAGCGCCACATTCGATGCAGAGATCAGGATTGATGGTGTAAGGAGTACCTTCAGAGATAGCCTCTTGAGGGCATTCGCCTTGGCAAGTACCACAGCTTGCACAAAGGTCCGGATTAATTTTATAAGCCATAGTTGTTGTTTTAAGTTGTTTGTTTAATTTGGCGGCAAAAATACATTTTTTTTATATCTGCCAGCCGGTTTTCAAAAATTTTATTGACTATGAAAATAACCCAAAATTTAATGCATCGCAACAAGAAATTTTTATGAGATTGATGATGCCTTTTCCGCTGAAAAATTATACCTTTGCCACCTAATTGACGGAAGCATGGAAAAGACAAATGAAACCCCTTTAATGCGGCAATACAACAAATTCAAAGCGCAACACCCCGATGCAATTTTGCTGTTCCGGGTGGGGGATTTCTACGAAACGTATGGCCAAGATGCCATCACAGCCTCCAAAGTGCTGGGTATCACCTTGACCAAACATCACTCCAAGGGGACTTTCCAGACGGAACTGGCGGGCTTTCCCTATCACGCGCTGGATGTCTATCTGCCCAAACTGGTGAAGGCTGGTCTGCGGGTGGCTATCTGCGAACAACTGGAAGACCCGAAGCTGACCAAAACGCTCGTCAAGCGCGGCATCACGGAAATGGTGACGCCCGGTGTCTCCATCAACGACAAGGTGCTCGAACAACGGGAGAACAACTTCCTCGGCGCTGTCCAGCTGAACGACAATATCAGTGGCATCTCTTTTGTTGATATCTCCACGGGAGAGTTCTACGTGGCGGAGGGCGACTACACCTATCTTGACAAGCTGCTGCAAAATTTCAAACCTGCCGAGCTGGTTATCCAAAAAAACAAGATGTCCCGCTTCAAAGAACATTTTGGCGACAAGATACTCTTGACCCCCTTTGATGATTGGGTTTTCACCTCGGATTTTGCCATGGAACTGTTGACGAAGCACTTCCAAACCACTTCGCTCAAGGGATTTGGCGTAGATGGTCTGCCTCACGGTATCATCGCTGCCGGCGCAGCCCTGCACTATCTCTACGAGACGCAGAATCACAAGATACAGCATATTAATAAGTTGACAAGAATTGAAGAGGAACGCTATGTGTGGTTAGACCGTTTCACGGTTCGGAATCTCGAGCTGGTCTCCACCCCCAATGAGAATGCGGTAACCCTTCTTCAGATCTTGGACGAAACCCAAACTCCAATGGGTTCCCGAATGTTGCGCAAATGGTTGCTGATGCCCTTGAAAGAGAAGGTCTTGATAGATGAAAGACTTTCTATGGTCGATTTTTTGATGCAGCACAATCCCTTGGCAGAAGAGCTGGCGGTAGAGTTGAAAAGAGTGGGGGATTTGGAGAGGATGGTCTCCAAGATCGCCACCGGCAAGATCAACCCTCGCGAAGTGCTGCAACTTTCCCGGGCACTGCGCGCAGTTGAGCAAATCCAAAAGCATTGCCAAAACTCTGAAGATTCTTCACTGTCCAAGATCGCCGAGCAACTCAATCCATGCCTCTCTGTCTGCTCGCGCATTGAAAGGGAGATTCTCGAAGACGCGCCCGTCATGGTCAGCAAAGGCAATATTTTTCAAGAAGGTGTCAATGAACAACTTGATGAGCTGAGAAATCTGGCTACCAACAGCAAGAACATTCTTGCCGACATTCAGAAACGTGAGGCGGAACGCACTGGCATCACCAATCTGAAAATCGGCTTCAATAATGTTTTCGGCTATTATATCGAGGTTTCCAACTCCCACAAAAGCAAAGTTCCTCCCGAATGGACCCGCAAACAGACCTTGACGAATAATGAACGATATATCACGGAGGAATTAAAAGAACTGGAGACCAAAATTCTCGGCGCCCAAGACCAGATCGGCGTTATAGAGACGCAACTCTTCAACGAATTACTCATTAGCCTGACAGACTATATTTCGCTCATACAAAATGATGCGCGACTGTGCGCGCGCTTGGATGTACTGCTTTGCTTTGCTAATGTCTCAGCCGCAAACCAGTATGTGCGCCCTGTCATCAATGACAGCCTGAGCATCAAAATCAAACAGGGCCGACATCCAGTCATTGAGAAACAGTTGCCTCCGGGAGAGCCCTACATCGCGAATGATGTTACCCTGGACAACGACAAACAGCAAATCATTATCATCACCGGCCCTAACATGTCTGGTAAGTCTGCCCTCTTGCGCCAAACCGCTCTCATCGTGTTGATGGCTCAGATTGGCTGTTTTGTGCCCGCAAAGAGCGCGCAAATCGGCATTGTTGACAAAATCTTCACCCGCGTGGGTGCCTCCGACAATATCACGACAGGCGAATCCACTTTCATGGTGGAGATGAATGAGACGGCCAGCATTCTGAACAACATCTCTAACCGCAGCTTGATCTTGTTGGACGAGATCGGCCGCGGAACGAGCACCTACGACGGTGTTTCAATTGCTTGGTCTATCGCCGAATACCTGCATGAGAATCCATACGCCCGCGCGAAAGTGCTGTTTGCCACCCATTACCACGAATTGAATGATATGGCGGCACAGTTTTCCCGTATCAAGAATTTCCACGTATCCATCAAGGAGATTGACAACAAGGTGTACTTCCTTCGTAAATTGGAACCCGGTGGCAGCGAGCACAGTTTTGGTATCCATGTGGCACGTATGGCCGGCATGCCTTCATCCGTGTTAAAACGAGCGGAAATCATCTTGAAACAACTTGAACAAAGCCGTGCCAACAAGGATAACAAAGAACCCATGATTGAAAAATCAACGCCCGGCTATCAACTGAGTTTCATCAACCTTGACGATCCCCTTCTTTTGGAGGTGAAAGACGTGATTGTGGGCTTGGATATCAACAGCCTTACCCCTGTGGAAGCTCTCATGAAACTGAATGAGATCCAACAACTGCTAACAAAAGGAAAGAAATAGGATGCTATTCCCTGATTGTTTTCCTTGAAACATCTTGGGACAAACTATACTATTTGACAAAAACCAACTAAATTATCTAAATCATCTAAATTAAAAATTACAAAAAATGAAGAAGTTATTATTGTTATTAATGGTAGGCTGCTTAATAAGCACTGGTTGTACCAAAAAGGAGATTGTCTTGGAACAGACAGAAGTAACTCTACATCATGGGGACACCTATCAGATTTTGGCAGAATCTCCAACGGCAATCACCTATTTGTCAGAAAATCAATATCATGCAGATGTTGATAATAATGGTCTTGTAACTGCCAACTTTGTTGGAGAAACCGACATTATTTTGCAAAATGCAAACGATGAAAAGAGAGTGCATGTCAAGGTGGAACCGACAAACTTTTCCGTCAAGGATATCGGGGTAAAAATAGGTGACAGCATGAGCTATGTTCTGGAGAAGTTTGGTGAACCTCTGGGTGAAGATTTGCTAATGGAGAATTACACCATGATGGTTTACTCCAATACAGAATATGGTATGGCTTTAGGATTTGTTTTTGATGAAAATGATAAAGTGGTTCTGTATTTGATAGGAGATAATGCAAACATGGCAACAGAGATGAAGAAGTATGCAGAAGAACGTTACAAATATCTGGGACCATACAGTTCTGATGGATATCCCGGAGATGAGTATATCAACGCCTTGACGTTGCAAGAAGCAACGATGTCGGTTGTCTGTTTTATGATGGATGATTTAATGGCTGGTATTGAGTTTGGAACACCAGAAATCATAGCGCTTATGGCTGACGATCCCGTTGATGTGAAGAATTGTTTCAAGAAGGCTATTTTCAGATAACCGAAAGTTATTAAACCGAAGTTTCCTTGCTTCTTTTGTGGTAAGGAAAAACCAATAAAAAAGGATGACTTGTTAGTCATCCTTTTTTTTGGTGTCTCAGCTGGGATTCGAACCCAGGACCCCATCCTTAAAAGGGATGTGCTCTACCTGCTGAGCTACTGGGACATCCGTCTCTATTGAGGCTGCAAAAATAGTCTTTTTTTCATTATGTTCGGTACACATTTATTATTTTTTCCCAAGAATATCTATAAATCACTGATAATCAACAAAAAAGATATTAATTTCAAATAAAAGTCTTTTAGAATTCTTCTATATGAAAAAAATGTATATTTGCCTTATAAGAGATTGATTATTAATATGATAAAAAACAAAAAACGTTTTTTGACATCCAGAACCTAAAACAGGCAAAAACAGAATGGTTTTAGGTGCATATTAGGAGGAAAATGAAAATTGACACCGCAAAAATGACACCCTATAATACTCAATAAAATGCTAAAGAAACTGATTTTAAGACCCAGAAAAGACACCATCACTATTTGTTTGCCACCGGATTGGGTGGGCAAACCCTTAACGTGTATTATCAGAACAGACGAGGGTGCTTCAGAAGAGATAGTCTCTCAAGTAAGTGAGGATGCTATACGATATCAACGGTTGAAGTACAGGCGTCGTCGGAGACGGCATGTTAGTGGAAGTCGGCGCCGGCATTAGTGCAGGTTGGCGCCGATGAGGTGCATAAATTCCTGGCGGGTATTCTCGTTTTTCAAGAAAGCGCCAGTGAACTCTGACGTGGTGGTGACAGAGTTTTGTTTCTGGATACCCCTCATGCACATACAAAGGTGCTGTGCTTCGATGACTACGGCCACACCCATAGGGTTCAGAACCTCTTGCAGGCAGTCTTTGATTTGAGTCGTAAGACGCTCTTGCAGTTGCAGGCGGCGGGCGAAGCACTCCACCACGCGCGGGATCTTGCTTAATCCGACGATGGTGCCGTTGGGAATGTAGCCGACGTGGGCTTTGCCAAAGAAGGGCAGCAGATGGTGCTCACACAGAGAGTAGATTTCAATGTCCTTGACCACAACAATCTGTTTGTAATCCTCATGGAATAGGGCGCTCTCCAGAATTCTTTTTGGGTCTTGGCGATATCCATGTGTCAGAAAGTCAATGGATTTGGCTGCGCGCATGGGAGTTTTGATCAAGCCTTCGCGCTCGGGATTTTCACCGATATGGAGTAAAATATTGCGGTAGCTCTCTGCCAAAGCGGCAATTTCTTCATCAGGCAAGTTGTGGATGGTGGTGGTTCCACCTGTTTTTTCAGTCATAATAAATTATTGTATAAAAGGATTGTATTGTTTTTCGTGTTTAACAGAAGTGTTGAATCCGTGACCAGGGATGATGACGGTCTCGTCGGGAAGAGTAAATATTTTGGTTTTGACCATCTCTACCAGTAACGGGCCGTTGCCCGTGGGCAGGTCGCTGCGCCCCACACTCTCTTCAAAGAGCAGGTCGCCACAGATGAGATAGCCGTTGTGAGAATCATAGAGGGTGATGCTTCCGTCGCAGTGGCCAGGGGTATATAAAACCTGTAGTTGCTGCTGCCCAAAGGTGACGGTTTCGCCTTCCGTGAGGAAACTGGTGGGAGGAGGCATCTTCTCAACCATCAATCCGAAGGCCACGGCATAGGAGGGTGCCATCTGGTATATGGTTTGCCCGGCCTCGTGCATCAGGAGGTCGGCATCAGCCCATTGCTGCATGCACCAAGGGTTACCCGCAATATGGTCGATGTGGGGATGCGTGTTGATGATGTGCTTCACAATCAGATGATGGTTGTCGATGTATTCCCGGAGCTGCGCATCCTCATAGCTCTGGCAGTTGCCAGGGTCCACAATGATGGCCTCTCCAGTAGAATCATGCAGCACCAGCGTATTGACCATGATGGGATTGAAATGGAAAATACGGAGGGTAACATCATTGTATTGTTGGGTCAAACTTTCCATATACGCCGATAAACAGGTTTTCTTTTTGTTAATGAATGGCTTATTTGATCTCTTGGCCATTACTGTAGCGAATTACCTGATAAACTTCCCCGTTGGGTTTCCAGTAGGTCCAAGTGCCCTCCTTGAGACGGTTTTTGAAAGCACCGGTGTAGTGTTTTCTACCGTTTTCGTAATATTCGGTGAACTTGCCTTCGGCCACGTCATCTTTGAAGTTTTGCTCGCGCACTTTGAGTTCCTGCACGTTGTAGAATGTCCACTTGCCCTGTTTTTTGTCGTTGGCATATTTGCCTTGGGCGAACACTTTGCCGTTTTGGGCAAAGTCTTTCCAAGCGCCATGCTTCAGATTGTCTTTGTAGTGACCCTCCTTGGATTTATGTTTGGTCTCTTCCCAATAATAGGTGTAGGAACCGTTCATCTTACCATTTTTGTATTGGATGGCATATTTCTGGTGACCGTCTTCATACCATCCGGTCCACATGCCGGTCATCTCTCCTTGGTGAAAATAGCCATGGTCTTGGGATTTCCCGTTGGGGTAGTAAGAAACCCATTCGCCCTCTTCCTTGTCGTTGCTGAAGGAACCTTGTCGTTGCAGTTTGCCATCCTCAAACCATGCTTTCCAAAGGCCTTCGCGTTTACCGTCTTGGTAACTGCCGGCCTTCCAAAGCTGACCTTCTTCATAGTAATAGGTCCAGTCTCCATTCTGAAGACCGTGGTCAAAGTTGCCCTTGCTACCCAGTTGGCCATTGGGGTGGTAGAATTTCCATTCACCCTGTTGCAACCCGTGCACGGAACTTCCTTCCATATTTTTCTCGCCATCCTTAGACCACCAACATGCATAGCCTTCCAGCTCTCCCATGTTGTAGTCGCCTTCAAAATATTTGTTGCCATTGTCAAAAAATTCTACGGCATGGCCATGGATGCTGTCAGCCTGATAGCTGACATTCTTGAAGATTTTGCCGTTGGGGTGATAGAACGTCCATTGCCCGTCACGTTTTCCGTTTACAAACTGGCCTTCGGACTCAATGGCGCCGGAGGGATACCAGCTCTTAAACGGACCATTATCAGCATGATACTCTTGGTTGATGCGTCCGTCTTCGTACCATACTTTCCAGACACCCACCTTGTTGCCGTTGCGGAAATCACCTTCGGTCCATTTGGTACCGTTGTAATGGTAGTAGGTCCAATGGCCCTCTTCCTTGCCGTTTTTCTCCACCCCAATGGACATAAGCTGGTGGTTTTTCCAGTAATTTTTGACCGTATCTTGCGCCTGCAGGGACAGGCATACGAGCAGACATCCGATAAGCACAATGAATTTTTGCATGGGCATGTGTTTTAAAAGCGCAAAAGTAATAAAAATATGACAACGAAGATGAGGATTTTATGTCTTGGCGGTTACTTCTAAAAGGGCAACGGTTCAGTACAGTACAAGGCGTATATAGACTGGCAGATGGTCGGCGAATCCCCCGATATAACGCGGGCCCAAAAAGGTCCGATAGTTTTTGACCCCGCCATATTTTTCGTCCGGCACGAGCAGGAAGGGTGCGTCGTAGATGTGCGGAAGATTTTCTAAAATGCGAAGATTGCCTTTGTCGAGCAGCAGACTTCGGGAGACAATCAGCTGGTCAAGGCATCCCCAAAAATCCTCATGTTTGTGAGATCCCCGATTGTTGAATTTCAAGAACCAATACATCAGATTAAAGAGTGTGTCGGTCTGGGTGGTGTCAGAAAAACGGGCGGCCCGAAGGTGCTCCTCCAGACTCTCGTCAGTGCAATAGTCGTTGAAATCCCCCATCAAAAGTATGTTGGCATGGGGATTGAGTTGTAGAAGAGAGTCAACTTTGTGCCGAGCCGCGTCCGCATAGTAATTCCGTTTCGGGATGGTGGCGGCAAAACCACCAAAGCGAGAGGTCCAGTGGTTGACAAACACATGCAAGGAGTCGCCATTGCCAAACCGCACCAAAACATAGAGAAGGTCTCGGTTGCGAGTTTCAGGTTCAAAAGGAAACACTATCGGGATTTTTTCAGATCTGATGATCGACACACAACTGTCGCGATATAACAACGCCACGTCCACACCCCGTCGGTCGGGAGAATCGTAGTGGACATAGCGGTACCTGAACTTTCTAATGGGCGATTGATAGCATAAATCTTTGAGGACTTGCTCATTTTCAATTTCCGCCAATCCTATCAAGTAGGGCGGTTTTCCCTCACCCATGGCAACTAAAACTTTTCCGATGTTCTGAATCTTCCGCTTGTATTTGGCGTACGACCAATGGTAAAGTCCTGTGGGAGTAAAGTCTTCGTCTTTTGCGAGCGAGTCGTCAGATGGATGAAACAGATTTTCCACATTATAAAAGGCAATCATGCAGGTATCATACGACTGTGCCAACACATCGTTCATTACAATTAATTGTAAAATAATGATAATCAGTCTTTTCATACATTCTTTTGTTTTCTGGCCGACAAAAATACAGGATAAAAAAGAGTTTGTCAAGAGTATTTTTCAAATTTTTTATCAACAAAAAAAATGTGGAAGAATAGGAAGATGTAGAAAAAAGGGTTCCGAGCCATTCATTTGCATGCCGGCGGTCTGTGGGTATGCTATATTGGTAGTTGTTACAATTTTTATTATTTTTGCGCTGACAAATTTTGGTTTGTCTGATTATTAAAGAATGTTAGATATGAGACGAAAAATTTTCGTTGCCGGAGTGTTTTTTTTCTGCCTGTTTGCACAAATGTTTGCGCAGCAAGCTAAAACGGTGTTGTTTCTAATGCCCTTTTATACATCCAGTTATGATGAGAGTGCGTTGTTCAATGCCAAAACTGGCAAGGAGTTGAGCAACATTCCATCCTTCCAAATGATGGGTTTTTGGGGTGGGGCGCAGTTAGCCTTGCAGGAGTATGAAGACCAAAACATTCCACTGGAAGTGGTTGTGCGCGATATTACCAACGACGAGGCCAAACTGCGTCGTATTCTCGAAGATAGAGACCTGATGAGTCGTGTGGATCTTATCATTGCGCCTCTGTTCAGCAAGCCATTCCAGCTGGCTGCCCAGTACGCCAAAGAGTACCAGATTCCTATTGTGAATCCGTTCACTTCTCGGGATGATATTTTAGAGGGAAATGAATATGTCTATAAGTTGACCCCGTCTCATGAAGCAAATCCCGCCACGCTCGCGTTTATGACAGACAACATGCCGTCACACCAGATTATTCTATATTGTGACTCGATCAAGAAGAATGCCGAGTATCATGTTTATCGATCCTATTTTGATGCTAACAAAATCCCCTATCACACAGTCAGTTCCATTCAAGGAGTGCTTAATTTGATGCGTTCAGACATGCATAATGTGTTGGTGGTTTTGCATCAGGGAGAGGCTGTCAGTCTCACTCTTTCACAACGATTGCTCTATTCAGGGAAAAAAGTGGATCCGGACCATCTGCTCATGGTGGTGCCTGAGACATGGATTACCTCTAACACATACGATGTGGAATATTATGACAAATTGAACTTGCACTTTTTCTCCGACTATTATGTGGATTTTGAAAGCGAACAAGTTCAACTGTTCACCTATAAGTATACCCAACGTTTCAACACGCTGCCCACACTGAAGAGTTTTGCCTTCCAGGGTTATGATGTGACTCGTTATTTCATTGAGTTGATCCGTCATGACTTGGACCAAGATGAAGTCAAGGTGACCCCGTTGTCATATTATTTCTCCTTTGACAAGCATCCGAATGGAGGGTATGAGAATGTGAATGTGCAGTTTTTGCAGGTGTTGGACAACACCATCCTGCCGGCAACCTATTAAAGGGCGGAGGGGCCGATGGAGAGTTCAATGAAGATGACCTATTTTGTGGATGTGCTGTTGCCTTTGCCGGTAGCGGCGTTGTTTACCTATCGTGTGCCGGTGGAGATGGAGTCGTTGATGTCTTTTGGCAAACGGGTGATCGTACCTTTTGGCCGCAGCAAGCTCTATGCTGCGTTGATTGTGCGGGTACACACCGATCCGCCGCAGGCCATAGCCAAGTATGTGCTGGATGTGGTGGACACGCGCCCTGTCATCTCTGAAAAACAATATGCCCTTTGGCAATGGATCGCCGACTATTACATGTGTACTCTTGGCGAAGTGATGGCTTGTGCGCTCCCCTCCGCCTTGAAACTGGCCAGCGAGACCAAAATCAAGCTCCGTGCTGACTACGACGGAGACCTTACCATCCTCAACCCTCATGAACTACAGATTGTGGAGGCGCTGGCCCATCGCGAAACCATGACTGTGGACGAGGTGGCCAAACTGGTACAGGTCCAAAAAATCATCTCTATTATCAAATCTTTGGTAGATAAGAAAGTCATCCTGACCGACGAAGAGATACGAAATCCATATATCCCCAAAAAAGAGACCTATATTCGTTTGGCAGACGCTTATTCATCGGAAGCATCTTTTATGGCGCTGTTGGATGAACTCGGCAATTCAACCCGCACAGCTCCCCAATCTGATGCCCTGCTGGCCTTCATGATGCAAACCAGAGAGGGAAACAAATACGATTTCAAAAAAGCCATTTCCAAATCGCAATTGTTGCAGGTGGAGGCTGTTTCTTCCTCCCGTTGGCAAACCCTTCTTAAAAAAGGTTATTTGCTGGCGGAGGAGAGAACCGTTTCCCGATTGACTGATGAAAATTCACGTGATATACCAGCCAACATTTTGCTTTCTCCTGCCCAACAAAAGGCGTTTGAATCTATCCACGAGCAATTTGACCAACATCCCGTCACCTTGCTGCACGGGGTGACCGGCAGTGGCAAGACAGAGATCTATATCAAACTGATTGATGAGGTGCTACAACAGGGCAAGCAGGTGCTCTATCTATTGCCCGAGATTGCGCTTACTTCACAGATTGTCAACAGGTTGAGAAAATATTTCGGGGAGAAAGTGGGTGTCTATCATTCCCGGTTCAACGAATATGAGCGGGTGGAAATCTGGTCGCGGGTGCTGGAACAGGATCTGGCGACCGACAGTTCCAAGTATCAACTCATCCTTGGGGCTCGTTCGGCGTTGTTGCTGCCTTACCAGAACCTCGGGCTCATCATTGTAGATGAGGAGCATGATGCGTCCTATAAACAGCAGGACCCTGCGCCGCGTTACCACGCCCGCGACAGTGCCATTATGCTGGGCCACATCCATCAGGCCAAAGTGTTACTCGGAACCGCAACACCTTCATTAGAGAGCTATTACAATGTGGAACAAGGCAAATATGGCGTGGTCAACCTGATGCAGCGATTTGCTGACAGCCGCCTGCCCGACATCTGGACGGTGAACATGTCGGAAGCTCATAAACAACACAAGGTGCACGGGGTCTTTTCCGATTTTTTAATCGAGAAGATAGACGAAGCCCTGGCCAAAAAGGAGCAGATTATCTTATTTCAAAACAGGAGGGGATATGCAGTGCGCATGATCTGTCACACGTGCGAAACCATGCCGACCTGCAAGTATTGTGATGTCACACTGACGTACCATAAGGCCACTAACCTGCTCAAATGCCATTATTGCGGCTATGCCATTGAGGTGCCGCATGTGTGTCCCACGTGCCACAGCACCGACATCTCCATGAAAGGATTTGGCACAGAGAAGATTGAAGAGGCGTTGGCAGAGCTGTTTCCCGAAGCTCGGGTAGCTCGCATGGATCTGGACACCACCCGCTCCAAGAATGCCTATCAACGGATCATCACCGACTTTGAACAGCATAAAACCGACATCTTGGTGGGCACACAGATGGTGACCAAGGGTTTGGATTTCGATCGGGTGAGTGTGGTGGGCATTCTCAATGCCGATGCTTTGCTATCCTTCCCGGATTTCAGAGCATTCGAGCGGGCCTTTCAATTGCTGTCGCAAGTCAGCGGCCGTGCCGGCAGAAAAGGTCTCGACGGAAAAGTGATCATCCAGACCTACCAGCCCAAGCATCCGGCTCTGCAGTATGTGGAGACCAACGACTTCCAAGCCATGTATCAGAGCCAGATTCAGGAGCGGCGGGAGTTTCACTTTCCTCCCGTGATACGCATCATCAAATTATCTTTGAAACATACTGACGAAAAGATTGTGACTGCCGCCGCCGCCCATTTGGCGAACCTATTGCGGTCAGCCTTTCCCCAACGGGTGTTAGGTCCTGAATATCCATTGGTGGCCCGCATTCAGAACTACTTCATCCAGGATTTCTGGATCAAGTTCCCCAAAGACAGCCAGTTGACATCCTATAAGCAGCGATTGCAGGAGATCATCACCCAGTTCCGTCAGGAAAAAGCCTTCAAGCAGGTGCGTTGTGTGATCAATGTGGACGCGTGAAACGGGAGACAATAGTTGATAGTTAAAAGTTATCAGTTGTCAGTTGAAACCTTGACTTTAACTATTGGCCATTAGCCGTTAGCTTTTAGCTTTTAACCCGTTAACCTTCTAAACCCCTAACCTTTTAACCTTATAATAGTAAACAACTTTGACTTTAACTATTGGCCATTAGCCGTTAGCTTTTAGCTTTTAACCCGTTAACCTTCTAACCCCCTAACCTTTTAACCTTATAATAGTAAACAACTTTGACTTTGAACTATGACTTTAAACTGTCGCCACCCTTAATTTCTTAGTTCCTTAGTTCCCTTTCCCGTACCCCCCTATGCCTCCTAACGGCTATCGTAGCGCAATGTACTGCTCTTCTCTTCGCAAAAGAGCGCATGGACCACATGTCGGATTTTATCCTCATTGACGGCAAAATAATGGTCACGCTCATGAGTGAAGTATTCCGCCTCAGAGGTGATCTCCCCGATGGCCAGGGTGGTAGCACGATCATCAACCTTTATCTCGCTGTTCAGCAGTATAGATTCAGCTCGGTTCTGTACCTTTTGCAGGTCGTGCAGCAATGAGTCGGGGAACTGGAAATGGTAGAGATAATCGCTCAGGGCATTGTCGGCTTCTTCCAAGGACACGCCCTCTGCTGGATAACCACTGATGAGAAAGCATCCGTTGTCGGTTGAGCCGGTTATGGAGGCAGAAATCGTGGAGAAGAGCTTTCGCTTATGCACAAACTCTTGATAGAGATACGAAGACTGGCCCGTGCCGAACATGTCGGAGATTAAGTCGTAGGCATAGTAGTCGGGGTGCAGACGATTGCACATCGGCCAGCCCTTCATGAGCACCGGCGTTGGAACATCGCGACAAACCTCCTGAATGCGCGCCGCCGTTTGCGGATCTTCCGAAGGATATGTCTTGTGCAAACGCGCGCCTCCCGGAATATCGCCAAACCATTTCTCTGCCAAAGGAAAGACCTCCTCAGACTTCACATTCCCCGCCACCACCAACACTGCGTTGTTGGGACGGTAATAACGACTATGGAAATCGCGAATCATCGCCATATCCACCTCCGCTATATGCCCGAGCTGCTTTCCTATTGGCAACCATTGATAAGGATGTTTTTTATAGACCATCGCGTAAAACAACATCAGCAAATCGCCGTATGGACGGTTAAGAAAATTTTCTTTAAACTCCTCCATCACCACATGTTTTTGCACGTCAAGGGATTCCTGCTCAAAGCGAAGAGCAAGCATCCTGTCAGCCTCCAGCCACAATGCCGTCTCCACATTACCAGCTGGCAGCACGATGTAATAATTGGTCAAATCCTGAGAAGTGTAAGCATTGTTGATGGCCCCGATCTTCTGGAGCACCCCGTCATAATCGGGAGCATTGGGCGAACCAGTGAACATAAAATGCTCCATCAGATGGGCCATGCCCGTGTGGTTAGGATCCTCATCTCGAGAACCTACGTTATACACCACATTGACAGCCGCAATTGGAGTTGTTGCATCCTCATGAACAAGGACCCGAAGCCCATTACTAAGTGTTAAGCGTTGAAAATGAATCATACAGTGATTTTAGGCCGCAAAAGTACGATTTTAGTTAATAGATAAGAGTTAAAAGTTAAGAGTTTTTTGTGCAGATTTGTTTTGAATGATGGCTGTTGGCCATTAGCTGTTAGCTGTTGGCCGTTAGCTGTTGGCCGTTAGCTGTTAGCTGTTGGCTGTTGGCCGTTAGCCCTGAATTACCAACTATTAACTTTTAACTTTTAACTCTTAATTTTTAACTCCTCCTCATCCCCACAACTATTATCTATTATCTATTAACTATTATCTTTGAACTTTGACTCTGAACTTTGACTGTTGGCCGTTAGCCCTGAATTACCAACTATTAACTTTTAACTCTTAATTTTTAACTCCTCCTCATCCCCACAACTATTATCTATTAACTATTATCTATAATTCAACTCTTCAACAATTTTACTATCTTTGCCGCCCCTAAAAACAACCGCTATGAACTTCAAACTCACCGCACCGTACCAGCCATCCGGGGACCAGCCGGAAGCCATCCGCCAACTGGTGGAAGGTCTGCGGCGTGGGGATGAGGCGCAGACATTGTTGGGGGTCACGGGCTCCGGCAAGACCTTCACCATCGCCAATGTGCTGCAAGAGGTTAACCGCCCCGCCTTGGTGCTCAGTCATAACAAAACCCTGGCAGCCCAGCTGTACAGTGAGTTCAAGCAGTTCTTTCCCGAAAACGCGGTCGAGTATTTTGTATCCTACTACGACTACTACCAACCGGAAGCCTACATTCCGACCACCAACACCTACATTGAGAAGGATCTCTCCATCAACTCGGAAATTGAGAAATTGCGGTTGCATACCACAGCCTCGTTGCTTTCTGGGCGCCGCGACATTATCGTGGTGGCCTCCGTATCCTGCATCTACGGTATCGGCAACCCCGATGACTTCTCCCGCAACGTCATCAATATCAACAAAGGGATGATCATCGACCGCAACAAATTATTGTTGGCCTTTGTGAGCAGTCTCTACTCCCGCACCGAACTGAACCTCCAACCCTCCCAATTCCGTGTCAAGGGGGACACCGTCGATATCTTCCCACCCTACGTGGATTACGCATATCGTATCGTCTTCTTCGATGATGAGATAGAGCGTATCGCCATGATAGAACCGCTTTCTGGCGGCGTCATTGGCGATGTGGAGCAGATCACCCTCTACCCCGCCAGCATCTTCGTCACCACCCAACAGTCCATGAACGACGCCATAGACCAGATCACCTTGGACATGGGCGAACAAGTCGAACACTTTAAATCCATTGGCAAACACCTGGAAGCCAAGCGCTTGGAAGACCGGGTCACATACGATGTGGAGATGATGAAAGAGTTAGGCTACTGCTCAGGCATTGAGAATTACTCCCGCTATTTTGACAAGCGCAAGCCCGGGGAGCGGCCTTTCTGTATTTTGGACTTCTTCCCTGAGGATTTTCTCCTCATCGTGGATGAAAGTCATGTCACGATGCCTCAGATTGGGGGAATGTATGGGGGCGACCGTTCCCGCAAGGTCAACCTGGTGGAGTACGGATTCCGTTTGCCGGCGGCCTTGGACAACCGGCCGTTGAAGTTTGACGAGTTTGACAGCCTAACGGGTCAGACCATCTTCATGAGCGCCACGCCGGCGGAGTTTGAGCTGACGCGTTCCGGCGGTGTGGTGGTGGAGCAAGTGGTGCGTCCGACCGGTCTGCTGGACCCGCCCATAGAGGTGCGTCCGGCCACCAACCAGGTGGATGATCTGCTGAAAGAGATTGAGGATACCGTGGACAAGCACGAGCGTGTGCTGGTGACAACGCTGACCAAGCGAATGGCAGAAGAGTTGAACACCTATCTCACCAATATTGGCATCAAGACATGCTATATCCATTCGGATGTGGAGACGTTAGACCGCGTGGAGATTCTGAAGAAGTTGCGTGAGGGAGTCATTGACGTGCTGGTGGGTGTCAATTTGTTGCGTGAGGGATTGGACTTGCCGGAGGTTTCCTTGGTGGCCATCATGGATGCGGACAAGGAGGGATTCTTGCGCAACGAGCGCTCTTTGACGCAGACCGCGGGGCGAGCGGCGCGCCATGTGAACGGTCGCGTTATCTTCTACGCCAACCAGATCACCAAGTCGATGCAGGCCACGATGGACGAGACGGCGCGCCGCCGTGCCAAGCAGATGGCATACAACGAAGAGCACCACATTGTACCCAAGGGAGTGGTCAAGTCCGAAGAGATACTTTTGGCCAAACAGGTAGATGAAGCCATCCAACACTCTTCGGCCACCCAGAACTATAACACAGAGCCTCTTGCCACACCCGTGGCGGCAGAAGAAGACCTCCACCTGATGAATGTGGAAGAACTGCAGAAGGAGTCCAAGCGGATGCGCAAAGAAATGGAGAAAGCGGTCAAGGCCCTGGACTTTGATGCGGCCATCAAGCTGCGCGACAAGATCAAGGAGGTGGAAGAGCGAATTAAGAACTACTAATCCCCCCCCCCCGACAACGGTGAACTTTGACTATGAACTTTGGCCGTTAGCCATTAGCTGTTAGCCATGGAATAGGCTAATAGAGGTTGACACGAGAAATTGCCAGAGAGCATAATCATGTCCCCTGTGGGAAAAATAAATTCATATATTAAAATAGTATCAGCTTTTTGCAAAGTGTGTATTGAAGGGGCCACATCAACGGGTAAACTCTTGCCAAAAGCTTTGTAAATATTGTTT
Source organism: Bacteroidales bacterium (assembly GCA_017650305.1). Lineage (GTDB taxonomy): Bacteria > Bacteroidota > Bacteroidia > Bacteroidales > WCHB1-69 > F23-D06. The sequence goes on along the minus strand of JAGCFD010000061.1, from coordinate 407 downwards.
GCAGCAAAAGTTGCATCGGATATAGAAACGGCTTGTGAGAACATTTCAACCCATAAGAAGCAAACTAAGATAGATGCTATAATCTTTTTAGGGAGTTATATACATGATGGCACAACAAAGATGAGACCAACGGCAGAATCAACCGTTTTCATTTAATCTTAGGGGGCTTTAGGGGGGCACCTGCCCATAGAGCACGCGGGCGGGCAGGCCGACATGCGGTGCGGACGCGGCGTGAATGGCCGGCCTCCAACAGCGGCGTGCAAAGGCGCTTGCGTTTACAAAAATGCCAAGCCAGCAGAGTTAGTTTCCTTTTTGCTCTGGCCGGCATTTTTGTTCACGTTTGCCGCCGCTGTCAGAGGGCGGACAGAGCGGGCGGCATTCATGTCGGCTTGATCTTTTGTAACTTT
>JAGCFD010000006.1 GCA_017650305.1 Bacteroidales bacterium | reverse complement strand
CGGATGCCCTTGTCCAAGGCGATGGGGCCTGTGCCGCCCGCGACAGCCTGCACATACACGTCGGGCATCTTGCCCAGCTGGCGCAAGTACTCGAACACCATGGTCTTCTTGGCCTCGACACGAATAGGATCGATGTTGCCCGTGGAGATGAGCACGTGGTTCTTCTCGTGGAAGTCGTTGGCCTCTTTCTTGGCGAATCCGTAGTTGCCGTCACATACGATCACCGTCTGTCCGTAGGACTTGATGGCCTCTACGGTGTCCTCAATGGCATCATGGGGCATGAAGACGGTGAACTTGATGCCGGCCTCGGCGAGATAGCGGGCATAGGCGGTGGCCGTGTTGCCGGTCGAAGCCACGCAGAACTCCTTCACGCCGTTCTCCTTGAAGAGAGAGGCGGCCAAAGAGGCGGCAATGTCCTTGAAGGTGTTGCTGCCGCCGTTCAGGTCGTTGCGATAGACCATCACCTTGCAGTCGATGCCGTATTGCTCTTTCGCTAACTTCTCCAAGAAATCCCACTCTTCGATGGGGATGGCGCCTTCGCCGAAGGAGACGATGTTCTTGGGATCCATCACCGGCAGGAAGTCGAAATAATGGTAGAAGTTCTCGGGCTTGTGCTCCGGTTTGGTCAATTCCGTGATCTTATGATAGTCTGCGGAATATACGACGTCAGCGCGCTTGCATCCGCATTTACACTGTTGGTTCTGAGAAAACCAAGTGGCAAAGTCGGGGATGACTTCGCCACATTGGGTACATTTCAGTTTGTATTTGCTCATGTAACTATTATCTCTTAACTGTTATCTCTTAACTATTTGATTAGCGCCATGTCCGGCATGGGCTTGTCGTAGTCGCCCTTGGCCAGTCGTTCCTTGATGTCGCGGAAAGCGTTCAAGGTGTAATTCACGTCCTCCATGCTGTGGGCAGCGGTGGGGATGATGCGGAAGATGAGCATTCCCGGAGGAATGACGGGGTAGGTGACGATGGAGCAGAAGATGTTGTAGTTTTCGCGGAGGTCAACGGCAATGTTGGCAGCCTGGTCCACACCGCAATACAAATGTACGGGGGTGACACATGCCTCTGCCGGGCCGATCTCGTAGCCGAGGTCGCGGAATCCTTTTTGCAGGGCTCGGGTGACTTCCCACAGATGGGCTCTGAGCTTGTCGCCCTCTTCGCTGCGGATGATCTCCAGACGTTTCAAGCAGCCGACCACGATGGGCATCGGGAGGGCTTTGGCGTACATCTGGGAGCGCATGTTGTAACGCAGGAAGCTGATAATGCTCTTCTCGGAGGCCACGAAGCCGCCGACGGTGGCCATGGACTTGGCGTAGGCACCGATATAAACGTCGATGTCGTCCATCACGCCGAAGTGTTCGGAGGTTCCTCTGCCGTGAGGTCCCATCACGCCGAAGCCGTGGGCATCGTCGATGAGGATGCGGAATTGATATTTCTTCTTGAGGGCAGCAATCTGGTCCAGAATGCCGAGAGCGCCCGTCATGCCGAACACGCCTTCGGTGATCAGCAGCACGCCGCCGTTCTGCTCGTCAGCCATCTTGCAAGCCTTGGCCAGCACCTTGTCACAATCTTGGATGTCGTTGTGGCGGAATTTGATCTTCTTGCCGATGTGCATGCGGATACCGTCGCGCAGGCAGGCGTGGGCCTCTGCGTCATATACGATAACATCATGAGGGGACACGAGAGAATCGATGGTGGACATGATGCCCTGGTAGCCGAAGTTGAACTCGAAGGCAGCCTCCTTGTGCTCAAACTCAGCTAACTCTCTTTCCAGTTGCTCGTGGAGGGCGGTTTGTCCGGTCATCATACGGCTGCCCATCGGGTAGGCCATGCCCCAGCGGGCGGCACCTTCCGCGTCAGCCTTGCGGACCTCAGGATGGTTGGCCAGGCCGAGGTAGTTGTTGATGCTCCAGCAGAGCACATCCTTGCCGTTGAAACGCATGTGCGGACCGAGCTCGCCTTCCAACTTCGGGAATGCAAAATATCCGTCTATCTTCTCACGGTATTGCCCGATCGGGCCACCGGATGACTCTTTGATTCTTTCGAAAATGTCTTTCATAAGATTGGTAAAATTATGGGTTAAAATTAATTTCTTCCTTCTTCTCTCTTCCGCTGCTCCATCTTTTCATACTCCTCGAAGAACTGCGGCAGGTTGAACATGTCGATACGCTTGTTCAGGATGATACGATGGTCTTTGTTGTCCATGACGAACATGGCGGGGTTGCCGGTCTCGTAGATGCCGAAGTAGTCTAAGTAGTCCAGATTTCCTTTGTTGCCGCCAACGTTGATCCATGGGTAGTTGTTCTCTTTCACATACTTCTTCCATAGATCCAGGTCAGCGTTGTCACCGATGGCGTACACGTCGAAGTTGCGCTGGCCGATGCGCTCTAAGGAGTCATACACCTGGCGGAGGTTCTTGGACTCTTTCTTGCAGGTGGGACAGTTGGGGTCATAGAACCAGAGGATGGTGTAAGGCTTGTTCGAGCGGTAGGAGGATTTCCAGTCGGCCGGGTTTTCCGACATGCTGGTGTCGGGGATGATGAGCTCCGGCGCGATCTTGCCGACCAAAGTGGGCTCTATGCGTTTTACCCTCTTCTGATATTTGGCCAGAATGTCGTCATCTAACCAATAACACTTGCCTGCCAACTGGTTGGTCTTGGCGATGTGGCAGAAAACGGCGTCATGGCCAATAATCTTGCTTGTCTCGAAGTTGTAAGAGAGCCAGTCCGTGCAATAGTGGTACATCAAGGTGTCGGATTCTGTCTTGGCCAAGAACAGGTCGATGTATTTGTTGAGCGTGTCGGACTCTGTGTGATAGAGGAATTTCAGGAAATAATCTTTCAGTTTCGGTTCGAAGGAGGGAATGTAGATGAAACGGTGATCGGCAAGATCCACATTGTCCCAAAAATGGTTTTTGTAGTAATAGTTCTGTGCCATACGGTCAACCTCGCCAGTCTCCGTCTTGAATTCCGGCACATCCACGTTCTGATAGGACTTCTGCATCTTGGAGAAGAGATAGTTGGGATGGGCAGCAATGATCTCGTCGTTGATGAAGTGCATCATCTCGTCATTGAGGCTGACAAGCTTTTGTTGGTAAAAGTCGGCGCTGTCTTTTTGTCCGGCATCTTCAAATTCTTTCCTCTTTTTGCCCCAATCGGCAGCCAGCTTTTGTGCCTGTGTGGTCTTGCGCTGGAATTTCAGCATCTCCTCGTTTTCCGGGGAGTTCTTGGTGTAGAAGTTGTCCACATTGCCCGTGGTATCCAGATAGTATTCAAAAAACTGGTTGTTGTCGATGATGAAGTTGAGATACAACTTTTTCTTCTCCGAAACTAGTGAATACATGCCGTCATCGTAAGGTTTCTCTCCCTTGAAAACAAATAATCCGGGAGAAACGGGCGGCAGAGAGTCCTTGATGATCAGCTTGTCGTTGTAGTGGATGACTAAATACAGCAGGTTGTCGGGTGAGTCTTTGATATGGAAGATAAGTTCGTGACCCTTTTTCGGTGCGACATTCTTGCCTTTTTGTGCTTGGACTTGGCTCATGGAGAGTGCCAAAATGACACCTACGAATACAAGTATCAGTTTTTTCATAATCTATCAGTTCTTAGGATGCTGTTTTAAAAATGTTTCAAGTTCTTCTAACGTAATTTGTCGTGCGATTATTGCAGAGGTTTGGTTGTCTATCAAGAAAATGACCGGTGTGGTCATGATGTCAAAATACTCAATAAAGTCGAGGTTGGCCTCGCCCATGGAGGTGCTCAGGTTGATCCAGTCCCATAGTTGGTGTTCGTCGGAGAAGGCTTTCCACCGGTCGAAGTCTTCGTTGACCTCCACGGCAAATACCTCGAAGTCGGCGATCGTGTCCATCCGCTGGTACATCTCATGCAGTTGCGGGGTCATCACCTGACAGTGGTCGCAGTCGGGATCCCAGAACCACAACACGGTGTAGCGGGTGGTGATGTCCTTGGTGGAGTGGGCCTTGCCTTCGATGTCGTGGGAGACGAGCTCCGGGATCTTGGCACCGGGGATGATCTTCCGGGCGCGGTCCATTTTGCGCCACACCAGTCGGGCACGGTCCTCCCGGATCCAGTCATGGCCGTAGTCGTCGTACAGATGCACCAATAACGGATCGTAGTAAGGGTCTCTCTGGTCTTCTATCGTGGTGAAGATGAATTCGATGAGGGGGTCTAAGGTGGCACAGTCGCAATGGCTCAGCACGGTGTCCACCACAGCCCATTTCTCTTCCAGGGTGACGTCGTAGTCGGAAAGGTACTCGGCAATGGTTCGGAAGAGGTAGGGCGAGACATGCAGCGAGTAGGCGCGGTGCATGTCGTAATAGCGCAGCCATCGGGAGAAGAAGGAGATGTCCACCGTTTGCTTGTAATGCGAAAAGCAGAGAATGGCCTTGATGTGGTTGAGGTAGGCGTCCGGGGAGGTCTCCAAGGCCACTTCAAGATCCTGCAGAAAGACATTCCCCGTGTTCATCTGCTGTATGAAGCGATGCAGTTCTGCGGTGTTTTCCCCGTCTTTCTTTCCCAGCACGTTGACGCTCTCTTTGGCATCCGACGGCCAGATAAGAGTGTAGGTGCCTTTGTCGGAGATAAGGTCGACAGGACAACGAAACCGGTGGTCTTCACTGACGATGGTGTATAAGCCTTGCGGCACCCAACGGCTTTTGCTCTTGAATTTGGCGGTGCCTTTCTTGATGACGGCGCTGTCGATGAGCTGGTAGGAGTCCAGATAGGAACCCCGCAGGTATGCTTTCCCCTCAAATGGGAGGTTCTTGACCGTGATGTTGTAGCGGGAGAACCCCTCGACACACTGGGCGTGCAGGGATCCCAACATGCCAAAGAGCAGGAGGCCGGTGATCAACAGGATTTTTTTCATTGGGTAATCTTCTTGATGAAAGTCATGATTTCGGAAGCCAAGGCCTCGGCTTCGGCTTCGGTGGCGGCTTCCGTGTAGATGCGGATGATGGGTTCGGTGTTGGAACTGCGGATGTGCGCCCAACTCTTGGCAAAGTCGATCTTCACCCCGTCGATGCGGGAGACGGACTCGTTGGCATAGTGCTGTGCTACAGCGTCCAAGATGCTGGGCACCGACATGGTGGGGTCGAGCTCTATCTTGTTCTTGGAGATGTGATAGTCGGGGTATCTCCGGCGCAGCTCCGAGCACTTGCATTTCTCGGCGGCCAGATGCGACAGGAACAGGGCAACGCCCACCAGCGCATCGCGGCCGTAGTGCAGGGCAGGGTAGATGACGCCTCCGTTGCCCTCACCACCGATGATGGCGCCGGTCTCTTTCATCTTCTCCACCACGTTGACCTCGCCCACGGCGGCGGCACTGTAGCTGACGCCATGCCATCCGCTCACGTCACGCAAGGCGCGTGAAGAGGAGAGGTTGGAGACGGTGTTGCCCTTCTCGTGCTTCAGGATGTAGTCGGCGACTGCCACGAGGGTGTACTCCTCGCCGAACATGGTGCCGTCTTCCTGCAGGAGGGCCAGGCGGTCCACGTCTGGATCCACTACGATTCCGAGGTCGTAATGGCCGTCTTGGCGCATGGCCTCGGCGATGCCGGTCAGGTTCTCCGGGATGGGCTCGGGTGTGTGCGCGAAGATGCCGTTGGCCTCGCTATTGAGGACAGTCACAGTCTCCACTCCCAACTGCTTGAGCAAAGGCGGAATGGAGAGGGCCCCCGTGGAGTTGATGGCATCCATCACTACCCGGAAGTGTGCGTTGGCGATGGCTTCCCGGTTGACTAACGGCAACGCCAAGATGGCGTCAATATGATGCTGAATGGTGTCGTCAACCTTCTGATATTTTCCTAGATGGGTAATGTCGGCATAGTCCACATGGTCTAACTGAGCCGCAAGTTCCAAGAGGTGACGGCCTTCAGCGGCGGAGATGAACTCGCCCTTTGCATTGAGCAGCTTGAGGGCGTTCCACTGCATAGGGTTGTGGCTGGCGGTGATGATGATGCCGCCGTCGGCGCCGTATTGCGTCACGGCCATCTCGGTGGTCGGGGTGGTGCTCAGACCGGTGTCTATGACATTCACGCCCATGCTTTGCAGGGTGCCGCACACCAACATGCTGACCATCTGGCCGGATACGCGGGCGTCGCGCCCCACGACCATCGTCAGTTTCTCTTTCTTTGTCTGCTCTTTGATCAGGATGGAAAAGGCGGTGGTCAGTTCCATGATGTCAGCGGGCGTGAGGTTGTCCCCGCATCGGCCCCCGATGGTGCCGCGAATGCCTGAAATGGATTTGATAAGTGCCATACAACTATTTTATATAATAGGGCGCAAAAATATAAAAATATCGCTTATCTTGAAAGGTTGCGAGGATGAAAAATCAAGAGACTGGGTTTCGAGAAAAAATGTATCTTTGCTCCTGCAAAATTCAGAGCCGGTCTTTGTCTGATCAGGTGCCTCTGCATTGCTATTTGACGAATAATCACATAATCATATTTCATCATGAACCCTAAAAATTACATTGAAGAAAACCAGAAACGCTTTTTAGAAGAGCTGTTCACCTTGTTAAGAATCCCTTCCATCAGTTCGGAGAGCGAACACAAACCCGATATGATCCGCTGTGCGGAGCGCTGGCGCGAGCTGATCCTGGCCGCCGGTGCCGACAAGTGCGAGGTGATGCCCGCCGAGGGCAACCCCATCGTCTATGGCGAGAAAATCATCGACCCTGCCGCCAAGACGGTCCTCGTGTACGGCCACTACGACGTGATGCCCGTGGATCCCATCGAGTTGTGGAACACCGAACCCTTCGAGCCGGTCATCAAGGACGGCAAGATCTGGGGCCGCGGCGCTGATGACGACAAGGGCCAGTCCTTTATGCACGCCAAGGCATTCGAGACGATGATGCAGACCAACACGCTGCCCTGCAACGTGAAGTTCATGCTCGAAGGCGAGGAGGAGATCGGTTCCCCGAGCCTCTCCAAGTGGATTGTGGAGAACAAGGACCTCGTCAAGGCAGATGTGATCCTCGTCTCCGACACCAGCATGATTGCCTCCGATGTGCCCTCCATCACCACGGGCTTGCGCGGCCTGTCCTACTGGGAAATCGAGGTGACGGGCCCGAATGCGGACCTGCACTCCGGCATCTTCGGCGGCTCGGTGGCCAATCCGCTGAATACCCTCTGCGAGATGATCGCCCAATGCATGGACGAGAACAACCACATCACCATCCCGCACTTCTATGACGACGTGGTGGAGTGCTCCGACCGTGAGCGCGATCTGCTCAACATGGCTCCGTATGACGAGGAGGAATACAAGAAGTCGCTCGGCGTGAAGGCATTGCGCGGCGAGAAGGGCTACACCAAGATCGAGCACGTAGGCATCCGTCCCACCTTCGACCTCTGCGGCATGTGGGGTGGCTACACGGCTGAAGGCTCCAAGACTGTCCTGCCGTCCAAGGCTTACGCCAAGCTCTCCTGCCGACTGGTGCCCAACCAGGATCACGAGAAGATCGCCGACCTGGTGAAGAACTACTTTGAACAGAACGCCCCCGACTATGTGACGGTAAAGGTGACCTCCCTGCACGGTGGCCAGGCCTACGGCTGCCCGACCGACCATCCGGCCTACAAGGCTGCCGAGGCTGCCTACATGGACACCTACGGCAAGCTGCCCATCCCGATGCGCAGTGGCGGCAGCATCCCGATTATCGCCACTTTCGAGAAGGTGCTCGGCATCAAGTCCATCCTGATGGGCTTTGGCCTTGGCGAGGATGCTATCCACTCACCCAACGAGAACTACCGCTTGGATCATTTCTACAAGGGCATCGAGACCATCTGCGCCTTCTACAAGCACTTCGCTGAGTAGCCAGTTGCTTCAGTGGTTTCCAATGGCTGTTCCCGACATAATCTAAAGACAGAACAATGAGAAAAACACTGTTTGCTGTTGTGGCACTGGCTCTATGCTTGATCTGCACATCTTGCCGTCATTCTCCAAAAAGATCAGAAAAAGGGTCCGTACAAGGGAATGTGGAGGCAGTGCCACAGCCTGTCTTGGTTGCTCCAGACCTCGTCTTCTTTGAGCTCCACGGGCCTGTGAAGAAGATGAAGGAGGACTTCCTCGTCTATGAATTTGACGAAAAGGGCAATCTGACCAAACACGATGGGGTGTTTACCTTTTCCCGCGATTCGAAAGGCCGAATCGTCAAGATGGAAGGGTATGAGAATCACGTTTCTTATCTATGGGATGATGTGCGACCTGTGGGAAGCGAAGCGGCCGCCGAGGGCATGACGCTGTCGGAAGCCTACACTTACGACGAGCGCGGTTTTGTCGTGAAGATCAAACACACGGAGGATGGACAAGTATCGTACGAAACGCTCACCTATTCCGGTTTGGACCCCTATGGCAACTGGACCCAACGGAGCAGCCAAGGCTACGAATACGGCAGGGGCTCTGCGACACGTACGATTGAATACTACGAGTAGAACAACATGGTTTTACTCTTCCTTCAGATACATCACCATTCGCCCGTCTTCGTAGTATAATTTTATGGTAATATGGCGGTACGACCACATCAAATACTTGCTTTTCCCTGTTGATTTGATAGGTTCTTCACCTGTCAAACGAGTCAGAATCTGGCGTACTTCTGCATGTTTTTTATCCACATCGTCTATTTTACCATCACTGCGCTTGGACGAATTATAAATATTGGTTTTTACCCACTCAAAAAATGCGCCCCTGACCATAGAATCGCTTCTATGTACGCAATAGTCCACAGATAAGGTGCTTTTAGCATCGACAACCGTATAATAGCAATATCTTTCGTACTCGCCTGTTTGATATTCGTCAGGATAATAAAGATTGGCCAAATCTCGGAACTCTCCTTGACAAGAGGCCTGTAACAACTTCTCCACGCTGTCTGTCTGGGAAAGAGTCAGATGGTCAAGATGATTCAGGAGAAATTGGAGCAATGGCTCGATGTTGTCCGTACCTATGTGAGGCAGTGAATCCTGATTGTGGATAATGTGGCAGATGTGGATGAGCGTATCCTGGATTTCCAACACTCCGTAGGAATTCTTATCCTCCTCGAATTGCAAAAAGCATTGGTTTGGAGCTGGATTTTTACCTCTGAAGCAATCGTGCCATTGAAAAAATCGATAGGAATGTCCTAAATTGAATTTCTCAATCAGTTTTCCGTCTTCGAGCTGGGCGATGTATGTTTTCTCCTTTGAATTGATCAGGTAGTAAATATTCCCATTTGTCAAGAATGCGTCTGAAAATACCGTGTCGTATGTCTTTCCACCCCACCAATTGTCCTCATCATCCCTGCCTGTGAATTGAAAAAGAGTAGGGACAGGAGCAGTGCTTAGAGAGTCTTGGCTTTTCCAACTACCAAGGCTATATAGATATTTATAATCATCCCGGATAACAGCCTCGTAGGTATGATTGTTTTCACACAATTGCGCCTTCCCTTTCAAAGAAATCAGCGTGTCCACTTTGCTGCCTCGAATGAAATAATAGACATTGTCTTTTTTGATGATACGTGACAATTTCCTTGGCATAATGTATTGGCGTGAAGATGCTTTTTTCTTTTGTTGGAATGGTTTTTCCATGAACCAAGTGTATGCTCCCCATTCGCCCATATCAACAACAGCGACGCTGTATTGATTGTCCTCATATATTACATTGGAGATCACTTCAACGGGTTCCCAATGCCAAGCAGCCATATCAAAATAATAGCCGTCCTGTTCATTGCGAAGATGGTATGGCCTTAGGAAGAGCGTGTCGTGTCGCGTAAAAAGGTCGCCATAATAGTTTCTTTGAAAATCTTTGGGCAAACTTACCTCTCTAATCTCATTTCCATCTTCTGAAATGACGAGCAGTCGGTTTTTCCATAGCCAATGGTCATAGATTTGTTGGTCTAGAAAAATACAGAAATAATAACCGTGATATTTAGCGGCCCATTTCATTCCAAAATCCGAGATAGGGCTTATGAAATCGAAGGCGTTAATCCGTAGCGTATCCTCCATCACCTGGAACTGCTGCGCGTATGAGGGTAAAGACAGCACAAGGAATACAATGAGCCATTTCAAGCGTTTCATTTTTCCGATATATAGCGACTTCTGTGTATTCACACTCCACGCCGTATCTGCGGATCATGCGAAGTCGTTAAACATGATTTGCAGAGAACGACGCAGCAAAGATAGCAAATATCTGTATCAATTAAGATGCAAAGGATGGAAATGGTTGCAGTGGCAGGATGGTTCTTAATGCAAAATACACCGACAATCAGAAGATTATCGGTGTATCTCAAGTGGAGCCGGAGGGAGTCGAACCCTCGTCCAAACTAGCCGCAAGATTGCTTTCTACAAGTTTAGTCTTCGTTTGATGGTCGGCGACGGTATGGTACGAGACGGACCTGACCGCCGCTTATCTCCTGAAGTTTCGCGCCTGCTGCGGAGCCAGCATTTGCTATCTGTCCTTTTATGACACTTCGGACCGGACGTTGGACGGATTAACTTCCGGGGAAGCGCCCGCGGCAACAGACCTTGTCTGGGCGGCGGGATCCGCGGCCGTTAGGCTGCGAATGCATAAGAAGTTTCGCCGTTTATTGGCATCGAGAGTTGAATGTTAACGGAATTGGCTCACAATTTCCGACCTGCTTACAATCCCCCGAACTTGCTGTCAAAACCAAACGACCCCAGGGGAAAGAAGGAGAGGGTTATTTCACCTCTCCCTTAAGTTGTAAAATGACTCTGTCGGTGTTGGCGTTGGAAAGCACCGTCAGACGTTTGCTGATGAGACCCACATTCTTGGCGGAATATCTGGCCTTGATGGTGCCCTTCTGTCCCGGCATGATGGGCTCCTTCGACCATTCTACCGTGGTGCAGTCGCAAGAGGAGATCACATCGTCCAGAATCAACGGCTTCTTGCCTATGTTCTTGAAGGTGATGGTCACCACTTTCACGTCACCGACTTTCAATGTACCAAAGTCCACGTATGATTTTTCAAACTCTATTTCGGCGCCCGTGCCAGTGTATTTGGCTGTTGACGTGCTCGTTGCCGAAGTTACTGGTTTGGAGGACTTTGAGGTGTTCTTCGACTGGGCTTGCGCGCCAACGAAGAGACCGATGATCAATCCGAGGATGAGAATCTTTTTCATTGCTATGGATGGTTAGAAATGGATAAATTATCTGATTTCAGAGCTTTTAACGTTACTGTCTAACGCTAGTGCCTTCGTTCTCAGGAGCGGCTTCCAGCGGTTTTTCAGCCACATTGCCTTTGATGCTTAAGACCACGCGGTTGTTGACAGCGTTAGATTCCACCGTGATGGTTTTGTTGATGGCACCGATCCGGTTGGTGTTGTACTTCACGTGGATCGTGGCTTTCTTGCCGGGAGCGATCGGGTCCTTAGGCCAAGAAGGCACGGTGCAGCCGCAGCTTGCACGGCAGTTGGTCAGAATAAGATCGGCCTTGCCTGTGTTCTTGAAGACGAAGTCGCACTCGCCATTGTCACCTTGCGTGATGTTGCCGTAGTCATGAACTAAGGATTCAAAGGTGATTTCAGGTTCTTTTGTTTTTTTGTTAGTCTTTTCAGGGGCGGTTTCTTGAGCCACACCTGCGAAAACGAAAGCTAACAGGATGAATACACTAAGTAACTTTTTCATAATGCTATTAAATTTATTAGGTTTCAAAAATTTCAAAAAAACGGTTTATGGACAAGAAATGAAAGTAAGAGTTTAAAGAGGTGTGCATTTTTTTATAAGGTGTTCCAATGCCATGCGGTAGCCGTCAAGACCAAAGCCGCTGATAGACCCGATGCAATGGCTGGCGACCAAGTTACGGTGGCGATATGGCTCACGGCCGAAGATGTTGCTGAGGTGCACTTCGATGACAGGGCACGGGGTGGTGCGTATGGCATCGGCCACAGCTATGGATGTGTGGGTGAAGGCACCTGGATTGAGGATGATTCCATCATAGTCGTGGGCTTCGGCAATGGCTTGTGCCAGTTCTCCTTCATCGTCCTCCTGCAAGTAGTCGATATTCACATCAGGGTAAAGGTTGACCAGGTCGCGCAGATACTCGTCGAAGGAGAGGTGTCCGTAGATGTTCACCTCCCGAGTGCCGATCTGGCCAAGATTCACGCCGTTGATGATGAATACTTTCATTTTTTGTCTTGTTTATTCATATATCAAGATAAACACGTCCTCGTCCGCCTTGTGCATGTTGAGTTGTTCGCGGGCATATTTCTCCAGCAGAACAGAGTCCGACATGAGCTGGTCGTAAGTATATTCATTGCTCACCTGATGTTGGGTGTTCACAATCTTCTTTTCCAGGTTGGAAATCTTATGGTTCAGCTCCTTGTGCGTTTTGTAGGCATGATCGGAGAAGATGATGTAGAACAGGAACGCCACGATGGTGACGGCGTACACAGCCCATATCACTTTCCGTTTGGGCTTGGCGGGTTCGGGGTTGGTGTTGTTATCTTGCATAGTTTACGGATCTGGTTTCACGTATAACGGTGATCTTGATTTGTCCGGGGTAGGTCATCTCGTTTTGGATCTTCTTGGAGAGGTCCATGGAGATCTGGTTGGCTTCTGCGTCGGTCACTTTCTCGGCGCCGACTATGACGCGCAGTTCGCGGCCGGCCTGGATGGCGTAGGTCTTGACGACGCCGGGGTAGGTGAGGGCGAGGTTCTCGAGGTCGTTGAGTCGTTTCATGTAAGCCTCCACCACTTCGCGACGTGCGCCTGGGCGTGCGCCGGAGATGGCGTCGCACACTTGCACGATAGGTGCTATCAGGGTGGTCATCTCCATCTCGTCATGGTGTGCGCCGATGGCATTGACAATCTCAGGACGCTCCTTGAACTGTTCTGCCAGACGCGCGCCGAAGAGTGCGTGCGGCATCTCGGGCTCCGTGTCGGGTACTTTGCCGATGTCATGCAACAAACCGGCGCGGCGGGCCAGTTTCGCGTTCAGACCCATCTCGGCAGCCATGGCGGCGCTCAAGTTGGCCACCTCCTTGGCGTGTTGCAACAGGTTCTGACCGTAGGAGGAACGATAGCGCATCTTACCTACCAGACGCATGAGCTCGTGCGGCATGTTGTTGATGCCCAGGTCGATGCAGGTGCGTTTTCCCAGCTCGGCAATCTCTTGCTCAATCTGGCGTTTCGTCTTGGCTACAATCTCCTCGATACGTGCCGGGTGGATGCGGCCGTCCTGCACCAACTTCTGCAGGGAGAGGCGCGCCACTTCCCTTCTGACAGGGTCGAAACTCGACAACAGGATGGTGTCGGGGGAGTCATCGATGATAACGTCCACGCCCGTGAGGTTCTCCAAGGTGCGGATGTTACGGCCCTCACGGCCAATGATGCGGCCCTTGATCTCGTCATTCTCAATGTTGAATACGGAAACGGTATTCTCTAAGGCAGTCTCAACGCCAGTTCTCTGCAATGCGTTGATTATCACTTTTTTTGCTTCCATGTTGGCCGTGATCTTGGCCTCGTCGATGATGTCTTTCACCATGACCATGGCGTCAGCCCTTGCCTCCTCTTTCATCAAGTTGACGAGTTGCTCTTTTGCCTCGTTGGAACTCATCTCTGCGATAGCCTCCAGCTTGGTCTTCTGAAGGGCTGTCTGATTCTCCAACTCCTTCTCTTTTTGGGCGTTGATCTGCAGCTGTTTTTCCAGTTTGTCTTGGAGATTGTTGGCCTCGTTGTTCTTGCGGTTCAGGTCTTCCAGTTTCTGGTTGAGGCTGTTCTCTTTTTGTTTCAGTCGGTTCTCATCTGCGGACAGTTGACGGTTACGGTCGTTGACAGTCTTCTCATACTCGTTTTTCAGTTGGAGGAATTTCTCTTTAGCTTGTAAAATCTTCTCTTTCTTGATGATTTCTCCATCTGCCTCAGCTTTTTTCAGGGCCTCCTGTCCAGATTTTGTCAGTTGTTTGTTTAGAAATGTGTAGGCTGCAAATATGCCGGCTGCAATACCAATCACCAAGCCTACGATAATCCAAAGTACGTTAGTCATAAATATATTAGGTTTAATTAATGAATTGATAAATAATTAAATAGGTTCGTTTTGACTTTGGATTGGGGAAGGGATAAAAAAACTGCATAAGCCCCATAGGGTTTCGAAAAACTCCTATATGATATGGTTGAAGGTGCCACCCAACGGCGAACGTCCCGCGGGTTATGAGCCATCCTTGCGGATCCGGGCCTGTTCTGAGCTGGACAAGCGTCCCCTTCAGTTCATTTACTGTTGAGTTTAACAAACGTATCCGGGCTTATGCAGGTTGTCATGTCAAAGAACGCAGTTTTCAGTGCAAATTCTCTGTAAGTTCTTGCAATGATTCCATCATGGGAATCAATTCTTCATCATATTCTTTCAGTTTCTGTTCGTCAGCAAGCCATTTCACAACAAAATTGACTAATATCATAGATAATAGGTCTTGTTGGTCTCTGTATGTCCAAATTTTTGCAAATTCCAGAAAATTCTCATTGATCACTTTCTCTGCTTCACGGAAGTAGTGTTCCCACTCTTTTTGTATCTTCAGCGACAAGTTCCTCTGTGCCACCTGTATCGTTATCGTAATCTTCTCGTCTTCCATCGCTACTTTGTCGTGAGCAGATTTATACATTTATCTATCTCCTGCACCCAATCTTTAATTTGCTTTTTTATTTCTTGTTTATGTTCTTTATTTATTATCGTTTCTGTTATTGTTATTAATTTTATTCGCTCTTTAGCATCATCCAGCAACTGCTCCAGTTCCGCTTGCCGCCCTTTCAGCAACTTGTTCTCTTCCTCCAGCCTGGCATTCTCTTCTTTCAACATCCGGATCTTCTCGGCACCTTCCTTGACATTGTATTCTATTCTGTTATAAATGCTTTGAAATGTGGCCATATTTGCATTGGATGAACGTGCAAAAATACATTTTTTTTGTTGATTTGTCCCTTTTTTTCTCCTTCATTTTCTTTAATATTTTACGATTAATATCTTATAACGTTGTAGGTTAGTTATTTATGTAATATTATAAACATTCATTTGTGTTTATTTACCTCGTTTTAAGGCCCCTGCCTCCGCCTCGCAGAATCAAAAAAAATCTAAAATTCATTTTTAGTATTGAATGAATGAAAAAAAATTCTATTTTTGCGGCGTAAAAATGATTATTAACGTTTAAACTTTAAAGGAGACCGACTATCGATTAAATTCTACTTTTTGTTCATTTAAAAAGAAAGGAGTTTATTATGAAAGCTGACAAGCTGTCGGACAACGAGTTGGTCTTACGTTATCAATCCGGTGATGAGTGTGCCCTGAAGACGCTGATTGAAAGATACGAAAAGCGTCTCTTCTCCTATATTTTAGTTTCCGTGAAAAACAAGGAATTGGCTGAAGACATTTTCCAAGATACTTTCATCAAGGTTATCAATACTATTCGTTCTGGAAACTATTACGATGAGGGCAAGTTTTTCCAATGGATCATGCGCATTGCCAACAACCTGAAGGTGGACCACTATCGTCGTAGCCAGAAACTGCCGGTCATGGCTGCCACCGAGAACTATGATGCTTTGGACTTTTTGACCTCCAAGGAGGAGTCGGTGGAGCAGATGATGGTTCGCGAGCAGGTATATGCCGATTTGGACCGGGTGGTGGAGCATCTTCCAGCGGAGCAACGTGAGGTGTTGAAGCTTCGCATTTACGATGACTACAGCTTCAAGGAGATCGCGGCTGTCACGGGTGTCAGCATCAACACTGCCTTGGGCCGTATGCGCTACGCGATTCTGAATATGCGCAAGCTGATCCGCGATCATCAGATTTCTGTGGAATTGTAGTGTCTGCCACTGTCCCGCCTTTCAGGTCGGGGCGCTCTTGAAACAATACATGAAGAGGCCTGCATTGCAGCGCCTCTTTTTTGTGTCTTGCCCCTTGACAATAGGCTTTGTCTTGCCTTTCCGGGCCTTTTTTCAAGACGGTGCATGGAACTTGTTGGAAATTTGCAAAAAATATGTACTTTTGCGCCCTATTTTATAAACCTAAATATTATTTGTATGGCAACAACCGCTGATTTTAAGAATGGCCTTTGTATAGTGCACAATAACGAATTGTGGACCATTGTAGAATTCCTGCATGTGAAGCCCGGCAAGGGTAACACTTTTGTCCGTACCAAACTGAAACACATCAAGTCCGGAAGAGTGCAGGAAGTCAGATTCGACGCTGGCATCAAGATTGAACTCGCCCGCGTGGAGCGCCGCCCTTACCAGTTCTTGTATAAAGAGGGTGAAACCACCTATAACTTTATGCATACCGAGACGTATGAGCAGCTTCCCATTGAAAAAGACATGATCAACAACCCCGACCTTTTGAAAGAGGGTCAGACCGTGGAAATCATGTATCACACTGATACTGACACTCCGCTCACTTGCGAACTTCCTCCGTTCGTTGATCTCGAGGTCATTGAAGCTGATCCCGGCGTGAAGGGTGATACCGCTACCAACTCACTCAAACGTGCTGTTGTTGAGACCGGTGCTGAAGTGTATGTGCCGTTGTTCATCAATGTTGGCGACAAGATCAAAGTCGATACCCGCACCAATAAATATTCCGAAAGAGTTAAAGAGTAATGATTTTTCCTACTCCCATTGCTCTTGAAGACCTTTTGAAGATCTTCCACCGCACTGTCAAGGTGGTCGGGGAACCGAAAGGCCTCGTCAAGGGCTTGAATGAATACCATTCTGTCCAGGATGGCGAACTTACCTTCGCGGATTGCAGTAAGTATTATCGCAAAGTCTTGGAGAGTAAGGCTTCGTTTGTCTTGCTTGACAAGGAAATGGATGCTTATCCTGACGACAAAGTGGTGATTATCAGTGAGGATCCGCTATTGGATTATCTGGATGTGGTGCATCATTTTGTGGAATTCCATCCGCAGACGCAAGCCATCCATCCAGATGCCCAGATAGGGGAGGGCACGGTGATCCAACCGTTGGTCTTCATCGGCGAAGATGTCAAGATTGGCAAGAACTGCATCATCCATTCCAATGTCAGCATTTATGGGCATACGGTCATTGGCGACAATGTGGTGATTCACTCCAACACGACCATTGGCGGCGATGCCTGCTATTTCCAGAAACGTCCTGACCGTTGGGTCAAGTTTGACTCGTGCGGGCGTGTGGAGATCGGAAACGGCGTTGAGATTGGTTGTAGCTGCTGCATAGACCGCGGCGTGTCGGGCACCACCTACATCGGTGACGGCACCATCTTCGACAACCTTGTCCAGATCGGCCACGACACCCACATCGGCAAGCGTGTCCTGTTGGGCGCACAATGCGGGATCGCAGGCTGTACCTTCATCGACGACGACTGTAAGATATGGGCCAAGGCCAGCGTGAACAGCAATGTCTACATGGCCAAGAACACTGTCCTGTATGCGCTGTCGGCCGTTGACAAGAATATTCAGGAAGAGGGCAGGACTCTCTTCGGTGTTCCGGCCGACGACGTACAAAAAGTGTGGAAAGAAGTCGCTTACCAACGAAAACTTTCCACACTGTTCGAGGAGGTCGCCCTCCTGAAAAAAGAGTTAGAAAGCAGGAAATAATCCTGCTTTCTTTTTTTATCTCATCGAGGATTTAACCTCTTTGATCTTGACCTCAACCTCGTTGATTTCTTTGATTTTCTTTTCAACTTTTACATCGACTTTCTCGATTTTCTTTTGGGATTTTTCGATGTTCTTGTTGATTTTTTGAATCTGCTTGTTGGCTTTTTCAATGCTCTTGTTGTTTTTAGCAATCTCCTTGTCGAGTTTTTCCTTTTCGCTTTGGAGTTTGGCCAGTTCAGCCTCCAATTCTTCTAATTGCTGGGATGTGGCGAAGGTGGGAACGGTGGCGAGGAAATCCTCGAGGAAGATCTTCACGCGTCTGGCAATATCCGGGTTGTTTCCGGAAGTGATGGTGTTCATGTTGCCGCTGCTCAAAATGAAGCTCACCTGCGTGGTTTTGTTTTTCTTCTTTCCAAACTCGCTCACTTGATAGTAGATGTCGTAGTTGTCCGGGCCGAAGATGGAGCACGGCTGGTTCAGATAGGCTCTGTAGCTGCCCTCTTTGGAAGCTCTCAGGCCGAAGTCTTTCTCCAGTTTGGTTCTCATGGCGAGGTCAACCACGTCCATGGTGTAGCCGTTGATGTTGGCCAAATAGCCATTAACCTGTGTCTTGTTGAAAGTGACAGTAGATTCTTTGACGGTCTGGGCACTGGCAAATGAGACCAGGCAGACGGTTGCAATTAAAAATAAAAGCTTTTTCATAATGATATTATTTTTTTGTTGATGAAAATTTCGATGTGGCAAAAATAAAAAAATATACTTTTGCTGTCTCTTTTTATGGCACAAATATCAGAAATTTTATCGAAGTTTCCGTTTCCGGTCTATCTGGCTCCTATGGAGGGGGTTACCGACAGGGCCTTTCGTCTGCAGTGTAAGCGCCAGGGTGCAGACGTGCTGATTTCGGAGTTCATCTCCTCCGATGCATTGTCTCGAGAGGTGGACAAAAGTATGCGCAAGATGTGTTTTGATGAGGAGGAGCGTCCCTTCGGTGTGCAGATCTTCGGTCATGACGAGCAGTCGTTGGTGACAGCGGCGCGTTATGCGGAGGAGCGTCGTCCGGACTTCATCGACATCAACTGGGGCTGTCCGGTCAAGAAGATTGTGAGCAAAGGGGCAGGTTCTGCCATTTTGCAGGACATCCCGAAGATGGTCAGGCTTACCGCTGCGGTGGTGAAGGCTGTCGGGTTGCCCGTCACCGTGAAGACGCGACTGGGCTGGGACAGTAGCAGCAAGCCCATCGTGGAGGTGGCTGAGCGTTTGCAGGATATTGGCATACAGGCCATTGCGATTCATGGGCGCACGCGTGCCCAGATGTACGGGGGCGAGGCCGATTGGTCTCTGATCGGGGCGGTGAAAGACAACCCCCGCATGACAATTCCCGTCATTGGGAACGGGGATCTCAACAGTGCTGCCAAGGCGGTCGAGTACAAGGAGCGCTATGGGGTGGACGCCGTGATGATCGGGCGCGCCGCCATCGGCAACCCGTGGATCTTTTCCCAAATCAAGGCGCGCCTGGCCGGCCGCGAAGAGCAAGTGCCCTCCTACCAGGAGCGTGCCGATATGGTCTTGCAACAGCTGCGCGCCACTGCTGAGGAAAAGGGCGAGCGCCGCGCCGTCCTTGAGATGCGCAGCCAATATGCCGGCTACTTCAAAGCAATCCCTCACTTCAAGAATGTCCGTATGCAACTGATGTCCGCCACCTCCATCGAGGAGTGCGAGCAATTGCTCAAGAGCTATCAGCCGCTCGAAAGACTCTGATCTTCGACACTCTTCATTTCAAGACTGCTTTATCATTTTTTTGTGAGACTGATGACTGTGAAAAAATCAGCCTCTTTGGATTTTTTTTTCTCAGAATATGATCTGATGCTGTTTCCGGGGGAAGATGAGGCAGGTTCAACTGTTTTATTTTTAGTGCATTAGAGAGAAATGCAAACAGGATAGATTTTTTATTAAAACGAAATGAATTTTTTTGAAAAATGATAAAGAAAAAAATGTATTTTTGGCACCTTATTTTTATAGTGAATAATATACATTAAGAGTAATAATATAAAAACATAAAAACTAAGATGAAAAGGATTTTACTCACTCTTGTCGCCATCATCGCACCGTTTGTGATGTTTGCACAAATTGCCCAAACAGTCATTGTTTTTGACGAGTCGTTTGACCAGTCAAACGTGCAGATGACCACAACTTACAACCACGAGACGGATGGTGACTGGTCTAAGGACAACACGCTCCACGTGTCTGGGACCTCTTCGTTCCACACACCTGTGTATCCCACATCCACGAACTCCAGTGCCACCACGGCTGATATTCCTTTGACGGATCCCTCCGTTCAGAATATCAATCACATCTATCTGGCTTTTGATCAGATCTGTAAGGTGAACAATCTGGATAATGCCTCCATCTATTATGCTGTGGCATACGGCTATAATACTGACGGAGACTTGAACTGGAGTACATGGAGCCAGTTGGTGTTTACGGGTTCGAGCCCCTTCTACTTCGGTTCTGGTACCTATACGGCCGGTAAGTTCAATGCCAACAGTTATAGCAACTGGCAGGCGAGCAACAATGCTGCTGTGCCGACCAATGCTTGGTGGCATCATGAGTATTTCGACCTGTCGAGCTTCATTTTCCAGACGGGTGCCACTCACTGTAAATTCCAGTTGCGTTGTAACAAGGTCTCTTCACCGGCTTCCGGTACGGATGTCTGCGCCGGATGGTACATCGACAACTTCAAGGTGATCCTTTCCAACTGTGAGCTCGAACCGCCCACCATTCAGCTGACGGCCCCGATCTATGTCAACAAGAACAACAATATGCAGAACAACATCGGACCGTATACCATTCATGCCACTTTGCATGATAATGATACGCTGAAGATGGACTCTGTCTATTGCAAATACAGAATCAATAGTGGCGCATGGACAACATGTCCGAACAATATCGTCACCAACAACTTGACAACTTCCGGCCACACGGTCACCGCACAGTGGGACTTCCCCACCATCTGTTACTATGACACCATCTACTATCGTATTCACGTGAATGATGTTCACGGTAGTACGGCGCAGATAGATACGCCCATGATAGCATGGCACAACCAGGGCAACATCCAGAATAACGACTGTGCCTTGGACAGTATGAACACGTTCCCGCACTGCTTTATCACGGGGGCGGCGGAACCAGTGACGCTATACTTCAAGAACAAGAGTGACGCTGTCCACTCCCAGAGCACTGGCAGCCCCTATCAGACTGCCCTTAATGTGACGTTGAAGGTGGAAAATGCCAACCATGTGGTGACACATACCAGCACGCACTCCTGGACTGGCTCCCTCTGTTTTGACGAGCCTTCCAGCTTGTCGTTGGGCACTTTCCAGCCCACGCATGGTTTTAACTATATCACGGTGTATGTCAACACCCGTAATGGTCAGACCGATGGCAACCACGCCAATGATACCCTGAAGTTCACCGGTTATGCCTGCGACAGCCTCTTGCATGGTGACTATACAGTCGGTGGCACGAACCCTGATTTCGCGACTATGTTGGATGTCAAAGCGGCCCTCAACTACTGCGGTATTGATGGTCCTACCACCTTCCATCTGCGCCCCGGCACTTATCAGGACTTTGACTTTACGGAGAATTACATTGGACAGTCGGCCACCAATACCATTACCTTCCAGGGTGACAATGTGAACACCGTTATCGTAACGAATAATAAGACCGATAATGGTACCAATCTGTTCGGTGCGGTCACGCTGGTGAATGTGAACAACTTCATCTTCCGCAACCTCACCTTGCAAGGCAAGAACACAGCGATTTCAAGAGGTGTGGTCATCCGTGGTAACGGTTCCACCAACATCACTTTCGATGGCTGTCACATTACTGCTTATAACACGAACTCCACCGCGAACACCAGTTTCGCCATCGGACGTTCTGTCGCTGCCACGACCATCCCTGATACTATCACCATTCAGAACTGTCTCATCACGGGTGGTAACTATGGTATCTATTACTATGGTTCCAATGCCAGAAAGAATGTCCTGAATATTGTTGGCAACACGGTGAAGTCTTGTTATCGAGGCATCTATGTGTATTATAGCACATCAGCTATTACCAACAACCATGTGAGCCAGGTGAATATGTCCAGTCCGCAGAACTTCTCCGGTATCTATGTGGACTATGTCTCTGGCGCCGATATCAATGGCAACACCATCGACAGTACCTACGATGTGGAATATGGTATCTATTTCCGTTATGCCACGGTAGAGGATTTCTATATTCGTAACAACCATGTGAAAGTTGGTAATTCCAATTTCGGTATCGATATTGAGAATAGCTCCTCCACCACAGCTCTTACGGGATATGTTTACAATAACGAAGTCATTCTCTATCCGGTGACGGCGGCTGCTTCTCACGCAATGCAGATCAAGACCAGTAACTTGTTGAAGGTTGTCAATAACAGCATCTTCATCAAGTCTGATGCGCCTTATTCCAACACATCGGCTTTGCGAATTGAGAACAATAACAATACATATTTAGATAATAATATCCTTATTAATAATGTCAACTGCAGTGACAACACCAACTATCCGTTGTATCTGAATGCCAACTCCACGGTAACCGGTGCCTACAACAACTTCTATTCCACTTCTGGAATTGTGGGTTATAAGACGGTGACTCGTAATACGGTTGCCGAGTTGGAGTCTGCCGTGACCACCCTTACCAACAGTGTCAGTGTGATGCCGGATATAGCAAACCCGACCGCCAGTCTGTTGCCAACCAGTTTCACAGGCTTTGAGTGTCCTCGTATTGCGCCGGTCACTGCCGATATTCGTGGAATTCAGCGTTCATTGTTGACCTACATGGGTGCCTATGCTGCTCAGATTGCTCCTGTTGACGCTTCCATTGTGGAGATGACCAATCCCGCACTGGGTAGCTGTCCGCAAAACTCTTACAATATCACGGTTGCCATTGCCAACAAGGGCTCCGAGACTTTGAACTTCGCTTCACATCCTGCCACCATCAAGCTTCATTCTGACAGTTTGAACTTGACCCAGACTATCAATGTCAACACCGGCTCTGTTCCTGTGCTGGGAACTCTTTCTCAGGTAGTGGCAAACAATGTGAACATTCCCGTCAACCAAGTTATTGACCTCACCTTCATCATCACGACCAATGGTGATAACAACCATATCAACGACACCATGCGTACCCAGTTTGTCATGGAGGCTGCCATTCCGGACTATGAGGAGGTCTTCTCCAACGGAACCCAGCAGACATGGACCATTGAGCAGTTGAGTGGTGCTGGTAACTGGACATTCCAGGATGGTACGGGTGTCAACCCGGCCATTGCACCTGTGTATGGTACCGGTCGTCTCTTCTTCAACTCCAAGACCTTTGCCAATGCCACGCAGTCACGTGCCATCATGCCGGTAGTTCAATTGGCCAATGCCGTGAACCCGATCTTGGAGATGTGGTTTGCCCATGACAATGTCTCCAACAAGGCTCAAGAGGGTGTGACCGTCAAGATCTCTACCGATGGCGGCAACACCTTCACCAACTTGATCCCGCAAGGCCAGACTGCTGCTTTGGTAAAACGTTATCAGTCTACTGCCACAACTCCTACATGGACGCTCTACACCTATGATCTCTCCAACTATGTCTCTTCCGGATGTGTCTATATCGCCTTTGATGCTTACTCTCAGGCTGGTAACAATATCAATATTGACCGTATCCGTTTGAGAAGCCTCTTCGACAACGACTTGGCTGTAACCAACATCTATTCTCAAGGTGAGAATCCGTCACAGTATGAGATGGCAGGCGTGGTGAGCGCATTGGTACGTAACGAGGGTTACCAAACCCAAACCAATGCCAAGGTTTACCTGACCGTCACGGGTGCTACTGAAACCTACGCAGACTCCTTGACGATCCCGTCACTGGCATCTGGCGCTGAGGTTCTCGTAACCTTCCCGGATCATCAGTATGCAGTCAACGAAGTCAAGAATGTGGAGGTCCGTTCCCGCACTGACCAACACAACGCCAATAACGCCATGAACTGGCGTATGGTGACCAACAATAATATCGCCAATTATGCCGACACTACTGAGGTTGGTCTGTTGACCGGTGATTACACCAATGTCATTCGTCCTTGTGTCCGTTACAAGATTGCCGAGCCGTTGTGTGTCACAGCCGTTAAATACTACTATGATCAAACCTATATTGCTAACCCGTCCAACGGTATGCGCGCATTTGTGTCCAATGCTGATGGCGAGATTGTAGCCACTTCTGCAATGGTCAATTTTGCAGATCTGCAAGAGCATGCTTGGAATATCATTCCTATTGAGAACTTCGCCTTGACCAACATGAGTGGTGAGTTCTATGTAGGTATTGAGATGCTTTCCAATGGTGATTACCTCTGCTCTCAGATTGAGACCCCGCTTCGTGATTCCACCTTCTTCTATCTGGCTAACGGAGTTTATACACCGCAAACATTCGGTCGTTTCATGATTGGTGCCCAGGTGGATACTCCGTATGTTAAGGATATGGCACTGTTAGAGGTGCTGAACCCGACCACTCGTTGCGATTTGGGACACGAGAATATTACGATTGCCATCACCAATAACGGCTTTGAGCCTGTGCCTGCCGGTACAATCTTCCATTATTCAGTGAATGGTTTGCCTACTGTTACTGATACGATGCAGACTGCTCTGGCATCTCATGCAACCTCTGAGTTTGCATTCCCGACTATTTTTGATTTCACTAACCAGTTGGTGGACATTGATAGCAACTATCACATCAGAGTTTGGATTGACCAAGTGACGGGAGACCGTTTGCAATTCAACGATACCATTGTGATTGACATTGTCTCCATCGGTAAGTCACACACGCCGATTGCAACAAGCCCCGTGAACATCTCTTACTCCACTTCCGGTGTCTTGACGGCTCAGTTGCCTTCCACTATCCAAACTGGTGAGATCGGCTGGTATGCAAGTACTGGTTATGAGTCTTGGGAGCTGCTAACCTACTCCAACAACTTCGTCACTCCGATTATCTATTTTGATACTACCTTCTATGCAACTGCCAATCCTGGTTTCATTTTCGATACAATCGTAGGTGATGGTAATTTGACGGGTACGCAACCCTTCATGTTCACTAACGGCTACTCCCGCGGTCGTATGATTTACACTGCTGAAGAAATTGGTATGCATGGGCCTATCACGTCCATTGGACTTTATGTGACCACGGCTTCCAATGCTAACGCTTCAGACGGTATTCCAATCAAGTTGTATATGAAGACCACTGATCTCTCTATTTTCCCGTCTACTGCTCCGTTCAACTGGAATGATGATATCAATGGTGCCACGTTGGTATATGAAGGCCGCATCTATTGCAATCAGACGGGCTGGTATATGATCCCGTTGACACACTCCTTCGAGTTTGATGCTGACAACCTGATAATCTTTACTGAGACCAACTGTGCAGACTTCTGTACCGGTACGGGTACCCAGTGTAACAACTGTGGTGCGTATGTATCCGGTGCTGCCAGCTACCCAGCCTTCCAGATGACGACCGTAACCAATGGTATGGTTCAGTACAAGAATGCCAACACCACCACGATGACAGGTAACTATACCAACTTTGCAAGACGTTTCAACATGCGCTTCAAGATTGCCAACCTGGAGTGCGGTAGTGAGAAGATACCTGTGCATGTTCATGTTCCGGACATCCCGACATACGATGTGCAGACGATGGAGATGATTTATCCGACTGGCGGTTGTGCCATGGCTGCTGACGAGCACATCCAAGTTAATGTGAAGAACCTCTTGAATACGGCTATCCCGGCCAATAAGGTTGTGGTTTATGCCACCATCAACGGCACTACCATCAGCCATACGGTTGCTGAGCCGTTTGCTCCCGAAGAGCTGAAGACCGTGACCTTCACCACTCCGTTCAACTTCTCTGCTCCGACTGCCAACATCACCTTCAACTATACCATCTTTACGGATATGCCGACTGAGACAATCGTCTACAGAGGAAACGACACGATCCAAGGACAATTGACCTCTACCTATACTGCTCCTCTGCTCAACGAGTACAACTATACGGGCAACTACACGCAAACGTTTGTGATTCTGCAACCTTCCGATCGTTTGAGCAATGTTACCCAGTATTACTTCTATGCCAATGAGAATGACCCCACGCCGATTCACACCACTACGACAGCGGCTCCTTACTACACTACGCCCGTGTTGTATGACTCTGTGACCTATTGGGTGGCTGGTAAGACTCAGTCAAGCAACTGTACCACCAGCAGAAAACCGATTCACATCAATGTGTTCCATCCGCAATATGACTTAATTACCAACTCACTTGTGTCCCCGGTTTCCTTCCAGTGCGGTGTCTCCAACAGTCCTCAATTGCAGGTCAATGTTGGTAACACAGACACCACGTCCACCTCTGTGATTCCGTCAGGTACGTTTAATTTGACGGCCAACTTCACGGGTACCAACACGGCAACTGGCACTACGGTTGTGAATGCTCCGGTCTCTTCTCTGCAGAATGCAACCATCACCTTTGCCAACGGCATCAACATTGGTTCCACAACACAGAACAATTCCTATACCTATAATATATATAGTAATCCTACAAACTCTTCCATGGGTGTCTATCGTCTGAATGACACGATTACCGGTCAACTGTTCATTCCGGCCAACCCGGTGGCTCCTACCGCTTTGAATTATACTGCCACTTATGGTATGCCTTACACCATCACGCCGAATAGCAATGTGCTGGATTACTATTACTTCTACCAGAACCAGAATGACAATACGCCGATAGGACAGGGTACTTCCTATACTACAGATCCTGTCTATTCGTCTCCGCTGGTGCTTTACTATAGCGGACGTATTGAAGACAATGATTTTGAAAATATGCTGCAAGTTGGTACGGGTACTGCCGGACAATCCTATCCGTTTACCTTCACCAACGGCCATTCATACGCTAAGATTCTCTATTCAGCTTCTGAAATGGGCTCTGCTGGCAGAATCGATACCATCTTCTTCTCCGTGCAGACAGCCAATACCAGTGGATCTTCTATCCCGGTGAAGATGTGGTTGAAGAACAATGCCACCGATATGGAGCAGATTGCCAACGCAGCAACCTCTATCAACTGGGCAACCGAGACTGGCTCTGCCACGCTGATTTTCGATGGCGAGTTAGACTTTGCCAACCTGAACTGGTTCGCTATTCCGATTGCTGGCGGTTTCGACTACAATGGACAGGCTCTCTTCCTCTATGTGGAGCATGATTGTGGCAATGCCAGCTGTGTGACGAACAACGGTATCAACCCTGTACCGAAGTTCCACAACACCTCTATCCAGAAGAAAGTGTTGTACAAGGCTCAGAACACGGCCCTGACCGCTGCCTCTTCATTCGCACTGCAGACTTATCGTTGGAACACTCGTTTCAAAATGAACTACACTTGCGAGTCTCCGAAGGCTACCATTACTATCACCACCAATATCCCGCAACATGATGTGGGTGTGACTGCTATCAATGCACCTGTGACGCCGAGCAATACCTACACAGCTACCAACCCTGTTCAAGTAGTGATTAAGAACTTCGGCACCCAGGCTGCGTCCAGTATCCCAGTCTCCTATGTGCTGGGCAACGGCACTCCGGTGACGCAAACTTACAGTGGTTCACTTGCTGCCGGTGCCACCGCTACGGTGAACTTCACTACCACCTGCGATCTGAGCGAAGTTTATTATGATACGCCGTTCAAAGCCTATACAGGTCTCACCTCCGATACCTATCATGCTAACGACACGTTGACCATCATGGTAAGAAAAGAGGATCCGTGTATCTCCCGCCCGTTGTCTTTGGCAACAGGTGCTGATATCTCCAATGTGACCTTCGCCGGTATCAACAATGGTCCTGGCGCACCGTATACCAACTATACTCCGGCAGGCGATGGTCTGTACACGGATTATACATCTACGGTGACCCCGGGCGAGTTGGTGCTTGGCCAGACTTATCAGTTGGCTATCACGCACTCCTTTACCACCACAGCCACGGCTACGGTTTACAAGACCGTTTATGTGGATTACAACCGTAACGGATCCTTCGAGACCAATGAGCAAATCTTCACCTCTGGAGCAGTGGCCGCTGGTCAGGCCAATGCCACTACGAACGCCACTATTGTTGTGCCGACCACAGCTACGTTAGGCCTTACCCGTATGCGTGTTATCTGCGCCGCCGGTAACTATACCAACGCTTGTGGTACCTACAACTATGCCGGTGAAACCGAGGACTACGCTATCCTGCTCTCTCCGCCAGTTACTACCGATATGGGTGTTGTGAACTACGTCCATCCTGTCGGTACCGTATGTAAGGATGACAACGCCACTGTGCGTGTTAAAGTGCGTAACTACGGTTCTCAAGCCCAGACATTGTCCATCGACAATCCGTTGACATTGACTGTGACGGTCACTGGTGCTGTTCCGGGAACCTACACCACCTCTTTGACTTCAGGCACATACCAACCGTATCAGGATATCCTCATGTCTATTCCTAACGTCAACTTCGGCGTTGCTGGTGACTATACGTTGAACGCTGTCATCACCTATAATGGTGATCTCTATATCTCCAATAACTCGATGGCCGGTTCCACCCATGTGGATGCTGGCGGTACTGCCATCCCGTACACCGAGAACTTCGACTCTGGCACTGGCTCAGATGGTGAGTACTACTTCACATCTGACTGGAGTTTGAATCAGTCTGCCTCCAACTATAAATGGCAAGTTTACCAAGGTGCCAGCCCGAATGCCACCACAAATGGTGGACCTGGCACTGACCATACTCAAGCTGGTACTGTTTTCGAGGCATTCGGTCGCTATGCAGCTGTACAAGGTATAAGCGGTTCCAACAACTCAACCAAGTGGGCCACATTGACCTCCAAGTGTCTCAATCTCCACTACCAGAACGGTTATCCTGCTGAGTTGTCGTTCTACGACTTCTTCACGGGTCCTAACACCTCCGATTTCGTGATGACTGTTGAAGTCGGTTCTGGCGATAACTTCATCCCGGTGGATACCTTGACCAAGGCCGATGGTACGACTGGCGTATGGAAGAGACACGTAGTGCCATTGATTGGCTTCGATGAAGTTGGTCAAGTTCGTTTCAGAATGACTGGCCAAGTCAATAAGATTGACCCGAGTATTGACGATATCTTGGTGACTCCTGGTCTGCCGGATTTGGCTGTCCAGTCCATCCAATACCCGTTTGATTTCAACGATGCCGAGCATCAGAGCGAGTGTCTGCGTTTCACAGATACAGTTCATCCTATCATTCGTTTCTACAACAATGGCGACTCTCCAATCTCTGAGTTCGATGCTATGTGCGAGATGGCTGTCGGCGTTGTGAAAGATACGGTTGTTGAACATGTGGTGGCATCCATTATGCCGGGCGAGACATACGACTATGAGTTTGTACATGGCTTCGTGATCCCGGAGAATGTATACTACTGTCAGTTCGCAGCCTTCGGTATCATCGACTTGGATAAGGATCTTACCAACAACACCAAGCGTGTCATTCCTTGTACCTCTTTGGATATCGAACACTATGAGGCTGAACAGGGCGTGGTGCTGAATCAGAATATGCCTAACCCAGCCGAGGATCAGACGACTATCGTTTACCTGCTTCCGGATTTCGGCAAGACCACATTGCAGATCCACTCCGCTATGGGTCAGCTGCTCTACACTGACACTCAAGAGGGTGTCTTTGGACAGAACCAGTACGATGTCAAGACCGCAAACTTGGCCGCTGGCGTTTACTACTACACCTTGACCTTCAAGGATGTTACGTTAACCAAGAAGATGGTCATCCAAAAATAATCCGTCTTTTTAACAATAAGGGGGACTACCCGATTGCGGTCGGGTAGTCTTTTTTGTACCATAACCTATTAGATGATGAAAATAGTGAGATTGGCAATAATATGCCTGATGTTAATCGGTGCTGCGCAGGCGCAAGTGAGGCCGGGCGCATGGCGTTTAGATCGTTATTTGCCTCTGTTGGAGGGCAAGCGAGTGGCAGTGTGTGGCAACCAGACCTCGTTGGTCGATACCTGCCGCTATGAAATCCTTTCTGCCGACTCCAGCATGCTCCGAATCGATTGTTCCTGTGAGTCCGCCAAGTCAGCGGAGATGCCTCACCTTGTGGATGTATTGTTGGCGAATGATGTGCGGGTGGTCAAGATCTTCTGTCCGGAGCATGGCTTCCGGGGCAATGCGGAGGCGGGCGCGCATATAGCATCTGGCGTGGACGAGCGCACGGGGCTCCCTATCGTCTCCCTCTATGGCAGCAACAAGAAACCGCAATCGTCCCAGCTGTCGGATGTGGACGTTATCGTCTTCGACCTGCAGGATGTGGGATGCCGATTCTACACCTACATCTCCACGTTGCATTATGTGATGGAGGCCGCTGCGGAGAACGGCGTAGAGGTCATCGTCATGGACCGCCCCAACCCCAATGGTTATTTTGTGGACGGGCCTGTGCTTCAACCCAAGTGGCGCTCCTTCGTGGGTATGCACCCTGTGCCAGTGGTCTATGGCATGACGATAGGGGAGTACGCCTTCATGATCAACGGGGAAGGATGGCTGTCGGAAGGCCGCCAGTGTGACCTGACGGTGGTGCCTATTGTGGGATATACCCATCAGACGCGCTACACGCTGCCTGTGCGGCCGTCGCCCAACCTGCCCAATGACGAGTCCATCTATCTCTATCCCTCGCTCTGTTTTTTCGAGGGCACCAATGTCAGCATCGGGCGGGGCACGGACTATCCGTTCCAGCTCTATGGCTCCCCGACATTTACCCAAGGGGATTATACCTTTACCCCGAAGCCCATCAAGGGTGTGTCGGAGAACCCTCTCTGCAAAGGACAGCTCTGCCGGGGTTATTTCCTCTATTCCTACGCCCATGACTCGCTGCAAACTTCCAACCGCCTCTCGTTAGAGTATCTGATCAACGCTTACAAGTGCACGTCCGACAAGAGCACCTTCTTCACCAATGCCGCCTTCTTCGACAAGTTGGCGGGCACTGACCAGTTGCGCAAGCAGATTATTCAAGGTCTCACGGAAGAGCAGATCCGCGCCTCCTGGCAATCCGACCTCGAAAGCTTTAAGGTGGTCCGGTCGCGGTATTTGTTGTATGAGTGATCAGTGATCGGTGAACAGTGATCGGTGAACAGTGATGAGTGAGCAGTTGGGGAGTGAACATAGGGGGCGTGATAGCGTTACCATCCCTCCATTTAATTTCTTTACTCCTCCCCGCTTTGTTTTTTTACAATTAATAGTTAAAATCACTTGATTATCAGCAATTTATAATAAAAATTGTATCTTTGCGGCGGTTTTAATAAGGATTGTATGGAAACAAACATAGACAAAAATGGCAAAGGCGAGATCATCCTCTACCAGCCGGACGACAATATCCGATTGGAGGTGAGGATGGAGGGAGATACGGTGTGGCTCACACAGCAACAGATGGCTGAACTGTTTCAAAGAGACAGAACTGTTATTGGACGACATATTAAAAAGATATTTGAGGAAGGAGAACTGGATGCATCTGTGGTATGTGCAAATTTTGCACATACCACTCCGCATGGAGCCATTCAAGATAAGTGGCAGAACAATGAGATTGTAATGTACAATCTTGATGTGATTATCTCCGTTGGATATAGGGTTAAAAGTATGCGAGGAACGCAATTCAGGATTTGGGCTACACAGACTTTGAAAAATGTCCTTCTGCGTGGGTATGCAGTGTCACAGCGCATTGAGAGCTTAGAACGGCGAGTAGATGAACACGACAAGCAAATCGGATTCTTTGTACGCACTGCCCTTCCGCCCGTGCAAGGTGTTTTTTATGATGGGCAAATTTTTGATGCCTACACCTTTGCTTCAGATCTGATTCGTTCCGCTCGGGAAAGGATTATGCTCATCGACAACTATGTGGATGATTCAGTGCTGAAGATGCTCACCAAGCGGGGCGAGGGCGTCAGCGCGAGCATTGTCACCAAGCACATCTCCGACACACTGGCGCTGGACATAGAACGCCACAATCGACAATATCCGCCAGTGGAGGTCCTCACCTCCAACCGCTTCCACGACCGTTTTATCATTCTGGACGATACCGTCTATCATCTCGGAGCCTCCCTTAAAGATCTCGGCAAGAAGCTGTTCGCGTTTTGCCGGATGACATTGGATGTTTCTATGCTGATGGGTAATTGACGATGATGAACGAAGATTGCCCGCACACCTACGGCGTGCGAGGGTTCGTGTGTCATCCGTTTACCACCGATGCCTTCAGCCCTAACGGGCTGAAAGGGAATCGGGGAATGAAGAAACAATCACCCTCCTTTTACCTCATCATTTTGGAAAGTAAAATCCGGTCAATCATCACATAAGATTGTTCGATATGAAAAATAACAGTCCAACGATGATTGATGATAGGAAGAGTTCTGGCGTTGGGATGAATATTCTTGGCGACAAGGTAACTACTATGCCGGTAGATGTTAGCAGTATAGCTAAGAGAAGCTAATTGCCCGAGAATCCGATTTATATAGCGATGACCGCTTTCGGGACGATAAAGCCCAGCAACATAGGCTGCAATTTCATCTATATCTGATACCGCATCATTACTGACAATCACCTTGAATGTTTTCATAGCAAGCATCAAGTTTCTGGTGGAAAATATCTCCGAATTGTTCAAGAGACATATACCCATCAGGCAAGAGGGTGTCTTCTACAACAGGCGCCGGATGAGAGATTCCGTACATGGCAGTTGGCTCGTGCACTTCCATGTTATCCTGAGGTTTTGTTTTGTAGGTTCTTTTTTTCATAACTGTTATTTGTGCTGCCAAAGTATATTTTTTTAAGAAATTCCGCAATTAAAATTAGATATTCTTTGCTGAAAGGGATGACGAAGACCTATGCCATCCTGCCCCATAGCTTCTCGTCTGCCCCTACCACATTCCGTCGAATACGGTCCAGAGGTGGTCGCCGAGTTTCCAGGCGGTCTCCACGGCGGTGTTGCCGCATTCGTTGGTGAACTTGGTGAGCAGTTGGATGGCTTCCGTCCTCTGTCCGTTTCTTAACAGCCGCAGCGCCTCGGTCTCCACCGCGTAGTGCTCTTTGATGAACTGTTTCTCCAAGGGTTCCCAGGTCTGGTCGATGACCACGTGCATGTCGCCCCACCGTTGGCAGGCGATGGTGCCCACGCGGTTGAAGGCCCACCAGGCAGCCTCCTTGCTGAAGCCGGTCTCGCGGCCGTCGGTCTTGTAGGTTGAGGGCAGGTCGGTGACGTTGGCATAGATGGGCACATGGATGGAGGAGGCCACGTTGTCGAGGGCGAACCAGCACAAGGCGCCCACCTCATCGGGCAGGTCGGCGCGGCACTGGATGATGGTGCCATAGACGGTGAAGTGCACGGCGATGTTGCGCTCGCCCAACTCGTTCCAGCCACCGTTGATCCGGTGGAGCTTGAGCTCGTCGCTCTTCATGAAGGGGTTGGCCATGGGTGAGATGACCTGCTTGCCGTCCTTGTCGGCTACGGTCAGGGTCTTGCGCATATCGTAAGGTGTGCCTTCGTAGTAGTCTTTGAAGACGCTCATCATCTTCTCGATGGTCACTAAGGAGTCGGGCTTGACGGAGAAGGGGTAGTTCTCCGAGTTGGGGTCGAGGTGCAGGGAGGGGGCTAGGAGGTCGAAGACGCGCCACTCTCTACGGCGGCAGGCGATCATGGTGCGTGTCTGCGGCGCGTAGGCGTAGGCGAAGCGGAAGGTCTCCTTGCCATCCCACCAGCCGTTCTCCTTGGCCAGCGAATAGACATTGTCGGAGGCCATGAAGTAGTCCTTGTCTTTGAGGTTGATCTCGCGGATGGTGGAGGCGTTGGCGTTGACGGCCACGTGGTCGTCGGGCACGCGCTGGGCGGCCCATACGGCACCCACCTTGCCCTTGCCGGGCCCTAAGATCTCGAGATGCCAGACCTCATTCTTGTCGGCGATGGTGAGGCACTCACCCGCGTCTATCCAGCCGTACTCTTTCAGCAGGACGCCCGCCGTGCGGATGGCCTCGCGCGCGGTGGTGCAGCGCTGCAACAACAGCATGCAGAGGCGCTGGCAGTCGATAAGACCGCTGTCGGACTTCAACTCGCCACGTCCGCCGAAGGTCGATTCGCCGATGGCTAACTGATGCTCGTTGACGCACGGGTAGGCCGTGTTCAGGAACTGGTAGGTGTGGGCCGCCTGCGGGATGTCACCCACGGGGATGTCGGCGTAACGGGCCATCTTGCCGGGCTCGTTGGGCGCCCACACGCGCTTGTAAAGGGTCTGCCGCTCGCCCTGACCATGGTCCTTGGCCGGCTCCACCATGATGTTGGTGCGCGACCGATGACTGTCGTCGGTGTGGGAGGTCATCACCGACCCGTCGGCAGAAGCCTTCTTGCCAACGGTAATACTCGTACACTCCATACCCTCCGTGATGGGGTCCACAATTTGTGCCGACGACATGTAAATGCCGAGGGACATTAAAATAACAATGATTAATCTCTTTTTCATATACATAATATTTCAAACGTTCTACAGATATGGAACCCCTAACGGGGTTTGTCAAGGAATAACAATTGACTATGAACTTTGGCCATTAGCTGTTAGCTGTTAGCCAGTGGCCGTTAGCTGTTAGCCCTGAATCATTAACTATTCACTATTAACTATTATCTCTTATCTCTT
>JAGCFD010000060.1 GCA_017650305.1 Bacteroidales bacterium | reverse complement strand
TGGCCGGCATTTTTGTTCACGTTTGCCGCCGCTGTCAGAGGGCGGACAGAGCGGGCGGCATTCATGTCGGCTTGATCTTTTGTAACTTTTCTATCAAGAGAAAAGTTAAATGTTATAATTACCTAATATATTGATACTTATCGCAAAGCACAATATCCACTCTTTGCATAACACTCTCAAACAAAGAGGTTCTGTTTTCACAATCATATTTGTGCCATCATGTATATAATTACCTACAAAAAATGGTCTCACTTCATTTTATTTGTAAAAAATCATACTTGTCCAACATTTTTCCGGTTTCTTTTTTGGATATGATTTGCTATCTTTGCGGCTTCATATATTTAATGTATCTTATTGACAAAAGACATCCCACGATGAAACAGATTTCACGACAGCCAATATGGGCTTTAAGCCTTCTCTTATGTTTGATGTGGCCATTGCGCCAGACGAATGCACAGCAGGTCAGCCTCACCCGGGCGCGGCAGATGGCCGACCGTCATTTCCAGTCGCGGCAGGAGAGCACCGTCCGCTGCGCCGACATACAGGCAGCCAATGGAGACACCCTGCTCTACATCTTCAATTCAGAGCGGTCGTTTGTCGTCATTTCCGGGGACGAGCGTACGGTACCCGTCTTGGCGTACAGCGACCACCAGCTCTACAACCGCGGCGACCTTGCGGCGCCGGCACAGATGTGGCTTGACAGCTATGCGGCACAGGTCGAGGCCCTGCGGAAGAGTGCTGCCAGAAGTGGCCAGGCGCACCCAGCATGGGCGCAATGGCTCTCCCGCGGCGTGCGTGACAATGCAGCAGTGAAGCCGATGATGATGTCGCACTGGGGGCAAGGGACCTTCTACAACTACTACTGTCCGTACGACTATGCCGGGGAGAACAACCGCTGTGTCACGGGCTGCGTGGCCACTGCCATGGCGCAGCTGCTCTACTACTTCCGCTTCCCGGAGAGCGGCGTGGGCAGCTACTCCTACACCGACGAGCACTATGGGGTGCAGTCGGCCGACTACAGCAGTGCCACCTACAACTACGAGGCCATGTGCGACGACCCCACCAGCATCAACACGGAGATCTCCAAGCTCATCCGCCACCTGGGCGTGGGCGTGGACATGCACTATGGCGTGGACGGCTCCGGCATGAACAACCACAGCGCCGCCTATGTGCTGCGCACCTACTTCAAATACGACCCCGCCACCGCCTATCTGTTCTGCGACTCCACGGATGTGAACTGGGACAGCGTCATCGTGGCGCATCTGGACCGCAACATCCCCATGTACTACGCCGGCTGGGCCGACCATGAGTGGATCAGCGGCCATGCCTTCATCTGCGATGGCTACCAAATCCAGGACAGCTGCTACTACTTCCACTTCAACTTCGGCTGGGACGGCTCCGCTGACGGCTACTTCTACACCGACAACCTGCACCCCGGCAGCAGCAACTTCAACCTGGCCCAAGAGCTGATTGTCAACTGCTACCCCGACACCACGCTCTACCCCTACCCTGCCGCAGCGCCACTGACGGGCAGCAGACTGCTGACCACCACGGCCGGCTCCTTCACCGACGGCAGTCGCCCCGAGAGCCCCTACGCCAACAATATGGACTACACCTGGACCATCCGTCCCTCCGAGACTGACTTCGTTTCCATCTCGTTGCACGCCCGCTACGACCTGGCCAGCGGCGACACCCTCTACATCAGCACCGACAACCCCGCCATCACGGCTTTGGCGTTGACAGGCGACTCGGCCAAGGTGGATGTGACGTGGGACTGCACGGAGATCGTCTGCCACCTTGTGACACACCAGAACGACGGACACCACGGCATCCATGTCAACTACAACAGCAATGTCAATGCGTACTGCTCTGGAGTCCAGACCATAACATCTCCAACGGGAGTGCTGACTGACGGCAGTGGAGCCGACTCCTATCACAACCTGACCACCTGCAAGCAGCGTATCTTACTCAACAACTCCTATTCCGCCGTCATTCTCCACATCACCGACCTCGACTTGGAAGAGGGCCACGACTTCCTGCATATCTTTAAAACCTCATACAACGACGACAACCTTGTCGCTTCACTTACGGGAACGGTTGCCGACACCACCATCACCATCGAAAACCGCCGTGTCAACCTGCTCTTTGAGACAGACGAGCAAAACACTGCGGGTGGCTACTCTGTGGAATACACAGGTGGGACTGTCGGCATCGACGAATTCAAAGAGACGGCCATGCAGCTATGGCCCAACCCAGCCACTACCGCCATCTCCATATTCTGCAAAGAACCTATTCAAGAGGTTATCATCTATGACATACAAGGAAGAGCAGTCGCCAACCTGACAGGTGAGGATTCGGAGATGACGATCTCTTTAAATCATCTGCAAGCTGGCATGTACACCATTTCTGTGCGTACCCAACAGGCCATTCATCAACGTAAATTCATAAAACAATAACCAAGATATGAAAAACACTACTATCACCCTACTGGTTCTCATCGCCATGCTAACTTTTCAAGATCTTTTTGCCGGAGACTTCATCTCCAAGAGCTCTCAAGACAATATTATATATACGTTGAAGAATCAATCATCCATCTCACCTTCTCTCATCGAGCGGGGCGTGCGGCAAGCGGCTTCATTTTGGACTGCCAGTGACGGAGACCAGAAAGCGTTCGAGCAGTTCTGCATCAGCCATTATTGTCCTGACATGGAGACAAAGGTGGCGCTTTTTGATCGTCTTTGTACCGACTTCGAAATCATATTTGGGCACAATCATCGTGTAGCCATCGACTTGCAGCGGCCCGAGCAGGTGACCGGATATAAGTCAACCATGGTGGACGAGTTGTTCAGCGCTTACGACGGGATGGCTCATTTTGAAGAGGACATGTTTGCCAACAAGCTGGCCTTCATCGTCATCCTCAACTTCCCGCATTTCACACTCGCCGAGAAGCAGCGCAGTGGCATGCAATGGTCCGAGCTGGAGTGGGGATTTGTGAGACTGGGCGATATCTTCACCTCGCGTGTTCCTGCCGACAAGGCACAGAGGCTGGCTACGGTGACCGCGGCTGCCAACTCTTTCATCGACAACTACAACATAGATCTCGTGCAGGTGGGCAGCTTCACCAACCAGTTCCACTGGACCACCTCCACGCCTCTCATCACCCATTGGGGACTGCGCGACGAGCTGAAGGCCGCCTATGCGGATCCTGTCAACGGCACCGCCAAGCAGCAGGTCATCTACGATGTGATGAAGCGCATCATCCAATGCCAAGTGCCCCAGGTGGTCGTCAAAAACGATGTGGACTACCAATGGTACCCCTCCACCAACCAGGTGATGATGAACGGCATCGAGCTGCATCCTATCAAATCAGAGAAGAATACTCGCTATCAGATGCTCCTGGACTTCTTCCATGCAGAGCAGGCCTTGGACCCTTACTATCAAGGGTTCTCCAATCTCCTCGACCGCAAATTCGAGGGTGAGTATGAAATCTCCGTCAAGGAGACGGAAGCCCTCTTCGAGTCTTTGCTCAGCAGTCCCGTTGTCAAGCAGGTGGCCCAGTGCATCTCCAAACGACTCGGGCGCAAGCTGCAGGCCTTCGACATCTGGTATGACGGCTTCAAGAGCCGGAGCGGCGTGGATGCCGCCCAGTTAGATGAGATGGTGCAGAAGAAATACCCGACCAAAGAGGCTTTTGCTGAGGACTTGCCCTTCATCCTGCAAAAGTTAGGCTTTGACAAAGAGAAAGCCGAGTTCATCTGCCGGCACGTCACGGTTGACCCCTCCGTGGGCGCCGGCCATGCCATTGAATCCAAGATGCATGGGGACAACGCCATGTTGCGCACCCGCATCGGCGAAAACGGCATGGACTATAAAGGCTACAACATCGGCGTACATGAGTTCGGCCACAATGTGGAACAGACCATCTCGCTCTACGATGTACACAACTACTTCCTTGCCGGCGTGCCCAACACCGCCTTCACGGAGGCACTGGCATTCGTCTTCCAAGACAAAGACCTGGAACTGTTAGGCATCCGCAGCGACAATGCACAGGCCGATGCCCTCAAGGCTCTCGACCTCTTCTGGAACTGTTACGAGATCATGGGCGTGTCGCTGGTGGACATGAAGGTGTGGCAGTGGCTCTACGCCAACCCGTCGGCTGATGCCACACAATTGCAGGAGGCCGTCATCAGAATCGCCAAGGAGGTATGGAACACCTACTACGCCCCTGTCTTCAAGGTCAAGGACGAGCCCATCCTGGCCATCTATTCGCACGCTATCATCGATCCGCTCTACCTGCCCGCCTACCCTATCGGCCACATCATCGACTACCAGCTGGAAGAGTACCTCAAAGGCAAGAGCCTCGGCACAGAAGTCCCCAAGATATACAGACTCGGCCGCCTCACGCCCAACGTCTGGATGCGCAAGGCATTAAACACAGACCTCTCCGCACAACCCTTGATCAAGCGTGCGGAAGAAGCACTGAAAGAAGTGAAGTGATTCGGCTTTTGGCTATTAGCTGTTGGCTATTGGCTAAAAGGAATGGCTAACAGCTAACGGCTAACGGCTAATAGCTAATGGCTAATAGCTAATGGCTAATGGCTATTTCGCGTTGCGGGCGCGGATGAGAGCACCGGTCTTGTTCTTGCCAACGCGGATAAAGTCCAGCAACGGACGGTTGGAAGGACAGGTATAGGAGCAAGAGCCGCACTCGATGCAGTTCATGATACCCAGTGTTTCGCACTTATCGTACTTCTGCTGTTCAGAGAGAA
This sequence comes from Bacteroidales bacterium, assembly GCA_017650305.1. Lineage (GTDB taxonomy): Bacteria > Bacteroidota > Bacteroidia > Bacteroidales > WCHB1-69 > F23-D06. Next base: position 151,687 of record JAGCFD010000060.1, on the reverse strand, counting down.
TGCAGAGCAGATAGGGTTCCAGACCCATCGGGCAACCGCGCACGCACTTGCCACAACGGAGGCACGGTGACACAGGACCGCGTTTGCTCTCCTTGTCAGTGATGAAGAGCAGGCTGGACATACCTTTGACCACATAAGAGTTGAGGTTGGCGATGGCCTTGCCCATCATCGGGCCGCCGGCGATGATCTTGCCGGTGTCTTCGGGAATGCCCACACTGTTGATCACATCCATAATCGGGGTGCCGATACGGAGACGGTAGTTTTTGCACTTGTCTTCCGGAATGGAGAGACCTGACACTGTGGTATAGGCTTGAACGATGGGTTTATTTTTCTGTACGGCCAGATAGAGGGCGTACATGGAGGTGATGTTATTCACGATGCAGCCCACGGAGATAGGCAGAGCGCCGTTGGGCACGCTGCGGCCGGTGATGGCCTTGATGAGCTGTTTCTCAGCGCCTTGCGGGTATTTGAGCTTCAGCGGTTGCACCTCGATATTGGTGTAGTTCTTCACAGCATCCATCAGCTTCTTGATGGCGCGGGGTTTGTTCTCCTCGATGCCGATGATGGCCTTCGGAGCACCGGAAGCGATCAGGGCCAATTCGATGCCGATAAGGCACTGCTCCGTGCGTTCCAGGATCACGCGGTTGTCGGTGGAGATATAAGGCTCGCACTCCACCGCATTGACGATGAGGTACTCACATTTCTGTTCTGGTTTGAGCATATACTTGATATGCATCGGGAAGCAGGCGCCGCCGAGACCCACCAGACCTCTGTCTTTCATACGGGCGATGATCTCGTCCTTGGTCTGCAGTTTGAGGTCGCGGATAATGTCGAGGGAGGTATCGATAGACTCGTCCCAGTCATCCCCTTCGCGTTGGATCACCACGGCGGGTTTCTTATAGCCGGTGATGTCGGCGATCATATCGACCTTCGTCACAGTACCAGAGATCGGAGAATGGATGTTGGCGCTCACGAAAGAGGAGGCTTCGCCGATGAGCTGGCCCACCTTCACCTTGTCGCCCTTTTGGACCACAGGGTTGGCGGGGGCGCCGAGGTGCTGGGTCATGAACACCACAGCCTCATCCGGCAATGGGAAGGTCTCCACGGGAGCGGAGTGGGCAATCTTGTGTGCAGCGGGGTGCACACCGCCCATGGGGAACGTTTTGCGTTTCAGTCTGCGGATGGCTCTAACGCTATTTTTAATATCTTCAGAAATCTGTTGGGTTATATTTTCTGTACTCATAATCGCCGAAAGTTAAGATGATAATGGTTTATTACGCTTCTGCTGTGGTTTCGGGTTCAGCCACTGCCACGGGTTCCTTTTTCACTGGGAAGTTGACGGCATGGATAGCGCCGGTGGGGCACTCGGCCACGCACTTGCGGCAGGCCTTGCACTTGGTATAGTCGATATAGGCGAGGTTGTCGGTCACCGTGATAGCCTCGAAGGGGCACACCTTGGCGCACTTGCCACAGCCGATGCAGGCGGCCGTGCAGTTCTTGCGGGCCACCGCTCCCTTCTCCTTGTTATTGCAAGCCACGAAGACGCGACGGTTGTTACGGCCCTTGTCGCGAATCTCGAGCACACCGCGCGGACAGGCCTTGGCGCAGGCCTTACAACCTACGCAGAGGTTCTCGTTCACCTCCGGCAGATGGGTCTCCGGGTTGATGTGGATAGCATCGAAAGCACAAGCCTTCACGCAGTCGCCACAACCCAGACAGCCAAACGGACAGGAACTCTCGCCAGCGAAGAGACTGTTGGCGAAAGTGCACGTCAAGGCAGAGTCGTAGAAGACCTTGGAAGGGGCATTCTCACAGGTGCCGTTGCAACGGACCACACAGACCTGCGGGTCGCGGGCCTCAGCCTTGATGCCCAGAATTTCTCCAATCTTGTCATAGTCACCGCCGGGACAATAGGCGATGCTCAGGTCGAGGGAATTCACCATGGCCTCCGCCATGGCACGGCAGCCAGCAAAACCGCAACCGCCACAGTTGGCGCCGGGCAAACAAGCTTGCACCTCGTCAATGCGAGGATCCTCCTCTACCTTGAAAAACTTGGATACGAAATACAAAATCACCGCAGCTATCAGACCGGTCAATCCGATGGTCAATGCTGCATACAGAATCGTTGATGTTGCCATTAGTGTCGTTGTTTTTTATGCGACCGCAAAAATATAAAATATATCTATACATTAAACCACGAAGCGTAAAAAAATGGGGGTTGGCTGTCAGCTATTGGCTGTTAGCTATTAGCTATTGGCTATTAGCTGTTGGCGCCCGATGTTATCAAAAAATCCGTGTTTACAACTAAAATCAAAGTGAAAAAAAGACATACACTAATTTTCTATTTTTGTACGTTTTTATTTTTGACTTTTGAAATTTAGAGAAAATATGAAGTTTTTGAAATTCAACCTTTTGGCCGTGATGGTTTGGCTATGCTGTCTGCCTGCGGGTCATGCACAGCGGACAGAAAACTACAAATCTCCGCAATACGAATTCAAGACGGCCATGGATCTGTTCAACAAAGAGAAGTACGGATCCGCCCAACAGTATTTCAAGTATGTGTACGAAAACACGGAGGACAAGCAGCAGGATTTGAGGACAAACTCCTACTTCTACATGGGAGTGTGCGCCGCCAAGCTGGACAATCAAGACGCCGGCTACTATCTCCAGTCCTTCATCGACCAGTATCCCGTACATTCCTACGTGCCGGAAGCCCATTTCTACTTGGGAAAATACTATTTCAGCCGCAAGCAATGGAAGAAGGTCATCACGCAATTTGAAGGTTTGATGGAGAACGAGGTCAAGCCGGAGAACAGTGCGGAATACAACTTCAAATTAGGCTACTCCTATCTGATGATCAACGAAGACGAACTGGCCAAATCCTACTTCAAGAAAGCCCGTGAGCAGGCTGGTCCTTACAAGAAGAAAACCATCTATTACTCGGCCGTTTTGGCATATCAGAACGGTCAATACGAAGCTGCCATGGAAGACTTCCAGGAGTTGCGAGAGGATCCCGAGTATCGGAAAGACGCCTCCAACTACCTGACTCAGATCTACTTCAAGCAGGGAGAATATGAAAAAGTGCTTCATGTGGCCCCTGCCGTCACCGACAAGAGAGACACCACCCAGCTGCACACGTTACGCTGCGTGGCCGTATCCCATTACACACTCAACGACTACGAAAAAGCCTCTGGCGAGTTTGACCAGTTGGTTGATGCCGACAAGATCACACTGACTCGCGAGGACAACTTCGCCGCCGGATTCTCCTATTACCGTGAGGCGAAATACGACAAGGCTGTCAACCATTTCTCCAAGGCCATTGACGCCAAAAACCCGGATGCCATGACGCAGAACGCCTACTACCTCATTGGTGACTGCTACCGTCGCGCCGGCCAATATGCTTTAGCCATCCAAAGCTTCAAGGAGGCAGCCAAATACGACTTCAATGCGGACATCAAAGAGGACGCGCTGTTCAACCATGCCAAGCTGCAATGCCAGACCTCCACAAGTCCTTTCAACAACGGTATAGATGCATTGCAAGAGTACATCAACACATATCCACACTCAGCACGCAGTGAGGAGGCTTCATCCTACCTGTCCAAGCTGTACATGTCCACCAAGAACTATCAGGCGGCCATCACCTCCATCGAGAAGTTGAGCAGCAAGTCGCCATCGATACTGCAGGCATATCAGCGCTGCACCTATTTCCGCGGATTGGAGCTACTGAACAATGGGAACAACAAGGAGGCCATCAAGATGATGGACAAATCGCTCAGCGCACCCAGAGACCCCTTGTTCACCATGAATGCCACCTACTGGAAAGGCGAAGCACAATATCGTAACGAGCAGTATCAGGATGCTTATTACACGCTGCAGTCCTATCAGAAACGCGAGGGTGCCACCTACAACGAGAACTATGCAAGCTCCTTCTATTCTTTAGGATATGCTGCCCTGAAGATCAAACGTTACAAAGATGCCGCCAACGCATTCAAGTCCTACATTCAGAAATCCACCGAGAACGACTCCAAAGTCAAAGCCGACGCTTTGGCACGTCTTGGCGACTGCTACTTCATGCAGCAGGATCTCAAGAATGCCATCAAGTATTACGAAGATTGTGAGAACATGCGCGAATTCAACTGCGATTACGCCATCTATCAACAATCCAAATGCTATGGCTATCAGAAAAACAACACCAAGAAGTTGGCCGCCCTGGAGCGACTCCTGGCCAACAATCCGAGCAGCACTTACCGCGATGACGCCGACTATGACCTGGCTGTGACCTATCACACCCAAAACGATTATCCGCATGCCATCGCTGCCTACAAGGATTTCATCAAACAACATCCGAAGAGCACGCACATCCGTCAGGCACACACGCGTTTGGCACAGGCCTATCTCAACAATGGAAACACAGACTTGGCCATTTCAACCTACAAATATGTGGTGGAGACCTATCCCGGTTCTCACGAAGCGAAAGACGCCATGACCAACCTTGAGAACATCTATACGGAGGAGGGCAACACCAGCGAGTTCTTCGACTATGTGCGCAGCAAGAACATGAACATCTCCGCCGACCGTCAGGACTCCATCGCCTTCAAGGCTGCGGAGGCCAAGTACCAGCGTGGCGACTGCGAAGCGTCCATCAAGGCGTGCACCGACTACCTGCGCCAGTTCCCGAGCGGCACATTTGCCGCCAAGGCTCTCTTCTTCAAGGCAGAATGCGAGTACGGCCAGAAATCATACTCCGACGCATTGGCCGACTACGAGCAGATCATCAAGAAATACAAAACCGAGTACAATGTCACAGCATTACACAAGGCTGCGTCCATCCTGTACAACGACAAGCAATACGGCAAAGCGCTGACCTACTTCAACAAACTGTCGGAGAGCACTTCCGACGAGGACGAGCTCATCTATGCCAACAACGGTGCCATGAGGAGCGCCTACTTCCAAAACGACTATCCTAAAGCGCTAAAAGCTTCGGAATATATCATCCAATCCAACGCCACCGACCTGCTGAATGAGGCTTTGCTCATCGCCGGCAACTCCGCCATGAACCAGCAAGACTATGCCAAGGCAAAGTCTTACTACAGCCAACTGGAAAAACGAGGCAGCAACGACCTTTGCGCCGAAGCCGCTTACCATCTTGCCGAGATAGCCCTCAACAATGACAAAGACCTGAACGCCTGCGAGAAACAGATTCAGGACATCTTGAGCAAAGACTACTCATCCGAATACTGGTACGCTAAAACATTCATCTTATACGGAGACCTCTACCTCGCAAAGGGCAACACCTTCCAAGCACGGCACACCTATCAGAGCATCGTAGACAACTACGAGGGCGAAGAGCTGGTGAAACTCGCCAGGGAGCGCATCGCCGAAGTTGACGCCATCGAGGCCGCAAATCCATCCAACCACTAACCATTCAACAGCAAGATTATGAAAAACATCACGATAAAAAGCATTATGGTCATGGCAGTCATCGCACTCGCCGTGACATCCCTCTCAGCCCAGGTCGTTGACTCCGCAAAACTGCTCGTCAACTATGTGCCCAAGCTGGCCAAGAGCAACAAGATCAACCACGATGCCGTCATCTCGGACACCCTGCGGAACACGGTCTCCTATACCTATGAGATCAGTCCTCAGAAACCGGAGCTGAACTTCACCACAGCCAAGCTGTCGTACAGCAAGTTCAACCCTGAGGTGCCAGAGCGTTTCTACCGCAACTATCTGAAGCTAGGGTTCGGATACCCCATCACGCCGCTGGCAGAACTGTCGGTGCACAACACCCGCAACGCCAAATATTCCTACGGTCTCAACTTCCACCATTTCTCTTCCTGGGCCGAGCCCATCGGGAAGATCCAGAAGCAGTTCGCCTACGCGCCCACCAGCGACACACGCCTGCATCTATTCCTGAACCGCTTCTTCAAGAACTACACCCTGTATTCATCCGTAGGTTACAACCACGAACTTGCCAACCTTTACGGCTATAGTCGCGAGTGGGGAATCCCGGAGATGTACTATGCCAAGGACTACCGCGACAGTATCCGCAACAGCTTCCATCACGCCAAAGCGGAAATCGGGTTCCGTTCCAACTACACCACCGAAGACAAGCGCTTCAAGGAGGATATCTGCCTCCATTATGATTTCCTGCATACCTACTGGAAAGACATGGAACACCAGATTGGACTGCGTTCCGTATTTGCATACGATTCCCGGTTCATCAAGATTTCCGGCTATCAGCATTATCAATTGGATTTTGATGTGGATTACTATCTCAACAGCTGGAATGACAGCATCATGGTCGGTGTAGAGCACAATGTTCCTGCCAAGAACATCGACAACAGCTTCAAAATCGAGTTGCGCCCCACCATGAGCTTCGCCATCAAAGAATACCACCTCAAAGTCGGTGTCGGCGTGCCCATCCTGATGGCAAACGACAACAACAGATTCCCCGTGTATCCTATTGCAGAATTGCAAATGGGACTGGTCAGAAACATCCTGAGCCTCTACGTAGGTGTGGATGGTCAGTCCAAATACAACTCCTTGCGCGAGATGCTATATGAGAACCCGTATGTCAAACCGCAATTAGACAGTTTGAGATTCTCCCGCACCCAAGTGAGCGTCTTCGGCGGCGTCAAGGGCAATTTGGTCAAGAGACTGAACTACCACATCGCGGCCAGATACTCTTTCGTGCAAGACATGCCGTTCTATGTATTGGACACCACCTGTCTGTTGAAAAACCAGTACGACGTGGTCTATCTGGACAAAGCCAACGTGCTTAATGTCAGCGCCAACATCAGTTGGGAAGCCATCAATCATCTATACCTGAACTTGAATGCCAACTATTGGGGATATTATTTCAAATCTGATTATCTGGAGCATCCTTGGTACAAGCCCTCTTGGGAGATTGGCTTTGACGGCCGATACATCCTCAAGGAGAAGTTCATTTTCGATTTGAATGCGAAAGTCGGCTTCGGACGATGGGCATTGGTTCCCAAGACCTCCTACGATGAAAACGGCAACATCTACATCTCCTCATACGAGGCGGCCAACGACCTTCACAAAAATGAAAATGGAGAGCGATTGGTCAAACCCATATTGAATTTCGGACTTGGTTTCGAGTGGATCATCACCCCGCAATTCACCGCCTTTGCCAATGTGAACAACATCGGCTGCCAATACGCCACCAACTACTATGCTTTCAACAACTTCGGTGTCAATGCTTTGGTAGGTGTGACCTACTCCTTTGGCAACGAGCCTTTAAAAGCTCCGCGCAAAAAGAAAAATTAATGCAAAAATAGTTAGAAAAAAAGTGTATTTTTGCGCCCTCATTGAAAGACCTATATCATAGGCAGGTCCCATAGCTCAGTTGGTTAGAGCATCTGACTCATAATCAGAGGGTCCTAGGTTCGAGCCCTAGTGGGACCACATAACATCCAAAAGACGGCCAAAATCAGTTGTGGCCGTCTTTTTTTTATGCGACTATATACCTGATGGCTCTGTGTCGATATCAGATGGCATCTTGCGGAGCTCCACCGATGCCGTACAGCAGCCTTGGAACGCCCAAGTCCTGCATTTTGTCAACAACTTCCGTTGCTACCACGTGCCTTTAATGAGAGATATTTACTGTTTTAGCAATAACATTTATTGATATCTCACTAAATATAAACACGTTAGATTAAAATTTCAAATTTTTGTCATTTACCAAAATGAAACTTATTTTTTATATTTTTGCAACAGTTATTTTCTACCTACAATAGTATTCACAAACATAAAATACTTCAAAATGAAAACTTTAAGAAACATATTGCTATGTGTCATTTTGCTGACATGTGCTTTCTCCATGGATGCGCAGGTCAAGCAGATCTTCAAGGTGGTGGACATCACCACAGGCAAGCCTTTGTCCGATGCCACGATGACCATCTACGGGCAGACCTTGCAAACCAACGCCAAGGGTGTGGCCGTGATCACGCTTCCCGCCGATCGCAAAGGCGCCTATATTGCCCAAGACAAATGGTATAAAGAGGGGTATGTGGAGCTCTCCAACTTCGCTTCCTACCGGCACCGCACCCTTCAAAGCAGCGACACCCTCTTTTCCTACCAGATTCCGGAAGAGCTTTTCCGCCAGGAGATGACCGATATCTTCATGAAGCTCTACACTCAGGATATAGACACGTTGCAAAAAAAAATCCGAAAGGTTTATGCCGAGAACAAGGACGACGCTAAAGGGTTGAAATACTTCGCCCAGTCTCTCTTTGACGATGCGGCCGGCCTCATGAACGGGAACGCCGATGCAGACCTCAGCGACGCTTTCGACATTGTCAACATGCTCTACAACGACCGCCAACTGCCCGCTGATATCCGCCAGGCGCTACGCGACTGCGACATCAACACGGCTGTCAGTATGGCCCGGGAAAAGATCAAAGCCGATGATGTCAGTCTGGAAAACCTGACCAACATCGCCCGTTATCTTGATCTCAAGACGTTGTACGCTTGCACCAAAGACACCTCCGCCGACAGTCCTTACTCCAAGATCCTATACGAACAGCACTTCGCCGAAGATGCCACCTGCCTCCACCTCTACCGCCTGTCTGCCGAGAACCGTTATGACGAATACAAAGAAATCGTTGAAAAAGAGAAAGATAAAAACTTACTGGAGAATTTCAACATCTTATTTGAGGACAATCCTTTCCAATATGAAGGGAAGGACTACAACAAATACCGCGCTGCCGCAGCAAGACGTATTGAAGTTGAGAAGCAAGTTCTACAGAAACATCCTGAAGCCGGCCAATATAAATCTATCAGCAACGCATACGAGGTCTTGTACTATACCGACTACAGACTTGGGGACACCGTGAAGATGATGGCTGACCTGGACAGCGTATTTGCCTATCAAAATCGCTACGCAGAACTTTATCGTCAGGGGGCTTTCAAGAATGATCTCATCGCACTTTGGAGTCTAAGCCGCCCCATCGGTGCCATGCGTAATCAGTATCACAGCTGCAATAACGCCAGAATCATAGAAATCGCCTCCAAGATCATGAACATTGCCGAGCATCTGTATCGCAACAACCCAGACAACCCCATGGCACAAGTGCTCTACGGCGTGAAAGCCTACGATTGTTATGCGTTGATAAAAGAACTTGATGACGAGAACGAGTCTTATTCGACCGTGACGCAGAAGTTGAACGAGATTCAGCAGATACTACTGCCGAAGTATCGGGAATACACCTCCATCGGAAACATGCAGGCCACCTCCGACCTATATTGGCAAAGCATTTTGAATGACCAAGATGAAGCCACTGTCAAAAACAATTTGAAAGATTACCGAGCTTCCTTTGATCTCTTGCAGAATCTTTTCCCGATGGCTTTCGTTGACAACTACCTCAGCTTCAACAACATCATTGAGGCTTATATGGCAGCCGAAGACAAGTATCTGGCAGTCAATGAGCTGACCGACTTCAACGAAGAGTTGCTGAAGTTGCAGGCCACAAAGGAAGGAAAGTCTTTAGCAACAAAGAAGGCCCTGTATTACAACAACGTCGCCGAGAAGCTTTATAGCTATGAACTTTACGAAAAAGGCATCTCGCAATACCAGCGTGCCAACGACTATTTCAAGCAGGCCATCGCGGACGATCATCACAACTGGATCACCTATCTCGGAAATCTTCTTCAGATGGGAGACGCCTATCTTTATTCCAAGCAGTATGACAATGCCATCGCCTCCTACCGCAAGATTCTGGCTGAAGAGCCGAACATTCCGGCTGATATCATGCCGAAATATCTGAACATGAAAGGACAGGCTTATTGGTATGAAGGGGATGTCTATGGCATCTTGGAAGACGCTTCGGCTGCCAACAAATGTCACAAAACTGCGGAGAAATGGTTGAAAAAAGCCATTGCCGCTGGCGACAGCACCGCCTTCAGAGGTTTGGGCGAGATGTACTTCAACAAAGGCATCAACACCTACAAAGCCGGTGACATCAAGAAAGCCTATCAACTGATAGGGCAGTCGGAAGGTTACTACGCCACCTATCCTTTGGAAACTCCCTCCGAGCGTTACGAGAGTGTCCTCGACATCATGGAGGAGTACTATTCGGAGCAAGAGAATGTCACGGGACTTATTCGGGTAGAGAAAGAGAAGGCAGCTTATTACAAGCAGTTTGCAGATGCGAGCCTCAAGCATCGTTCCAATTATGTGGAGAGTCTGCGCAAACTGACCAAGCTATATACCCTCCCGCAGATCACCATCCCTTACCGCGAAGAGTATTTGCAAGAGTTGCTCGTCCTGGCAAATTACCGGGAGAACATGGAGCTCCCCTACATGCAGGGCTGTTTCGCCATGGCAGAAGACTATCGTCAATTAGACTCTGCAGAGAAAGCCATTGAATACTACGAACGTTGTGTTGAGATGAATGACATCATCTACAGAGACACCGCCCGCACAGAGTGGGAAAAGAATATGATTGACATTGACATCCCCTTGTCTGCCTGCTACGAGGCCATGGCGGAAGTGGACACTGCCGATGCCAAGCAATGGTACCTCAAATCTATCGAGACACGGGATTCCTTAACCTCTTGGATGAAGAAATACTGTGCCCTGGACGAGAAGAATCTGAATTTGGCATACAAGCTCTCGTACCAGTATTACCGCAATGCGCTGGTGTGTGCGGAGGCTGAGATGCCGTATATGGGACTGGAGATTCTGGACAAGTCTGATGCCATTCTCTTAGATTTCTACAACGGCGAGTACCGCAGTGCTGTGGAAGAGGACCTTGTGCGCAACTACTGGCTCCGCGGCGCCATCTACGATGAAGAAGATGATGTGGACAAAGCCAAAGAATTATACGGAAACGCCATCAAGTGTGCCGACAACGCTATAGATCCGTCGAGTGTCGCCAAATGGGCTGTCGTCAGCATCAGCTCCTACATCGATCTGTTAGAAGACGACCCCACCGCCGACCCGAACCAGATCAAGGCGCTGAAACAGAAGCTGGCCACATATTCCAAGATGATTGGAAGATAGATGTTGGTCTTTAGCCATTGGCCATTAGCTAAAGGCCAATGGCCAACAGCCAATAGCTTATAACATAATGTCGAAGTTCATCTGTTTCTTGATCAGATCGACGGAGACGACCTTCACCTTGACGGGATCCCCGAACCGGAGCGAGCGGCCCTTGTGCAGACCCACGAGCGTGTAGTTCTCTTCATCGATGTAGTAGAAGTCGTCGTCAAAGGAGCGCATCGGAATCATGCCTTCGCAGTGGGATTCTGACAGTTCGGCATAGACGCCCCACTTGGAGATGCCGGAGATGGTGGCATCGAACACCTCCCCTACCTTGTCCATCAGGTACTCGGCCTGCTTGTACTTCACGGAGTCGCGCTCCGCCTGCGTGGCCTGCTGCTCCATCTGGGAACAGTGCTTGCAATACTCGGTGTACTCGTCGTGGTCCACGGGGTCTTGGTTGGCCAGATAGCGGTCGAGGAGACGGTGCACCATGAGGTCCGGATAGCGGCGGATGGGCGAGGTGAAGTGGGTATAGTATGGGAAGGCCAGTCCGTAGTGGCCGATGTTGTCGGTGGAATACTCCGCCCGCGCCATGATGCGGATGGAGAGTTTGCTGAGCATATTGTAGTCGGGCTTGCCCTTCTCGGAGGCGAGCATGCTGTTCAGGGAGGCGTTGAGCGTCTTCACGGAAGAGGTGCGCAAGTCGAAGCCTAGTTTCTTGACGAAGTTCTTGAAGGTGTTGAGCTTCTCGTCCAGCGGTTTGTCGTGCACACGATAGACGAACACATTGGGTTTGCCGGGGTTGGTTCGTTTCTTGCCCACCTTCTCGGCCACGCGGCGGTTGGCAAGCAGCATGAACTCCTCGATGAGCCAGTTGGCCTCCTTCTGCACTTTGAGATAGACGCCGACGGGATGGGCGTTCTCGTCGAGTTTGAACTTCACCTCCTCGGTCTCGAAGTTGATGGCGTTGTTGTCGAAGCGCTTCTTGCGGAGCACCTGGGCGATTTTATGGAGTTGCAGGATCACCTCCGCAAGGTCGCCCTTGCCGGTCTCGATGATCTCCTGCGCCTCCTCGTAGTTGAAGCGGCGGTCGGAGTTAATGACGGTGTGGCCGAACCACTCCTTGTGCACCTTGGCATTCTCGTCAATGTCGAAGACGGCGCTGTAGCAAAGCTTGTCCTCATGGGGGCGCAGCGAGCAGAGGTTGTTGGAAAGCGCCTCCGGCAGCATGGGGATGGTACGGTCCACGAGGTAAACGGAGGTGCCGCGCTCGTATGCTTCCGCATCGATGACACTGCCAGGCTTCACATAGTGCGACACGTCGGCGATATGGATGCCCACGCGGAAGAGACCGTTGCCGAGATCCTCAAAAGAGAGGGCATCGTCGAAGTCCTTTGCATCTTCGGGGTCGATGGTGAAGGTCGTCACGGAGCGGAAGTCGCGGCGGCCTTTCAGTTCGTCGGCGGCGATCTCCTTGGGGATAGCCTCTGCAGCCTCCTCCACGGCCTTCGGGAATTTGAGCGGGAAGTCGTTCTCGGCGAGGATGGAGAGCATCTCCACCTCATTGCCACCGGGCTTGCCGAGCACGTGGATCACCTCGCCCAGCGGACTGCGCGTGCCATGAACCCAGTCGGTGATGACCACCACCACCTTGTCACCGCTCTTGGCCTTCTTGAGCAGGCGGCCGGGGATGATGACATCGCGGCGGAAGTAGGCATTGTCGGGGATGAAATAGGCCACCCCTTTCTGGATATTGATGGTGCCCACGAGCTGCTTCTTGCTGTGGGTCACCACCTCCACCACCTGGCCCTCACGACGCTTGCCCCGGCGGGTCGGGAAGACCAACACCTTGACAATATCGTTGTGCAGGGCGGTGCCCAAGTTGCCATCGGCGATGAAGATGTCGTCGGAGAGCGATTCATCGGTCTTGTTGACTGGTTCATCCTGCGGCACCACAAAGGCCATGCCGCTGCGCTTCATCTCGATACGACCCACCACATAGTTGCGATGCGAGTCTTTGCCGCTGACCTGCTTGTAGTTGATGCGGTACTTGCCGCGGCCCGACTTGAGCAGCTGCTTGGCGGCCACCAAACGATCGATGGTCTGCTTCACCTGTTCGCGGCCCTTCTTGTCGAAAATGCCGACCTTGGCCGCTATCTGCTTGTAATTCAGTTTTTCACTCTTGCCCGTCGAAAGGGCTTCTATGATTTTCTTTCCTAATTCTTCCATGATATTAATGATAATTCAAGGCTGCAAAACTACATAATTTTTAAAAAAAGTTGGTAAACAAACGGATTTGCTCAAACCTAACGGTTTTCGCAGATGTGGATGAACGAAAACAGATGGTTGGTCCCGGCGCCCACACATCAAAGATTTTCGTTGTGGTTAGTAGACAGCGTTAGCCGTGAGCAAATTCGTTTGTTACTCTCTGAAAAACTCCGTGCAGGCCGTCTGATACTGGCCCTTCTCATCATAGATGAAGTAAGCGTCCAGTTCGGGATGGTTCGACAACAGTTCCTTTGATGCTTCGAGTCCCATCACCATAAAAGCGGTCGCGTAGGCATCGGCCGTCATGCAGTCGGGGGCCAGCACGGTGACGCTGAGCAGATTGGTCTCTTCGGGTGTGCCGGTACGGGGATCGAGGATGTGGGTGTAACGTTTGCCCTCCTTCTCGAAGTAGTTGCGATAGTTGCCGGAAGTGGCCACGGCGCGGTTTCCGGGCTCGAAGCGGACGCTGCTCTCGACGGCGCCGTCTTTAGTCGCGGTGGGCACCTGGATGCCGACCACCCAACGCTTGCCGTCGGGTTTGCCGTCTTTAGTGCCACGACAGACCACCTCGCCGCCAATCTCCACAACAAAGTTCTCATAGCCTTGTTGGAGCAGGAATTGCGCCATGCGGTCCACGGCATACCCTTTGGCGATGGCGTTGAAGTTGAGCTGTGTGCGGGGATCCACGCGGACGAGCACACTGTCGTGCAGCGCCACCAGCTTATAGTTGACAAACTGTCGCACCGAGTCGAGCTGCGCGGGGGCCACCTGCTGGGGTTCTTTGTTGCGCCCGAAGCCCCAGAGTTCCACTAACGGCTGCACGGTGAAGTCAAAAGCCCCGCCGGTGGCACGGGCCACCTCAATGGCTGAGCGCAAGACATGCTCGAAATCCGTATTAACCACGCCACAGCTCCCCTCATTGACACGGGAAATCAAGGAGTTGGTGTCGAAGATGGAGAAGGTGCTGTTGAGGTCTGCCAAAAGGGAGTCCACACCGGCGGGCAGCGCTTCGTTCTCGTCACCCAGATAGGTGATATGGTACATCGTGCCGAAGCAGGTGCCGGAGAGCTGCTGCAGGCGGTTCTGATGACAACTGGTCAGCAGCATGACAAGGGAAAAGAGGAAAATGAGGGGGGATCGCATGGAAACTATGACTATGAACTTTGACTTTGAACTTTGAACTTTGAACTTTGAGCTTTGACTTTGGCTGTTGGCCTTTAGCTATGGACTTTGATTAATGAGGGGCAAAAATACACAATATTTGGACAATAAAGGCACCCCCCTGCCGTTGTTCTTTCATTATTGTCTTAACCCCATCCCCATCATCCCATGTCGCCCCGCATTTTCAAAAGAAAAATAAAGACAACGCACCTGTTGCTCATCATCGGGTTCACGCTCCTTTTGCTTCTGCTCGCCTTCACGCTCTACCTGACCAGCATATTCAATGCCGAGTGCGACACCAGTTATTACAAACCGATCACCTTGCCGCACGACACCTCCACGGCTGCGCCTGTGAAGGTGCCGGAACAGACATGGCCCCACCCCACCCTCAACGGTCCGGTGCAGAAGGTCCAGGAGTTTCGTTGTGAGGCAAAGATGGACAAGCGGTCCAAGCAAATCATCAAGGGAAAACTTGTGGAAACCATCACAAAGCAATACGACAAGCATGGGCATCTGGTGGAGGAATGCACCCGCGATGCCACCGACACGACCCATTTCCACGGCGACAGCTATACGGAATATTACGACGAGCAGGGGAATCGCGTGACGGATCATCGCAGCTGGTGTGCGGATTACCTCCCCTACTTGCGGCGTTACATTCAGGTATATGACAAAAACGACGATCTGATTTACAATGTGATATTGGACGAGAAGGGGGACACCATGTGTGCCTTTCACCGGACATACCAGTACGATGAGGTGGGCAATCTCATCAGCGCGACGGTTTACGATGCCGAGGACACCGTCGTGTACACCCACGAATACTTTTTCATGGGGGACAGCATCGTGATACGCGATTACAGGGACGGCGTCATGACAGGCAGGGATGTCTTGGATAGCAATATGCGTTACACGACCAGCAACTTTCATCTGAACGGAACAGATTTCTTGGAGCGACTGACGGCAGGCATCATGACCTACCGCTATGATGCGGACGGCAAGCTGACAGAGGAAACCATAGAAGATTCGTACTACAAGGAAACCACCAAATACGACACTCACGGAAACGTGGTGGAAAATCTCTATTACCGGCACAAGAAGAAAGGTGAGTCGGATCGGTATCTCGGATTAAAGCTCGAATCACGGAGAAAACGCACCTACGAATACGACAGCCACGGCAACTGGATTCGCGCCGTGGAGACCTTCGAGAATGCGGATGACCTGAAGCACAAAAGGGTGCAATACAACATCTACGAGAGGGTGATCACCTATTATTAGGCTTTAAAATCCCTTACCGGCTGCTGCTGTACGGCACCACATCGACATTGACGAACTCCTTCTTCAGATATTTGAAATAGCCGCACACGGCTATCATTGCGGCATTGTCGGTGGTCAGGTCGAGGGAGGGCAGATAGAGGTTACAATGGTACTTGTCGGCCAGTTTCTGGGCGGCGGCGCGCAGGGCCGAGTTGGCGGATACGCCGCCCGCGAAGACCAGCTCCTTGCAACGGGTCTGCTTCACCGCCTTCTCCATCTTGTTCATCAGCGACTGGATGATGGCCTTCTGGATGGAGGCTGCCAAATCGTGGATATTCTCTTCGATAAAGTTCGGATTATCTTTTAAGTTGTCGCGGACAAAATAGAGGAAGGAGGTCTTGAGGCCACTGAAGCTGTAGTCGAGGCCGGGCAGATGGGAGATGGAGAACTGGAAGCGGTCGGGGTCACCCTCTTGGGCATACTTGTCGATGACGGGGCCGCCGGGATAAGGGAGTCCGAGGATTTTGGCCGCTTTGTCGAAGGCCTCGCCCGCCGCATCGTCGATTGTGCCGCCGAGTCGCTGCATGTCGAAGTGGTCATGGACCTGCAACAATAGCGTATGGCCTCCGGAGACTGTCAGGCAGAGGAACGGGAACGAGGGCACAGCCTTGGGAGCATCCGGTTTTTGCAGGAAATTGGCCAGCACATGCGCCTGCAGATGGTCCACTTCGACCAAAGGGACGTTCAGACTATAGGCCATCGCCTTAGCGAAAGAGCTACCTACCAGTAGGGATCCGAGCAATCCGGGCCCATTTGTAAAAGCGATGGCAGATAATTGATTTTTATGTATTTTTGCACGCTTTAATGCCGTGTCAATCACGGGGATGATATTCTGCTGATGCGCGCGGGACGCCAACTCGGGAACCACCCCGCCATATTCCGCATGAACCTTCTGACTGGCAATGACATTAGAGAGAATCGTAGTGTCTTGGATGACCGCTGCTGAAGTGTCATCACACGAGGATTCGATACCCAAAATATAAACTGACATAGGCATAATATTGTGAGCGGCAAAAGTAGAAAAAAAATTTGGAAGATACTCCTCTGGGTATTTCTGGGGTTTATAGCCCTGGACCTGCTCGTGGTGGGGCTGCTCTTCGTGCCTGCCGTTCAGACCTTTGCCGTCAGCAAGGTGACGCAAAAAATCAGCGAAAAGTGGGGCACCGAGATCTCCATAGAACGCATCCACGTCACCCCGAGCCTCAAGATTGCCGCAGACGGGGTGCGCATCGCCGACCATCACAACAACGACATGATCTATGTCGGCAAGGTCAAGGGAAGACTTCTTTCGGTAAAAACGAAACCCATAAAACTGAAATTCGGTACCGTAGAGCTCTCCAACGCCAACATTGTGCTAAGGACCTACAAAGGCGAAGAAAGCATCAACATTGCCCAGTGGGCCAAGAAATTCCATAAGAAGGAAAAAAAGGAGCCCTTCGAGCTGGAAGGTTCACACGTCATCCTCAGCAACTCGCGCTTCGTGTTGATCAACGATGACAGACGGGTGGTTTATAACACCAAAGACAATCCTGACATCGACTACTTCTATCTTGAATTCAAGGATATCTATTGGAACATGAAACCCTTCAGTGTCAAGGGGGCAAACATCTCCGCCGACTTCCAGGAGATGGCCTTTTCACAATATGGAGGATTCAAGATGAACAACGGCAGCGGCCAGTTCAACATCTGTGACACTTCGCTCTCCTTCAAGAACTTCAAGGCAATAACAGATCGCAGCAATCTGGATCTGGACTTGAAGTTTTCCTACCCGACTTGGAAGACGTACGGGGAGTTTCTGGACTCCGTGCTCATCACCGCCAACATCCGTCCCACAGTCTTGGCGATGGGAGACATTGCCTGCTGGGCGCCGGCCATCAAAGGCATGGAGGATGTCTTCTCCATCACCTCCGACCGGGTTCAGGGTTATGTCAACGACTTCAGCCTTATCAACATGAGGGCTCGCTGGGGCATGTTCACGCAGTTGGCAGGCGATTTTGCCTTCAAGAACATCACCGACTTCTGGAATGCTCGCATAAACGCACAGATAGACTCCGCCGCCTGCAACGTGCCTGAGCTGGCTGCCTTCACATTACCCAAGGGCAAGCAACTCTCCCTGCCCAAAGCCGCTGAAAAGTTCGGCAATGTCTCATTGCAAGGATCCTTTGTGGGAACTCCGAACTCTTTCACCACCGATCTTAACGCCAATACCTCGATCGGCGGACTTCAGGCCCAACTCAGCACATTGCCCGACAATGGCAAAATGCAACTGAATGGCAATGTCAAGGCCAACAATCTGAACATAGCCAAGTTCACTGGAAACAGCAAAGTTGTCGGAAACGCCAGTGCGGACATTGACTTGGAAGGCTCCTTGGATGGCACCACCTGGAACACCGCCGACTTCAGCTCTCTGCAAGCGCATCTCAACGGCAACATCTCAGATATACGTCTCATGGGATACAACATCCGCCATAGCAAAGTGGATGCCGACTACCAAAACCGACTGTACAATCTGGAACTTACCACCCACGATCCCAACATCAAAGGGAATCTGGTAGCGCAATTAGACCTTACCGAAGAGCTGCCTTCACTGCAGGGCAACATCGCCTTGTCGCAACTGAACGCCGGCGCCATAGCCTCCGCCATGCCAGCGGTAGATTCCGCCACCGCCAAAGGATTCCAGAAAGTGATTCACACCTTGCAAGAGAACCCCAACTTTGAATTAGGCTTTGACAACTTTGCCTTCATGGTCCGCGGCCACAACTTCAACGATGCCAATGGTTTCGTCGCATTTGACAACATCAGGGTAAAGACCGCCACCGACAGCGTGCAAGGCGAACGCCTCCGATTCACTGCCATCAATGTGGACAAGATGCACAAGTACATCTTATCCTCTGGCATCGCCAACGCCTCTTTAGAGACCAATTACGAGATGGAAACGCTCAAAGACTCTCTCCTCGGCATGCTGCACCATGTCATACCCGGCATCATGAAAACGAGCACCCAAACCTCGAATTTGGCCAGCTCATCAGAGCCCATCCAAGACGGCTATGTGAAGTTCCACCTGAACACCTACCGCACCTACTCCATCACCAAATTCCTGCTCCCCGACCTCTTCATCGCACCCAATTCGGTTATTGACGTTGACATCAACGCCAACGAATCCAGGAGCTCCATCTCCGCCAGCTCACCCTTCTTTGCCTTGCGCAACAAGGTTATGGTGTACAACGTTTCCCTAACCGGTTACGACAGCCCAGACAAGACTTTAGCTGTGAACCTGAAAGGCGACTCCGCCGTTGTCTTCGCCAAACAGTCCAGTCTTTCCTTCGACCACATCTCCGCCAACGCCGATGCCATCCATGACTCTGTCAAGTATGACATCCGGTGGCACAATCCTTTCAATTCCGCTGAGAACAAAAGCAATCTTTCGGGTATCGCTTCCCTGAAGAACCCCGAAGATATTGTATTAGGATTGCGTAATTCCACCATCGTCCTCAACGATGTGAATTGGAATTTCAACAACGAAAATGAGATCCACATTCAAAAAGACAAACTGCTTGTCAAGGATTTGACATTCTCGAACAGAGGCAGTAGTATTGAGATTGACGGCGCCTACGCCAAGGACTCCCGCGAACTTCTCACACTCTCTTTAGCCGAAGTCGACATGGAGCTCATCAATCCTCTCTTGCCAAACATGTCCATTGACGGTGACGTGTCCGCCAAGGTCAACATTGCCAACAGAAAGGGCAAGGCCATCGTTTTCGGAAAGGCCTTCGCCAAAGATTTCACCTTCAACGAAGAGCCTATCGGGAACGTGTATGTGTCAGCCTTGTTAGACACCCTGGGCAAGATTGGATTTACGGGCGGCATCTTCAGCGACAGTCTATCATTGCCTTCCCGCAAGATGTTAGACCAGAGCTACCGCAGCTTCCCTGTGGAGAAAAACATCTTGGCCCGTTTGGACGGAGACTACAAAATAGACCAGAAGAGTTTTACCATCAAGACCGACTTCGACACTCTTAACGCCGGATTCCTCTCTCCTTTCCTGTCGGGATTCAGCGACCATATCCATGGCAATGCATCGGGAGAGCTCTCCATCTATATCAACCCTAAAAAATCTTACTTCGACGGGGTTGTACATGTTTTGGACGCCGACATGGGCATCGCCGCATTGAGCACCAACTATTTTGTTCATAACCAAGACATTGTATTCAACAAAGATGGCATTTTGTTTGACAAGATGCTCATTCGCGATCCCGACAACAACACAGCGTACATGAGCGGCATGATCAGACACAACATGTTCAAAGACATGCTTATCGACCTAAAAATACACACTGACAAGATTTTAGCGATAAACACACCCAAAAGTGTAAACAGTGTTTTTTACGGAAAGGGTTATGCTGCTGGCGACATCACCATCAAGGGAGATGATGAAAAATTGGCTTTCCGCGGTCCAAATCTCACCACGCTGGAAGGCACGCACATCACCCTGCAGATAAATTCCGCCAACTCCGCTTCCCAATCGAGCACCATCTATTTCAAGCCAAAAGCTAAAACAGAAAGTGAAAATATCGTAGAACTGATGGAACCGCATCACGGAGCCGCCCTGGACATCGACTTCACCTTCAACGTGACAAACGATGCTGACGTGACCCTCATTCTCGAGTCCATCGGTGGCACAATGAACGCCAAGGCAGACGGTCGTTTCCAATTACTTTTTGACGACGCTAACGATGAGCTCAACCTGTATGGCAATTTAGGACTCAACTCCGGTGATTTCCGATTGGCACTTTACAATGTTGTCAACTCCCGATTTGCACTGGTGCCCGGCGGTAACATCCATTTCGACGGTCCTCTGGAGAACATGGTGGTCTCTGTCAGTGCTTACAAAACCTCCAAAACATCGCTCAACAACATCTTGACTCAAGAGGGTTTGAGTGGCAACGTGAATGTCAACTCGTACATCCACTTGAATGGGCAGTTGATGCAGCAAATAGAGCCCACCTTCAGCTTTGAACTTCCAAACAGCAGCAATGAGTTGCGCACATCCTTCTACAATGCCATCGACACCACCAACAAAGAGAATCTGACAAAACAATTTGCCTACTTCCTGATGACCAACAACTTCATGCCCAACGACCTGTTCTCTGGAGAAACTGACTTAGGATCCACAGGGTTGAACTTCTTCAGCAATCTCATCAACAACATGCTTGGCGACATGATGGCAAACCAAAAGGGGTCTTTCGGAATCACCTACAACCAGGCGACAGACAGGACCTCCGCCGAGTATGGTGTCACAGCCGGCGCCAACCTGCTGAAAGACAAGGTAACCATTGAGACCAGCATCGGCTATTATGATGACAGGGCCAGTTCCGCCCTGAACAATATGTACGGTGACTTCATTGTCAACTACAACATCAATCCCAAAGGCACCTGGAAGCTCAAAGCATACACCTACATCGGCGAACGAGACGAGTACCATTTTGTGGATGACCAGATCAACTACACCGCCGGGGTGGCTCTTGCATTCAAACAAGACTTCAACAGCCCTAAAAAAAGGGCAAAGAAAAAACGTGGTGAGCCAAAAGATGCAGAGAAAGCTGCAAGTGCCGAAGAGACGAAACAATAACTGAATAGATGGACAACAACAAACTAAGCATCATTGCCGTCATCATTATCCTAGGGGTTATCATTTTCATGGGATGGTTCTTCTGGGATATCTTAGTGTACATGCTGATTTCTCTGGCACTCTGTTTCTTAGGACAGCCCATCATGAAACTCTTAGCGAAAGTCAAGATCAAAAATTGGCAAATGCCCAAAGCTTTGGCATCAGCCATAACCTTGATATCCATCGTAGGCGTCATCGTACTGGCTGGTTACTTCTTGCTTCCCGTCATCATGCGGGAGCTATCCTCCCTCATGGCCATTGACCCTCAAGAGTTGAGCGGAAACATCGCAAACTGGCTCAATGGTTTTGACCCGATACTTCGCCGTTTCGGTTTCTTGAAAAGCCATGAACATTTCTCTACTTTTGTCATGGAGGAGATGCAACGAACAATAGAGAAAATCGACATGTCCAATGTTGTCAGCGACACGTTCCACTTTACAACAAAGTTCTTCTTAGCCTTTTTCTGCATTATATTCATGACCTTCTTTGCCTTGAAGGACAATGGGATTTTCTTCAAAATGATCAAAAAATGGTTGCCGAAGCGTTTTCACCAGAACTTCTCCAACATTTTAAATGCGACAGGCGAACAACTCACCTCTTATTTTGTGGGTGTTTTTATCGACATGCTCATCATAGCTGTATTAGAGACCATCCTATTTCTGATATTTGGGGTTCCCAAAGCGCTTCTGATCGGCATAACGGGAGGTCTTCTGAACATCATTCCCTTTGTGGGCCCTATTATCTCAGCCGTGCTTGGAGTCCTTATTGCGCTCACAGCCCTCATCGCCTCCGACCCCGGTTCTGCTACCATTGTTAGCACCATCATCAAGGTTATTACCATCGTGATAGTGTCCAAAGGTTTGGATGATTTCATTTTCCAGCCTCAGATTTACGGAAAACGGACACACACGCATCCCCTTGAAATCTTCATCGTTATTTTGATGGCAGGCTATATCGGTGGAGTTTTAGCCATCTTCTTTGCAGTTCCCGCTTATACACTCTTGCGCATTGTGGTTAAAGAATTCTTTGGAGCCTACTTCTCTGAAGAAGATGACTTGACTGACCACGAGACAAAACATACGGGATCTTTGCCTGAAGAATCCAAATAATCAAACCAAGAAAGAGACCTACAACACAACCAATGAACCTCTGTAGAGGTACGGACGTCCGCTGGCATTGGTGTATCGGATAACATAGCTATACGTATTGTCGTAATGTACCTTGCCACGAACCTCTCCATTCCAATGGAAATTCTTGTCTGTGGAGAAAAAGACCAATTCACCCCAGCGGTCATAGATCGCTATTTCAAACTCAGCGATGAGCATTTGCGTCTTTATCGGAATAGAGAAATAGTCATTCAGCCCGTCACCGTTACTGGGTGTGATGGCATTCGGAAGATAGAGGTTCACATCACACGTTTCGATAGTATAATGTGCGGAAACCGAACAATCGCTTTGAAACGCCTTCACAGTGTAGGTTCCCGAATGGGTTGCCGTGATCTGTTGGGTATGGGCACCCGTATTCCAAAGGAAATTCGTCATGGCCGTGACAGCCGTAAGCTCCGTGGACAAATCTTCACAAAAGTCTTGCGAAGAGGAGATGATCTCCAATGCTGTGTCAATGACGGTCAGGGTAAGATTGACCACACTGTCGCACCCTGCCGATGTTTGAAGGTGCAGCGTTTCGGTCAAGACATCGCCTCCTTCCATCTCCGTATATGGAATATTAAAACCATTTCTGAGATAGGAAGAGCCTTCGCAAACATCATCTTCAATATGGATATCAAAGAGAGGGTTAACTGTCAGTTTAAGTACAATCAGGCTATCACAATGTCCTGTCGTCAAAAGATTCTCAAAGAATAAGAAGCCAGGTGTTTCCGTTTCCGACTCTGAAATATCAAAGCCATGGTCTTGATAGGCTGAATTCTGGCAAACGGCGGCAGTGACCGTATCAACGAATGTCTGCCATACAGTCACCGTCACGGTGTCGCTGTAGGCGGTGCCACATGTTTGGCTTATCCATGCGCGGCGCACGACGAAAGAGGCGTTGGCAGGATCGGGGTAAGTGTAGTTTTGGCCGTTGTTAGTTCCTGGAGCGGGAGTCCATGTCGAGCCATCGGAAGAGACCTGCCACTGATAGTTTCCGCCATCACCTCCAGCGGCCTCGGTTCCTGTGAATGGAGCGACATCGCTATAGATACACAAATCTTGATCAGCAGTGATTGTGCCTGGCTGCAACGGATCGTTCTCATGGTTAAGAGTCACGGAAGATGTGGCGGTACAGCCCAGCATGTCGGTAACGGTAAAATTGTATGTTCCAACAGCTTGACCGCTCAAGGATGTGGTGGACGATACCGTCGTCCCTCCCTCATTAGTCCATTGATAGGTAAACGGGGCCTGTCCTCCGGCGACCGTGGCAGTAGCGCCACCCGTAGTTCCTCCATGGCATACCACATGGGTCACATTCCCAATCGCAGCACCGATCACATCAGTTGACAAGTGGCAGTTCAAGGTGCTGTCAGCTCCATTCATAGCAGTCAGCGTCACACTTTGGGTACCCGAGTCCGTGAAATTCAAACCATGCCATACAAAAGGTAAAATGCTGGCACAAACAACGGTATCCACATTAGCTGAGACATTCTGATACACCACCAAATTCAGAGTCAAGACACTATCGCAGCCCAACGAGTTGGTCAGATGTTGATAATAGGTACCTGACGTGGAATATTGGGTGCCATTTAGCGTATAAGGCAGGTTATTCTGCACCACTGTGGCATTGACGGTGGAGGCGGTTGGTTCCAGCAAAGAGACGGTCATCACCACGGTGCTATCAACACCATTAGCAGCTGTCAGCACTGCGTTTTGAGTACCGGGCGCTGAGAACGTCTTGCCATTCCATTGCAAAGGCATGTTCTCCAAACAGACAGCACTATCCGCAATCGTCTGCACATTATATAAAACTGTCAAATTCACGACCAAGGTACTGTCGCAGCCATGCCCATTCGTAAGAGACTGAGTAAAAGAACCTTGCTGAGAATAATTCTGTCCATTGATCACCAAAGGAAGATTATTTTGCAAAACGATTGTGTCGATGGTATGAATCGTGGGCACATGTACAGGCATTGTGATGGTAGTATCATAACTACAGCCAAAGTCATCGTAAAAATGAACAACATATTGAATCAGCGTATCCTGCGACAAGGTAATGGGCGGTGTCATGGTAAATGTCGTGTCTGTCACAGTGTTGACCCAGGGGCCATCCACCGCAGCTTGGGTGACCGGATTGCTGCTCAACGGCAGCAGTGAGGGATCCAGAGCCAGCTCCCAGCCGAAGATATATCCATTGTCACCACTCCAGGCATCCACCACTTCGATATACCATGAACCGTTAAGCGGACATCCTATCAGATTGGAAAACGACTGGTCAGGATGATAGAAGTGAGTGCCAGCCACCACGTTGGAAGAATCTACGATACCATTGTGAGCGTTGACGGAACGGTAGATAAGGCTGCCCGCGCCCGGGGCATAGGAATAGCCCTCCGAGGTATTGTTTGACCAGCAATAGTTCCATCCGACACCAGGTGCATTTAAAGAAGCATTGGCATTGCACTTATTGGTTGCCTCATAATCATACGCAAGGCCAAGTTCTGTCCAGGTGGACATGTTCGAGCCGTTCTGCCATCCCACAGCTCCGTTTGGCACAGAGTTGTTACAACTCGACGTACCCGTTCCTCCATAACGCAGGATGTGCGCTTTTTGGCCATTAGGACAGGTTATGTTGATGTAGAGGTCTCCTATGTACGAATGCTCCATGTTCAGACGCACATAAAGGATATCGTTCACACTCTGGATGGTAGAACTCGATGCAAAGCCCGTGAATGTCAATGGAGAACGATACGAGCATCCGTACGGCGGGCACGACACCCCGTCAGGCAAGAAGATTGTCTCCGCCAGTGTCAGCGTAGTAGCCACATGTTCCAACTGAATGGTTGTAGAGTTTCCGTAACCAACCGACATCTGGTACGTATTACCCGCACACATCTCAAAAGTATTGATGGCCGCGACACCATCTATCTCGGTTGCAGTCACCACATGACTGGCCGAGGCAGTGCACCCATTATTGTCCGTAACTGTCACCGTATAGGTTCCCGTTTGGGATGCGGCAATAGACTGTGTGGTGGCAGAGGTGTTCCAATGATAGGCGATGCCGCTGTTAGCCGTCAGCACCACGCTGCTGTCTGGACAAAGCAAACCAGACCCTGCAATCGAAGCTTGTGCTTGCGGATGTATCGAGACCGTCATGATAACGATGCTGTCTGTCCCATTGGCAGCCGTCAATATCGCGGTTTTGGTTCCCGCCGAGTTGAATGTTTTGCCATTCCAATGAAATGGCAGAGCCTCCGGACACACGGTACTGTCCACCGTTGTCTGAACATTGGTCTCATGCAGATACAACATGCTGGAGTCAACATCAGGCAGATCGGAAGCCACCGCTGGCAGTTCATCATTCAAAATCATCGCATGCCGCTCTGAAGCTATAGTCGTGTTTTGAAGAGGATTATGAAAAGAAGCATACGGGCCGATGATTCTCGAAGCAGTCAAATCGGTAAAAACAGGGCATCGTGCGGAGAGAACACCACAGACGCACAGCAATACTATGACCCAGAACTTTTTCATCTAAACAATTTGGCAATGCCTTTTTCTTAATTTATAGAAACGAAAAAACAGTCTTCAATATTGGGAATCCTACATCATAGCGACCACGAAATCTCTACATCCCAACGGGAACAGACCTCTTTCATCCAAAGCTAACACCACTTTCATTATTCTATAACAATTTGCAAAAATACATTTATTATTGTGAATTCAAAAGATTATCAAAAAAAATCTTGAATTTTTGTATTTTTGCCACCTCAAACAAACCAAGCCTATACACTATGTCAGAAGACACTAAAGATGAATTGGAAGAAGATGTTGTCGCAACACCTGGAGAGGACACTTCTGATTTGCACAAACTGATTTATGCAGATGTCATGTACCGAGAATGGTACTTGGACTATGCCTCTTACGTAATTCTGGACCGAGCCATACCCGATGTCTATGACGGTCTCAAGCCTGTTCAACGGCGTATTCTCCATTCCATGGATGAGTTGGAAGACGGCCGTTTCAACAAAGTTGCCAATGTGGTGGGTAACACGATGAAATACCACCCGCATGGCGACCAGTCCATCTATGCCGCCTTAGTCCAGCTTGGGCAGAAGCACTATGCCATTGACACGCAAGGTAACTGGGGTAACATCCTGACCGGCGACCCGGCCGCTGCCGCCCGTTATATTGAGGCGCGGCTCTCCCCCTTGGCAAAAGAGGTGATATTCAACCACAAGACAACAGAATGGCAGGTCTCTTACGATGGCCGTAACCGCGAGCCCATCGCACTGCCAGTCAAATTCCCGTTGTTGTTAGCCCAAGGTGTGGAGGGCGTGGGCGTGGGCATGTCCACCAAAATATTACCTCACAACTTCCTGGAGTTGATGGATGCCTCCATCAGCATCCTCCGCGGCCAAGATTTCGATCTTTATCCCGACTTCCCGACCGCTGGCACAGCCGATGTCTCCAAATACAACAATGGTGCCCAGGGAGGCAAAGTGCTCAACCGGGCACGCATCAACATTGTAAACAACAAAACACTCTGCATCACAGAGATACCTTACGGGACAACGACCGTCAAGCTCATCGCCTCCATTGCCAAAGCTGTAGAGAACGGAAAACTGAAAATCAAAAAGATTGATGACACCACAGCCGAGAATGTGGAGATTTTCCTGCACCTCCAGCCCAACGTGTCTCCTGATCAAACTGTAGATGCACTCTACGCCTTCACCGACTGCGAAATCGCATACGCCACCAATGCCTGCGTCATCTGGGACGGTAAGCCTGTGTTCACCGATGTCAAAAGCATCCTGCGCATCAACACGGAGAACACCCTCAACCTCCTGCGCAAGGAACTGGAAATCGAACTCCAGGAATTGAACGACAAATGGCACAAGATCTCCTTGGAGAAGATATTCTTCGAAAAACGAATATACAAAGAGTTGGAAAAGGACACCGATAGTTGGGAAACGCAGGTCGACAACATCGAGCGCGCTTTCGACCCCTACCGTCCTCTTTTCAAGCAGATCATCACACGCGACCATGTGCTGGCGCTATGTGAAAAGCCTGTCAGAAAGATCTCCAAATTCGACATCAAGAAGGCTGAACAAGATCTTGCCGACATCGAGTTGAACATCGAAGAGGTTGAGAACCATCTCGCCCACATCGTTGACTACACCATCAACTATTTCAAGCAGTTGAAAAAGAAATATGGTGCCGGACGCGAGCGCAAAACCGAAATCAAGAATTTCAACACCATCATCGCCTCCGCCGTGGCTGTCACTAACCAGAAGCTGTATGTCAACAAAAAAGAGGGCTTCGTAGGCACGGGCCTCAAGAAGGATGACAACGTGGAGTTCGCCTGCGACTGCTCCGACTTGGACGAGATCATCGTATTCCGCGAGGATGGCAAATTCTCCGTCAGCAGAGTCTCCGACAAACAATTCTTCGGCAAGAACATCCTGCTCGTGGAGGTCTTCAAACGTGGCGACGACCGTCACATATACAACATGGTATATCTGAACGGCGCCAACGGGCCTGCCATGGTCAAACGTTTCGCCATCGGCGGTATCTCCCGCGACAAAGAATACGACCTGACAAAAGGAAAACCGGGTTCGAGAGTCACCTATTTGACCTCAAACCCCAACGGAGAGGCCGAGGTGATCCGTATCAAGCTGCGTCCAAAGGCTAAACTGAAGAAGAAAGAGTTCGATTTCGACTTCAGCACGCTGGCTGTCAAGAACCGCTCAGCGTTGGGTAATCTGCTGACCCGCTACCCCATCTCCACCATCTCCTTGAGCAAAGAGGGCATCTCCACACTCAGCGCCATCAACGTCTATTTTGAAGAGTCCGTCATGCGACTCAACAACGACGGACGCGGAGAGTTGCTCGGCGCCTTCAAAGAGGACGACAAGATCCTGACCACTTACAAATCAGGACATTACAGAATCACCGGCTTTGATATCACAACCCACTTCGACGATGATCTGGAGTTCATTCGGAAATGGAATCCCAACAACATCATCACGGCTGTTTATTACAACCAATCGGAGAAGAAGTATTACCTTAAGCGCTTTAAACCGGATGTCTTCCAAAAGAAGATCGAGTTCCTACCTTCTGAAGGCGATGCCGTCTTGACAGGGGTTTCCATCGACTACCTGCCACAAATCAAGGTGATTTACAAAGAGAAGAAGAAAGATGAGAAGTCTGAAGTGATCATCTCCTGTGCAGAGTTTATCGATGTCATGACCTCACGTGCCCGCGGCAAGCGCATCAACTACCCAAGCATCCAGTCCATCACATTCATTGAGCCTCTGCCTTACGAAGAACCGGAAGATGTTGACGATGACATGCCGGAGACCTCTGAAGAAGACAACAGCACTGTGGAAAATGTGGACTATGCCATCGCACAAGCCGAGATGGAAAACATCACTGTGGAGCCTATCGACAATCAAGACTCAGGCACCGGCGAGCAGATGACCCTGGACTTCTGATGAGACTCCGAACCTATATATTTTGCCTGTCGGCCTTTGTTCTGCTATTTTCCTCATGCAAACACCCTGAGGAGCCCACTCCATTTGAGATTGCGATCCCTTACGGCTTTCCCACCCGATTAAACATTCCTGACGACAACCCCATGACGGTGGAGGGAGTCGCGTTGGGCAAGCGCCTCTTTGAAGATGGCCATCTGAGCGGATATATCGGCACGGCAGCCGACTCACTGATGTCGTGTGCAGACTGCCACAAAAGGGCTCACAACTTTGACATTGGCACTGACGACCCCCGATTTCCTAACGGGAAGCCCCACGGACGCACGGGCATCCACACACGTCACACCGCCATGCCGCTCTGCAATCTGGTTTTCAATCTCGAAGGCTATCTCTGGAACGGAGCTGTCAGCTACCAGCAAGAGGTTGGCTCACAGAATATTGAAGACATTGTCAAGGCCGCCATCTTGGCAACAGACGAGATCGGGAGCACAGAAGCCCGCACATTGGCGGCCTTGCGAAACGACAGTCGCTATCCCGAGATGTTCAAGAAAGCCTTTGGCAGTGAGGAGATCACGATGGACCGCATACAGAAGGCTATCGCACAGTATGTGCGCTCCTTGGTATCCGACAACTCCAAATTCGACCGTTATTTGCGAGGCATCGAGCAACTGACTCCGCAAGAGCTGCACGGATATATTCTCTTCACCACGGAAGAGGGGGCCGACTGCTTTCATTGTCACGGCAGTGGCGGCTCACCGCTTTTCACCACCAACCTCTTCTACAACAATGGTTTAGACATCAGCTTCACCGACCCCGCGGATCGCAGTGCTGTTACCGGCGACATCATGGACAGAGGAGCCTATCGCGCTCCGTCTTTGCGAAACATCTCTGCATCGGCGCCATATATGCACGATGGTCGCTTTCAAACACTTGACGAGGTCCTGATCTTCTACAATGAAGGGTTGCAATACTCCCCCTACGTCAGTCCTCTGATGCACAAAATCAATGAGGGTGGCCGCCATTTGACGCCCAACGAAATCGCCGACCTCAAGGCCTTTTTGGAGACGCTCACAGACGAAGAGTTCCTCTATGGGACCCGGTAATTTTTCCTGTTTTTTTTGTACATATATTCATATAAAAATTTTACTTTTGCCATTTTTCTGTATAACCCAATTTTCAGAATGATGGAACAGGAAATTGAAAAATGCGTGGAACTGCTGCAGGCAGGCAAAGTGATACTCTACCCCACCGACACTGTTTGGGGAATTGGTTGTGACGCCACCAATGACAAGGCGGTGCAACGAATCTACCAAATCAAGCAGCGTCCTGAGAAGAAAAGCATGATCATCCTGCTGGACTCCTTTGAGCGTTTACCTTATTATGTAGAGCACATCCCCTTGATAGCTTGGGACTTGATACCGCAGATATCCCGTCCCACAACGGTAATCTACTCCACGGCCCGCAACCTGCCCGACAGACTTATCCACAATGATGGCACCATCGCCATTCGCGTGGTACAGCAGGACTTCTGCCGCCGTCTCATCAAGAAGCTCGGTCACCCCATCGTATCCACCTCCGCCAACTTTGCCGGACAGGAGACCCCTAAAGTTTTCGAACAGATAGACCCTGGTATTATCAAACTGATGGACTATGTGGTGCCGCAGACTTACTCCACCTCTGTGGACTACAAACCATCCCGTCTCATCAAGTTTGTGGACGACTATAACTTCACCGTTTTAAGAGATTAGACATGAATATTGCAGTTTTTGCCGGCTCATTCTGCCCATACACAAAAGGGCATGAGGACATTCTGAATAAGGTGATGCCGCTTTTTGACATCATCTATATTGCAATCGGGCACAACATCCGCAAGCAGGATCTCTTCAGTGTGGAAGAACGAAAGGCATGGATTTCCAAGTTGTACGAAGGCAATGAGAAAATTCGAGTCGTCACCTACACAGGTTTAACGGTAGATCTATGCCAACAAGTTGGGGCAAAATATCTTATCCGTGGCATCCGCAACAATGCCGACTATCAGATGGAACAGGAAATGTGTCTTATCAACGAGCAGCTTGATCCAAAAGTCAAGACGATTTTTGTACCCACCTCTCCGAGATGGGCGGCGGTCTCTTCATCCATGGTTCGTGAATTGTGGGCACTAAAAGCCGACTATTCTCCGTTTATTTCTTATCCTTTACCTGAAAAACAGTCCTAACGAATGCTCCGCAGTCGCAGAACATATAGCATCTTGCTCCTCGGGTTGTGCATCCTGCTCATGCAGCATGTTTTTTGCCAGCAGGTCACCATCAGCGGGAACGCTCCCTTTGCGCCCAACGAGGAAGTCCGAGTGCTGTTGTTCCGAGACCTGATGCAGAACACTCCCGAGGTGGCCGCCACCTCTAAAATCGACAAACACGGCCACTTCTCCCTCTCCTGCAAACTCAACCAGATCACCCTCGCCCAACTGGCCATACGGACCACGAAGGCAGAACTGTACCTCGTCCCCAACATGAACTACCAGTTCGACATAGACGTAGACACCAACCTCTTCAACCTGCTGCACCCCGAGACGTATGGCGGATACCTGCTGATCTCCAATCCCAAAGCCGACTCCAACGATCTGAACTACAAAATCAACCGTTTCGACAATTACTTCGGACGCGCTTTCGACTACTACGGCTTCCGCATGACCTACGACAAGGATCTCTCTGCCTTCGACTCCTTGACAGACCTTTTGAACAAACACTTTGAGATTCGCTACGACCCCGACAACTTCTATCTGTCT
Organism: Bacteroidales bacterium; assembly: GCA_017650305.1. Lineage (GTDB taxonomy): Bacteria > Bacteroidota > Bacteroidia > Bacteroidales > WCHB1-69 > F23-D06. Next base: position 119,841 of record JAGCFD010000060.1, on the reverse strand, counting down.
CACATCTACTACTCTTATGGATTGATTGAGAAGCTCTGTTTCCCAAACGACCGGGTTCGCATCTACAACAAATACTTCGACAACGATCGGATTTTGTACAACAGTCCCGCCTACATGGCCTTGTTCCTCAATTATTACACTGGTTATCTATACAACTCCAAATACATTTCCAAAGACCTTCTATCCAAGACCATCAATGAAGAGCCTGACTACCTGACGCTCTTCAACGAAGTGGGTCGCGACCCGCTGCTTGTCAACGAGCGCATACGAGAATTAGTCATCATACAAAACCTCGTTGAACTTTATTCCAACGCTGAATTCGACAAAGGGAATATTGTCAAGCTTCTTCAATATCTGTATCAGGTATCTCATTTCCCAGATCATAAGATCTATATTCAGGATGCTTTGAAGATGATGACGGAACCGAATAGCACCATCAAAGAGGTCACCTTCATCAATGCCAAAGGTCGGAAAGAGAGCATTAAACATTTAGGGGACAAGCCCATCTATGTTCAGTTTTTCAGCGCCGACTGTCTTGACTGCATTCGTGAAATGGCTATCATGCAAGAATTGTATAAGAAATATGGTGAGCACATTGAGTTTCTGAGCATCTGCACAGACGCCAAAGAGAGTGTTTATCATAGTTTCATGAAAGACTACGGCAGTATGTTTGAGTGGCCGATCTGGCACATCAACGGCCAATATGAATGGCTTATGGAGAATGACGTATACACCTTGCCTGACTACCTGCTGACCGACAAAGACGGGAATGTGACCATGCGTCGTGCGCCCGAGCCAGAAAAGGGTCTGGCCGAATATCTCTGGTTCAACTTCACCCCCAAAGAAGAACAAGAAGCTAATCCATTATTCATCAAAAGAAATAACAATTAAAAATTCACGAATATGAAAAAGTTAATCTTAATTGCCGCTGCGCTGGTTTTCAGTGCGACCTTATGGGCTCAGGAGCCGTTGATGGAAAAGAACCTGGCTAAGTTGCCTGCCGTCACCATCCAGACCCTGGACGGCCAGACTTTCAACACTCAGGATATACAAAACGATGGCAAGCCCATCATTGTCAGTTTGTGGGCCACCTGGTGTCGCCCCTGCATTGCAGAGCTGATGGCCATCGCCGACGAGTACGAAGACTGGGTGGAAGAGACGGGAGTCAAGTTATATGCCGTCTCCATTGACGATGCGAAGACCTCCGCCCGCGTGGCGCCCTTCGTCAACGGCAAAGGATGGGAATATACGGTCCTGCTGGATGTCAACTCCGACTTCAAGCGGGCGATGAACGTCAACGACGTGCCTTTCATGTGCATTCTCAATGGAAAGGGCGAAATCGTGTGGGAGCACACCTCCTACGCGCCTGGCTCTGAGGAAGAGGTATATGAAATTCTCAAACAATTATCCAAGGAGAAATAACCAAGCGTATGAAGAAACTGTTACAGCTTATCATGATAAGTGCTCTGGTGGCGGCCTGTTGGCCGGCACGGGCACAGCACCAGTTAGGAAGTAGCCGCATCAGCGGCGACTTCGGTTTTAACGGCATGTATTACATCCCCGACTCGCTCATCGGCGCCGACCCTGTGGACTCCAAAGTGCGCGCTAACGCCTTCCTGAACCTCCTCTACTCCAATGGCGGCTTTTCCGCGGGCATGCGCTACGAGTTCTATCAGTTTCCACTCATCGACTTTGAGAAACTCAACTACAAGGGGCAAGGCATCCGCTATTTCTTCGCCGACTACAAGAACGACTTCATCCAAGTCACGGCGGGCAACTTCTACGAGCAGTTCGGCAATGGCCTCTCCCTGCGCGCCTACGAGGAACGGCAGTTAGGCATTGACAACAGCCTGTTGGGTGCCCGCATCAAGGTCACCCCTTACAAGGGCATCTGCCTGACGGGTGTGTGGGGCGTCGAGCGTCTCAACTTTGACTCCTACGTGGGTCGCAAAGACTTCGTGCGTGGCGTGGACGGCAACTTCAACTTCGGCGAGATCTTCCGAAAAATCACCGAGAAGGGCTTCATCCTTCATGTCGGAGGCAGCTTCGTCAGCAAGTTCGACAAGGTCGACGAGGATATCGAGATCACCGTGCATCCCGAGCCTGAAATGAGCACCACCGGGATGATCACGAAAGACAAGCTGCCGCAGAACACACCCGTATGGGCCACCCGCGCCAGCTTCGGCTACAAGGGCTTCCGCCTCGACGCTGAATTCGCTCAGAAAATGCAAGACCCGAACGTCACCAACGACTTCATATACCGCAAGGGCAATGCCCTCTTCCTGTCGGCCACCTACTCCATGAAAGGCTTTGGCGTGGCCGCCTCTTTCATCCGTGCCGACAATATGGACTTCCGCTCCCAGCGCATGATGAAGACCAACTCGCTACTCTTTATCAACAACATACCAGCCATCAACCGCCAGTATTCTTACCAACTCCTCGCCGACTACAGCTACGCCTCCCAGCCCAACAGCCAGATTGGCGTACAGCTGCAAGTCAACTACCAGATTCCCAAGAAGAGCAAAATCGGTGGCAAATACGGCACCGACCTTACCTTCAACTTCTCCCGTTTCCACAACATCGACAAGGTTTGGACTCCAGAAGCATTAGCCATAGGCACTATGAGCGGCACCGAGGGCTACACCTCCAACTTCTTCAAATTCGGTCCTGACCTTCTGTATCAGGACATCGGCTTTGAATTCCACCGCCGTCTGACCAAGAAGTGGGAACTGACGCTGGCATACAACTACATCACCTACAACCTGGAGTTGTTGAAAGGTCATGAGGGCATCATGCAAGGCCACCTGGTGGCAGCCGACGTACTTTGGAAAGTCGCCCCGAAGCACTCCTTGCGTCTGGAGGCTCAGCATTTCTACACTAAAGATGACGACGGCAGTTCCCTTTTTGGATTGCTTGAGTACTCCATCAGCCCTCACTGGTTCATCACTGTGAGCGACGAATGGAACTATGGCAACCCCGACAAAGACCATAAGCTGCATTATTACAACATTGCCGCCGCTTATGTATGGCGCACCACCCGCATCGCGCTCAATTTCGGCAAGACTAAAGAGGGTATCCTATGCATCGGCGGTGTATGCCGCGCCGTGCCAGCCTCTTACGGAGTCGGATTGTCCGTCACCACATCCTTTTAACAATCTTAAATAGAATAAGTTATGAAAAAGACACCTTATATTATCATCGCCTTTTTTGCCCTGTTTCTCACCTACTCCTGCGATCGTGTGGAGGGACCCTATGTGGTCATCAGCGACCAGGATGAGGTAACCGTCGAATTCCCGGATTTGGATCCAGCCTCTGTTTATCGCAAGGTCCTGATTGAGGAATACACAGGCCACCGTTGTCCCAACTGTCCTGCCGGACACGACAAGTTAGAGGATCTGATCACCCGTTTCGGCGACACGCTGATACCGGTTTGCATCCATGCCACCTCGCTGGCGCAGCCTACTACGGAGTTTCCCGACAACCTGATGTCGGAGACAGGCACCGAATTGGCCACTGAATGGCAAATTGACGGCATCCCCGCGGCCGTCATCAACAGAGCCAACGAACCCATGGGCAGCATTCCCGCCCGCTGGCTCTCAAAAGTCAACGCCGTGGACCGCAGCCATGTGCCTGCCGCCATCCAACTCATCAACCAATATGGGGAAGACGGCCTACTGAAAGTCAATGCCAAAGTCACCATGCTGGAGTCTCACGACTCCCCTCTCCGACTCTCCCTGTTCATTGTAGAAAACGACATCGTCAGCCCGCAGATCAATGGCACCGAGACGATCGAAAACTACGTGCACAACCATGTGCTACGCGGCTCTATCAACGGCACTTACGGACAGCTACTCAACGGTACCGGCGAGTTGACCGCAGGCGAGAGCTACCTCTATGCCAAGTCCTTCAGTTTTGTCGGCACCAATTGGAAACCGGCACACTGCAACGTGGTGGCCATCCTGTACGACAAAAACAACTATGACGTATTGCAAGTGGAAATTTGCCCTGTCACGAGATAAAGTTGTCAGTTAGAAGTTATAAGTTAAAAGGCTAACAGCTAACGGCCAATGGCCAACAGCTAAAGTCAAAGTATATTTAAACAATACCTATTATCATGAAAATAGTTTCCGTAGAGCCCATCGGCATCAGCGAAGAGCGGGCCGCCAACATTGCTCACGACTTGGCCGCCAAAGGCCACGAGTTCATCTGCTACCGCGACCGCAAAGAGGATGCCGCCACCCTCATCGAGCGAATGAAAGAGGCTGATGAGGTTATTGTTTCCAACATCAAGATCGGCAGCGACATCCTGTCCCAATGTCCCAAATTGAAGAAACTCAACGTTGCCTTCACGGGTTTGGACCATATCGACCTGGCCTATTGCCATGAGCACGGTATCGAGGTTGTGAATGCTTCGGGCTATGCCACGGAAGGTGTCGCCGAGTTGGCCATCGGGCTGATGCTGGATGTCTATCGGCGCATCACCGCGTTGGACGCCGACACGCGCAGGGGAGGCACGCGCAACAACTTCTTAGGTCGCGAGCTGCGTGGCAAGCGTGTAGGCATCGTAGGCACTGGCGCCATCGGACGGCGCACGGCCCAGTTGCTTCTGGCATTCGGCTGCGAGGTGGTGGCCTGGAGCCGCTCCGAATACGATGACGTGACGGCGCAAGGCATTGTCTATCTTCCCTTGGAGGAGCTGATGAAGTCCTGCGACATCATCACCCTGCATGTGCCGTTGACAGCGGAAACACATCATCTCATCAGCCGCGAGCTGCTGCAGCTGTGCAAGCCCACGGCCGTCATCATCAACACTGCCCGTGGCAACGTGGTGGACATGGATGCCTTGGCTGACATGCTGAAGGCGGGTCTGCTTGGCGGCGCCGGCATCGACGTGTATGAGAAGGAGCCGCCCTTGGCCGAAGACCATCCCCTCTTCAGCGCCCCCAACTGCGTGCTCGTGCCCCATGTGGGCTATGCCACCCGCGAGGCCTTTGACGACCGCATTGACATCGTTCTCAGTCATATCTAAAAACGACTCATCTCTATGTTTCGCCGCATCATCAACTTTTGCGTCAAGGTTGTTCAACGCTATCTACCCGAGCCTTTTATCTTTGCCATCATCTTAACCTTCATCGCCGCTTTATTAGCGATGCCCATCTGTCACCAGACCCCATTGGAGGTGGTTGAGCACTGGGGCAACGGCGTATGGGGACTCTTGGCCTTTGCCATGCAGATGGCCTTGGTGCTGGTGTGCGGTTCCGCATTGGCATCAGCGCCAGTCATCCACAAGGGCATTAGCGCCATGGCCTCCCTGCCTAAGACACCAGGAGCCGCCATCGCGCTGGTGACGGCGGTCTCTGCCATCGCCTGCTGGCTCAACTGGGGCTTCGGCCTCATCATCGGCGCCCTGTTTGCGAGGGAGATCGCCCGCAAACTGCCAGAGGTGGACTATCGTCTGCTCATCGCCTCCGCCTACAGCGGCTTTGTGGTCTGGCACGCCGGCCTCTCCGGCTCCATCCCGCTCACCATGGCCACTCCCGGGGAGGCTCTCTCCAAGGCCACCAACGGCATCCTGACAGAGCCCGTGCCCGTATCCAACACCATCCTCGACTGGCACAACCTGGTCATGGTTATCCTCGTCATCGTGGCCCTGGTAGTCGTCAACACGCTGATGCACCCCAAAAAGGACATCTGCACAGTGGACCCTCAGCTGTTAAAAGAAGAGTCCGCTCCTGAAGAGGCTAAGACAGGGACTCCCGCCGAGAAGCTGGAGCACAGCCGACTGCTGAGCATACTGCTGGCAGCCGTCGGTCTGGGCTACGTCGTTCTCAAGCTGTTCTTTTTGCACGGCAGCTTCGACTTGGGGATTGTCATCATGCTGTTCCTCTTCCTGGGCATCATCCTGCACGGCACGCCGTTGGCATACGTGAGGGCCTTCAACAAAGCGGCCACGGGTGCTGCCGGCATCATGCTGCAGTTCCCCTTCTACGCGGGCATCATGGGCATCATCACAGGCGTGGGAGCCTCGGGCATCTGCTTCGGGACCGTTATCAGCAATGCCTGCATCAGCATCAGTTCACCGGTCACCTACCCATTGCTTACCTTCCTTTGTGCAGCGGTGCTCAACATGTTCGTGCCCTCGGGCGGCGGACACTGGGCCATCCAGGCCCCCATCATGTTCGCGGCAGGCGCCGACCTTGGCGTGGACCCGGGCCTCACCGGCATCGCTATCGCCTGGGGTGACGCCTGGACCAACCTCATCCAGCCCTTCTGGGCCATCCCGGCCCTCGCCATCGCCAGACTGAACGCCAAAGACATCATGGGATTCTGCATCATCGACTTGCTCATCACAGGCCTCATCATCAGCGGCGGATTGGTGCTGTGGGCGCTATAAGGTAATAACAAGCAGATTTGTTTAGCTCTACCGATCTTCGCTTGTCGTGAGCCGCGTCAGCGGCGAACAAATCCGTTTGTGCTTTTGCACTTGACAAAAATATTTTATCTTTGCACTTTGTTTTATTCGTAAGTTACTCAACAAAAAAATCACTACAAAAACATACAAGATATGGAAAACTATGATGTTATCGTCATCGGGAGTGGTCCCGGAGGTTATGTGGCTGCCATCAGAGCGGCGCAACTGGAGATGAAAGTGGCCGTGGTGGAGCGCGCCGAAGTGGGCGGCATCTGCCTCAACTGGGGCTGCATCCCCACCAAAGCATTGTTGAAATCAGCACAAGTATATCGTTACATGTCGCATGCAGCCGACTACGGCATCAGCCTTGAGGGCGCTGCCAAGCCCGACTTTGAGGCCGTGGTGAAGCGCAGCCGCACAGTGGCCGAAACCATGAGCAAGGGCGTCCAATATCTCTTGAAGAAGAACAACGTCACCGTCATCGCTGGCACTGGCAAGTTGCAAAGCAACCACGAGGTGGCCGTCACCGACGCGGAAGGCACCGTGACCGTCTATGAGGCCAAGCACATCATTTTGGCCACGGGCGCGCGTTCCCGCAGTCTGCCTAACGTGCCCCAAGACGGCAAATACATCATCGGCTATCGCGAGGCGTTGACCCTGCCCAAGCTGCCCGAGACTATGGTGGTGATGGGCTCCGGCGCTATCGGCAGTGAGCTGGCCTTCTTCTATGCCTCCATGGGCACGAAGGTCACCATCGTGGAGTACATGCCCCGTCTGGTGCCTGTTGAAGACGACGACATCGCCGCCACCCTCGCCCGCTGCTTCCGCAAGGCCGGCATCAAGACTATGACCTCCGCCTCTGTGGAGCAGGTCGTGGTGGAAGACGGCATCTGCAAGGTGACCGTCAAGGATGCCAAGGAGAAAATCACCGAGCTGACCTGCGACATCGTCCTCTCCGCCGTGGGTGTGCAGACCAACCTGGAAGGCCTCGGCCTTGAAGAGTGCGGCGTAGCTGTCGAGCGCGGCAAGGTCATCGTGGACGACTACTACAAGACCAACGTGGAGGGTGTCTATGCCATTGGCGACATCGTGCACGGGCCTGCCCTCGCGCACGTGGCCTCCCACGAAGCACTCGTGTGCGTGGAGAAGATCGCCGGCAAGAATCCTGTGCCCGTTGACTACAGCAACATCCCCGGCTGCACCTACACCACCCCGGAGATCGCCTCTGTGGGTCTCACCGAGCGTGCCTGCACCGAACAGGGCCGCGAAGTGCTCATCGGCAAGTTCCCCTTCACCGCCTCCGGCAAAGCGACTGCCTCCGGCAGCAGAGACGGCCTCGTGAAGGTCATCTTCGACAAACAGACCGGCGAATGGCTCGGATGCCACCTCATTGGCGACAACGTGACCGAGATGATCGCCGGCGCCGTCATGGCCCGCCAGAACAAGATGAAGGGCGAAGACATCATCCATGCCGTCTTCCCGCACCCCACCCTGTCGGAAGCCATCATGGAAGCCGCCGCAGAAGCCTACAAAGAGTGTGTCCATCTATAATCAACCACAGTGAAACGCACTCTCCTTACAACCATCATCCTCTTTGTCCTCGCAACACTGACACCTTGTCTGATGCGAGGACAAGAGGTTATTTCATCGGAACCCGTCCACTACCACGACACCACATGGTACGATAAAGGTTTCGACCTGTACATCGGAGCCGGTGCCTTCTTCGCCAACAAGGAGAACGCCCTCTACTACAACGGCAGCAGCCTTAACGAATGCAACCTGGACTACATCTTCGACAATCAATATTGGTATCAGGAAATACAGCAGGTCGTTAACCGCATGTATCCGCACGTCAGCATTTCTGACGAAATCTCCTATCGAGAAGAAAACCTTGACTGGAATGTGCGCTACAAGATCAAGACCATGCTTAACTTGGGCGCCCGTTACAAATTCGGCCGCAACTGGGGAATCTCCCTATCCTACTCTTTCTGCCGGCTCACCACATCCAGCCAATTCCTGCTGGACTACTCTTCTGTCTCCGGCAACATGGTCGAGGCCCCTGTCATGGAGATTCACGGCAAAGAAGACAGATCCATGTTAGATTTGTCTGTCAGCTATCTCATCAGCCAGATGCACCCTATCGCCAAACCCTTTGTAGAGGTAGGAGCACAGTTCAACTTCTGCAAAGCCAGACTGATGGATGCCATCATAGGAGACAGAAAATGGACCATGCTTGATCCTTACATGGGAGAAAGCTATGTGCCAGGGGCTCAAATGAACACCTACGACATCATCTATGGCGGCCCCGGTTACGGCATATCCTTTGCCGCCGGCCTCAAGATTGTGGTGACAAAGTCCTTTTCCATCGACCCCACATTCTATGGCTGCATGGCGTCCTACGGTATCAAACCCCTTCAGGAAAGAGCATTCAACTTCAACTACGGATTCAGCATAAGGCTGGTCATGAACGACTTCTTCTTCAGACGCCGTTAGCAAAAAAAAGCCTCCGAAACTCGGAGGCTATTAGATTGTTTTTGCCAAGATTAGAAGCAAGCCTTCAGAATATCCAGCACCTCTTCGGTGGTTACCACATGATAGCCACCACCCTTGATTGTGCTTTCCGCAATCAGCGGCAGCATCTCTTCGGTGGCACCCACCTCCTGCAGAGTCTGGGGAATACCTAACTCCTGGATAAACTTGCTCAGACAGTCAATGCCTTCCAGCGCGACCTGCTCATCACTCTTGCCTTCAGGATTCACATGCCAGATATTCTTGGCATAGCGGACAAAACGGTGCAGACCATACTTATAGACAGCACGGTAGTAAGGCACGGAAATGATAGCCAATCCGATGCCATGCGCACAGTCGGTGTAAGCACCCAGCTGATGCTCAATCATGTGCACCTCCCAATCCTGTTCTTTGGACACGGCCAAAATTTTGTTCAAGCCCATAGTGGCACACCACATGATGTTGCTACGGGCCTCATAGTTGTGCGGATCTTTCAGGGCAGCACGCGCGGCACTGATTAACGCCAGCATATCGCCCTCAAGCAGATAGTCGCTCACACAATCATCATTTCCACCAAAATATTGCTCCATCAAATGGGAAAAGATGTCGAAGATACCACTGACCATCTGATATTTTGGCACTGTATAAGTGAATTCGGGATTCAGAATGGAGAACTTGGGAGCCATAGTCTCCAGGGGGAACACACGGCCCAGCTTCAGTTTCTTGTCATCGTTGGTGATGACGGAGCCGCCATTCATCTCAGAGGCCGTGCCAGTCATAGTCAAGATGGTACCGATAGGAACCACCGGATTGGCCAAAGGGGCTTGATGTTCCCAATAGAGTGTCCAAGGATCCTCTGTGCAGTAGGCAGACGCGGAGATACCCTTGGCACAGTCGATGACGGAGCCACCTCCCACCGCAAGGATGAGGTCTACTTTATGCTCTCGCACCAACTTGGCACCTTGTAGCACCTGCGCGTAGGTCGGGTTTGACTTGATGCCTGACAACTCCACGACATTTTTGCCAGCTTTTTGCAAGTCCAGCATCACAGTGTCATACAATCCGCTGGCCTTGATAGAGTTTCTGCCATAGAGCAGCAAAACATTCTTGCCATAAAGTGCAAGTTCTTCGGGAAGATATTGCATTGCACTTTTTCCAAAATGAATCCGGGTAGGATTCTGATACGTAAAATCTATATTCATATAAAACGGGGTTTTGAAATTTTCTTCTTCACAAAAAAGGGAGCTCCGTTCTTGAGCCGTCCCGTGGCGCTTATTGTATTCCGAGGCGCATCTCTCAGCCACACAACCGTGACGGCATTCCCATTCCGCTCCAAGATAAAGCCACCTTCAACCTTCCACTGAATCTCAGCAATATCATCCTGTTTGATTGCATATTGAAGCGGCTTCTTGGAGATCTCCTTAATGGGCGCCACCTTTTGCAACTCTTTGAGGAAAAACGACTGCATCTTGTTTTGGATAAAATAGTAGATGTCGTTCACATGTCCATTGGCATCCTCATAGGGCGCATGTTTCATACCCTGCAATGGGTAAAACTCATTGCGGACATGCATGGAATCAAGATATTCGTGGATGGCTTTGGATCCATACATCGTGTCAAAGAGCATCTCTCCGATTTTGCCTTTCACCTCAGAGAATGGGATGCCTTTGTCAAAGGGCACAATATTGTCATGATCGCCATGAAAAGAGATCACCGGGACAGGTCGGCTGTTGATCTCCTTCAAGTCGTAGATTGCGCCCCACATATTGGCAATCGCTTTGATCTTGAACGGTTGACGGATGTCATTGTCGGCCGTTTTCAAAGAGCCCAACTTCTTCTTAAAATTATGCTGACGCACAAAATCGGGACAGTTATTGTCATTCATAAAAGCCATGGAGAGCATCGTGATGGAGCCAGCGCTGGTACCTCCGACAAAGACATTATTGGTGTCAATACCATAATCTGACGCATGATAGATTAAATAGCGCATGGCAGCGTTAGCATCCTGAATGGCCTCATAACCACAACGTTGGATAGAAGCCTTGGCCGGCAAAAAGCCCATTCTGTAGTTGACAGAGGCCACCACATAGCCCATCTTGGCGAAATGCTCACACCAGAGCCGCATGTTCTCCGAGCCCTTATCTCCAAAATAGAAAGCCCCGCCATGCATCAGCACGAATAGCGGATGCTCTTTGACTGTATCTTTCTCTGGAAGATATATGTCTAATGTCAGGTTCAAAGGCTTTGGCGTGATCGTTTTGCCCAGATTCTTCAACAGCATCTTCACAAACTTAGTGTCATTCATCTGATAGGATGTCCAAAAACCTTTGGCCTGGCCATATTGGATATCTTTTAGCACTTTCACGTCCAGAAATTCCTGACTGAAGCGTTTGCTCTTGCAGATTTGGAAGGATGGTTCCTGGAATCTTCGGAATACGAGGTGGTTGTCATCTGGAAACAGGTCTGGCGAAACAATCTTGAAAGAGCCCGTCACCGACAGAGAGTCCAAAACAATATCAAATTCCAACGGAATGCGACGTCCCTTCGATACGAAATAGACGCTGTTTTTATCAAATTCTATTGTGAAAGATTCTGATTCGAGCCATTGCGTGCTAGAATCCAGCGGACAATAAAAACCCGAACAGCTACGCGCCGTCAGTTTATTTATCTTATAGAAATAGGCGTCATCGTTTATCAGACCATAATAGAAATGGGCGGTATCCAACTTTGAGAAATCAGGAGAAGAGTCTTCCGTGACATGAACCGCATCACGAGTATGTTTCAGTACCTGTTGTTCTTTTTCAGCTCGGTCTTTAGAGCGTGGCTGGCAGATGCTCACCATAAAGACAAGCGCCACCAGCTCTAAGAGGAGCATTATTTTATACAGGTACTTACTAAATTTTAGCATCAAATACTCGGTTGTTTACTTGGGTAATAATTTGACAAACGGGATCATCATCTCCTCCATGGAGATACCTCCGTGTTGAAAAGTGTTCTTATAGAGATTCACATATTGGTTGAAGTTATTCTGATAGGCGAAGAAGTCGCTGCGGGTGGCAAAGATAAATCTTTGTGTGACATTGGTTTTGGGTAGGAAAGCCTCGTCCGGATTCTTGATCTCGAAAACATCCTTGGCTGGATAATCCATATTGCTACGGCCAACCTTGTAACGAAGGTTCGTATTCAGGTCGCGCTCACCAACCATCTTGATAGCGCGGTTCACTTTGATAGTACCATGATCCGTGGTGATGAAGATCTTGGCTTTCTTCTCTGACAAATACTTGATCATATCCAAGAGAATTGAATTGGAAAACCAGGAAGCCGTGACGCTACGATAAGACTTCTCATCATCGGCCAGCTCGCGTACCACATTCACATCCGTACCCGCATGGGAAAGCATATCCACGAAGTTGAAAACGATGACATTCAAGGGATTCTTCATCAGATTATGGAAGTTATCAAACACCTTCTTGCCAAAATCGGCGTTCAGAATTTTAGCGTATGAGTACTTCACATTTTTACCGAAACGTTTCAGGTACTCACCCAGCAGTTCTTCTTCAAACTGGTTCTTGCTTCCATTATCCTGCTCATTCAGCCAAAGTTCCGGGTATTTCTTGGCAATAACCGAAGGCATCAGGCCTGAAAACAGGGCATTTCTCGCATAATGCGTGGCAGTAGGCAAGATGCTATAACAAATAGACTCATCATCAATGTAATAATAATCGTGCACCATCGGGTATATGCAACGCCACTGATCATAGCGAAGATTGTCAATCACAAACAGGAAGGAGGGTATTGTATCGCTTAATTCGGGAAACAACTTCTCTTTCAGGACCGTGTGCGATTGCAGCGGTTTTTCACTCCCGCGCCCGTTCACCCAGTTCAGATAGTTGGCCTGCACAAATTTGGAAAACTGGACATTAGCCTCCTCTTTCTGGTCAGCAAGCATCTCCGACACACTGTCGTCTTCTATCTTTTCAATTTGCAACTCCCAATCAACCAAATCCTTATAGAGAGCCTCCCACTCCGAGACAGTCAGATGGTCGGACATTCTCATAGAGAGATCGCGGAAAGCCTGCTGGTAGTCGACCGTAACCTTGTTGGTCATCAGATTTTTCTTGTCTATATTTTTCTTCAGACAAAGCAGAATTTGGTTCGGATTGACTGGTTTGATAAGATAGTCAGCGATGTCGCCTCCGATAGCATCTTCCATAATGTGTTCCTCTTCACTCTTGGTGATCATCACAATTGGAATGTGAGGATAGAGTTTCTTGAGTCGTTGCAACGTTTCCAGACCACTCAGGCCCGGCATATTTTCATCCAAGAAAATAATATTGACAAACTCATTCTTCAGAATCTCCAGAGCTTCCATACCGCTAAGTGCTGGAATCACATCATAGCCTTTGGCTTTCAAAAACATAATATGCGGTTTGAGAAGTTCTATCTCATCATCCGCCCACAAAATCTTAACATTCATACTTTATATTTTATTCTTTACGCTATTTAAAATTAACGAGAAACTGGGTGAATTATTTTATTCAAAAAAACACGCATAACATTTTTCAGCTCAAAGTTTTTTCCATATAGGAATACCATATTTTAAAGGAAAAATGTACTTTTGCATTTTATTTATCCTTGTAAATGACATAATGAAAAAAACACTACTTACCTTCATCTGTTTCATGCTGATACTGACGGGTTTTGGGCAGACCAAGCCCATGAAGTTTATGGGTGTCGGAATGAACAGCACGCTTTCCACCTTCGTCTCCAAACTCAAAGGCAAAGGTTTTACGGAAGATGTAAACCACAACAAGCCCAATCTGGTGGTCATGAAAGGTGTTTTTGCCGGTGAGCGAGTGAAGCTGGAGGTCCGTTCCGCGGCCAAAACCCATCTTATCTACAACGTGAGCGTCTTCTTCAATATGAGCACACAGTTCACCTATGAAGATCTGAAACAAAGACTAACGGACAAATATGGGGAACCAGCTTTGGAACTGAACAAAATCAAAGACGAACCTGTCTTCGTTAAATACTCGACAGACTACACACAATGGAAACTGGATATGGACACGACAACCAACACCTTCAATGCCATTGTGTTGTCCAAATGCAGTTATCACAGCACCTCTCCGCTTATCATCACCTACCTGGATGGAAAGAATTCCAAGGTAGAAGCTTTGGAGGTGAATTCCGACTTCTAAATTTCAACTATATGATTATTAAAAAAACATCGAGACTATTACTCTTCCTACTTTTAGCGTTGGGTATGAGCATGGGTCTTTCTGCACAATCCCAAAAGATCCAGAAAAACAATTCTTTTTGGATTGATCTAACAACAGGCGTCGGCTCCGAATCCTGTTATGACAATGGGACCATCCCCTACCATTATGGGGGCGTTGCCATTCCCGTGGGTATAGGTTTCACCGATGAGTGGAAACGTTGTCACATTGAATTTGAAGGACAATACATCAGATCCTTAATAGTGGAACCTTCTGGCAACAACAACGCCTTTGATGCCCGGCTGGAGTTCCTGTATAGCTGTTTGAAACCATCCGAGAGCCGTTGGCATTTTTGGTCTGGCGTCAACATGGAGGGCTATGGCGAGATAAAATCCATACCAGTGCTCCAAAATGCTTCTGCCTCCTTTTCCTCTTTCGGACACATCGGGGTCGTAGAGAAACTGGCTTGCGATTTCGGCTACACCAAGGATCGTTCTCACCATTGGATGACCGCCTTCTTCAAACTGACACTGCCTATCGCCGGAGTCGTTTCACGGCCCGACTTCATGTATGTGCATGACCCCATGAACACATCGGTGTTAGCCTCCATTCTATCCACCAATGAAAAGTTCTTCAAGATTTTCCCAGGTGCCACCACCGACCTTGGTCTTACACTAAATTTACGTAATGGCAACCGCATCAGCCTCTTCTACAGTTGGGATTACCTAACCACTGGCAAGAAGGGAGCATACCGTTATGACAACGCCTATCATACTGTCAATTTATCATTCATGTTCAAACTTTAATCTCGCTACATCATGAAAAGAATCAATATCCTTATATTCAGTCTGGCTGTCATCATGTTCACATCTTGCGAACATGTGTTCATGAATGAGGACGAGCCAAAGAACCCCGTCAACGTATTCGAATATCTCTGGAGCAGAGTGGACCAACAATATGTCTATTTTGACATCAAGGGAGTAAATTGGGATTCTGTACATGTGGTGTACAGAGCCCAAGTTTATGACGAAATGAGCGAAGACAGCCTTTTCCGTGTATGCGGCAACATGCTCCGGACATTGAAGGATGGCCACACCAATCTCGTATCTGATTTCGACATAAGCAGTAGTGACTATGTATTGTACAACATGACAGCTCACAGCAACTTCAATCCAGACCTTATCCGACTGAACTACTTGACGTTAGATGGTCATCGGACAGGCAGTTTCAGTCACAACACCATTCGCAATGGCAGTGTAGCCTACATCCGTTACGCTTCTTTTTCCGATGACATCACAGATGAAGACTTAAAGTATTTGATGGAGCGATACAAAAATTGTGACGGCCTGATTCTTGACCTGCGCCAGAACGGAGGTGGCAGTTCCACAAACATCTTCAAGTTGCTGAGTATTTTTGACTGTTATGGACAGGCGCTCTACACCACACAGACAAAGTCTGGCCCCGGCCACAACGATTTCACTTCTGTAGAGACTGCCTTTGCGCCAGAGAAGAGCCTGTTAGACGAGCCTTATCGCAAACCTGTGGCTGTGCTCATCGACCGAGGTTCTTACAGTGCCACCTCATTCTTTGCCATCTGCACGCAAGGATTTCACAACATCAAATTGTTTGGCGACTACTCTGGTGGCGGGTTAGGCATGCCTAACGGCGGGTTACTTCCTAATGGATGGATGTATCGCTTCAGCGTTACCCGCAGCATCGCACTGGATGGTGGCAACTATGAGAATGGTGTCCCGCCGACAGTGCGCGTTCTCCTCGACCCTGCTGCCACAGCCCAAGGCATCGACAACATTATCGAAACTGCCGCCGACTGGATTCAGCAAGGTGGCGGACTTATTGCCAAGAAATAACGACTGATCCAGGCAAGGAGTCCTGCTACTCTTTACGTATGGTAATCGAGTAACCATAATCGCCGGAGTTTTTCGGCGATTTTTTTGCATCCTTGGATTTGGGAGCTGGCTGAAGAGTGTAGGAGATCGTTTTGCGGGGAGGCGTGGGGGCCAAGTGAAAGTTGATGTTCAGCTTAGTGTTCACCTTGAGACGGACTCCACGGTTACGGGCTTTGTTGTACCGAAGCATCCGCACCAAACGCAATGCCTCCTCATCGCAGGAGGGAGAGAGACTCTTCACCACTGTAGGGTTCTCCACGAAGCCGTCGTCATTCACTTGATAGGCAATCGTAACAACGCCTTCAACACGCTGTTCCATAGCATCTTGCGGATACTGCAAATGCGATGAAACAAATTCGCGCAAAGCTTTTGCACCGCCAGGATAGAGCGGTTTCTCTAAAAAATTCGGAGTCTTTCTCTTCTTCTCTTCTTTCATAATATCTTCATTTGCGGTGCAATAATCGCAAAAAAACTTGTCTTTTGCAAATCATGACCACTCTGGGATTAGCTAATCGTACTCATCAGAAATAAAAAAGACGGACTGAAAATCCGTCTTGACTTAGTAGCGGGGGCAGGACTCGAACCTGCGACCTCCGGGTTATGAGCCCGACGAGCTACCACTGCTCTACCCCGCAATATTTGGGACTGCAAAAATACATTTTTTTTGACAATTGGCAACATTTTTAGATTTTTTAATATATCATTCTAAAAAACAATGCCTTACAAGATTTATTCCACAGGAAACAACGGACTATTCCGATAATAATCGAAGTTCAAATGGCTGGTTTGATAACCATACACCAGCGAATCTTCATTATGTCCAATCGTATTGTCCAGCATCAAATTGATATGGGCAGAGCTTCTTGACGCAAGCAAACCATACGCATTATCATTCTCTGAAACAAAGTTGGTATACTCCAACAGATTATCCACGATACTACTGCTTGGGGTGGACACCTCCTTATAGTAAACAAACTCAGAGGAAGCAGCCCACACAGTCAATCGCATACAATGATAGGGCTGACCATCGATGTCGTCCGTATATCTGGTCACGTTCGGATTATACTCAATATACTGACTAACATACTTATAGAAATCCTTAGGAGTGAATGAAGAGAAGGTAACCTCACCGGTTGATGATGGTGTGCGTATCAATTCGGAGTTCAATCGTTTGGTGAAAGATTTGTGTTCAATAGCGCCCGTATTCTTATCGACCTCAATATAGGCGAAGGTCAGATAGAGGTCGTATGCAGCGGCATTCTCTGCTTGATAGAACTGGATAAAGTAGGGCATATCGGAGTTCATGTTCCAGGAGCTGATGGGACGACGCACAGAGAATCTGCTCACAATTGGGGTTTCGGCGTACACCTCTTCGCCTGTATTTTGATGATGGATTACCAGTCGATAGGTATAGCTTGGATCGAGCACCCAGTTTGAATAGTAGAGCAACTGTTTAGGATTAGCGAACCATCCGCCTTCTTTAGGCACCATCGTTGTTGTGTCAAGCACCTGGGAACGTAACAAAACGCGAGCTCCATTATACTCCTCTAATCTAACCTCAACAGAATCGACAGGATAATAAATATTATTCCAATCGCCGGCTTGCACAAGAGCATTATCATCGGTCAAGAAGCCTTTGTATATCTTAAAATAGTGGCAACTATCGTTACGGTCTAATATAGCGTATGAGAAGGAGATATCCTTGTATTCGGCGCTGAGGTCAATTTCTTGTTTGCAACTGGTGCATAACAGCAGCAGCGGCAACAGAGTTATCGGGATGAATCTTTGAATGTATTTTCTTATCATATTCATTATTAATATTCAGGTATTGATTTGATCCATTTCGTTCCCATCCGATTACCTTTTCTATTCAACTTAGTATTGAGTTCATACTTCTCATTGAAGAAATAGGTAAGTCGTATGGAGAAAAGATGATTGTGCATATTGATAGTCTCGTCCCTCGTCATATTGAACACGCCGTCAGCCTCTCTTTTGCCGGTCATATAATGCATTTTGCGGATGGGGACCATGGAGTACTCCCAACGCACGTTGAGGGAGAGGTTTTTGTATAGCCGGGCCTCAACATCAATGATAGCCGACCAATCGCTGGTACGATACGTTTTAGAACGAAGGTTTGTGAGACGGGTAAAGCCATTGTAAATCTCTTTGGCGCGAACCAAGCGGCCCCATGCGAAGCCGGCCCCGATTTTAAATCCTGACTGCATATCCTCATAGTGAACCAGTAAAGGAATCTGGGCGTAGTCCAACCAGATATGGCATTTGATACTGGTGTCAAAGGGAATCGCCCTGTTCACATCCAGGAACATATCAGGATGATAATAGATAGTGTCGAAATATCCTTTTTGGCAATGTTTACGGGATCCTTTTTGGTTGTATAGGATTTCAGCGCTAATGGTCCACTTGTGGTCGCGGGTCAGAGGTAGTGCGACGCCCAAGCCGCCATTGACACCAGCCTTGTAAAAGCCGTGGACATCGTCGCCCTCAATCTGGGCCAAGTTCAAACCAGCAGTGGCGAAACCGATGAATCGCTGCGCTTCCACTCTGCCAGCCGCCAAAAGCAGCAAGGCGAGAATCAGAATATGAAGAATGTGTTTTCTCATAGCTATCATAAAGTCGGCAAAGATACAAAAAAAGCGGTCAATTATGACCGCTTTTTTTCTTCATTTCAGAAAGGGACTATTTTCCTTCCTTCTCCAAGTCTTCCTTCAAGGATTGAAGAACGTCAAGATCGCCCAAAGTGGCTTTTTCTACGGCGTTTTCATTAGCCTTGTTGAATTCCTTGATTTGTTTTCTCTCCTCGTCGGCCTTCACTCTCTCTTCATCTTCCTTGTTCATTTGCCAAGTCTTGGTGTGTGAGAGATGAATCTTTTTGGTCTCTTTGGAGAAGTCAACCACCATGAAATCGAGCACATCGCCTTCTTTCACCTGGCTCTTGTCTTCTTTGGCAAGGTTGCGGTTGAAAGCGAAGCCTTCGATACCTTCAGCGAGAGTCACGGTAGCGCCCTTCTCGTTGATGGAGGCGATGGTGCCTTGGTGTACGGTACCCACAGCATAGGTGGTCTCGTAAGCATCCCAAGGATTCTCTTCAAGTTGTTTGTGGCCTAAGCTGAGACGTCTTGCGGCGGTGTCAACTTCCAGAACAACAACCTCGATAGGTTCGCCGATCTTGGTGAACTCTGCCGGGTGTTTGATCTTCTTGGACCAAGAGAGGTCGGAGATGTGAATGAGACCGTCAACGCCCTCTTCCAGTTCAACGAAGATACCGAAAGTGGTGAAGTTGCGGACGATAGCGGTATGTTTGGAACCGACAGGATATTTGGTCAGAATGTCTGCCCAAGGATCCGGGATCAGTTGTTTGATACCGAGAGACATCTTGCGTTCCTCTCTGTCGAGGGTCAGGATGACAGCTTCCACCTCTTGGCCTTCCTTCAGGAAGTCCTTAGCGGTGCGCAGGTGCTGAGACCAGGACATTTCAGAAACGTGGATAAGGCCTTCCACGCCAGGGATGATCTCGATGAAAGCGCCGTAGTCAGCGATGACGACCACTTTACCTTTCACCTTATCGCCAACCTTCAAGTTAGGATCGAGGTTGTCCCAAGGATGAGGAGTGAGTTGTTTCAAGCCCAAAGCGATACGATGCTTGGTCTCGTCGAAGTCGAGGATAACGACGTTGATCTTCTGGTCGAGTTGGACGACAGTCTCGGGATTGGTCACGCGGCCCCAGGAGAGGTCGGTAATGTGAATCAAGCCGTCCACGCCACCGAGGTCGATGAAGACACCGTAAGGAACGATGTTCTTAACCACACCTTCGAGGATTTGGCCTTTTTCGAGTTTGCTGATGATCTCAGCCTGTTGAGCTTCGATTTCAGCCTCGATGAGAGCCTTGTGGGAAACAACCACGTTCTTGTACTCGTGGTTGATCTTGACCACCTTGAACTCCATGGTCTTGTTCACAAATGCGTCATAATCGTGAATAGGTTTCACATCAATTTGGGAACCAGGCAAGAAAGCCTCGATACCGAAGATGTCCACGATAAGACCGCCTTTGGTTTTGCCCTTGACATAACCAGTGATAATCTCTTGGTTGTCGTAAGCCTCATTGACACGCTGCCAAGATTTGAGGATGAGAGCGCGTTTGTGAGAAAGTTGGAGTTGGCCGTTGGCGTCTTCCTGGCTTTCCACATAGACTTCGATTTCATCACCAATCTTCAGGTCCGGATTATAACGGAGCTCAGAAGCATTGATAACGCCATCAGACTTGAATCCAATGTTGACCACCACCTCGCGGCTGTTGATAGCCACAACCTTGCCCATGATAACGGCATTCTCGTCCACAGACTTGAAGGACTTGGTGTAGAGGTCTTCGAGTTTGGCCTTCTCCTCGTTTGAATAATGATCGTGTTTATCATCAACATTATCCCAATCGAAGTTCTCAATAGAGGCGTAAACGTTTTCAATCTCTCTCATCTTGCGAGGTCTGGGAGCGGTCTCCACTGCGGGGGCTTCTTCTACGGTTTCTGCAACAGGTGCAGCAGCTTCTTGAGCGACTTCTGCAACTTGCTCTACAGTTTCTTCAGCCTTAGCTTCGATCTCTTCAGGAATGTTATTGATTTCTTCTGACATAATATTTTTTGTTCATTTAACCCTGAACAATAGGTTTTTTTAATGATTAAACAATGAGGTTAATTACTTAAAAATCAATCCAAAGAGCCTCTTTTGAATTGAGGGCGCAAAGATAGGATTTTTTTAGATATAAAAAACAGAAGAAGAAGGAAATATTTCGCCATTGCGATCTTCTCCTACGGACAAGGAAAAACAGGAGTAGCCACTGCTAATCACGGACACAACGGACGGAAAAAACTGCAGCCTTAATCCAGCAATCTATGTGCAATGTGGGCAAACTGAAATAAGGAGTGTCGGCTTGTCTGAGGTGAAATCTTTTAATACTTGATACTCAGGCGGGCACCCGCGAAGTGATAGAGCACTTTCTGGACGCTATTGGTGGTATAGGCAGAATTGTCAGGTTCTCCATCCACCGGGATGGTGTAACGGATATCGCTATACTGGTTTTTATAGCAAGCTGCGATCTGCATGATCACATGGTCACGGATTTTGATGCGAACACCCAAGCCCGTCTCGCCCGTCGGGCCAGCACACGTGCCATGCACCACCCTATCCATCACTTCCGGCTTGGAGCTGACATACCATTTGAATGAATAGCCACCATTCAAATAAAAGATCGGGGCTATCCTGGTCTCCATCATATTGACATTCAAGCTCAGACAAATCGGGATAAAGGCAGTGTGACGCCAAAAATCAAAACCCGCAGTCAATCCCATATAGAAAAAGTTGTTGAACTGATAGCCCAAAAACTGGTTGACCGAAATGTTGAAATTTTTGTTCTTCACAGTCTTGGTTTCCAATTCAATATTGCCCAGACCTGTGGCATAGCCCAACGAGGTCATATACACAAAGCCGCGTTCTTTCTTATAATATGCGCTCTGGGCTTGCATGTTTGCAGCCATAAAAGCAACACAAATTATGGATAACAGAATCTTTTTCATCATATTAGGATTTAGATTTTTTCAATGATTGCAGCAGCTCGCGGGCAGTGACAACAGCGGAGCCTGACATCTTCTCGCCGCTGAGAATCAGGGCGATTTCCTGTTCACGCATCTCCTCGCTGAGCAACTGGATATTGGTTTCGGTATCATCGCCGTGTGTCTCCTTGAAGACCTTTAGGTGCTGGTCGCCGGCAGCGGCGATTTGGGGCAAGTGGGTGATGGCAAACACCTGGTGCCTGCGGGAGAGTTCCGCCATGACGTGCGCAACCTTCAGCGCCGTAGCTCCGGAGATACCCGTATCGATCTCGTCAAAAATAATGGTGGGCAGAAGCACAGAGTCCGTGATGATGGACTTCAAGGAGAGCATCAACCGAGACATTTCACCTCCGGAGGCCACCCTTGCAATGTCTGCCATTGGCACTCCCTTATTGGCTGAGAAGAGAAACGCAACCTGATCAACGCCTTCGGAAGTTGGCGTCTCAGTTTGCGTCAGCTGAATCTCAAAAGAGCTATCCGGCATACCCAATGTCGCAAGACGTCCGAGCATCTCTTTTTGCAACAGGGGTATGACTTTGGCACGTGTCTGCGATAGTTTCTGTGCTTGCTTCATCAACTGTTCGTAAAGCTTGTCGCGTTGCTCCTCCAACTGCTGGAGGCGTTCACGATGGTCTCCATACTGGGCCAACTCAGCCTCCAGGCTCTCCTTCAAAGCCAGTAACCCGGCAACATTCTCCACCTGGTATTTATGCTGCAAGGTGTTGAGCAGGTCCAAACGTTCATTCAGTCGTTCCAGTTCCTGCGGATTGACCTCCACCCCACTCTCTTTAAGACTAATGTCGTAGGCTATATCTTCGAGCTCCAGACTTGCCGCACGAAGACGTTGCTGTAGTTCTTGATAATCGGGTCCGAGATCGGAAAGAGCGTCCAGTTCCGACTGAACCGACTTAAGCTGTTGCACGACAGCATTTTCCTCATTTTCAGAAAGCGTATATGATGCGCGGTAGAGACGGGCTTTTATATCCTCTGCATTACTCAAGATGCGAACCGATTGCTCAATCTCCTCTTGTTCGTCTGGACGCAGATTGGCCTTTTCCAGTTCCTGTACCGTAAATTGGCGGAACTCTTGCTGAAGGGCTTGCTCCGAGCATTGGCGTTGCAGGTCACGGAACTCTTGGTCCGTCTGTCGCCACTGAGCCAGCGTCTGTTTATAATCAGTACGCAAGGTGGCATTTTGGGCAAACTGGTCCAACATGGCCAATCGGAAAATCGGGTCTCCCAAAAGCAGTGATTGGTGTTGGGAGTGTATATCTATCAGTTTGGAAGACAGCTCTTTCAGCACATTCAGATTGACGGGGGTGTCATTGATAAAAGCCCGTGAGCGACTATTCTCATTAATCTCTCTACGGATCGTAGTCACATCTTGATAGTCAAGATCTTGTTGTTCAAAAAAGGGCTGAAGGTTTAGATTGTGGATGTCGAATTGGGCTTCAACGACACATTTCTTCTGTTTATCATACAGGACATCCGTATCTGCGCGATTGCCCAGCAGCAGGCCCAGAGCGCCCATCAAGATGGACTTTCCAGCACCTGTTTCGCCAGTAATAACCGTCAAGCCATCTTCAAAGGAGATGTCGAGGGCACGGATAAGCGCATAATTGGATATCTGGAGTGTCCGCAGCATGATCAATCACTTTGTGGACGAAGAATTGATAGCGTCGTAACGGGAAGAGTTGGAAGGATCTATCTGTTTCATGATGTTCACAACCTGCGTCTTTTCGCTGGGAAGTCCATCCTTGAAGATATTGACAATCTCATCCCCTTTGGCAGCGCAGATAATCTTTATCATTGCCAGACCGGATTTCTGTGCATTCACCTGTTGCAACAGGCGGAGGCTCTCCATGATGACGGCGCGACCGGCATCGGGAGACTCGCTCATCACATCCAGGCCAAGTCTATGGTATTGGTAATAAAAGTCGTGAATCTTGCTATAGGTGCTATTGGTCAGGTTTTCCATGATCCAATAACGATTGCTTTGGCCGCTCTCGCCCACATTCCATCCATGTTCAGGAGATGACTGGCAGAGGTTCACAATCGACTGGCATTTATTCAGGTAAGGAGCGCCTCCATTCAATGAGAAGGAGTCGAACTCGATCGCAAGGCAGAGATTCAGATAATAGGCGATCAGGGAGGTGAACTGGTTCAGATTCAGGTTGTCGGAATACTCCAGCGGATCACCTTCATTATAGGTAAACTGTATCTTCTTGTCTTGGAAATTGAGCAATGTGGTCTTGTAGTTGGTCTTATAGACAGGACGTTGCAGCACGATTGTCATCGTTCCTTTCATCACGTCACCCGACACTTCCGTCAAGTTGATTTGGAGGGCACACTCGATACGCTCGTTGGTTTTGAGGTTGTACTGACACCATTTACGTTCCTGAATGAATGAGTAGAGTTTCTGCTGAAGGTCACGATAACGCTGTTGGTTCGTGCTGCTGCTGATTTGGTTTGCGTTCACAGAAACAGAACACTGGAAGTCTTGAGCGCTGGCCGCGATAGTTCCGGCAAGCAAGAGGAAGAGGACCACGAGGTTTTTCATTTTCATCATTTCGGTTTGTTATAGCATGTTAGAAATTACGTTTAAAATATCGCCGGCGATGTCGGCCTTGCTTTTGAGCTCACTCTCGAAGGTCTGATTGTCTTTGGTGATCATCAAGACCTTGTTGGTCGGAGTTCCGAAGCCAGCGCCTTTATCGCGCAACGAATTCAAAACGATCATATCGGCATTTTTATTATGCAGTTTTTTGAGTGCATTTTCACGTTCATTTTCGGTCTCAAGCGCGAATCCCACCAGAATTTGGTCATCCCGTTTCACCTTGCCGATGGAGGCCAGGATGTCTTTGGTTTTGGTGAGCTGGAGTTGCAGTTCATCGTCCTTTTTCTTGATTTTTTCAGGAGCGGGGCTGGCGGGCGTGTAGTCTGCCACGGCAGCCGCCATAATCATGATGTCCTGTTGTTCTTGGACGAGCATGCACTGTTGATACATCTCCTCAGCGGTTTCGACGTCAACGCGACTGATGTGCGGGACCTGTGTCTGGAGGTGTGTGGGACCTGTCACGAGGGTCACCTCGGCGCCCATGCGTGCCGCGACCTCCGCCAGGGCGAAACCCATCAAGCCGGATGAACGATTACCCACAAAACGGACCGGGTCAATGGGTTCATAGGTGGGGCCCGCGGTGATCATCACCCGTTTACCTGCAAGAGGCTGTTTCCCGCGAAGATGCTGCATCACATCCGCGAATATCTCTTCGGGTTCTTGCATCCGTCCCGTTCCATTGGAGCCACAGGCCAGAAATCCGCTATTGGGAGAGATGACAAGGCATCCCTTTTCACGCAAACGATTGATATTCAGTTGGACAGAAGGCTCCGAATACATATTGTCATTCATGGCAGGAGCAATAAAAATCGGCTTTCTGCAGGCAAGCAGCATGGTGGAAAGCAGATCGTCAGCGATACCATTGGCGAATTTACCAATGATATTGGCAGTCGCCGGCGCCACGACCATGGCGTCAGCCCACTCCATCAGCGCGATATGCTGCACATCGTAGGGCGTACTATGGTCGAAAAGATCCACACACAACGGGTTCTGCGACAGAGTCTCTATCGTTGTCCTCGTCACAAACTCCAACGCATGCTGCGTGGCCACCACCTTGACTTCACATCCTTCCTTCTTGAAGAGGCGGATGAGGTGCATGGTCTTGTAAGCCGCAATGCCGCCTGTAATCCCGATGACAATATGGGGACGTGACTCTTCCATGATATTACTCCTCTTCCGTTACATCACGGAAGTAAACCTGATCGTTTTCGAACTCATACAGGGCCAACTGAGTCGGCTTAGGCAACTGCTCATAGAAACGGGAGAGTTCTATTTGCTCACGGTTTTCATAAACCTCCTCCAAAGAATCACTCTTGGTAGCATACTGATGTGAGCTCTCCTGAAACTCCTGCTTCAAATCTGCAGCAATCTGGTCAGCACGTTTAGACATAACCACGATACTCTTGTAGAAGTTGTGCGTGTCTTTGTCAAACTGTCTCAAGTCCTGCGTTTTAGCAAAACAATCAATGTTTTTCTTCTTATAATCAATAGCTTTCATATAAAATGTTTAATTAGTTTTATGTTGAATTTTCTCTAATTGTTTCGTCACTTCTGCAGCGATTTTGCTGGTCTCCCTAAAATATGGGGAGTTGGGAAATTCGATCTCCATCTTTCGGCAAGCGTCAAGACAAGCCTTGTAGCGTTCCTCCTGCTTGCGAGCCACACTCTTACGCGCATATTCGTAGTTGTTAAGCACCAGGTAATAAACAGCTTCCGGCATGAGCGGTGAATAGGAATAATCCACGAAGAAGTTCTTGGCCGCAATCTGACACGCCTCAAAATGGTCGGTGTTATAATACAGCTTCATGGCTTCCAAATCCTTGCGGGCAAGTTTCAGACGGAGTTCATCCAGCATGCGGTTACATTCTTCAATATGAGTATTATCCGGATAAGCCTGCAGATACGCTTTGATCTGCTCAATGGCATATTCAGTATTGGATTGGTCCAGATAATAGTCTGCAGAAGACTCATAGATGGCCTTTATGCAATAAAAGAACGCATCAGGCGTGCGGTCAGAATTCGGATATCGATGCACATAGTCACGGAAATGGAATGCCGCCATCGTGTAGTCCTTATTCAAGTAGTAAGAGTGAGCAAAGAGATAGAGAATAGTATCTGCTCTCGGCGTTCCAAGAGAGATGGGATAAAGCTCTTCAAAGAGGCTTGCAGCAGAAAGATACTGATGCCTCTCATAGTACTTCATCGCCTTCTCATAATTCTGCTCGAACGTCTCGAAAGTGACCTTCTTTGAAAGCTTCTCTTGGGCACGGGATTCACGCTTGGAAATCCTCAGAGAGTCGCGTTTCCCGGGAATCTGCTCCTCAAAAGCGGGCAAAACGGGCGCCATTACCGCAGAAAACGCACCCGAAATAGAAGCTATCAGTATGAAAATCAATATCTTAATACTATTCTTTACCATAATACTACAAAGGTGCAAAGATATAAAATTTTTACTACCTGTGACAAATGGTTTTGAAATCACAATAACCACAATTATCATGATTCTCAGTCTGGTAGAAAGGAATTCCCTTGTCGAATATTTTCGTCAGTAAAACATTAAAATGCTCTTCAAAGACAGCAAGGATTTTTTCGTCAAAATAGGACTGTCCGTTATAGTCTAACGTAAACAGGCATGTTGCGTTCTTATCCATCTTCATACTCTCCTTTGTACTGATAATCCCGCAAATAGGATCGAATATCCCTTTCTCGCGTTCTGCTTTAATCATTTCATCTTTTGTATGTTTGCACAACTCTGCGTAAACAAACAGTTGCAATAATTTATCGTGGCCCGCTTCCGTGAATATTTTTTCCACTTGATCTTCATCAGTCGTCACATAGTCCGCATTCATTGATCCGGTCTTGTAATCCAGAATCATCAGATGAGATCCTTTCTTTTGGAGACGGTCTATGTACCCTTTCAATTTCACAGTTTTCGTTTCTTCTCCTTCTTGATACGTATAGTCACACAGGACCTTCGGCTCAAAGGACAACAGTGTCACATCACCGTCCATAAATTCTTCTTTTGCGCGACCAAGATAACCCACAACATGTTTACGGACGATTTCGTGCAAAAGCATAAAGCGGCCCGTATTCAACTCCGACTTATCTATTTTCGCCTCTTTGATAACGGCAGGGATAATATAATCTTCATCCACCTCATCGACCTTCAAGGAATTCAAAAATTCCATGTAATTGCCAGATTTCTTCATGTTCTCAAACACTGCCTGAAGAATACGATGCACAAGCGTGCCAATCGTATTGGATTGCAACAGGTCGTCATCTTCATCCTCGCTGACATGGCAAATATCCTTCAAATAGAACCGGAATGGGCATCGGATATATGTAGTGAGTGACGAAGGGGAGAATTCATACGCCTTCAATTTCTCGATGATCTCATCCGTTTTGTCGACCTGAAGTTGTTGTTCTTTCTGATCCAGCTTGAAAATGAGGGCCTGGCGTTCAATTTGGATGTTATCGAGACCTTGCTCTTTGACTTCAAACTCAAGCTGGGTGATGAAGCGGCTTTGT
The DNA here is from genome assembly GCA_017650305.1 of Bacteroidales bacterium. GTDB lineage: Bacteria > Bacteroidota > Bacteroidia > Bacteroidales > WCHB1-69 > F23-D06. The sequence continues at coordinate 92,029 of JAGCFD010000060.1, read as the reverse complement.
TCAGCTATGCCATCTTTGGAACTCGTATTGAAGAGCAGTTCCACTTGGGCAGCCCTCTGCAAAAGCCTGAAAAAGTGATAGGCTGTGATCTTGTCTTTGTAGATGTAGTTAGAAATCGTGGATCCTCGATACACAATATCGAAAGGCAGCAGCGAATTGTATTTGACAGGCCGAGGAATGATACCCTCATTGACACCGAGCATGATGACATTTTGAAAATCAAGAGCACGCGTCTCCAGAAGGCCCATTACCTGAAGACCTTGTTGTGGATCTCCCTTCAAGGAGAGAGACAAGGTATCCAGTTGTTGCATGATCAGGTTTTTCACCACGGCAAAAGTGACATCCTTTTCGGAAGTGATCTTCAGCAGTGGCTCTATATCGCGTATGGCCACAAGAGCATTCTTCAACTGGTAATAGGCAGCATTCTTCGAAGACACTTCGGACACTAAACGGTCAAGATAATCTGTGAGTTGCGACAGCATCTTCTCTTGACGATTGGTAAAGGCCGGAAGATAGGGTTTAAGAAGATCATTAACAGACAAATAGACACTTCCGCTCCGCAACAATTCAAGAATCTTACTCCATGAATCTTCATCTTCTTCTTCAGGTTTCAGACAATATAGCAGGTTGCAACCCAGCACTTTTTCCAACACGTTGTGGTATAATGGGATAGGCTTTTCCTCCTCGTCCTTCACTTGCTCGAAACCGAATTGGTAGAGGTCTAACAGATCCGAGATCAGGCGATAGGTCTGTGTCATTTTGAAAGGCACTCCTTTGGTGACATTCACATTCTCCGTCCCGTAAGCTTTGAGAAAAGGAAGCAGCATTGATTCGTCGGCCAAGACCACCACGGTATCATTTAATACTTCGGGATTCTTGGATTGCATATCATGCAGACGCTGAACCGTATAAAGAATCTGACTTTCACGGCCTGGGGCACCTATAATCTTAATCTTTTTAGGTTCAGTCTCGTAGCAGGTCTCCTTGAAATGCAATGCATCTTTGTCAAAGGTGAGTTTGTCACACACTTCCCGAAGAAAATGGGAGGTGGAGAACATGGCTTCCTTTTCAAAATCGCAATAAAAGGGATCAAAGTCAAAATAAAAACGGGTCTCAAAATTGTCTTTCAGATACTTGACAATATCTTGCTCAGACGGGCTGAGGACATACAATCCGGCAAAGACTAATTTTTTGCCTGACAAAACGTTAGAATATTGATCGATATGTTCAGCACAATCGCGATATAAAAATCCCGGATAGGCAAGACCTTTCTGGTAGAGATTTTGATTGAAGACTTGGTAGAGTTGGATAAGCCGTTGATAAAACTGGATGGTTTCCTCCTGACCGCTGGAAATAGAATCATGGCCCAGGCGAATCTCAAAGTCCTTAATGCCTGCCACATCTTTCAGAATCTCAGCGACGTTCTGTCTATGCATCTCCAAGTCAGATATATCCTTGATGAATGTATCAGCCCATCTAAGGAAATCCGACAATTTGTCTTCCTTCTCCACCATAGGAGCATACGATTCATACAGCACCGTCAACAATTCCAATGGTTTTCCCCTACGCAAGGGGGAAAGCATTTCCAGAAAATGCTCAATAGAGAGTATTTCTGGCAGGAAAGAGGGTTTAGGAATGTCTTTTCTCTGATAGAGTTCGCTCACCAGCATTTTCTTAGCACGCTGGTTAGGCAGCACAATGATAGTATCAGGGTGAATCAACTTGTGGCTGATGCATTCATCCACAAGTTTAGAAAGAAAAGTGGACATGGTTATGGAAATCTATGTTTTTAATCTAATTTCAAGACAGCGAGGAAGGCGGATTGAGGCACCTCCACATTACCGATCTGGCGCATACGTCTCTTGCCCTTCTTTTGTTTCTCCAGCAATTTGCGCTTACGGGTAATGTCGCCACCATAGCACTTGGCGGTCACATCCTTACGGACTTGCTTGACCGTCTCGCGGGCGATGATTTTGGAGCCGATGGCTGCCTGGATGGCGATGTCGAACTGCTGACGCGGGATGAGTTCCTTCAGCTTTTCGCAGATACGACGGCCGAAGGCGTAGGCATTATCCACGTGGATAAGGGCTGAGAGGGCGTCCACGGACTCGCCGTTGAGCAGGATATCGAGTTTGACCAATTTGGCTGGTTTGAAGTCGATGATATGGTAATCGAAGGAGGCATAGCCCTTGGAGATGCTCTTGAGCTTGTCGTAGAAGTCGAAGACGATCTCGCCGAGGGGCATATCGAAGGTCAGTTCTATGCGGTTGGCGGCCACGTACATCTGGTTGACGAGCATACCGCGCTTGTCGATGCAGAGTTTGATGATGGGGCCGATGAAGTCGTCCTTGGTGATGATCTGGGCGCGGATGAAGGGTTCCTCCACATGGTCGATCTCATTGGGGGCGGGCATGCCGGAGGGGTTATAGACATCGAGCCACTGTTTCTTGGTAGTCAACACCTTATAGGAAACGTTGGGCACGGTAGCGATGACGTCCTGGTCGAATTCGCGGTCGAGGCGTTCCTGGATGATCTCCATGTGGAGCAGGCCAAGGAAGCCGCAGCGGAAGCCGAAGCCGAGGGCGGCGGAGGATTCCGGCACGAAGGTCAGGGAGGCGTCGTTGAGTTGCAGCTTCTCCAGCGAGGAGCGCAGTTCTTCGTACTGGTCAGCCTCGGTGGGATAGATGCCGGCGAAGAGCATCGGCTTCACCTCTTGGAAGCCTTCGATGGCCGTTTCGCAGGGGTTGGCCACATGGGTGATGGTATCGCCCACCTTGACTTCAGCAGAGGCTTTAATGCCCGTGATGAGATAGCCCACATCACCGGCCGACAGGGTGTCGGTAGGCACGCGATTCATCTTGAGGATACCGATCTCGTCGGCGTCGTACTCGTGCTTGGTGGCATAGAACTTCACCATTTCATGGGTCTTGATGGTGCCGTTGAAGATGCGGAAGTAGGCGATGATGCCGCGGAAGGAGTTGAACACGGAGTCGAAAATGAGGGCTTGCAGCGGGGCCTCGGGATCGCCTTTGGGGGCGGGTATGCGTTCGATGATGGCTTGCAGGATCTGCTCCACGCCTTGGCCGGTCTTGCCACTGGCCTCGATGATGTCGTCGGCGTCACAGCCGAGGAGGTCGATGATCTGGTCTTTGATCTCCTCCGGCATGGCGGCGGGCATGTCCATCTTGTTGAGGATGGGGATGATCTCCAAGTCGTTGTCGATTGCTTGGTAGAGGTTGGAGATGGTCTGGGCCTGCACGCCCTGGGTGGCATCCACGAGCAGGAGGGCGCCCTCGCAGGCGGCAATGGAACGGGACACCTCATACGAGAAGTCCACATGGCCCGGCGTGTCAATCAAGTTGAGGACATACTCCTCGCCCTGATAGCGGTAGTTCATCTGGATGGCATGGCTCTTGATGGTGATGCCGCGCTCGCGTTCCAGGTCCATATCGTCGAGCACCTGATCTTGGAATTCACGGTCGTTAACCGTCTTGGTAAACTGCAGGAGGCGGTCTGCCAACGTGCTCTTACCATGGTCTATATGTGCAATAATGCAAAAATTTCGGATGTTCTTCATAACGGCTGCAAAAATACAAAAAAAAGTGTACTTTTGCATGTTTCATAGACATAAAGATGAGCAAAGGCATCATAGATAAAATCAATTACATCGTGGCTCTCATAACGGAGTTTGCTTTGGCACATAAAATCACCACCCAAGAGGCCTATCGGTATCTTCAACAATACAAAGGTCTTGATTTTGTGGATAGTTTTTATGATGTGGAACACACCTATTCCTTTGAAAACACTGTGGAGGACTTGACTGCCTATTGCAAACGAATGGGAGGGACCTTAGCATGATTCTTTTTCACGGCACTAATGCTACCATAGAAACCATTGACCTCTCCCAAAGTCGTGTTGGTAAGGATTTTGGAATTGGTTTTTATCTAACACCTGACAGGCAAGTGGCGCGCCGACAAGCAGAACGCAAACTCGAGCAATTCGGTGAAGGTCAAGCAAGAGTATATCAGTTTTTTCTCAACGATGATGCACTGCAAGAGGTACACACCCTTCATTTTGAAGGATACACCCTTGATTGGGCCAGATTTGTCTTGAATAACCGTAAAAACCGAACTCGAAATCAGGCACACGATTACGATATCGTAATTGGACCAATAGCAGATGATGTTGTTGGTTATCAAATTCGTCGTGTGGAAGAAGGTATCATTTCTGAAGAACAGTTTTTGGAAGAGATAAAATTCCACACCATTACGACACAATTTCTTTTCGCGACCCAAAAGGCCATCGATCTATTGCAAATGATATGAACGGGAAAGAAACGTTTATGGTTGAAACATTAACTCGGGAACTAATCACGAGATTGATGGAAGAACGGGCTCTCACGATGCGCGAAGCTATGGATATTGTCTATAACTCCAAGACTTTCACCACACTAAATAATTTGCATTCAGGATTATACTTCCAGAGTCCCGCGTATGTTTATGACATCTTGGAAGAGGAACTTAAAGTGTCAGCAGAACGAACCACCAAGGCGCCATCCATATAGACCTAACTACAGCTACTGGCCAAAAGCCGAAGTCAAAAGTGTGAACAATAAAGATTATGAAAGTTCCGCTTTGCCCAACACGATAACGAATTCCCCCTTTACCTCCTGTTTGGAAAAATGCTCCACGGCCTCCCGGATGGTTCCGCGGAAGGTAAACTCGTGGATCTTGGTCAGCTCTTTGGAGATGGCGATGGGTCGGTCAGGGCCGATGATCTCCTGCATCTTCTCGAGGCTCTTAAGCAGGCGGTGGGGCGACTCATAGCAGACGACGGTCTCCTCCATCTCGGCGAAGCGTTTCAGGAGGGTCTCTTTTCCTTTCTTGTGGGGCAGGAATCCGTAGAAATAGAAGCTGCTGCAGGGGAGGCCCGACTGCACGAGGGCGGGGATGAGGGCTGTGGCGCCGGGAAGGCACTCTACTGGGATCTCCTGGCGCACACACTCGCGGATGAGAAGAAAGCCGGGGTCGGAGATGCCTGGCGTGCCCGCATCACTGACCAACGCCACCGACTCGCAGTCGCGGATCTGACGCACGTAGCCATCCACTTGGGCATGTTCATTGAAGATATGGTAGGCCAGACAACGTTTGTCAATCTGATAGTGTTGCAGCAGATGCTTGGTTGTGCGGGTGTCCTCAGCCAGGATGAAATCAACCGACTTGAGCACATTGAGGGCTCTGAGGGTGATATCTTCCAAATTGCCGATAGGGGTTGGGACGATGTACAGTTTCATGACAGGCGGTATTCTATAACAAAACGAGGAAGGTTATCAATGACCTTCCTCGTTGGTGCCCAGAACAAGAGTCGAACTTGCACATCCGTTCGGATACTACACCCTGAATGTAGCGCGTCTACCATTCCGCCACCTGGGCAATTTTCAATAGAATCCCTCTCTTATAAGGTCGTGGATGTGAATCACACCGAGGTATCTATTGTCAGCATCGACCACAAAAAGGTTGGTGATACTGTTGGTATTCATATAATTGACAGCGTCAGCTGCCAAGGTCTCTTCGTGTATGGTTTTGGGTGATTTAGTCATCACCTCTTTGGCGGTCAGTTGCGCATAGTCTGCAGATTTCTGCAGCATTCGTCGCAAGTCACCGTCCGTGATAGCTCCCACCAATTTTTCGCCGTCCAACACAGCTGTCACGCCCAGACACTTGCCGGAGATTTCGAGGATGACCTCTTGGATAGAGGCATCCGGGGCAACAGCGGGTTTGTCGTTGAACTTGTAGAGGTCTTTCACCTTCATGGTCAGTCGTTTGCCGAGTGAGCCACCGGGGTGGAGCTTGGCGAAGTCCTGCGGGGTGAAGCCCCTCTCCACGATGAGTGCCGTTGCCAGCGCATCGCCCATGGCCAACTGGGCCGTGGAGCTGCTGGTCGGTGCCAGGTTGTTGGGGGTGGCCTCCTTCAAGACCGAGCAGTTCAGCACGTAATCGGCAGACTGGGCCAAGAAAGAAGACATATTCCCTACCATGGCAATCATCTTATTCCCATTCTGCTTAAGGAATGGGGTCAACTGGGTAATCTCCGGAGTGTTACCGCTTTTGGAGATACAGAGTACCACGTCGTGAGGCTGAATGATGCCCAAGTCGCCGTGCACTGCATCAGCCGCATGCATGAAGACTGCCGGTGTGCCGGTGGAATTCAGTGTTGCCACTATCTTCTGACCTATGATGGCACTTTTCCCGATACCCGTTACAATCAGCCGGCCCTTGGAGTTCAAGATGAGACGAACGCTCTCCTCAAAGTCTTGGTTCAAGTATTGAATCAATCCCTCAACAGCCTCAGCCTCTTCTTTCAATACCCGCCCGGCGCATTGTAATATGTTGCTTTTCTCCGTCGTCAATATTTCAAAGTTGCGAGATTTCTCTCTCTTTATCTCAATAGCGTGATAGAATCTTGGATAGGTTCTGCGCGCTATCGCCGTCTCTCCAAAGTAGGTTTTGAAGCCCTCTTTTGTCAGGTTTTCAAAGTCCCGATTTTGGAGGCGCAAAAATACAGAAGTTTTTGACATCTTCAACACCTTCTGAATATTTTTTTTATTTCGCGGACATCTTTCCTGACAAATATCACACCCAAAGAGGAGTGGACTGTCTTCTAAAACACTGTCGCGCACAGACTTATTCTCAACGGTTTGATAGGCAAAACATTTGCGTGCATCGACTCGGAAGGGCACATCCAGGGCATGGGCGGGACAGCTTTTGACGCAGATGTCACAGTCGCCACAATCGGATTTTTGGGGAGAATCGTAGTGATCAACCCGCGCGGTGGTCAGCAGAACGCCCAGCACGAAGAAGGAGCCTGACTCGTTGTGGATGAGCCCGTTTTTGCCATAGCACCCCACCCCGCTCTGGACGGCCCACTGCTTCTCGGAGATGCGGGAGCTGTCCACCGTGATGCGGCACTGGGCGCCGGGGCACTCCTGTTGTACAAAGTCGGCCAGAGGCTGCAGTTGCCGTTTCACCGCCTGGTGATAGTCTTCCACCCAAGTGTAACGGGCGGTTCGATAATGGTCGCTGGCAGGCTGGGCATCGGTCAGGTAACTCCACGTCACCACCACCACACTCTCGCAGCCTTCCAACAGCGATTCAGGGTTGAAGCGCTGGTCAACCTCCCGTTCCAAAAAGTGCATGTCTGCTTGATAGCCTTCCGCCAAAGCCTGTTCAAAAAGGGCCTGCTGTTCGCGTAAGGCATGAGCCGGTGCGATGCCGCACTGCATGAAGCCCAGCTCCAAGGCTTTGGCCTTCACCTTGTCAGACTGTAGCATGTTCATAGCGACTACGGCAACTTGATCTCTTTAAACTTATCCGGGATGCGGATAGATGTGGGGCCTGGCACATCCAATCTAACCAACTTCATCACGGCATCAATCTCAATCAGACGGTTCAGGTCTTTCAGCACCAGTTCAGTGAAGAATGACTGCGTGGAATCGAGAGCCACATACTCTTTAGGTTCTGCCTCGAAACCCTTGAAGCGCAAGGCAGCCTGATCTTCAAGGCTCATATTCCCATTGAAAACCGACTGAATCAGGTTGAAATCGATGGGCAAGCCCGTTAACTTGCGAAATGGATCGTAGGTACCTTTATAGTATTCATACTTCAGCTTGTTGACATATATGATACTGTCTGGAGTGAAAACTGCCCGTATAAACTCGATGCCGGAAGCGTGGAGGTTGAGATAGAGGATGCTATCCACCCTGTTGACCATATAGAAATTGCAGGTGCGGGTGCCTTCGGGGTCGGTCACGTCAGCCTTGCCGCGATAGGTGAGCCATTGGTAGCCTTGGGCCACAGGCGGCAGGGTGTCTGATTCCAAGATCGAAGCGGAAGGGCCAGCTTCCGGCACTTGGACGCTGTCGGCATCTGATGTAGTAGTATGTGGGGCTGCAAGCGCCTCTTCCGTGGAGCCTGACTTGACGACATGAACAATACAATTGTCGCGTGTGGCACGGGCTATCTTACGATTATGCACACAGGCTGTCATTGACAACAACGACAGCAGCAGTATATATATATGTAGGAGACGCATCTACTTGATAAGCGTGATAGTGCCATTATATTCCTTCTGGTCACCGTTAAGGGTGGTGAAGGTGATGTAGTACACATATACATCCGAGGGCAGACGCTGGCCCGTCTTGCTACGGCCGTCCCAATAGTCGTATGGGTTGGTAGTTTGGAAGAGCACGTTGCCATGACGGTCGTATATCAGCATCTTGTAGTTTTGGGGGTCCACACCCTGTCCTTGCGGTGCCCACGTCTCGTTGATGCCATCTCCATTCGGAGAGAATGAGTTGGGGACATAGAAGAAATAGGGCACGGTCACCTGCACACGCTGTTTCACGGAGTCCACGCAACCATTGGTATCAACGGCCGTCAAGGTAATAGCGTAGTAACCCGGACGTGTGTAGTCGTGAGAGGGGTCAGGGACATTCTCCACGACATTATCCATAGCAGAGATATCGCCAAAATTCCAAATCAAATGGTAATCGGATGGGGAAAGGCTGTTGCAATAGACCGTTCCGACGCCATTCTCCACGTAGATATCGGTCGGGGTGGCGTAGAAGGATGGTAGCGGCAACGGCATCACCGTCACGGTGAAGGTGTCCGTTGTCTCACAGTCGCCCTCCATGGTGGCTTTGACCACATAGTCGGTGGTCACTTCGGGGGACACAGTGATGGTCGGGCTGGTCTCGCCAGTGTTCCACACCATTGTTTGAGCATCGGGATGGGTGGCGGTAAGCGTGGAGGAGGTGCCTAAGCAGATGGTGTCCTTGGTGGCCGTGATCTCCGGAAATGCCAATTCGGTGACATCGACGGTGGTATGGGCGTAGTTCTGGCATCCGTTGTTGAAGACCACCGTCACCTGGTACTGGCTGGTCACCTCCGGGGTGACAGTGCACGACTGGGTCGTATCGCCAGTGCTCCAGACATAGCGTGCCGGGGTGATGCCATAGTAAGAGTTGTCAGCCGTCACGTTGAGGGTCACCTCATCAGCGGGGCAGATGTTGCCCGTAGCGGAATTGGTGGCAACCACCGGCGGGATGGAGACATGCACAACGACCGTGTCTTTGAGGTCAAAGACGTCGCCACCGGCATTGGTATAGTGATATACTGCAATGTAGCTGGTAGTCACCAGGGGACTGACCACCTGACGGAAGTTGTGACCCACGATACTGTCGGGATGAACGGAATTGCGATACCAGGTGATGGTGCCATCCGGATCCAGCGGCGTGATGGGGGTGAATCGCCAACCCTCGTTGTCTGCCGTCCAGTTATTGCCTTGCACGGAGGCAAAATCCCTTCCGGGAGCGACTAATATCTGGGCCGAATTATTGTTCTGGATACCCAACACACCATTTCCTTGATTCCAACTAGAACAACAACCTCTGTGTCGGATGAATACATCTATAATATTGGTTCCTTCATACAACACCATCTGATAGGAATTATACGTATTCGGATTACTTTGACTCCAACAGGAATATTGACCTACATAGTCATAATTGAAGACGAAAGCACGACAAGGAGGGGTGCCCATCACATCATATCGAATATCGCCTCCATTGATATAATGCCCAGGATAGATGTCTTCATACACGCCGTAAACACAATTCGGATAAATATAAGGAGTGCTTCCGTATGGTGGATTATTATTCGATGTGGGACAAGTGGTCGTAGCCCATGCGCAAGAGGACATGTGGGTATGCGAGTTGAAGGAAATCAGTCCATTACACCCCGGATAGGCCATCTGATAGGTGTTGCCAAAGAAAGAAAAGTGGAATGGCAGGGGTACGCCATTGGTCACCCAGTTGTCGTCCGTACTTGCCCCGATTGAAGTACCCGCGCTAAAGGCAAAAGGAGGGTTGTATGGAATCTGTTCCACCGTGTAATCATAGGTGTATGGGCCAGTAGCGACCACATCGGCACGCAGGATCGAGATTGGCTGGCTACAGTCATATTCAATAAAAAAGACGGAGGTGTCTGCGGAGGTTATGTCAATGCTGGGACAGGCGGATCCGTCAGTTGGTTCGTAAAGATCTGATATACAAGATACATCCGCCGCCCATCCAGGCTTATTCTGATCGCCAGAAGCAGCCACGTACTCAATAGTGATAGTAGAGCCACTGGAAATAAGATGGGGCGGAGCGCTGGTGGAGGAATGGAACTTTCCTATCAAGCGTTTGCTATTATCATAATACTGACCGTCATATATCTTCATGGTGCCGTTAACATTGAACTGAGTAAACACCATCTCGATATGAGAACCTACTGGAGATGTGAACTCGCACCATGTAGTACCAGAGGATGACTGCATATTGCCCGTGGGGCCTCCTTCATCATAGAACTTAGCATTACATGTCATATAGGTCATACCATCATACATAAGACAGTTTTGGGGGCTCGTGATATAGGCATTCACTTTCGCCACCCAACCATCGCTCAACTCGGCATAGTCATCCACATCGTCGGAGTGAAACACGAAAGTCAGTGAACGGCCAGTCGCCAAAATCTCACCGGGATCGTTCACCAGAGAATAAGCTCCTATCAAGGAGGCTGTTACATCTTCACCATCAAAGATGTATAGGGTGTCGTGAGTGCCCATGCTGAAGCTCTCAAAGTAAACATAGAGTTGCGAGTTGGCCACATTGGTTTTCAACTTCATCGTATCACGGATGCCCGTGGCAAAATAGCCCTGCGGATGGGCATTAGCCCCCTGATGGGCCGCCGTGCCACCTGGATCGTAAAAATATTTCGATTCCTCGCCAATCTGAGTATAGGCTGCAGAAGAGCCCATGATGATATAGTTCTGCGCCAGAAGGCCCATGAAAGGCATCAGCAACAGGATGAAAGTCAGTACTTTTTTCATAGATATTTTTTCAAAAACTATATAATGACGAATAACTATCGGTTTTATTGCATTATAACGATAAAAAATTCAAAAATCTTGGTTCCCCACCTACTTTACTTTTCCCACTTTTTTATTCTGAGAGTAGCCGGTTATGACTTCCGCCGCCTTCTCAGAGGCGGAACCGTCGCCCAACAAGGCACAGAGGGCCTGATAATCCTCCTTGACCTGCCGCACATGCTGCTCATCCTCCGTGATCTTCCGCAACTCCTCTTCCAGATGTCGGGTGTCGAAATCGTGTTGGATCAGTTCTTTGACGATAGGCTTGTCGGCAATCAGATTTGGGAGCGAGATATAGCTAATGCCCTTGACGAGCTGTTTGGCTATGATATAGGAGACTTCGCTGCCGGCATAGCAGACCACCTGAGGGACCCCGAAGAGGGCGGTCTCGAGGGTGGCGGTGCCGGAGGTCACCACGGCGGCCTTGGCATTGGCCAGCAGCGGATACACGGAGCCAGAGATGCGCGTCACGGGAGCATCATTGATGAACTGGTCATAGAGGCTGGCGGGTTGCCAGCTGACGGTGGAGACCACAAACTGGTACTGCGGGAAGAGCGGCACCAGTGTCAGCATCTGAGGCAGCAGGGCGGAGATCTCCTGCTTGCGACTGCCGGGTAGCAGGGCGATGATCTCCCGCTCATCCAGACGGTTGTCGGTCCTGAAATCCCGCACCTCCTCACTCTCACGCACCTCATGGGTGACAGCATCCAGCAAAGGATGACCCACATAGTGGACCTTCATGCCGTTCTTAGCGTAGAAGGCCTCTTCAAAGGGCAAGATCACCATCATCTCGTCCACATTCTTCTTGATAGTACGGATACGGCCTTTCTTCCATGCCCAAATCTGAGGGGAGATATAGTAGAAGACGGGTATCTGATGCTGTTTGGCGAACTTGGCCACACGCAGGTTGAAGCCCGGGTAATCGACGAGTACGAGTGCATCGGGGGCATATCGAAGGATATCCTCCTTGCAGAAGCGGAGGAGTCCCAGGATCGTCTTCAGATGCACGAAAACCTCCCAGAAGCCCATGAAGGAGATATCCTTGTAGTGCTTCACGGGGGTGCCGCCCACGGCAGCCATGAGGTCGCCGCCCCAGAAGCGGAACTCCGCCTGGGGATCTCGACGTTTCAGCGCCTTCATCAGGTTGGAGGCGTGCAGGTCGCCGGAGGCCTCGCCAGCAATGAGGTAGTATTTCATCTTACTGCTGGGAGAGCAACCGTTTCACCATATCGGAGACCACCTTATTGTCGGCCTTGCCGGCGAAGGTTTTCGAAGCCATGCCCATCACCTTGCCCATATCCTTCATGGAGCTGCTGCCAGTATCGGCGATGATCTGGCGCACCACCTTCTCAATCTCCTCCTCGGAGAGCATCTGCGGCAGGTAAGTCTGGATAATCTCCAACTGGAATCGCTCCTCGTCGTAGAGATCCTGACGGTTCTGCTGCTGATACATCTCGGCAGAGTCCTGGCGTTGCTTCACCAACTGCTTCAGAATCTTGATTTCAGCCTCTTCGTTCAGTTCGCTGCCCCCACCCTTCTGTGTTTTGGCCAGCAGGATGGCGGACTTCACAGCCCTGAGGGCGTTCAGCTTCTGCGACTCGCGAGCCAGCATCGCAGCCTTAATATCCTCATTGATACGTTGTTCTAGGGTCATACTACTTCTATTTTATTACAGCGTGCAAAAATACACAAAAAATCCGAATTCATCATTCTAAGATTCCAGAAACGAGGGACTAGGATTCCCCGTACTCAAAATATCCCAGGAAAAAAGCAAGCCAAGGATAGAGTTTTGCTTCAAAAATATTATTTTTGCCGCCTATTTCAAATCGGAACGTTCTCACCAGATCGTCCACTATCATCTTCTTGATTATGAGAAAAATAACAATATTCATCGGTTTCATTGTGTTATTGTGCATTGGTACGTCTTGCGGTTCAGGCAGCAGAAAAACGGCGGACAAGTTCCTTACATGCCTGGAAAAACAGGATTACGAGCGCGCCTCAGTCTATTGCGGCTTGTCGAAAGATGCCGACTCCCAGGAGATGGCCATCAACGCCATGCTGGAGTACTTCGGCACCAACATCCGCTCTCATGAGATTACTGGAGACAGCCTTCTGGCCGACAAGGACCATGCCGTTGTCATCGTCAATCTGACACGCAACAACAACGTCCGGGAGATGGATGTGCCAGTCTTCATGGACCGCCGTGACGGCACGTGGTATGTCAACCCATTCATACGCGAGTACTAACAGGCCGAATGAACCGAGAGATTCTGCGCCTGGCGCTTCCCAGCATCATCACCAACATCACAGTTCCTCTTTTGGGCATGGTGGATGTGGCCATCATCGGTCACATCAGCGATGCGCGGGGCATTGCGGCCATCGCGCTGGGCACCATGATCTTCAACCTCATATACTGGAATTTTGGATTCCTGCGGATGGGCACGAGCGGGCTCACCGCACAAGCATACGGAGCTGAGGACCGTCAAGAGTACCTCAGCGTGCTGGTACAGGGCCTTAGCATTGCAGGCCTGGTGGCACTCACTCTCATCGTCCTGCAGTATCCTATTGGGATGCTCAGCCAGAAACTGATCCACAGCAGCGAGGAGACCATCCAGATGACGCTCACCTACTTCTACATCCGCATCTGGGCGGCTCCAGCCAACTTGGGACTCTACGTGCTCAAGGGTTGGTTTATCGGGATGCAGAATGCCAAGACGCCCATGTGGATCGCTATCGCCCTCAACATCGTCAATATTATCTGCAGCCTGCTCTTCGTGTATGTCTTCGACTACGGCATTGCCGGCATCGCATGGGGCACCGTCATCGCCCAGTACAGCGGTCTGACAGCCGCCATCATCATTTGGTTCATCCAATATGGTGACCTCTGGAAGCACATCCAATGGCGAGAGAGTGTACAATGGCACAAGATGATACGATTCTTCAAAGTCAACGCCGACATCTTCCTGCGTTCGCTTTGTCTCATCGCAGTCTTCACCTTCATCCCCTATATCTCCGGCGACATGGGCGATGAGATCTTAGCAGCCAACACCTTGCTGTTGCAGCTCTTCACCTTGCTGTCGTACATCATGGACGGTTTCGCCTACGCCGGCGAGTCGTTGGTAGGCCGCTTTGTGGGCGCCCGCGACGACCAATCCCTCCATCTGGTCATCCGACGTCTTTTGATCTGGGGTGTCGCCTTGGCTGCCCTCTTCACCATTGCGTACGCACTTTTCGGCAGACAGCTGTTAGGCATCCTCACCAACAAAAAGGAGGTCATCGACTTGGCCATGGAGTATATCGTCTGGACCGTTTTAGTGCCCTTCACTGGCTTTGCCGCCTTCATTTACGACGGCATCTACATCGGCGCCACCGCCTCCAAAGGAATGCGCAACATCATGTTCGTGGCCACCGGCGCCTTCTTCCTGCTCTACTTTATCCTGCAGCCTCTCTGGGGCAACCACGGCCTTTGGTGCGCCTTCATTGTCTTCCTCACTCTCCGCGGCGGACTAATGCTCCTATGCGAGAAGAAGTATGTGATGGTGGAGAATAGAGTTAAGAGTTAAGAATTAAAAGTTAAGAGTTGGGGTTTTGGGTTTGTCACGTTGGTATTCCGCAACGCCTCATGTTATCATCGCACCGCGGGAGTCGCTTGCTACAAGGGCATGCACGAACCCGGTGCGAAATGGAGTTGCTCTGCCATATCCTATCTACCATTAACACTTGAACGCCATCAAGTATATACCCCTCCCAAAAAAAATTATCATTTAAGATAATTATCTCAAAAAAATTTTTATTTTTGCAGTCCGAAACTAAATTAAACTACCATGACTAAGGCTACTATTCAATCCGTTAGACAAACAGACCGTGCTGGTCTTTTCACCATTTGTTTTGAGGGTGAAAGTTTTACTGAATTTCAAAAATTCATCACAAAAGGCAATGAGAATGTTACACTGCAACCTGATCTTCAAAAGATTTTGAATGCTTTGCAATATATGATGAATGCCATGGGATTTCTTGACAGATATTTTAGACCTGAAGGAAGAATGCGGGACAGAGTAGCTGCACTTCCCATACAAAGCAGCAAATTAAGACTTTATTGTCTGCGCTTGTCAGACAACGTTCTGATTGTGGGGAACGGAGGCCAAAAATCCACCAGAACGTATGAAGAAGATTCTGAGCTGAACGGCTATGTGATTCAACTGCAAAAATTAGATGACCTATTGAAAATGGCTGAAGCAAAAGGAGAGATCACCATCGAAGGGAACTACATTTCTGGGATTGACAATAAAAATTATGAAATATGAAACATTCAAAAGAAACGGAACAACTTTTCCAGCAGACGCTTGACGAAACTCCAAAATCATTGAAGCTGCAGGTGGAATGGTCATACAAAATTGCTGACCGGATTGATCAGTTGCTCCGAGATCGCGGATTGTCACAAAAAAAATTTGCAAAGATAGTGGGCACTTCCGAAGCAGCCGTATCGCATTGGGTGGCTGGTGGACATAATTTCACGCTTTCCACCTTAGCAAAAATTTCCACGGCATTAGACGTTCCCCTCATTTCAATCACGCAATAATCATCCAACTCCATTCCTGCATTTTTTTTCATTTTGGCAAAACATCATAAAAAAATAAAACTTATTTTTGCGGCTTAATTTTGAAAAAAAACCTTATTGTAATCTTAAATACAACTTACTATGTATCGAATCGAGAGACACCCTATCCTGGACATTCCCCAGGAGGATTTGGTAGAATTCCTTTATGAAGGACAAAAAGTCTGCGGGCAGCGCGGCAAGACCATCGCGGCCGCATTGCACCAGGCCGGCTACCCCATCCACAGTCACAGTTTAGACGGTCGCAACCGTAGTTTAGAGTGCGGCATTGGCAAGTGCGGTGCTTGTGAGATGCTGGTGGACGGCAAGATCCGCCGCATCTGCATCACACTGGTGGACAACGTGAAAGAGGTCCGGGAGATTCCCAAAGACAACCAGCCTGTGGCCGAGGCAAGCCAACAGGAAGAGGTGAAGATATACAAGACCACCGTCGCCATCATCGGTGCAGGTCCCGCCGGTTTGGCCTGCCGCGAGCAGCTCAACGCCCTCGGCATCCCCAACCTGGTCATCGACAACAACGCCACCATCGGCGGACAGTTCAACATGCAGACCCACCAATTCTTCTTCTTCGAAAAAGAGAAGAAATTCGGCGGCATGCGCGGTTTTGACATCGCCAAGACACTGGCAGGTGACAATCACGACGGCATCCTGCTCAACAATACGGTGTGGGATATCCTCGAAGGCAAGCGCATCGCCCTCAAGAACATCGTCACCCAAGAGGTCAACTACGTGGATGCGGAGCATCTGGTCGTGGCCACGGGTGCTGTGCCCTTCATGCCCACCTTTGAGAACGACGACGTACCCGGCGTCTATACCGCGGCCGTCTTCCAGAAGATGATGAACCAGGAGCACACACTCCTCGGCAAGAAGGTGCTCACCATCGGTGCCGGCAACATCGGCTACCTGACATCCTACCAGGGCATGCAGGCCGGCGCCACCATCAAGGCCATCATCGAGGGCATGGACCACGAGGGCGGATTCCCCGTGCAGGCCAACCGCGTGCGCCGTCTCGGCATCCCCATCCTGACCTCACACATCCTGCTCAAAGCGATCCCCAATGAAGACCATACCGGCATCACCGGCGCCGTCATTGCTGAATGCCAGAACTTCAAGCCCATCCCAGGCACCGAGAAGGTCATCGACGACATCGACATTATCAACATCTGCACCGGCCTAACCCCTGACGACCAGCTACTTACCAAAGGCAAGCAGGTATTCGGCCTCAACACCTACGGTTGTGGCGACGCCGTCCGCATCGGCGAGGGCACCAGCGCCGTGCTCCGTGGCAAACAGGCTGCCTACGAGGTGGCCCAGAACCTCGGCATCCGCTTTAACTACGACGAATATCTGGAGATCTCCAGACAATATATCGACTCCCAGCAGCACCCGGTCAGAGTGCTTGAGAAGCCCAACCTGCCCGACCAAGAGCGCATGTTCGCCAAGCCGTTCGTACAGCTCGACTGTCTGTTCGGCTTCGCCTGCAACCCCTGTTCCTTCTCTTGTCCGCAAGGGGCCATCACCAAGTCGAGCACCAACACCACCCCGACGGTGGATTACAGCAAGTGCATCGGTTGTATGCAGTGCGTCAACCACTGCCCGGGCCTGGCCATCTTCGGCTACGACCTCAACAAGAATGTGCTCTTCCTGCCGGTAGAGTACGAAGTGGCAGAAGGTGCCGAGGTGTTCCTCATCGACAACAACGGCAAGCCTGTCGGCGAGGGTGTGATCGAGAAGGTGCTGAAGAAGAGCAACAAGACCGACGTAGTGCGCGTCAAGGCCACCGACATCAGCGGAGAGGCGTTAGTTGCTGCCCGCGGTTTTATCTTAAAAGACCGTTATCCGAAACCGCTCGAGTTCAAGCCTTTACAAGAGGTGAACGGCAAGACCTACGTCTGCCATTGTGAGGATGTCGACCTGGACACTATCCTCAAGGCTGTTGGCGACCGCAAATACATCTCGGTGGACGAGTTGAAGCACATCACGCGTATGGGCATGGGTCCGTGCCGTGGCAAGCGTTGTGTGTCGCGTGCCCGCCAGATCCTGCGCGCCCACGGCATCGAGCTGGTGGGTGAATCCTCGCCCCGTGCTCCTTTGGCCAACCAGGTGACGCTCGGCGAGGTCTACAACGGCAAATCCAAGGAGACCTTCGTCTTCCAGACCGGCAACGACGTCCGCAAAGAGGAGACGGAAGTGCTCATCGCAGGTGGCGGCATCGCCGGTAGCGGCGCCTTCCGCTACTTCGCCGAGGCTGGCATGAAGCCTGTGCTCATCAACTACGACCACGGCTCCTCCTGGCGCTGCATCGGCGGCGGCAGACCCGCCTTCTCCAACCCCGACATCTCCGATATCGCCAACCACAACCTGGAGATCTTCAAGGAGATACAGAAGGTGCACAACATCGACCTCAAGATGACGCGATATGTCAACCTGGTGCATGACGAGGCTACCTACAAGGCATTGGATGCCTCCCGCGCCTGGTCTGATGCATACATGATCGAGAAAAAAGACTTCCGCGAGGTCATCTCTCCGCTGTGGAACATGGACAGCAACGTCTATAGCCACGCGTTGATCTCCAACGACTGCTGGCAGGCCACGCCGGGCCGCACCATCGACTACATCCGCGGTCTCGCCGTCGAGAAGGGCGGCACCCTGATGGAAGACTGCGAGCTGCTCTCCGTCCACAAGGCCAACGGCAAGTTCGTGGCTCTCGTGCGCACCCACGACAAGAAGTTCGTGGAGTACACCTGCCACCACTTCGTCAACGCGATGGGCTGGGGTGCGGAGAAGTTCACCGACATGCTCGGCATCGACACACAGCTCTACCCTGTCAAGCACCAGGCCTTCATCACCAGAAGACTGCCCAACCTGGGTGTCAAGGGCGACTCGCTGGACATGATCATCGACCGTCGTCACTACAAAGGCTTCAGCGCCGTGTATGGCCAGCAGTTCCTGCACACGGGACAGATCATCGGCTGCGCTTCGCCCGACTGCGACGCCTTCGAGGCACGCCAGAATCTCAAGTACAACAGCAAAGAGTTCCTCGAGATCTGCAGCGAAGTATTCGCCGACTGGATCCCGAACCTCGCCAGCGTGGGCTTCCACGCCGTATGGGCCGGCTACTACATGGAGCCGCGCTACATCGTGGATCCCGAGGTGGGCATGCTCACCGGCTTGCGCGGCCACGGCTTCATGCTCGGACAATATCTCGCCAAGATCTATGTCGACAAGTACCTCGGCAAAGAGGTGCCCAGCTACATGAAAGACCTGGCCCTCAGTGGCAAAGGACTGAGCGAGAATGCGTTCAAATAGGAAACTTTGGCCATTAGCTATTGGCTATTAGCCATTGGCCGTTAGCCATTAGCTTGTAACTTCTAACTTCTAACTGACAACTTTATACAACGTATAACCTTTTTAACCCAATTTATTCATAAAAACCTTAAAATCATGTCAATTTTACTTTATCTTCTCCTCGGAGCAGTGGCTGGCTGGTTGGCCGGTCTGATCATGAAAGGTGGCGGCTTCGGCCTCCTCTGGAACATCGTTATCGGTATTATCGGCGGCTTCATCGGCGGCTGGCTTATGAGCCTGTTGCACATTGCCAAAGGCGGTCTCGTATGGGAACTCATCGTATCTGTCATTGGCGCTGTCGTGCTGTTGTTTATCATTTCTCTTATCAAGAAGAAATAGAAACACCACATTGGCCTTGTGCCACCTGTAAAAAATCCGTCTTGGAGCATTGGCTTTAGGACGGATTTTTTTACTAATTAGAATTCTGTAAAAATGTTATCTTTGCAGCAGTTTCAAACAGAATGAAATCAAAACAAAAACACAAACATCACCATGCTTTTTCAGAAAAATATAGTCCGAAAATATCTTGCCACGCTGCCTAAGGAGCAGACAAACGATGCTTGGAGGCAATACCAGCAATATTTTCTCAACCCTGCCATCCAGCAAAACATCCTCCAGTCAAAGGAGGAACAGTTTCAGGAGGGCTTTTTGAGAGAGCTGTTTGTGAATGTGCTGGGCTACACGCTCAACCCGCAGCCGAACTACAACTTGATAACGGAAAAGAAAAACGAGACGAACAGCAAAAAAGCCGACGGGGCGATATTGGCGAACGAAATAGGAGACGATGCTTCCGAGAGTCGCGTCATCGGAATCATCGAGTTGAAAGACCACAAAACCACCGACCTCGCTAAAATTGAGGCGCAGGCTTTCGGTTATAAGAACCAGCACGTGGGCACACGGCTGGTCATCATCTCCAATTTTGAGAAATTACGTCTCTATATCGACAATGCGGTGGAATATCGCGAATGGAATCTGTTCACGTTGACAGAGGACGAGTTCCGCGAGTTGTATCTCTGTCTCTCATGGCCGCAAGTGAAAGCCGGAATCGCCATGCAGATGAAGAGTGCTTCGGTGTCGAACGAGGACCAAATTACCAAAGAACTCTACAAGGACTACTCTGAATTCAAGCGCGTGCTCTTTGCCGATATTGTGGAGCGAAATCCCGATTACGACAAGCTGCTGCTCTTTAAGAAGACACAGAAACTCCTTGATCGTCTGTTGTTTATCTTTTTCGCCGAAGATTGCGGATTGTTGCCACCCAACTCAATAATGCAGATTATCGATCAGTGGGAGAAGCTTAAGGAGATGGACGAATACCGCCCGCTTTACGACCGTGTGAAGAAGTATTTCGGCTATATGAATACCGGCTTCCAAGGCAAGAAATACGAGATTTTCGCCTACAATGGAGGACTTTTCAAACCCGACGAGGTGCTCGACAATATCATCATCTCCGACGAACCTTTAGTGGAGCACATCAAACGGCTTTCTACTTACGATTTTGAGAGCGAGGTGGATGTGAACATCCTTGGCCACATCTTTGAAAACTCCCTTTCGGAAATTGAGGAGGTGACGCAGCAAATCAAGGAGGCAAAGCTTTCAAGCGTTGAGAGCAAAACCACCTCCAAACGCAAGCAAGACGGCGTGTTCTACACCCCGCAATACATCACGAAATATATTGTAGAGAATACCGTGGGGCGTCTCTGTGCCGAGAAGAAATCGGAATTGGGGATTGTTGACGAAGAGTATTTTTCAGATAAGAAACGTCAGAAGGAAACTCGCAGGCGCCTGATGGAGCAGTTGCAACAGTATCGTGAGTGGTTGTTGCAAATCACCATCTGTGACCCGGCCTGCGGTAGCGGTGCATTCCTGAACGCTGCCCTGCAGTTCCTGATGAACGAGCACAGGCTTATTGACGAAATGGAGGCCAAAGTAACGGGTTCAAACATCGTGTTTCAGAATGTGGAGAACAGCATTTTGGAGAACAACCTTTTTGGGGTCGACATCAACGAGGAGAGCGTAGAGATTGCCCAGTTGGCCCTCTGGCTGCGCACCGCCAAGCCCCACAGGAAGCTCAACACGCTGAGCCAGAACATCAAATGCGGCAACTCCCTCATCAGCGACCCCGCCATCGCAGGCGACAAGGCTTTCAACTGGCAGGAGCAGTTCCCGAAGGTGTTTTGTAAAAAGCATAAGAAGGCATGGCATATCACCACAGCCACTCACGATAGCCGCACCTCGCAGCGCATGATAGACTATAAGGTGCGTCTTTTGCGAGACAATGGAATGAGACCATACGCGGACCCGATGTGGCTCGACCCTATGGAAGAAAAAATCGTGACCGAAACCATCGCAGAAATCGTCAAGGCAGACAGGCTGAATATACTTGCCTATAATGTATGTGGTGACCACATGCATCTCGTGCTGGTATGTGAAGAGGAAGAAGTGCCGAAAATCGTCGGGAAGGTAAAGTCTATGACTGCGCGTGCCGTAAATATCGCGATGGGCAGGACGATACCGGCGAGCGTAGGAACAGCGGGGCATGCCCCGCTGTCGAGGGAGAACGCTGCCGAGGAGGACGTCGTAGGAACAGGGGGGCATGCCCCCCTGTCACAGCCGACCCGTGGCGAGACGCAGTGCTCGCTATGGACTCGAAAGTATGGATGTGTAGAACTGGACTCCGACATGTACCTCTATAACGCTATCGAATATGTGAAGAACAATCGGAAGAAGCACGAACTTCCTCCGTTAGAAAATATCGGTATTGTTCCAACTGTCTCCGTCGAGGAAGCCTTCCGTCCAGAATATGACGGCGGCTTCGATGTGGTGATCGGGAATCCGCCGTATGTGCATCTCGAAAGCGTAATAGAAACTTCCAATCAATTAGAAAAGGTAGGCTTTTCCACCTATAATAAAAGAGGAGACCTGTATTGTCTTTTTGTTGAAAAAGCTTTCCAATTAGCTAAGCACAACGGCTTGATTTCTTACATTATGCCCAACAAATGGTTACAAGCAGGTTATGGAAAAGAACTCAGGAGTTTCTTCTTGGGCAAACGTTTGGAAAAACTTATTGACTTTGGCGATATTCAGATTTTTGAAGGTGCGACCACCTATCCTTGTATTTTTGTCGGACGAAATTCTGATTCTGCAAATCAACTTTCAGTATCCGTGCTGACGGCGGCCAATTCTTGGGATTTCAATCACAATGTTGCAAGTACAGAGGAAATTTTTGATATTTCTCAATTCAGTAGTGACACATGGGTAATATCATCTCAAAAAGAAAAGTCACTTCTCGAAAAATTGTCAAACAACCATAAAACCCTGAAAGATTTCGTTGATGGAGAGGCATACCGAGGTGTCCTTACTGGACTTTCAGAAGCCTTCCTCATTGATTCAGCCACATATCAAAGCATCATTCGTCAGGATGAACGTGCCAAGGAGCATATCTATCCTTTCTTGCAAGGGAGACACATTACTCCGTACGGTAAAGCTGAAGCAGTAAGCTATCTAATATTGTTCGAGAAAGGTTGGACACAAAGAGAACGGTCCTTCGAAAGCGAAGCAGACGCATGGAACTACTTGAAGTCCCAATATCCTTCAATTGCCGCATGGCTGGAACCTTTTGCTGACAAAGGGAGGAAAAGAACCGACAAAGGTGACTTTTGGTGGGAGTTGCGTGCGTGCGACTATTACGAGCAGTTTGCAAAGCCCAAAATTATGTACCAGGCCTTTCAAGTGAAGCCGTGCTTCATATACGATGAGCAAGGATTCTACTCCAATAATTCGATGTGGTTTATACCGACTCACAGTAAGTCTTTATTAGCAATTCTCAATTCGAAGATGGGCTGGTGGTTGATAACGAAGTTCTGTTCTCAAATACAGAACGGTTATCAGTTGATTTGGAAGTATTTCGGTCAGATACCAATTCCTGCCATCAATGACGATTCCTCTTTATCATCCCTCGCTGATACCATGCTCTCCCTCAATGCAGATCTTCAGCAGAAGCGCATCCGTTTCCTCCGCCGCTTGCAGGAGAACTTTTGCGGCGGGGCATGCCCCGCTGTGAAAATCACTGGTGCCTTGGAGACATTCGACAGCTTACAGTTCGCAGACTTCTTGAAAGAACTGAAGAAGCAGAAGATCAAACTCACTCTCCCACAGCAGGACGAATGGGAGGACTATTTCAATCAGTACAAGACCGAATGCAACAGTCTTTCGGAGCTGATTGCTGAAACAGACAGAAAGATTGACGGGATGGTGTATGAGTTGTATGGACTGACCGAGGAGGAGATTAAGGTGGTGGGGGAATAGATGGTGCATGTATGCTGTTGATGAAATTCCTGTGTTTTTTTTAGAAAACAAAAATCGACAAACCCTTGACAAACGGTTGGTTTTGGTGTATCTTTGCATTTCAAAAAGGAAAACAAAATTATGGAAAACAATTTTGAGTTTAAGATCGCAATTTGCGACCTTAAACGAAACCACGATCGTTTCCTGATTGTTGATTGTTGACAACAAAGTAAAGAATAAAACAACGGAAGTCAGTAAATAAAGACCAAACATTATCGAAAAATGAGCAAGACAATAACCATAATGGACAAATCATACGCACAATGGGTGCAAAACCTTGTGAAGCGATACCGTCAATGTCAGATTAAGGCGGCTATCAAAGTGAATGAGGAACAATTGCGATTCAATTGGCTGTTGGGGCACGACATTGTGGAAATGAAAGTGGAAGAGCGTTGGGGCGAAGGCGTCATCGCACAATTGAGTAAAGATTTGAAAAAGGCAATGCCTCAAGCTGAAGGTCTTTCTGTAACAAATTTGAGATATTGCAGGAGATTCTATCTGCTTTATTCACAGTGTTTTGTAATTCAACCCCAAGTTGAGGGCGAATTACCCGATAATGTTTTACCGTCAAAACACCCCCAAGTTGGGGGCGAATTGACCGTGTCTGAAACGCCACATCTGTACGAGGATATTTTCAAGGTGCCGTGGGGGCATCATAAACTTATCATGGACAAGGTGAAAGGCGATGTGGACAAAGCATTGTTTTTCGTGAACCAAACAGTGGAAAACGGATGGAGTAGAGCCTTGCTACTAAACTGGATTGACACAGGCTTGTATGAACGTAACGGGAAAGCTATCACAAACTTCAAAGCAACCATTCCGGAACCCTCCAGTGACTTGGCACAAGAACTCACAAAGGACCCGTATAATTTCGCCTTTGCTGGAGTGACAAAAAGGCATAATGAGACGCAACTCAAAGAAGCTCTGCTTGCCAATATCACCAATTTTTTAATAGAACTGGGCACTGGTTTTGCATACGTGGGCAAAGAATACCGCTTGCTAATCGGTGATACAGAAAAATTCATTGATCTTCTGTTCTATAACATCAAACTCAGATGTTACGTGGTCGTTGAGGTGAAAATAGACAAGTTCGATGCTCAGGATATCGGGCAGTTAGGAACATACGTTGCTGCCGCAAACCACATACTGAGAGAAGAAGGAAAGGACAATCCCACCATTGGGTTGCTGATTTGCAGAAGCAAAGATAACACGCTTGCCAAATATGCGTTGGAATCAAGCAGCCAACCAATAGGCATATCCGAATATGAATTGGAGAGATTCTATCCTGAAAAAATCGAAGGAACTATCCCTACCATTAAGGAATTGGAAGCAAAACTGAACGAAATCACCGAGAACGAGTAGTCCAAAATGGTTTGAAAGAACCATGACATATTTTGTGTATGTTTGCCGCCTGATTTTCAAAAATTAACATTATACACTATCCTATATGAAAACCTATGTGCACCATGTCAAATATTACGAAACCGACAAGATGGGGGTCGTGCACCACTCTAACTACGTACGCTGGATGGAGGAGGCTCGAGTCGACTTTCTAGAGCAAATCGGCTTCGGGTACCGCAAACTGGAAGAGGACGGCATCATCTCGCCCGTCATCGCCGTGGAATGCGAATACAAATCACCCACCCGTTTTGACGACCATGTGGAGATAGCGGTGGAAATCGAAGAGTTCCACGGCGTGCGGCTCGCCATCCGCTATACCATGCACAAAATGCCAGAAGGCGAACTTGTCATGACAGGACGCTCGCGACACTGCTTCGTCGATCTGAACGGAAAACCCATCATCTTGGAACGCAATTTCCCAGATTTTGCAAACAAGCTGAAAGAACTCCTCGACACTTCATCTCGTTAGCATAAAAAATTTATCTTTGCCGCCTAATTTTTCATCAAAATGAACGAGATTATTTTCTTAGTCTGCTTTATCATCTTCATCGCTGGCTTATTGGCTCTTGACTTGGGTGCTTTTCACAAAAAAGACCATGTCGTAACCTTCAAAGAATCTGTACGCTCCACCGTCATCTACGTGGCTCTCGCCCTACTTTTTTTTCTGCTGATCCGTTATAAAGGCGAAATTCTGCACGGCATCCACGACAATCAGTCGCTCATCGAGGTGGCCTCCAAATATCACGATCATATCGACCTCAACCCTGACGATGCCGCTTACCAAGACAACCTCGTCAAATATCGCAAGAACCTCTCCTTGGAATACATCACCGGCTACTTCATCGAGGAGACCCTCTCCATCGACAATATCTTTGTGATGATCATGCTCTTCATGTCGTTCGGGGTGGAGAAAGCCTACTATCACCGGGTGCTCTTCTACGGCATCCTTGGCGCCATCGTGATGCGTCTCATCTTCATCATGACCGCCTCCGCGCTGATACAGCGGTTCCACTGGATCCTGCTCGTCTTCGGCGGCTTCCTGATCTATTCGGGTGTCAAGATGTTTATAGAACGTAACAAAAAAGAGGAGGTGGACGTCAAAAACCATGTATTGGTGAAGTTTTTCGCCAAGCGGAAGCTCAGCACCGACCACTTCGACGGCCACAACTTCTTCACCAAGGTGGATGGTCGCTGGCTGGTGACCCCGCTCTTCATCGTGTTGCTCGTCATCGAGTTCTCCGACATCATCTTCGCCTTTGACTCCATCCCCGCCATCTTCTCGGTGACGGAAGACCCCTATATCGTGTTCATGTCCAACATCTTCGCTATCTTAGGTCTGCGGTCGTTGTTCTTCATGCTGGAGAGTGTGATGGACAAGTTCGCCTACTTGAAGATCGGAGTGGCCATCCTGCTCACCTTCATCGGTGTCAAGATGCTGCTGCCCTTCATCTCCCACGAAGCAGTCATCTCCACGGGAGTATCACTGGCAGTCATCCTGGCCATCCTGGTGGGGAGCATCGTGTTATCGCTGTTGTTCCCGCCTAAGAAAAAGATGGAGTCTTTACAAAAATAAACCTTAAAATCGACAAATTATGAAATCTATTAAGATTCTCTTCGCACTTATACTCGGGGCTCTGCTGGTCCAAGGATGCCAAAAGGCCTTGCCCGTGGTCGTCATTCCCGAGCCAACAGAATATCAGGCCAAGCGAGGCAACTTCACCATTGACCAACAGACGATGCTCTGTTTCGAGAACATACAGGATGATGCCTCCTTCACCAAGAATGTGCGCGACCAGTTTCAGCAGCATTTCGGCTTCACGCCAGGCCTGAGTGAGGGCAAGCCTTCCAAAGGTCATTATATCCTCTTCTCTATCAACGAGAAAGCCGATGACAAGTTGGGTGAAGAGGGATACACCATGGTCATCACCCGACGCAACATCACGGCCAAGGCCAACACCACGCGTGGTCTCTACTACGCCTTCCAGACGCTCTGCCAGCTGAGCTATCCCAGCATCTTAGCTGAAGCGAAGGAGTTGCAGGTACCCTGTCTGAAGATGACCGACGTGCCCCGTTTCGCCTACCGCGGCACGCACCTGGACGTGAGCCGTCACTTCTTCGACACTGCCTATATCAAGAAATATCTGGACTTGCTGGCCTCCTACAAGATCAACAAGTTTCACTGGCACCTGACCGACGATCATGGCTGGCGCATCGCCATCGACAAGTACCCCGAGCTGACCCGAGTCGGTGCCTGGCGTCCCGAACGCGACTCGTGGGACACGCTGCATCCCGTGCAGCCCGACGAGCCCATGACCTATGGCGGCTTCTACACCAAGGAGCAGATCCGCGACATCATCGACTATGCCGCCGCCCGCTATATCGACATCATCCCCGAGATTGAGATCCCCGGTCACTGCAGCGCCATCCTGGCCGCCTACCCGCAGTTCGCCTGCGACGACTATCCCTACACCGTGGCTGTGGGCCCCTACTGGCCACCCAAAGCCATCATGTGCGCCGGCAACGACCAGGTGCTGACCTTTTACAAGGACGTCCTGGCCGAAGTGGCCGACCTCTTCCCCTACCCTTACATCCACATCGGTGGTGACGAGGCGTTCAACGACAACTGGCAGGTGTGCCCCAAATGCCAGGCCCGCATCCAAGAGAAAGGATTGGCCGACGAGTTCAACCTGCAGCAGTGGCTGATGAACGAGATCGAGATCTATCTCAAGGGTATTGGCAAGAAGGCCATCATCTGGGACGATGTGGTTTCTGAAGACATGCAGATATACTCCACCATTATGGGCTGGCAAGGTTATGATGCCGCCCGCATCGCGGCCAAGCACGGCAACGACATCATCCTCTGCCCCACATCGCACTGCTACTTCAACTTCTACCAAGGAGATCCCAAGACGGAGCCGTTAGCCATGACTGGCCTCATCACCTTGGACACCGCCTACAGCTTCGACCCCATGCCGACAGGCTTGGACGAGGTGGCACAACAACACATTCTCGGCGCCCAGTGCAACCTATGGACAGAGTTCATCAACACGCCTGAGCAGGCCGACTACATGCTACTGCCGCGCTTCTGCGCCCTGTCTGAATGCGTGTGGACAGAGCCTGCAAAGAAAGACTACAAGACCTTCCTGCGCAAACTCGACTACCACAAGCCGATCCTGCACAAGAGAGGATATAATTGCCGTTAGCTAATGGCTAACGGCTAATAGCCGACTATTCATTTTTGACGCAGCGGACGGAGGCGCCGGCCTCTTTGGGGGTGCAGTTGATCTCCACGGTCGCGTTAGGGCCGTAGAACCGGTGTATGGGTGACGTCTCGGGACTGCCATCGGAGGCGGTCCAGAAGCCAGTCTCGGTTCCATAGCCATAGAATCCCATAAAGCAGAGGCCTGCGGGCAGCACATTCATACCCGCCTTATCATTGGCACTCACATCCTCCAAGATACTGCACGGCTGGGGTACATCCTCCACATTCGTATTCCACCCCTCTTTGGATGCCATCGCCTTGGCCACATAGTTGACATCCGTGCCACAGCGGAGGGCTTCGTTATAGCCGACGGCATCTTCCAAGTCCATCCACTCATAGTTGCTGGGCAGATGCCAGCCGTCTGGACAAATGCCCTGCACACCACTGGGCACCTCCTCGGAGGTCTCATGACCGCGCATGGCGGTGGGCCAAGTGTAGAGCAGACCATACTTTGGGGCCAACGATGCATCTCCATCCGGAAAGAAATAGCCATATTCCGTCAGTCTGTTTTCATTCAACGGCACCAGCATCGTCCCGTCGGCGTAGCGCGTCACCCGCAAGTTGGAACGCATCCAGCACTGCTTGCCGATCCGCACCGTTTGATACTGATTACCGTCAATATCCGTCACCGTGCCACAATCTGTCAGCTGGGCAGAGAGCCAACAAGGCATCAGTAGAACCATCCACAACCACAATATTCTCATAACAAAAGATCAAAAAACGAGGTTATTAATTGAGAGATTCTCCTAGCTAGTTGAGAAATCAGTTTTTCAGGTGCAAAAATATAAAAAAAACGTACATTTGCCTCACAAAACAATTTCCATCATCAGCACCTCAAAGAGATGAAAAAAACAGCCATAATCCTCTCCCTTGTTATAATATGCCTCCTTTGCATGGTCGCCTTGGGAGACTCGAACCGGAATGTTCCGCTCAAGAGCCCTATCAAAGGTCCAGAGGGTGCCATTGCCTTCAAGATCACCCTTCCCGACGGGTTCAACCCTAACACAGACCGCTGTCCGATGGTCATCTTAATGCATGGCATTTTTGCCAACAAAGGCATTAATCCCATGCCGGCCCTGGCCAAAGCTCTGGCCAAGGCGGGAATAGCCTCCATCCGTTTCGACTTTGACGGGCATGGCCAGAGTCAGGGGCGTATGCAAGACATGACCATTGAGAAGGAACTGGCCGACGCACAAGCGGTGTGGAAGTACGTTCGCAATCTGAAATATGTGGATGGCATTGGACTCCTTGGGCACTCCCAGGGCGGTGTCATCGCCTCCATGACGGCGGGCAGGCTATCGGCCAACGGGGACTCCCCTGACGGCGTGGTGCTCATCGCCCCCGGCTCGGTCATCAAGGAGGCGTGCCAAAACGGCAAGTTCTTCAACGCGACCTTCAACCCCGCCGACCCGCCCGAGTACATCCGCTGCTGGGGCTTCATGAAATTGGGAAGAGAATACCTCCTCACCACCCAGCAACTGGACATCTACGGCACCGCCAGCGCTTTCAAGGGTCCGGTGCTCCTTTTGCACGGCAGCCGCGACGGCATTGTCCCCCTTTGGTGTAGCGAGAAGTTTCTGGAGACGTATGGCACCTCCGCACAACTCCAAGTCATAAAGGGGGAAAACCACACCATCAGCCGTCACCGCAAAATAGTGGTGACACGCACGGTGGAGTTCTTTCAGAAGGTATTTAGCTTGTAACGATTCCGATTACTGGAAAATCATCTCGTCGCAGAAGATGTAGGAGGGCTGACCGTGGGACATGTGCCACTCGGGCAGCAGACCGCCATTCTTCGCCACGACCCTCACATAGCGGGATTTGATGTTCAGATTGTCGGCTTGCACCGTATAGACGATGGGGATACCGGAGTCGTAGTTCACATCCTTCACCTGCACGGTGGTGTAGAGCTTATAGTTGACGCCATCATTTGAGACATAGAGTTCCAACTCCTTAGGCGACATGATCCAGTCCTGCACATTCTGGAAGAAGCGGGTCTTGAACTGTTGGATGACCGTCTTCTTGCCGAAATCGAATTCCACATCGACATCATTCCCCCAGAAGCCTTGCCAGTGGCCATCGTTGTAGCGTTCGCCGCCCAATTCGCCATCACAGAGGGCGATTTTGCCCGCGGAGGCATATTCAGGCTTGTAGGTGGCATACTCGGAATTGAGTTTTGAGATCTTGTAAAGACCCTTGTGCACCAGCAGATACTGTTCGGTCAGGACATCCTCGCCCATGGCGTTGCGGCTGATTGCCTTCACCGTCGTCGACTGGCTGATGGGCAACGGCTTCTCGTAGAGGTTCTCCCCATACTGCGGATCACGGCCATCCAACGTGTAATAGATGGGATAGGTGGTATTGTCGAACAAGGAACGCATCACGATGTACGTATTACCCTCTTGGGAACGTTTCACCTCAAAGAAAGGCTTATAGGGCAAATCGTTCAGCTCTTGCACGAGGGCATCATAACGCGCCTCAACGATGTTTCGGCTATAGGGGCGGCATTCTTCATCCCACAACTGCATATACATCTTCTTCACGCGGTGGATATGCTCTGCCAGCTGATAGATCTCTGTCTTGAGCGAAGACTCATCAATGACATTATTACCCTGGAGATACTCATAGAGATGCCAGCGCAGGACATTGCGTTGCGCGAGCACCCACTGGTGGTGAGCCACATAGTATCCGATGCGGGCCATGGCATTATGGCAATCATAAACCGAGTCAAAGGTCACCTCATGATAAGCCTCCAGACGGCGGCGGATAGCAGAACACATCTCATTGTTTTTCAAATAGTTCTCTACGCTCACCTTAGTCGGATAGAAGTCGAGTAACGGTTCATAGAGGGCGAGACTGTTGAAGAAGTTGGGGATAGCGCTATATTCCATCTCGCGCATGAGGCGGAAGTTCTGGTCCACCACGCGATACTCCTTGGCGAAGCGCTTGTCGAAGGCGGCCAGACGCTGGAGGCGTTCTTTCTCAGCTGCTTTGGGCTCCGTCTGCTCCAGGGGGCGCCAGGCCATCTCCGCGGCCCAGGCCATGCCGTGCCAGGTGCTGTTGAACAAGGACTCGCCCGAGTCGTCCCAGGCGGTGTTCATCATGCCCATGGCCCCGTGCTTGTAGCCATCACGCGTCAGGTTGGCAATGTTCTTCGTGTAGGTGTCGTAGCTGGGGAACACATGGCCCCACATGCTCATGCCCGGCACCACCATGAACGGCAATCCCTGACGGGTGAAGGGTTCTATCATGTCCACATAGCTGTCGGAGGGCGAGTAGCTCCACACCAGCATGATCATATCCTTGGGCAGCTGCCGCACAATGTCGGGGTCCTTGGCGGCGATGTCGCCCCACATCATCACCCGCTTGTCCATCGGCTTGAGGATGTTATAGACCCAGTTGATATGGTCGGCATAGACCTGCGAAGGGCCGCCGTGACGCTCCACATAGGCGCGCGCCTTGCCACTGCCCATCGCCTCCGTCTCGTCACAGTTGATATTGAAGAAGGGGGAACGGTAGGCTTTGGCCACCGTCTCCAACTCGTATTGCAGGAACTGACGGGCCTTGTCATCTCCCGGATTCCAGTTGAACTTGGTGTCGGCCATCTCCTGATATGCCGGGATGCGGAGGGTCTTCTCGGCATGACCCAGGCACTGCTGGTTGCCGAAGAACTCGATATGGTACTGAGCAGCGTACTCCTCCAGCTCTCGGACCTCCTCCGCCGTCAGCCCGTCGGTGGGCGCGATGTCGGGGTATTTGTCCAACTTGAAGACGTGCTCGGTGTAGAGGTTGAAGAAGTTCATCTTGTACTCCGCCAGCTGCCGGATGACCTGCTTGAGAAAAGTCATGTTGGGAATCGGCCCCCGGCTGATGTCGTCCATCCAGCCGCGGTACTTCAGTTTCGGATAATCCACAATGCGGACACAGGGGAGCTTGACACTGCCATCCTGCTGGGCAAAGAAGCGTATCATCTGCTTCAGGCTCAGCTGCGCGTAATAGAGCCCCACCTCACTGATGGCGCTGACAACCACTTTGTTGGGCAACACCTCCAGAATATAGCCCTGGTCGGCATTCGTATCGATGGGAAAGGAGGCGAGACGGAGGGTCTCCACCACCGGCTGGCCAGTGAACTGATAATGGCCTTCGCGCAGGGCAACATGTTGCGGGGATGGCGTGATGCCCAGCTCTTGGGAGAAGGCCGTCAAGGCAAATGCCAAACAACAGGTCAGCAGGGCCAGCAAGCGGACCGTCCAATTATTCATAGTAGTCATATTTCAGATGTTTCACCGTAATACCCTTGTTTATCAGCTGTTTGAGCGAGTCAATGCCAATTTGGAGATGACGCAGGCTATAGTTTTGGGTCACCTCCTTGTCCGACTTCTCCGTCTTGATGCCATCGGGGAGCATCGGCTGGTCGGACACCATCAGCAGAGCGCCCGTGGGGATGCGGTTATAAAAGCCCACGGAGAAGAGCGTGGCGGTCTCCATATCGACAGCGGTGGCGCGGATGCGGCGCAGGTAGTCTTTAAACTCCTGGTCATGCTCCCAGACGCGGCGGTTGGTGGTATAGACCGTACCTGTCCAGTAGTCAAGACCATAGTCACGAATGGTGGTAGAGATGGCCTTCTCCATGTTGAAGGCGGGCAGCGCCGGCACCTCCACAGGGAAGTAGTCGTTGGAGGTACCCTCACCACGGATACCGGCAATGGGCAGCAGCAACTCACCCAGACCGATGTTGGCCTTCAGGCTGCCACACTTACCCAAAAAGAGCACCGCCTTGGGCTTGATGGCCGTGAGCAAGTCCATGATGGTGGCAGCATTGGGACTTCCCATAGTGAAGTTGATGATGGTGATGCCATCGGCCGTGGCACTCTGCATCGGATGGCCCGCACCCTTGACCTCCACCTGCATCAACTCGGCGAATTTCTTTAGATAGTCGGCAAAATTGGTCAACAAGATATAACGACCGAACTCATCCAGCTGCATGCCTGTATAGCGGGGCAGCCAATTCTCAACGATTTCTTCTTTGGTATGCATAATGGTAACAGGATAAAATTCAACATAAGTTTTGAGGGGGCAAAGATAGTGAAAAAACAAGGTTAAGCAAAAACTTTTTGCAGAATAGGAACATTCAAAACCCGTTCTAGCTTGCACAACGTTTCCAAAGTAAGATTTTCCTCTCCTTTGAGCAGTCTGGAAACATATTGAGGGGAACAACCGATTAGCTGCGCCAGCTGTTTCTGGGACATGTTCAATTCTTCCAAAGACATGGCAACGACGATGGCAATTTTTCTCGAATAACAAAGCCAGTCGCTGTTAGCTTTTCTCCATTCTGCTTTTTCTCTCCAGTTGGAAGACTTTTTTGAAGAATGCTCTTCTAAAAACGCAATTTGTTCTGCTGTGGTTTTCATTTTCCTATCCTTTTTCTTTGATAAAATCTGTAAAACTATCATTATCGATCACATTATTGGCCACAAAAAATTGACGTACTTTCTCCATTTTAACCAGTTCCTTAAGTGTGTGCTCTCGCTCCTGCATTGTTCGAGTCAGTTTTATGGCACCACCTGTGACAACATAGACGCCTGGATTCAATTTTATAGCGTAAATACGCAGCCAACTGGCATGTTTGGGACAATCTTTCAATCGGGCTTTTTCCCTTCCCAATTTCATTTCAGAAGCACGATTATTTTCAAGAGGCCGAAAAACATCATCCAGATTAGTTTCAGGCCGGAGATCCAAAATGAGGCATTCCAATCTATCGCTATCCTCCATAGTATCATATACTGCTTCATCCAGCTTTGTAATCTTAAAATAAGACACAAGATCTTGAAAATTTTTTCGAAAAAAGTCCAACAGCCATACTGCATCATTCCATTGGGTAAAAGCCCTGTCCAACTCATTTAGTTCTTCATCCGCAAAATGCACGGCCCAAAGACGTCCGTCTTGTTTGATATCATCAAATGTCATCATAGCAAAAGAGATTATTTAGTCGCTGCAAAGATACACTTTTTTTTCAACAATCAACCTATACGTTGATTTTTTTTTAATTCGTTTGTTATCTCCATCAAGCAATAAAGCTTTTTGGGACGACACTTTTATCGATTTAAAGGATCTGATAGGACTCTACGGAGTATAATGAAGGAAAATCTTACTGATCAGAATGACATTTTCAACTCCACCCACATTCAATAAGAAATAATATACCTGATGGCACAGACTCCCCTTTCTCGGTGAGCAAGTCACATTCTTATGGCATGCTTTCTTCGCGCCACGATGATGATAGGGGCACTGTCCTCATCGCACCAAAGGAGTCACTTGCCACAAGACACTGCACGAAAACGTTGAAAAAAAACATCCTACCCTATCAGCAAATCCTCCAACACCACTTTGGGCACGTAGTGGATGCCGTCTTGGCGATAGTACTTGTGACTCTCGTCTTCCCGGATCTCTGTCAGGCGGATCTGCTCAGCCCCTTTGCCAACGGCGAGAACTAACAACGGATCATAGGGCAAAGCCAACACCTCTTTCAGCTTCTCGCGATTGAAGGCACCGATCATCAAGCCGTTATATCCCATCTCGGCAGCCTTCAGCAGCATGCTCTGGGCTGAGATGCCAAGGTCGATGTCCACCAACTTGGTTTCCTTTTCCTTGCTGCAGATGACGATGTAGGCGGGTGGCTCTGTGCCGGCGAAGGGCAGGTGCAACTCGGGCAGCGCGCCTCCCATCTTGATCAAGGGGTGCACCTTGGCAGCCTCGTCGCCCGTCACCAACTTGAACCGCAGCACCTGCTGGTTGCAGGCGGACGGGATCTTGGTGTTGACCTCCACCATACGTTTCAGCAGCTCCTCACTCACCGGCGCATCGGCCCGGTAACCGCGGTAGCTGCGGTTCTTCATCAGCAGGGTGTCGAGCGTCTGCCCCACCCTCTTGACTATGGTTTTTTGCTTGCCGCCGCGCATCTCGTCCATGCGGCGCTCGAGATAATTATCAGCCATAAGTGTTGAATGGTTGTCCGGTTTAACGCTTGATAAATGGATAGGTAGAATGATCGACACGAAGGAAATAGGCGCCGGAGGAGAGCGCATTCACATTGACATTGTTACTGCCACTCTTCAACTTGACGGTTCGGACCGCTCTTCCCGCACTGTCCACGATGGTGGCTTTCACAGGACGGCCGCCATATTCCATCCACACGTTCATCGTCTCCCCGACGGGATTAGGATAGATGATGACACTGGGGATCTCGAGACGATCCTCCACCGAGGCGGTCTGGTCGCCCACAGCCAGGCAATACTGGCCGGAACGAATGAACTCCGTCTTCAACATGCCGGCATTCGGAGAGCCGGTGCGCGTAGTAGGCACAATCTGCCAAGCATCAGCCGTGGTAGGGCGATACAACAGTTTGAGATTGTTGTAGTCGTAGCCCTGCATCAGAGCATAATCCAAAGCCGTGACGGTGCCGCGACGGTATTGGAACTGGAGATAGCCTTCGGGCGCGGCCATGCTCTCTGGATAGGCCAGCTGCACGTTCCAGTAGTGGGTCTCGGAAATCCGGAAGAGGCCCTCGGGCATCGTCTCCGGCATGTCGGGCGCCACATAGTGGTGCTCCACACGCACGAGGACAGAATCGGGAGCGGCCTCGATCTTGGCATTGCAGCCGGCATCCGGCCAAGAAACAGACCCTCCATTGCCCAACGTCTCAGTATAGTCGATGGTAGCGTCCATGATCTTCTCGTCATAGTCGACCATGCCGAAGACGGGAGTGAAGGGAATCGTCACCACCGCACTGCCATACTGACCGGAAAAGGGAACATCGCGTATGGTATAGAGCTCTCGGATGGGCGACACAAAGGTGAGGTCCAGCTTGTTGGAGTTGATATAGTGGGTGGCGCCGAAGAGCTTCTGTTGCACAAAGACTTCGTACTGGTTGCCAGAGAGCGGCCGTATGGAGTCGATGGCAAACTGCGGGAAGCCGGGCTGGTGCACCCAACCCTCGTAGAAGTCGGTGAGGTTGACGCCCGTGACCTGCGACAGATAGCTGAAGAACTCTTGGGAGTTGACATTCTGCCAGGCGAAATGGTCGAGCAGAGCGCGCAGGCCCCCGAAGAAGAGCGAGTCACCCAGATAGCTGCGCAGGGTATGGATTACCAATGCGCCCTTGTCGTAGGAATGAGTCCCGTAGGTGACCTCCTGGGGCACATTGTCCAAAGCGTAATGACCGCCATCGTTCTTCTCGATGTTCATCAAGGTGGAGTGATGCATGTCGCGGAGATAGTCGCGGTAGCCATCCGTCCCGTCGTTCTGATGGACCAAGCCCATGATCAGCGGCTCCGCGAAGGAAGCGAAGCCTTCATTGATCCACATCTCCTCGGCGCGCTCGCAGGTGATGAGGTCGCCGAACCAGTGATGGAACAGCTCGTGGCCATAGAGGGTGACGTAGGTATCAGTGCCCGTCATGAACGACTTGGGATAGGCGATATTGGTAGCGTGCTCCATGGCACCGCTGGTGAAGTTGACGCCAACATAGCCCACGCGGGGCCAGCGGTAGGGTCCGAAGAGCTCCTCATACATCCGCAGGATATCCTTCAAGTAGGCAAAAGAGGCCCCCACATTAGCATATTGTGGCGGCTGGGCGTAGATGACGATGGGGATGATGGCCTCCTGACCATGGAAGGTGTCCTCGTAGGCCTGGTACTCGCCCACCGCCATAGAGGAGAGGTACGTGGGGATCGGCTCCTCCAGCTCCCACGTCCACACCTTGGAACTGTCGGGGAGCGTCTGCACGCCCGTGAGCATGCCGTCACAGACAGCCATCTTGTGCGACTCAGTGCGGATATGGGTGGTATAGCTCGACTTGTCGGTGAAGACATCCATACAGGGATACCAGCAGCGGCCGTAGCTATGCGGGAGGCTCTGGAAGGCCACGCCCATAGTGTAGGCATACTGGCCAGAAAAGTAGAAGCCACCCCACCCCGGGTCCTTGGTGGGCACGCCGTGGTAATAGACGGTCACCATGGCTGTGTCGCCCGTCTGCATTGTGGGCACCGTAATGGCCAGTCGTTCGCCATGGTGCTGGAAAGTGGCCGAGGAGCCATTCACCTTCACCGAGTCGGTCGTCAGGGCCAGCAGATCCAGGACCACTTGGTTCAGGTTGGACATTTTGGCCACAACCGTCAGCTGGGTCTCGCCCACGATATTGCGGGTCGTGAAATCCATCACAGTCAGCGAGATGTCATAATGGGCCACATGGATCGTGTCACTACGGTCTTGGGCAGAAAGGGTCAGAGTTGCCAACGTCAGCATAACAGCCGACAAAAGAGTGATTTTCTTCATCATAATAGTACTATGTCAAAGGGTCTGCGCCGCATCAGCGCGACCATCGTTTTTGAAAGCGCAAAGATAACAATAATGTGGATAGGTTCCGACATCTTTCACGGATGGTCCATGAACCTCTTGCAATACTCACGCAAACAGTTAAACACAAGTTAATTATATCATTTCACAATCAGTCTAGCCAAGGTACTTACAATAAAATTTGACAAAATTACCGGAATAATTGGCAATATTGTTTGGATTTATAAAAATTTATATTTAGCTTTGCAGCGTCAAATTTTCATGTCTTGTCAAACGGACTTCGCAAGTTCTGAAAGTATGACATAGTCCATTATCACCGAGAAGTCCTTATTATTTGCTTATGAAGAAATTTGTACTCTTAGCCTTGCTATTCGCCATTGCGATGGGTAGGCTTAGCGCCCAGGAGGTCATCATTGGCACTGGAAGCAGCTCCAGTTATTCCACGGCCTTTTATCCATATTATGAGGATTCCTGGTGGGAATGTCTCTGCACCCCTACGGAAGTGGGTATGCAGGGAACCATCACAGCCGTCTCCTTGCAGCGTTCAACAAGCGGCACCCTGATGTGTCAGAATGTGAACATCTACATTGGGCACAGGAACTCAGGACAATACAGTTCGACGTCGGACTGGACGCCCATGTCCAACCTGACGCTCGTTTACTCTGGCACTAACATGAATATTGGCGGAAGTGGCACTGGATGGGAGACCTACACCCTGACCACGCCCTATTTTTATGATGGCACCGACAACTTGGTGATTGTCTTCGCCAAGCATGCCAGCGATTACTCTACCGACCTCGAATACAACTATTCAGAGACCTCCAATTATTCCAGTCTCTATCGTTACCTGGACGATGATATCACCTATTCCCAGCATCCGGGTTCCAGTACCGGTTCCCGGTCCTTCAACCGTCCGAACCTAAAGCTGAACATCAGTCCGAACCCCAACTTCTGCGGTCCGGTAACCAACCTGGCCATTTCCGATGTGGCCACCGATGGCGCCACGGTGTCATGGACAACCCCCTCTTTCAATCCTAATGTGTATATTGTGGATGTCAAGAAATCCAACCAATCCTGGAACAACCCCAATGTGATGAACTATACGGTCACGGACACCTTCTTGACGATTTCGGGATTGGATCCCTCCACCACCTACAACGTGCGTGTGGCCAACGACTGTAACGATGACACCAGCTCCTATGTTTCAGGATCATTCCTGACGCTTTGTGCCCCCACTTCGGTAATACCTATCACGGAGAATTTCGATTCTTACACGCATACCAACAACCCGAACAACGGCACAGGATCCAACAATCTCGCCTACTGCTGGGATGCCACCAACACGGGAAGCAGCTATCCAGCCTATCCGTGGGTCTATTATGGCGCCTCCAACGCCAACAGCGGCAACTACAGTCTGCGCTTCTACACGGGCAGTGGCACGAAC
Organism: Bacteroidales bacterium; assembly: GCA_017650305.1. Taxonomy (GTDB): domain Bacteria; phylum Bacteroidota; class Bacteroidia; order Bacteroidales; family WCHB1-69; genus F23-D06. The sequence continues at coordinate 53,290 of JAGCFD010000060.1, read as the reverse complement.
TATTCTGACCAGTACGCCTTCCTGCCTGAGTTGGACCTGAGTGCCATCAGCATTCCGAGTTTGCAGTTAGGCTTGAACATGAGAAGACAGGCCAACAACACCAACTTCACCTTGGTGGTGGGTGTTACCTCCGGCATGGATGTCTCCACCTTCACGCCTATCGACACCCTCACGGTGTCCAACACCACCTACGCATACCGGTTAGTGGACTTCGGCAGTTACTCCGGCTCTGGCAACCGTGTGGTGCTCAAGGCTCCGAAGCCTGCCTCCGGCAACAACCGTGGCCATGTGGACGACATCATCCTGGGCATGAACCTTTGTGCAGCGCCTTCGGCATTGACCGTCACGGAAGCTGACGAGAGCAGCATCACACTCTCCTGGACTGAGAACGGCAGCGCGGTCTCCTGGGAGCTGGAATATGGTCCGGTGGGCTTCACCACGGGTTCCGGCACCACGGTGACCGTCAATACCAACCCGTACACCCTGGCGGGTCTGCCGGATGCCACCACCTACGAGTTCCAGATCCGCGCCAACTGCGGCAGCAGCCTCAGCGACTGGAACCTCAACCGCGTGACGGGTGCCACCACCTGTATTCCCATCAGCAACATCCCCTTCACCGAGGAGTTCTCCAACTACACACACACCGACAACGCCTCCTCGGGCGAATCCAATGTGCCCATCTGCTGGGACACCTACAACACAGGTTCCTCCTCCAGCAACCATCCATACGTTTATTATAGCAACAACAATGCGTACAGCGGCTCCTATGCCTTGCGTTTCTACACGCAGAGCGGCAACCAATATGCCGACCAGTACGCCATCCTGCCCGTCATCAGCAACTCCATCCCGTTGAATACCTTGCAGATTTCCATGAAGGCACGTTCCAACTCCGCCAACACCCCGTTCACTCTGATAGTGGGTGTGATGACCGGCGGTCCCAACACCTTCGTGCCGATGGACACCCTGACCATCACGGGAACCTCTTACTCCGACTACGTGGTTTATTATGACGCCTACACCGGCTCCGGCAACCGTATGGCCTTGAAGGCCCCCAAGCCCGGCTCCGGCAACAACCGCGGCTATGTGGATGACATCGTCATCGACTACCTCTCCAGCTGCCGCATGGTCTCCGGCGTGAACGTGAGCGACATCACCACCTCTGAGGCAACAGTATCTTGGCAAGCTCATGGCTCCGAGACCTCCTGGCTGGTTGAGTACAAAGCCAACGGCGACTCCATCTGGGAGAGCATGATTGCGACCACCAACCCCTGCGTGATCTCGCCTTTGAACGCCTCCACCACCTATCAAGTGCATGTGGCGGCCGATTGTGGCGGCGAATTCAGCACACCCACGGGCAATGTCTCCTTCACCACACCTGTCTGCGACCCAACAGACCAGTGTCTCTACACCTTCAACCTTACGGATGACTATGGGGATGGCTGGAACAGCGCCGCTATCGTTGTGCGCCAGAACGGCTCCACGGTGGCCACGTTGACCATCTCGAACTCCAGCGCCAGCACCGCAACCCACCAAGTTGCCTTGTGCGACAGCGCACAGATCCAACTGTCCTGGACATCGGGCAGCTACGACGATGAATGCAGTTTCACCGTGACAGATCCGTTCGGGGAGGTCATCTTCTCCGCCTCAGCTCCATCCTCCGGCACCTTGACCACCTTCACCAGCTCCTGTTCCGCTGGCTCCTGCCCGCGTCCTTTATCCATCAGCGCCACCGAGATCGGTGACACAGAGGCCTCCATCAGCTGGGTCTCCACAGGCACAGAGACCGACTGGATCCTGGAATACAAACTCGCTTCCGACAACATCTGGGATGTGTTATATGTGAATACCAACCCCTACCTGCTTACCGGCTTGACCGCAGGTTCGGTTTATGACATCCGGGTCAAGGCTGACTGTGGCGGCGGCGACGAGTCCGACTACAGGGAATCCTCTTTCGAAACGGCAGCATGCCCGTTCACCCAACAGTGCAACTATTCCTTCAGCCTTACCGACAGCTTCGGCGACGGCTGGAACGGTGCTTCCATCATCGTGACTCAGAATGGTGTTACGGTGGCCAACCTTACAGTACCCACCTCCAGCTCCAACTTTTCAGCGGTACTCTCCTTGTGCGAAAACATGCCGATTCAAGTATCTTGGGTCTCTGGCTCTTACGATTCCGAATGCAGCTTCACCTTTACCGATCCCTTTGGCGAGGTTCTCTTAAATGTGTCCTCACCCACGGCGGGTGTCCTCACCTCCTTCACCAGCTATTGCACAGTTCCCACCTGTCCTCGCCCCTCCTCTGTCAGCGTCACAAACATCAGCGATGTCGAAGCGACCATCAACTGGGTGTCAAGTGGTACGGAGACCGACTGGATCATAGAGTACAAGCCCTCCACCGCCACCACCTGGGACGTCGTGTATGCGAGCGCCAACCCTTACTTGCTGACTGGCCTCACTGCATCTACCATTTACGATGTCAGAGTCTATGCCGACTGTGGCGGCGGGGATGTGTCTGACTACAGACAAACCTCTTTCCAGACGTCCATCTGCCCAATTACCGAGCAGTGCAACTACACCTTCACCCTTTCCGACTCTTACGGTGACGGCTGGAACACCGCCACGCTCCTTGTCAAGCAGAATGGTCTTGACGTGGTCGAACTGACGGTTCCCACCTCCAGCTACGGCATCACCCAGCAAGTTCCCTTGTGCGACAATGCTCCGATGCAACTGGTCTGGAATTCCGGCAACTTCGACACTGAATGCAGCTTTACGGTATCAGATCCTTATGGCGACATTGTTTACTCCATCTCCATGCCCAATGCCGGCACTCTGACCACCATCATGATCCACTGCGCCCCGCCCACCTGTCCGAAGCCCTCTGCCCTCACAGTATCCGACATTGGCACGGCCACGGCCACAGTAAGCTGGACGCCTGGCGGCTCTGAAAGCAGCTGGATCCTGGAATACAAGCCTTCCAACAGCAGCAACTGGACCTCCGTCACCACCTCCACTCCCTCGTATGTACTTACGGGCTTGTCGGCCACCACGGCCTATGACGTACGTGTACAAGCCGACTGCGGCGGTGGCGACCTCTCCGATTGGCGCGAGACCACCTTCAACACCTCCATGTGCGAGGCTACCATGCAATGTTCCTACACTCTCAACGTCTTTGGGGACTATAACGATTCCTGGGACTACAACACCCTCTATGTGCAGCAGAATGGCCTCACCCTGGCCACGATCACCGAAGTTGGAACCAGCTACACCCTGCCCTTGACGTTGTGCAGCGGCGCCCCCGCATCCTTGGTTTTCTACTCGGAGTATTACAGCAGTGAGTGCAGCATCACCCTCTATGGCCCTGACGGATCGTTGGTACTTATGCAGGCTGACATGAGTAACTTCTCCACCTACAACTTCACACCGGATTGCGCCGGAGCTCCGGCCACCTGTGACGCACCCACCGGTCTTGCCGTCAACAATCCGGGACCCACCTCTGCCACCGCCACCTGGACCGCTGGTGGCTCCGAGACAGCCTGGAACGTGCAGTACAAGACCACCACCGCCACCTCCTGGCAGAACGCCACCGCCAACACGACCTCCTACACCATGAGCGGACTGACTCCCAACACCCAGTATCAGATACGGGTACAGGCATCCTGCGGCGACGACAACAGCGACTGGTCGAACATCGTATCCTTCACCACCCCGAACCAAGACACTCCCACCTGCCCGGCCCCGACCAACCTGAGTGCCACTCTGGACGAGAGCAGCCACACCACCGTGGTGCTGACCTGGCAACAGGCCCCAAACACCGCCACCGAATGGCAGGTCAACTACCGTCAGACGACGGAGAGCACCTGGAGCACCGCCACGGTCTCTGCCACCACCTACACGCTGACCGACCTTGTTCCGAATGAGGACTACATGGTCAACGTGGTGGCCCATTGCACCAACGGCCTGACGAGCGACGAGTCCAACACGGCAACCTTCCACACCGACAACGTGGGCATCCTGAGTTACCTGGAGCGCAGTGTCACCCTCTACCCGAACCCCGCCACAGAGACGATCTCCATAGCCGTGAGCGACGCGAACATCACCATCACCAGCCTGGAAGTGTACAACGTGTACGGCCAGATTGTAGAGACGTTCCATGGAACGTCTCCACAGGAACGTACCACGATCAATGTTTCCAGTCTATCCGGTGGCATGTATTTCGTGCGCGTCATAACGGACAATGGCGTGGTAACGAAGAGTTTTGTGAAGAGATAGCCATTCGTTATCAGCTATCCGTTTGCCTCAGCTAGGCATCCTCTAACGGGACATATCGTCCCCATCATCACCGCCTCCATCGGCACAGCGCTGCCCATCAGCCCGGTACCGGTGGAGGCGGTGGAGCGGTTGGAGACAGTGTGGGCCAAGGATGCATCCTCGTAGCGGCGAAACTCCAAGACAATGTGTTTCATCCAAAAAACAAATTATCGGCAATTATTTTGATTTATTGACGAAAATTTGTGTACATCTTCTAATACACAAAACTCATCAAGCTAAGGAAGTCGGATCCAGAAACTTTCTTCTAATTGCACTCTGTCAAAAAATGCCCCCTGCAACCTTTCCCCATCTCTGCATCATATCCATAGTAGAAACTCTACAACCGTCGTGGGCCGCGGGTGGTGTTTCATGGACTTCGCACCATGCACGGACACGCCGGAGAAGCAATGAACCAGAAGTCCAACCTCAATCCAACATGAAAAAAGTGATCCTGACAATGGCCGCAACCGCCCTCTTGGCATTTTGCACCTCCTCCTGCAACAAACACTGCGAATGCAGAACCTGGCTCGATGGCGTCGACATGGGCTATGACGAGCCTTTTGAGCCAGAAGGCGGCAAGAAATGTTCCGACTATAACTTCGATGGTCAAGCCTGGGGCGCCCACATGAAGGTGGAGTGCCGCGGCGCACGCTAAGCACTATCGCTCCAACAACGGCCTTATCTCCTTCTCAAAGATCTCCCGCGTCACTATCCGATAGTGCGGGTGGTAATGACTATTGTAACTCCGACTGTGGGTGACAGGCATGTCTCCATTCTCCAACAGCTCCTCAATACGGATCTTATCCTGTTCATAATCCGGTATCTGCCAGCCTTCTCGTTCAATAATCTGCAAGATCAGATGCCACTCGTCAGTCCAGGAGATGGGCAGCGTTACCGTTTGGCCGGCACTGCGGATGAAGGCGTCCGCCAGCTGGCGCACCGTCAGTCCGCCCGGCTTCAGACACGACAGATAGACCCGCACATAGTTACCCTGGAACCCAGTCGGCTCACAGAACGGTTCGTCAGTAAGCCACGCACTGTCGGCCGTCATCTCCTGATTCAAGTAATAGATGGCCATGGAGGTGTCCGCCAACAGATGCCCCGGCCCGAAACGGTCCTGATAGAAGGTCTTGTAGATGTCCTGTAGCCGCAACTCCGGGTACTGCTCCAGCTGAGCCTCGACAATCCTCCCCACCATCACGGTGTCGATCTGCCCCCTTAGCGCAGACGACAAGCCCAACAGGCAGAACGCTGTCAACAAAATCCGGAGAGATAATCTAAAAGACATTGACTTTGAACTTTGACTTTGAACTAGGCTCACCCCTGTTCTTAACTCTTTAACTTCTTAGTTTCTTAATTTCTTAGTTTCATACAAACTGCGAGGACGCAGTTTGCTCCCAACTGATCACTGTTCACTGATCACCGTTCACTGTTCACTCTTCACCAATCACTAATCACGATTAAATATGTCTCGCGTATAGACCTTCTCCTTCACATCATCGAGGACAGCGTCGTAACGGTTGGCGACGATGGCCTGGCTCATAGCCTTGAAGGCAGCCAGATCATTGACCACCTTGCTGCCAAAGAAGGTGCTGCCGTCGGCCAGGGTGGGCTCGTAGATAATGACCTGCGCCCCTTTGGCCTTGATGCGCTTCATCACACCCTGGATGGAACTTTGGCGGAAGTTGTCGGAGTTGGACTTCATGGTCAGGCGGTAGATGCCCACCACACACTCTTTCTCCTGGCTCTGGTCATAGTCGCCACGGTTATAGTAGTCGTAGTAGCCGGCCATCTTGAGCACCTGATCGGCGATGAAGTCCTTGCGGGTGCGGTTGCTCTCCACAATGGCGCTCATCATGTTCTGCGGCACATTGGCATAGTTGGCCAGCAGCTGCTTGGTGTCCTTGGGCAGGCAATAGCCGCCATAGCCGAAGGAGGGGTTGTTATAGTGCGTGCCGATGCGGGGATCGAGACAGACACCATTGATGATCTGCTGGGTGTTAAGCCCTTTCAGCTCAGCGTAAGTATCCAGCTCATTGAAATAGCTGACGCGCAAAGCCAAGTAAGTGTTGGCGAAGAGCTTGACGGCCTCGGCCTCCGTGCTGCCCATGAAAAGGACGGGCACGTCAGGCTTGAGCGAGGCGCTACGGACAAGCTCGGCAAAGGTGTGGGCCGGCTCCTCCAAATGTGCATCCGAGTGGTTATAACCCACAATGATACGAGACGGATACAGATTGTCGTACAGCGCTTTGCTCTCACGGAGAAACTCCGGTGCAAAGATGATGTTGCGACTGCCCGTAACCTCCCGGATGTGCTCTGTATAGCCCACCGGAATAGTCGACTTGATGACCATGATGGCCGATGGATTGTACTGCATCACCTGCCGGATGACACTCTCCACCGCGCTGGTGTCGAAGAAGTTCTTGACACTGTCGTAGTTGGTCGGGGTGGCGATGACCACGAAGTCGGCACTGCCATAGGCGGCCTCCGCATCCAATGTGGCCGTCAGCATAAGCGGCTTGTTAGCCAGATAATCCTCAATATAGTCGTCTTGGATGGGCGACTTCCGGTCATTGACCATTTGAACACGTTCCGGGACAATGTCCACAGCCGTCACCTCGTTATGTTGCGCCAGCAGAGTGGCGATGCTTAATCCCACATAGCCAGTTCCCGCAACCGCTATCTTTCTCTTTATCATATTCTTAGAAAATTACATTACAATATCGTGCGTCTCCACCAACTTTTCAAATTGTTGGTTTTTATGAATCGGATAGACTCTTTTTTGAGAGACGAGAAATAGTTCATTCTTATAATGAAGGATTTTCAGATTGTCAATCATCAAACCTTTCACCCTTAGCGTAGTACCATCAAACTGATACTCTGTTCGGTTCTTGAATGGGGTACTCCAGAGTTGAATTTGGTAATTCAGAGACTTTTCAGTGCTCTGTATTTCATTTTGGTAGTTATCCCACCAGATGACTTTGGGTGTCATTTTGTCGAGCATCACTTCAGAAGGGACTGCATTTTCATCCACATCCTCATCCATGTCGGCAGAATAGGGAAGAAGAAGATCTTGCGTTTCATCTTCAAGAAGAGTGGTATCGACAGCAAGCGTGTCGGCAGACTGTTCTTGGCGGGCAGCATTTTTAAACTCATGAATGATGATCACAGTGTCGCGGGCGCTAGTGGTATCACGCTCGATGATACGCACTTCGGCAGTCCGCCGGTGGAGCCCTTTAACATTGAAGAAGAGCAACATCACGCAGGCGCCCAAAAGCAGACCCAATAGCACACAAAGCAGACCGAAGAGGCCTTTGCGTGACGGCTTGGCAGATACGTTATTTTCTTGCTCTTCCATTGCAGCAATTGATCAAAATAAGAGAGTGCAAAAATAACAAAATATTGTGATTGGCACAAAAGAGGAGAGGAGAAAAATTCATATCACATTTTTTTCTATCTTTGCAGCCGTTTATTTTAAAGACTGAATTGACATGGGTATAGGAATGCAGATATTAGGGTTCATGGCGAGTCTGACCTTTCTCGTCGTGACCCATGAGTTAGGACATTTCACTTTCGCCAAGATATTTAAGACTCGCGTAGACCAGTTTTACGTCTTCTTCAATCCGGGGTTTTCCATTTTGAAGATGAAGCGGTTTGACGGCAAGTTCCACTTCAAGTTTTTCGCCACAAAGAGTCCGGATGAGTGGGCCAACCATCCCGAGCACACCGAATGGGGTATTGGCTGGCTGCCTCTCGGCGGCTATTGTTCCATCAACGGCATGGTAGATGAGACCACCAAGGCCTCCGAGCTCTCTTCCGAGGTGCATGACTACGAGTTCCGCGCCAAACCCGCTTGGCAAAGATTCTTGATCATCAGTGGCGGCGTGCTGGTCAACTTCCTGTCCGCCATCATCATTTACATCGCCATCTGTTTTCATTGGGGGCAGGAGTATATCCCGCTTGAAAATGCCCGTTATGGTTTGGAATTCTCCCAGGAGATGCAAGACGCCGGCTTCCAAAACGGCGACAAGGTGTTGCTCATCAACTCCACCAAGCCTCAGACCATCAGCGATTTCGCCAACGACCTGCTGCTTGACGATGTGAAGACCGTGACTGTGGAGCGCGACGGTCAACAAGTAGTATTGGACATTCCCAAGACACTGGCTCGCAAGGTTGTAGGCGCTGGCACCAGCTCCATGTTCTGCAACTATCGCATACCCTTTGTCATCGATAGCGTAATGCCTGGTTCAAAAGCCAATGAGGCCGGCCTCCAACGCGGGGACTCCCTGGTCAGCGTCAACGACAGTCTCACATTCTGTTTCTTTGACTACAAACGCGCCTTCGACGACAACAAGGACAAACCTCTCGCCATCCAGTTCTATCGTGGCGACTCCCTCTGCTCCACCATTGTCACACCCGACTCCATGGGCATGATCGGCGTTTCCTACAAGCAACCTTACGAATACTTCGGAACCGTCAAGGTGGAATACGGCTTTTTCCAGTCCATCCCCAAAGGCATCTCCATGGGCTTCCATACGTTGGCAGACTATGTGAAACAGTTCAAGATTGTCTTCACCAAGGAAGGCGCCACCCAGCTCGGCAGCTTCCTCACCATCGGCAGCATTTTCCCGAAAGTGTGGGATTGGTACCGTTTCTGGAACATGACCGCCCTGTTAGGCATCATCTTGGCCTTCATGAACATCATCCCCATCCCAGGTCTCGACGGCGGCTACCTGCTATTCATCCTGGTTGAGTTAATCACCGGTCGCAAGCCTAATGACAAGTTCCTCGGCATAGCCAACACAATCGGATTCATCCTCCTTATCGCCCTCATGGTCTATGCCATAGGTCTGGACATCCGACGGTTCTTCTTCTAATGATTTTTACTAATTTTGCAGCGGCTAATTCGCATAGGATTCATTTAAATATCAACAAACGTTATAAAAAACAATACAATGGAAAAATTTGATCCTGCAACCAACCTGGAAAGATTGGACAAAAAAGACGCCTATCGTGGTGTCAACCCGGCTATCTGTGATAGCGCCACATTCATGTTTGAACAGGCTAAGACCATGACCGACACCTTTCATGGTGAGACCGAAGGTTACTTCCTCTACTCTCGTCACTGGAATCCCAGCACCCTCTCTTTAGCACAGTCATTGGCTGCCATCGAGGGCACTGAGTTGGCTTGGACGACCGGTTCCGGCATGGCCGCCATTACCGTCGCCTTGTTGCACGAAGTGAAGAGCGGCGACCACATCGTATCCAGCATGACCACCTACGGCGGCACCTTCGCCTTCTTGAACAACTACCTCAAGAAGTTCAACGTGGATGTCACTTTCGTGAACATGCAGGACCTCGATGCCGTAAAGAAGGCTATCCGTCCAAACACCAAGGTGCTCTACACTGAGACGATGAACAACCCGTTGCTGCGTATCGCCAACCTTCCCGAACTGTCGAAGATTGCGCATGCCGCTGGTGCCAAATTACTGGTTGACAACACCTTCACCCCGATGATCTTCTCACCTTACCGTCTCGGCGCTGACGTTGTCATCTACAGTATGACCAAATATGTGAACGGTATGAACGACTGCGTGGCCGGCGCCATCTGCGGTTCCGCCGAATACATCAACTCCCTGATCGACGTGAATACCGGCACCGCCATGCTGTTAGGCCCCGTGCTCGACACCTTCCGCTCCACGAGCATCCAGAAGAACCTGCACACCCTGCACATCCGTATGAAGAAGCACAGCGAGAACGCCATGTATCTGGCAAAACGCTTCAAAGAGACCGGCATCAAGTACAACTACCCCGGCCTTCCCGAGCATCCCGACCACGAGCTATTCAAATCCATGATGAACGACGGATACGGCTTCGGCGGCATGATCTCCATCGACATGGGCACAGCTGAGAGAGCCAGCGCCATCATGGAGAAGATGCAGGAGCTGGGCGTGGGCTACCTCGCCGTCAGCCTTGGCTACTTCAAGACTCTGTTCAGCAACTCCGGCAAATCAACCTCATCCGAGGTTCCCGAAGACATCCAACACGAGATGGGCATGAGCGAAGGCCTCATCCGCTTCTCCATGGGCTTGGACAACGATCCGGAAGCCACCTTCCAGCTGATCAAGCAGGCCATCGATGCTACAAAATAATTCTTCAGCATCGACCATCATCAAAAAGGACGCGTAAGGCGTCCTTTTTTTGTGTGGCCAACGTAACAATTTATTATTTTTGCGCCCTTAAAAACTAATCACGAATCCTACTTACAATGAAAGGTTTACAGAGCGTCCTCCTGTTAGTTATCAGCAACTGTTTCATGTTTTTTGCTTGGTACGGCAACCTGAAATTCCAGAGCCTGCCGGCCTTCAGCAAGCTTTCTCTGCCCGTCATCATCTTGCTCAGTTGGTTGGTGGCCGGCTTCGAGTACAGTTTCATGATTCCCGCCAACCGCATCGGCTATGTCAACAACGGCGGTCCCTTCAACCTCTGGCAGCTGAAGGTCATCCAAGAAGCCGTTTCCCTGACCATCTTCACCATCCTGACCCTGCTTTGCTTCAAAAACGAACACTTCAGGATCAACCATCTCATCGGTTTCGCTCTGCTCGTCCTCGCCGTTTTCTTTCTCTTCAAAAAGTAACAATCAAGCACCCATGAGCTCACTCATCATTGACGCAGGCGCTACCAAGACCGCCTTTGCCGTAATCGGCCAGGAAGGCCTTCTCCACCGCAGCAACACAGCAGGCATCAACGCAAACTACACTCCCGAGACGGACATTCGCGACTCCTTCGCTCAATTTGTTTCCCAGTGTCCCGACCTGCCGCAGATCGAGACGGTGGAATACTATGGGGCGGGCTGCGCCACCATCGCCAATCAACAAAAGATGTTGAGCATCCTGCGAGACTTCTTCCCTACCGCCAAGCTAACGGTTGACACCGACCTGATGGTAGTCTGTCTTGCCCTGAGCACCGGGAAAGAAGCCATTGTCGGCATCCTCGGCACGGGCGCGGCCACTTGCCTCTTCGATGGTCATAAAATCAGCAGCCGGCCTCCTTCCTTAGGCTACATGCTGGGCGACGAGGGCAGCGGCACCAACCTCGGCAAGCGGCTCCTCACCCACTATCTCAAAGGGAATCTTCCCAAGGAATTGTCTCAGCAATTGGAAGAGCTACATCATCTATCCTTCCAAGACACTATTCGCCGCCTGTACAGTGAACCCAAACCGAATAAATTCATGGCTTCTCTATCCCCTTTCATCCATGAACACCTCTCCCACCCTTTCATCCATGATCTGGCCATAGGTGCCTTCCGCGATTTCTTCGCCACTCAGAGACCATACTTCCCGCCACACATGCCTTGGCAGCTGAGCGGCTCGGTAGCTTACCACTATGAGAAACTGGTCAGAGAAGCAGCCCTCGCAGAACAATGCAAGGTGGAAAAAATCATTCAGGAGCCGATGGAGAAGCTGATATCCAATCGGGCTCGTCATCTCCAGAATAATACAGACAAAATCTCTCGATAACGAATCCCTCCTAATCGAAGTTCAACTCGTGGACTTGCTCTTCCTTGGTCTCGTTGCACCCGGAAGCATCGCCCGTATAGGCTGACGGAATCGGGAAGTTATAGCCTTCTCCTTTAGTCTCAGCGATAGTGGCGTATTTAAGATTGGGATCCGAATATACTTTCTGGATAAAGAGGGCGAATACCGGCATTGCGGTACGCGCTCCCTGGCCCAACGCCGTGGTTCGGAAGTGTGCCGCGCGGTCTTCGCAACCCACCCAGACACCGCATGTCAAAACAGGAGTGTATCCCACAAACCAACCGTCAGACTGGTTATCGGTAGTTCCCGTCTTGCCTGCCAACGGGACGGTAATCTTATACTGTCCACGGAGACGGCCACCAGTACCATAGTCCACCACACCCTGCATCAGACGCACGGTCTTGAAGGCTGTAATCTGGTCTATCGCCTCATTGGTCTTCGGAATATTGGTGAAGATGACGTTACCATCTTTGTCGCAGATACGGGTGATGAAGATCGGCTCCACATAGACGCCCTGGTTGGGGAAACAGTTGATGGCACCGACCTGCTCATACAGCGACAATTCACAAGCACCCAAGCAGATAGACGGGACAGCAGGGATGTCGGAAGTCATACCCATATTGCGCACGAGTGTAATGACCGCCTCGGGACCGAAGCGTTTCATCAGATAGGCAGACACTTGGTTCAATGACTGTGCGAGGGCCTCGCGCAAGGGCATCATCTGTCCCTCTTTATATCCACCGGAGTTGTGCGGAGTCCAGGTACCTCCCGGCACCTCTATGGTCACCGGCACATTGGGCACCATGGTACAGGGATCAAACTCGCCGCTCTGCATAGCAACCGTATAGACATACGGCTTGAAGGTGGAGCCCACCTGCCGCTTGGAGAGCTTCACATGGTCAAACTGGAAATATTCATAGTTGATACCACCCACGTATGCCTTCACGAAGCCAGTCTTCGGTTCCATGCACATCATACCGCACTGCAGGAAGGACTTGTAATAACGGATGGAATCAAACGGAGACATCACCGTGTCTTTCATCCCGTTATGGGTATAGACCTGCATTTTGACCTTCTTGTTGAACTCGGCACGAATCTGCTCATCAGTCAGTCCTGCATCTTTGGCTCTGTCATATCGCTCGCTGAGCTTGGCTGCATTCCAGAGGATGCGATCTGTTTGTTCCTGCGACAAATTCACAAAGGGAGCGTTGGGATTACTCTTGATGTGATTGAAAAAGAGTGGTTGCAGATAGTCGCACACATGCTCTTTGACAGCAGCCTCTGCATGACGCTGCATGCGGGAGTTAATGGTTGTATAGATTTTCAGTCCGTCGCAGTAGAGATCGTATTGTGAACCGTCTTTCTTTGGATGATCAATACACCATTGTTTCAGCCACATGCGAAGATATTCGCGGAAATAGGTAGCAATACCGGCATAGTGTGCCTGGGATTTGAACTTGGAGATATCTATGGGCAATGCCTTGAGAGAATCACAATCTGCGGAAGCGAGATAACCATATTTATTCATCTGGTTCAACACCGTGTTACGACGATCGAGAGAGGCCTGATAATGACGGCGGGGGCTGTATTTTGTCGGGGCCTTGAGCATACCGACCAAGACGGCAGCCTCTTCGCAATTGATCTCCGAGGGCGACTTGTCAAAGTAGGTTCTTGAAGCCGACTTGATACCCACCGCATTGTTCCCGAAATCGACCGTGTTATAATACATGGCCAAGATCTCGTCTTTGGAATACTGGCGTTCCAGTTTGGTGGCCACCACCCATTCTTTGAACTTGGTAAAAACCAGCTTTATCTTTCCTGCATTGGGATCACGCGGAAAGAGGTTTTTGGCCAACTGCTGCGTGATAGTACTGCCACCGCCACGGCGATGGAATGTCACCACACCCATACCGACTCTGAACAGAGCTTTCAAATCCACGCCCGAGTGCTGGTAAAAACGCGCATCCTCGGTTGCGATCAGAGCATCTTTGAGAGGCTGGGAGAGATCAGCATACTTGCAATTGGAACGATTTTCCCGGTAATATGTGCCCAACAACTCCCCATCCTCTGAGATAACCTCTGTGGCAAGATTGGCTGAAGGGCTTTCTAACTCGGCAAAGGAAGGCATGTAGCCCATCCATCCCATTGAGATGAAGAAAAAGATGAGGCATACAAAACCCACCAGACAGAAATAGACTATCCAGAACTTTTTAATCCAAGAGGGTTTCTTCTTGGGGCTATTCTGCGATGTATTCCCAGTAGTTGTTTGCATGATGATATATTTTTAGTTATCTTTTGGTTTTTATGACGATATCAATTAACTGAAGTAGCGCTAAATGAAGAGTTTACGGTAAATGTCTTGGTACTGCCGCCAGTGTATGTAGCACCGGTGTAGTAGTTGTGGAAGTTGTTGCCACCCGAAACGCTGCCGCCATACTTCAACGTGTAGCTACCAGCGATAAATTCGGGACTGCTAAAGGTCAGGATGGCCGAAGAAGAGCCACCGCCGCCGGGCCATCCGCCGCCGCCACCTGAAATGGCGGGCACGTAGAACGTCAGGATCTCCACATTATCGCTGTTGCGGATCAGCTGTACATAATTGTTGCCGGCATGGGTGTATTTCAGAGAGTGTTGCGTGCAGGCACTGGCTGTCGGATTGGAGAACATGCCGCTCGGTGCCGTGCCAATGATCGTGCCGCCTGTAATGCTGAACGTGTAACTATCGCAATCGAATGCCTCTTCTGGGCTCTTGCTTGCCGCCGCAATGGTGAACCCACCAGAGACATACATGGGTCCGTTACAATCAATAGCATCGTTGTTAGAGGAGGCTGCATAGGTGGTGCCACCCGCGATATTCAGACGGGAGGATGCATTTATCGCATCATCGCCATTGGCAAAGATATTCAATGTGCCGCCGTTGATAGTCAGGATGCTTTTGCTCTCGATGCCCTCGCCACCCTCGTTATTCTGAGTGCAGTTCACCGTGATGACACCACTGTTGATGGTGACAGCCCCGCCTCCGCGAATGCCCTTGGGATTGCAATAGTCGCCGCCTCCGCCCGATCCCGGCCAACCACCGCCACCACTTGTAACGGTAAAACGCTCACCAGAGGTGGAGACATTCAGCACAAGATTGGAATCAGCCTCACCCAGCACACCGATAACGATGTCGCCATCAGAACGAATGCCCTTGCCACCGCTGCCACTACTGCTACAGGTGATATTGCCGCCTGTGATGGTCATCGCACCATCACTCTTGATGCAACAGCAGGAATAGGAGTCCTTCGTGGAGCCAGAGACCGTATAGGCCGCCCCGGCACCGGCAGTGGTGATATTCAACGTGCCTCCGCTAATAGTCACATTGCCATCGGCGGAGATACCCTTGCCGCCATGATTGCTGGCAGGCAGTGTCAGCGTGATCTCTCCATCGTGAATAACTACATCCTGCGCGGCCACGATAGCTGAACAATACGAAGGATCATTACCAGCCGTGGTACTCTCCAAGACGGTAGAGCCGGAAGCGGTTATGTTCAACACACCTCCTCCAATGACTACATCCTGAGCACTTTTCAATCCCTTGCTCTGATTTCCAGAACAGACGATAGTCACATTGCCGCCATTGATAGTCAGCGTACTGTCACACTTGATGCCCTTAGTATCAGCCGCAGTTGACGTCACGTTGATTGTGCCGCCATTGACAAGCACAAAGCCCTCGTCACCGTCTATGCCATCCCCACTGGCTGAAACCGTGAGCGATCCATCCTCCATGACGAAATAGTCACAATGCAGGCCATCATTGACCGCCGAAGCCACCGTAATAGTGCCATTGTTTATCTTGATGTGATCATCGCTGTGGATGCCATTCTTCGCCAAGCCGTTGACTGTCAAAGAACCAGTGCCACCGAAGATCAGTTGTCCTTTGCTCTGAAAAGCAGCCTTGTAGCTGCTGGTGTCCCCATCCGTCAGCACATTGTTGCCAGACAGAAAGACATGCACTTTCTGGTCCACCACCGAATAGATGGCCGGTCCGGAAGGATTGGTGATAGAGACACCTTCCAGAAGAAGATTGTAGCGCTTGTCGCTGGTGATATAGAGATAGCCGGAAGTAGTATTGCCAGCAACATGATAGTTGATGTCTGAAATATTGCCGGCAGAATGGACTGTGACATTGCCATTGCTGGTAGTCACGGTAACACCCATGGAATCCAGCGGGTTAATCACCGTAACCGACGACCCGTAGTAATTGATGTAAACATCACCACCCATCAAAGAGGTGTCGCTACTGAATGTGATGCTGTCAATATCAGTAAAGGAAAACGTCTGCAGACCATCATCTGTCGAAAAGAGAGCATTATTTCCCAAGAAAGTGACACTGTCGATATCCGAAACGGGCGCCTCATAGGTAACCTGTCCATTATGATGAATATGCAGGATCTCCTGGGCAAAAGCAGGCATCATCAAAAATGCCATCAAAGCGAGCACCAAACCAAACCTCTTCATATCTTGCTGATTTTAAACGTCATACCATCCACCTTAAGCAGATACAATCCTTTGGCATAGCGACTGACATCTATTGCTTCGTCATTATGAGAAGTGCCGCTCTGTATCAATCGGCCGTCGTAGGAATACAAGCTATACGCGCTATTTTCGGCATGGTTGTTATGAATACGAATAAAGCCGGCAGTGGGATTCGGATAGATTCGGACATCGGCGGTCTCTATATTTTCGACACCAGTCCCTCCCTCGAAAGTAACCTTGGAGATGGCAGAGAGCAGAAAAGAGTATGGGATACCAGAGCCTTCGTCAATATACATGTAATCATCACTGAAATAGAGTTTTCCGGACTCGCTCACGGTCAAGACCTGGTCGGCGGCGGAGTAAAAGCTGATAGTCACACGAGTTTGCGCTTGGAGTGAGCAGGCAAGGCTCCCCAAGCAAAGCATCAGCAAGACAACAATTCTCTTCATAAAAGTACTATTAAGATTAACTTCTGATAAACGGCAAAGATATAAATTTTATTGAGATGATTAAAAAATAAAAATCGTTTGGAATCTGGATGCAGATAGCATTTTTTATTATTTTTGCAGATATTTTTTTCGCATGTGACGAGAGTGCAATCCTCTGGTCATCACGACTATCTCTTAAAAAAACATCCAGACATGGCAAAAGAACTCACCTATACAGAAGCCTTTGAGCAGCTTCAAGATATCGTTCAAAAAATGGAGAACGCCGACATTTCTGTTGACGAGCTCTCCGACAACATTAAAAAAGCCACACATCTCATCAAGATTTGCAAAGACAAGCTGACCAAAACGGAAGCGGAACTAAATGAGACCATTGCTGAACTGAACGAATAATGTCCACTTTCGAACTCATAGCACAAGATATCGAAGAGTATTGTGAAGAGCACAGCACTCCCGAAAGCGGTCTTTTGTACCGTTTGAACCGTCAGACGCATCTGGAGACGCTCAACCCACGGATGGCATCGGGACAGTTGCAAGGGCTTTTTTTGAGTTTTGTCTCACGCATGATGCGACCTAAATACATTCTGGAAATCGGCACATTCACAGGCTACTCGGCTATCTGTCTGAGCGAAGGGCTCATCCCGGACGGTGAGCTACACACCATTGAGATTAATGTGGAATATGAAGACCGCATACGTTCCTATTTCGCCCAGGCGGAGCGCCGCGACCAGCTGCACCTCCACATTGGCGACGCCCACACGCTTCTCACAACACTCAACCATTGCTGGGATCTGGTCTTCATTGATGCTGACAAAGAGGATTACACCGACTATTACGAAGCCATCGTGCCGAAGGTGAAGAAAGGAGGGTTCCTACTGGCAGACAACACTTTATGGAACGGGAAGGTCACCCATGAGGTGTCACACAACGACAAAGACACGTTGGCCATCAATGACTTCAACAAGCATGTACAAGAAGACCCGCGCGTTCGGAACTTGTTGCTACCTTTCCGTGACGGCATTATGATGATTGAAAAACTATAACTATGCGCATTGATATACTGACACTGTTTCCAGAGATGTTTGAGGGGGTATTTGGTTGTTCCATCCTCAAGAGAGCTATAGACAAACAATATCTGGAGGTTCACACCCACAACATCCGGGACTACACCTATGACAAGCACCATCGAGCTGACGACTACCCTTTTGGGGGCGGGGCCGGCATGGTGATGATGGTGGAGCCCATTGCCCGTTGCATTGAACAATTGCAATCGGAACGCATCTACGATGCCATCTATCTCATGGCTCCTGACGGCCAGCAGTTCAACCAGCACAAGGCCAACTCCATGTCCATGTTACAGAATATCATCCTGTTATGCGGGCATTACAAAGGCGTTGACGAGCGTGTGCGCGAGCTCTACATCACGGAAGACCTGAGCATTGGCGACTATGTGCTGTCGGGTGGCGAGCTGGCGGCCATGGTCATCACCGACGCCCTGGCGCGCGTCATCCCCGGTGTCATCAGCGACGGCACCTCGGCACTCACCGACTCCTTCCAAGACGATCTGCTGTCGGCACCCGTCTACACCCGCCCCGCCGACTTCCGTGGCCACCGCGTCCCAGACGTGCTGCTCTCAGGCAACGACAAGCTCATCGCCGACTGGAAGATGGAACAACGCCTCAAGAGAACCCAAGAACGCAGACCCGACCTGTTGAACAACGAAGAATGAAAAACGACCGCACCTCATATCCTCTCTGGCAGCGCCTTTACGACGACCTGCGCTTTGCGAGCAGACGCTATCGCACAAGACTGGCCCTGACCAATCGGGAGGAAGCCGTGCGCCTGCATTACCAACATATCTGCAAACAAAAACTGTCTCTGGACAACCCATCAACCTTGACAGAGTGGATACAGTGGCTCAAATTGTACGGGGACACCTCCGCGTGGCCGGAACTGTCAGACAAATTTGCCGTACGCCAATATGTGTCCGATTGTGGATTCGCCTGCCATCTCAACGACCTTTACGCAGTATATGATGATCCCTCCGACATACATTGGGAATCGCTGCCCGACTCTTTCATCCTGAAACCCAACAACGGATGCCACACCAATATTGTGATTAAGGACAAGCAGCAAACGGACCGTCAGGCTGTAGCCAAGAAATTGCGCATGGCAATGAGCGAGCCCTTCGGACTGACAACCGCCGAATTTCACTACCTCGGCATCAAGCCGAAGGTGATTGTCGAGAAGTTGCTGCGACAAACGGAAAATCCCTACGGGCTCATCGACTACAAGCTTTATTGTATTGGCGGGAAAGTGCGATCCATTCTGGTCTGTGAACCCACCCAAAATCCGAAACCGGTCAAGACACTCTTGAGCCCCGACTGGCAGGTACAAACCGACTACAATCCCCGCGAAGTTCAAAGCGAAGAGGTCCTCCCCCGCCCCATCGCGCTCCAAGAATTGCTGGACGCCGCTGAAGCCTTAGCCAAGCCCTTCCCTCTTGTGCGTATTGACTACTACATAATTGACAACCAACCCATATTCGGTGAAATGACCTTCACCCCCGCCGGAGGCTACCACCCCTACGGGAGCGAGCTGTTCCTGCAAGAAATGGGCCATCTACTATCAGAAATCATCCCATCATGAGTCCACTGAACATCATATTCTCTCAAAACTGGCATTTCAACATCTTCTACACCCTGATGTTGATACTTGTTGCCTCCTTGCCCTTCACTCATTTGCTGGTAATCCCCATCGCCATTCTCATGTTCTTAAACTGGATCTGGGAATGGAACTGGAAAGAAAAATGGATGAATGTGAAAGACCACAAGGCCACCCTCGTCTTCATCCTATCTGCAGCCCTTTTTCTCATTCCGCTATATGGAATACTCATCTCAACAAACAAGATGCATGCGCTGCTAACCGTAGAAACTTACCTGTGGTTCCTGCTTGCCCCTCTCTTTCTCCTCACCTATGCTTCCACCCTCTTGACACACGAGCGAATTCGCATACTTCTGGTCCTTTTTTCCATCTCCACCATCTTCCTGTCTTTGTTCGTGTTTGGTGACGCCCTGGTTGCCAAGCTTCAAAACGGAGGCAATGACTTCTCCTTTTATCTCCACATCTCCGAGCACTATCATCCATCATATCTCTCACTATACATGTCTCTCACCATCTTCCTTATGCTTTTTGACTGGAAGAAACGCAGAAGACAGCTCCACATTGTTGTCAAGATCATCTATGGGGCAATAATACTATTCCTTTATGCTGCCATCATTTGCGCCAGTTCAAAGGCAGGCATCATCATCATTCTCGCGCTTTGCCTATACTGGATTTTCTTTCTGTTTAAAAAATGGAAATACCGCATTCTTGGTCTTCTCTTGTTTATAGCCATGAATACCGCCTTTGGTGCTGCACTCTATCATTTCAAGGCAACCCCGTTCATCAGAGTAAACAACGCCTTGACCGTCATAAAGAATTTTGAGATCAACAACACCTATTCTTACACAAGCAGCGGCATACGTCTTACCGTTTGGCGTTCTGCATGGGAGGTGGCAAAAGACAACCATTTCTTAGGTACAGGCACAGGAGATCTGGATAAGGACTTGGTCATGAATGCCGAACTCAAAGGCTACAAGAATCTGATTGGGCACCACTACAACGCTCACAACCAATGGTTGCAGGCTCTCACCACTTCAGGTATAATCGGCTTTTTGATTGTGCTGGCATATACCCTGTTTCCACTGATATACGGCATTCGAAAACGAGACGTTCTCTACATAACCTTTTCTCTTCTGACAATAGGCAACCTATTAGTTGAAAGCATGTTCGAAAGAAAAATGGGGGCCGTGTTCATCGCACTCTTCTTTGTGCTGCTATATGTAAGAATCCCCAAACAAGAATTAATCTTCAACTTAGGCACGGATGAGGAAACAGCCGACACTACTCCAGCTCCTCAGTCCCCTTCTCCCGAGGAATAGGGAACACAAACAAGTCTTTTGGCTTGCGGGGACGGTATTTACCTAACCATCTGAAATCTGCAAGTTTACGGTTTTTGTCTTCAAACTGATTGTCGGGATAAATCTTCCCGTCCGGCTTGTCATAGAATCTGATCTGATTGATTTTATTGTCTTCCAGAAGTATGCGCATCTGACTGGTTATAGAGGTATTAATACCTATCAAGGAACTATCCTCTTCCTGCACATAGTAGATACACTCCGCATTATTATCAATATCCACTTGATACAGCTTCTTATTTTCAATAAAGCCGGTGATATTGACACCTTTCACCTGATTGAACTCCGTATTTTGGTAGATACCACCAACAAGAAATGCAGATTTGCACAACTTGACACAACTATGTGTAGAGTCCACCTTGAAGGCATATATGGTATCGGCTGTCATCTGGTAGTCATCAGACCACACCACTGGATTGTAATAAAGGTAGATAATTGTATCGGTGACGACACAGCTAAGCGAATCGCATGCGCCTTGGATATCATGCCGATAAAATTTGCTGTGGTAATAGGCCAAGGCAAGCTGAGCATCCTGGTTTTCGTCCGTATAGAGCTTCAGTGTGTCCGCATGGAGAAACAACGAGTCTTGCTTGTCAATCAGGATAAGAAGGGCGCTGTCCGTAGCTGTAGAGACTCCGCCTTTATCATGGTATTCCACATAATTACCCCTCAAGACATAGTTCTGATCATTGTCTGACACATCCACATTGTGCCAAGCACGCCCCACATGTTGAAATCGATTATAGTAGATGCTATCACCCTTGATGACCCTCTGCTTCTCCTGCATCCACACATTTCCTACAAAAAGGGAAATGTCTTTGTCTGTGTCATACCATCCGCTCTCCGTATAACCATCCTGCTTGTCGGAACAGAGCTGCGTGGGGGAGATAAAATAGACCATCTTTTGCGCAGTGTTATAACGCATGGAGTCACAATCCATCGTGTAGGTCTCATTCCTGGCAGCCACATCGCGAGACACATAGGCATCATCGGTTTTGGTGTAATAATGTCCGACTTTGCTATTCAACGTGTCCTTATCATTAATGATTGTTCCACCGGTAATATAAAAACCCACTTCCCTGTTCATGTCGTAAATCAGACTGTCGGTCAACAAGAAAGCCTTGCCCTTTTCCAAACGCACATTGGATGCGATAGAGACCATTTTGGTGTTTCCGTTGTAATAAACCCTATAGCCATAGAGTCTCACCGAGTCTCCGACTAAAATACGGACCTTATCGCCATAGGCAATAATATAGTTTTCTCTCTCAAACAGATAAGCACTATCACAATAGCCTCTCACATTATCCTGAGAGAATACCACATGCCCAATCAATCGCTGAGCTCCCGGCATCACATCCTCGTCATAATAGCCCATGTCTGCACGATACTTGATGCGTTGCGTGGTCTGAGCCTGCGACAGCAACATGCACATGCAGCATGCAAAAAGCAATATGATACGCCATAGACGACCCATTATTCCTTGGTAGTATCGGTTGTTTGAGAAATAATACGATCTTGTTTATAGATTATCTCCTGAGCAATCGAGCCGTCTGGATTATAATAGATCTCTTTCCCATCCTTTTTGTTGTTTTCATAGTGGGTAAGGCGTGCCTTTTGACCATTCTGATCATAGAAAATCACATCCCCTCTTCCACTTTTGAAAGCACCCTCACCGACAACAACACCTCTTTCATCGTAATAAATCCATTGGCCATCAAACATGTCGTCTTTAAAACCACCCTCAATCTTAACCTCGCCATTGATATGGTAGGCAGTGTGGGCACCATTGCGTTTACCATTCTTATAAGTGAAGATTTGTGTCTTCGTACCATTAGGTAGATACATAACTTCTTCACCTACAATGGTATCATTGTGATACACACAATATGTGTCCAGTCCGCCATTCTCATAATACCGTTTAAACTCACCATTGCGTTTACCCTTCCGCATCTCCATCTCTATCTCAAGGGTATTAGGACGATCGTAATAATACAAGGAACGTCCATGTTCTTTTCCCATTTTATATTCAATGGAAGATTGCAAATGGCCGTCTGGATAATAGGTTTTTTCCTGCTTAGTACATCCAGTCAATGAGCAGACGAGGGCGACCGCCGCGATGATTTCTATCAATCTATTCATCATTGTAATTTTAGTCTCGTAAAAAAGTGCAAAATTACAAAAAAAGAAGAAGAGAGGGTGACTAAAAATAACAATCAAGAAATCCAAGGAAAACAAACATAGCCACCCTTTCAACTTCTCGCATTATAATCAATATTTTACAACTTTGGCATGCGTCACCCCTTGAGGCAACCGGACAGACACAATGTAGGTGCCAGCAGGAATTGAATTCAATTTCAGAGGAGTTTCGACAGGAGCGCTCCAAGTCATGACAACTCTCCCATAGACATCTGTCATGGTGATGGATTGAATCTCTTGGCTGTCATTGTCGATAAAAAGCAAGCCGGTGGTCGGATTAGGATAACATACGAGCGGGATGTGATGATAGTCGGTGACAGACGTGGAGTCTGCAGGACCATCATATTTGGTAATGGAGATATTATTCAACTGGGTATTCCCTTTAGTAGCTTCGGCCAGGCGCCAACGCAGATAGCGGGTTGACGGGTCCAAGGCAATGCCTGTGAAGTGATTGTAATCCGAGATGGATATCTCCATCTCACTGAAATAAGCCATAGTATTCCATGATTGCCCATCAGGCGATTGGGACACTTCAAGGAGAATGCCTTCGTATGCAGCAGGTGACGAGCCTCCCGTTTTCCCTTTTAAATCAAAGGAAAGATGCGCAGGAGCGCTGTCGAGATGCGCCACCAAAGCGGCACGTCCGGCGTTGGTGGCTTCAAACTTCACTGATCCATCGGCATAGGAAGAACCCAAATAATAGCCTCTGAACCCGCTCATCATAGCTATATCCTCATGGGCTCCGCTACTATTGCCAGAAATGTCAAATGGCAGATGAACCAACGAGTTCGTATCCTGGATCTGAATATTCACCGTGGCAACATCACTGTCATAACAGCCTGACTTAACCGCAAAAGCTTTCACTGTGGTGGAGGTGTTCACCGTGAATGGTACGGAATAGACGGGTGATTCTGCCGTCGGTGTTGTGCCATCAAGAGTGTAGTGAATGACCGCATCCGTTGTGGCTGATGAGATTGTGACAGTCTTCGGCTCGTAATAGAGGCCCGATGACGGAGTAATGACTGGGGTGGAGACTGTCTCCAAGAGGACCTCTTCCCCGTCCACGACAAGAATATCATCAATGCGACAATCAGATGTGGAGGTATTGGAAAAACGCAAATGCAGTCGGGAAGCGACTGGCAGGTTGGGAAAACATGCCCTGTGCCAACCCGATGTCCCTGTGCCAGTCGGCAATGTATCCGCCAAATTCAGCGTAACCCAAGCGACACTGTCCACCGACACCTGCACCCGCAAGTTGGTGCCATTTTGCGCAGTGGTCTTCCTGATGCCCAGATACAGATTGGGGGCAATGGTCCCTGCGGTACTAATTCCAGAGATCTGGAACCACTTGACCGTGTCATTCAGCATCACATTGCCTCCACCCGAGGCAGGGCCATAGCCAGTAGAGGCATTGGAGGTGCGTACATCGCAGGTGCCGTCGCCAATGTATAGCACCTCCGTATTCTGCCATCCCGTATAGTTTTGAATCAGCGTTGCCGCCGCAGGAACACCCATGTTCTCTTCATAAACGACGGTCTGGGCGCTTACCGTCGCCATTCCAAACATCAGCATGAGCCAAAATAAGACTCCCATTTTCTTTGTCTGTACATTCTTCATCGTAGTAGTTGTTTTAGTTTATAAAGTTTAGAAAAATAGTGTCGTTCATCGTTGTACAATGACGTTGCAAAAATACAAAATTTTAATTATTTGTCAATAGCTTTATAATTTATTTTTATTATTTTTTTATTTTTACAATTAATAGTTAAAATAGCGGATAGAATTGCCCATATTGGACAAGACGATGGATAACGATGCGTTAGGGATTGCAGCGGTTACTTCGCACGCCCTTCGGCGTGCGAAGTTTGAGCGGAAAGCCCGACGGCGCTGCGGTAGCACAGCGGATTTTGGGGGTGCGATTGAAAGCGCCGGAACGCCCAAATAAAAAAAAGTATAGTTATGATGATTTTTGTATATTTGCGCTTTTGATAGAAACTATACAATTATGGAACCGATAAAGATTTTATTCGCTGAAGACGATGTCAATTTGGCAAAGGTTTTGATGGCCTACCTGACGGAAAAAGGGTATGAGGTCAGCCATGCCACCAACGGAGAAATTGCTTACGAGCTTTTCTGCCAGAATTCGTACGACATCTGTCTTATTGACGTCATGATGCCTTTGATGGATGGCTTCACGCTCGCTCAGGAGATACGGAAAGTGGACAAGAAAATACCGCTTATCTTCTTAACAGCCAAAGCATTACAAGAAGACATGATCAAAGGTCTCTCCATCGGCGGCGATGACTACATCACCAAGCCTTTCCCGCGCGATGTGCTTCTGGCCCGTATCCAGGCTCTGTTGCGCCGCACCGTGCAGACCGAAGAGGACAACGGCATCACCCAGCTGACGAGCAGCATCCTTTTCGACAAGAAGAGACAACTGATAACCATCAACGGTGTGGAGAAGAAGATCACAACGCGTGAGGTTGAACTGCTTCAGTTGCTCATCGAGAAGAAGAATGATGTTCTGGAGCGTGGTTATGCGCTGAAGAAAATATGGGGCGATGACAGCTGGTACAATTCCAGGAACATGGACGTGTACATCAACAAGTTAAGAAAGCTTTTCAAGGAAGACAACTCCATACAGATCATCAATGTGCACGGAGTCGGTTTCAAACTGATTATCTGATCCCTTCCTGCAGATACCGGCGCACGGTTTCACACAATTCATCATACCATTCCTTCCCAAACGCCTGGATAAGAGGTTGTTTAAGGAAGACATAGACTGGAAGGCGCAGTTCGTCGCCTTTCAGGCATGCTGACTTGCATATAGGCCAGTGATGATAATTCAATGCCACATACTTCCCCACCCTGCTCACGCGTATGGGATACAAGTAGCAGGATATGGGCTTACGGAAAGGAATTTCATTGTTTTCAAAGGCTTTTTCGATGGCGCATTTTGCGATACCATCCTCGTAGAAAACGAAGGCGCAGGCACCCTGGCCATCGAGCAATGGGGTTTGGAATTCGTTATTTTGAAAAACAAAGGGCTCGCCACTGTCATTCACAGCGGCGAGTCCTTCCTGAGTCATATACTTCTGATAGACGGGATAATATTCTGACAATTCGGCAGTTTCGTCAGGTGCCACGGGAGCACCGGCATCTCCTTCTATGCAACATTGCCCGTTGCACTGCGCCAGATCGCAGCAGAAATGCTTCTCAAAGAGTTCGTCAGACACTAAAACATCTCCGACTACCAGCATGGTATTCACTATTTCAAGCGTTTGAACTGGCAGGTGAAGTGACGCATCAGTTCGGCTTCCCATGTGATTTCCAAACCGCGCTTGATGGTGTCGCGACGATCATAGACATTCTTAAGAGCGGCCGCGATCACATCCATGTGGTTATTGGTATAGACACGGCGCGGGATGCACAAACGCACAAAGTCATTGCCACCGAAGCGGTTCTCACGAGTCACAGGGTCGCGGTCGGCGAGCACATAACCAATCTCGCAGGCGCGGATACCGGCCTCCAGATAGAGCTCACAGGTCAAGGTCTGAGCCGGGAACTCTTCCTTAGGAATGTTGGTCAACACCTTGTCTGCATCCACAAAGATGGCGTGGCCACCGGCAGGACGTTGATAAGGGATACCATATTCATCCAGCTTGTCAGCCAGATACTGGACTTGTTTTACACGAGTCTCAACCATATCAAACTCAATATTTTCTTTGAGACCGACGGCCAGGGCGTCCATGTCACGACCATTCATACCGCCGTATGTCAAGAAACCCTCGAAAGGAATGCAGAACAATTTAGCGCCCTCATACCACTCTTTCTTTCTGGTAGCGATGAAACCGCCCATGTTGACGAGACCGTCTTTCTTGGCACTCATGGTCATGCTATCTGCATAGCTGAACATTTCCAGTGCGATCTCTCTCAGAGTCTTGTCGGCATAGCCTTCCTCACGGGTCTTGATGAAGTAGCAGTTCTCGATGAAACGGGCGCTGTCGATATTGACGGGCACGCCATATTTGTGACAGAGTTCACACGTCTCACGAATGTTCTTCATGCTGACGGGTTGGCCGCCGACGGTGTTGTTGGTGACTGTGAGCACCATGAATGGCACATTCCCTTTGTTTTCGATGAGCACCTTCTCCAGTTTTTCAAGGCTCACATTGCCTTTAAAAGGAACCTCGAGTTGGGTGTCGTATGCTTCAGGAACCGTAACATCAATGGCGAAAGCTTTACGGCTTTCAATATGCCCCTTTGTAGTGTCGAAATGAGCGTTGCCCGGGACGACTTGTCCGGGTTTAACGAGATAAGAGAACAAAACGTTCTCAGCGGCACGGCCTTGGTGAGTCGGGATCAC
The DNA here is from genome assembly GCA_017650305.1 of Bacteroidales bacterium. Classification (GTDB taxonomy): domain Bacteria; phylum Bacteroidota; class Bacteroidia; order Bacteroidales; family WCHB1-69; genus F23-D06. The sequence goes on along the minus strand of JAGCFD010000060.1, from coordinate 25,899 downwards.
GTATTCAAAACCGGTAAGTTCCGTGATCGTGTCTTTCATGTGATAGAAAGAGCGTGCGCCTCCATAACTTTCATCGCCCATCATCATGGCACTCCATTGGCGGTCGCTCATGGCGCCGGTTCCGCTGTCAGTCAGCAGATCGATGTAGACATAGTCGCTCTTTAACATGAAGATATTTTGGTGAGCTTCTTCCAACCATTTTTCACGTTCAGCACGAGTAGATTTCTTGATGGGTTCAACCATCTTAATTTTCCAGGATTCAGCGAAAGGTAATTCCATATTGTTTATTTAGTTTATTAGTTAGTTTATAATTTAATTGATATTTGATATATATAATTTATTGAATTGTCTCAACCTTTGGTGGATTGACACTATAGTCGATGGTGCGCATCAATTGTTCTTCTGGATCATAGAAGTTCCAGATTCCGACACGCTCGCCATTATCGTATTTACCCGTGTACATCACGTTGCCATTTTCATAGTACACCGTATATTGGCCCTGTTCTTTGCCTTGCACGTAATGAGCCATAGTCTGCACATTGCCATTTTTATGATATGCATACCAAAGGCCTTCACGTTCCTTGTTGGAGATGTTCCCTTCAAAATATTTTGAATTATCGGGATAGTAATGTGCCTCATACACTACTTCATCCGTAGGTTGTCCGAGGCTATCCAAGGCAAAGTAATAGACATCCTTGGGAGTCTTGTCTTCATAGGATGCAGTGGTCTTGGGCATAGCAATGGAATCGGCCATTTGCAACGGGGGAAACTGATGCAGGGACGCCAGTTCAGAATTCCGCTCACTCTTCAAAGCAGTTGATGGATGCTCGGGGGAGCACAATGCCACCACGCAAGACAGAACAACGACAATGAAAAGTCCTGCCAGCGCCAGAAGCCAACTGCGATTGGATTGTTTTTTGTCAGATCCCATAACGCTTATTTCTTTTTCTTAAAGGGCTTATTCAATTCAGCAAGCACCTCTTCGGTAATATCCTTTGTGGGGTCTGCCACGATCAAGTTGCTACCGCCGCCATAAGTCACGACATAGGAGGCATTCTTGTCCGCGTTGATACGCTTGGTGACGGCTATCAAAGAATCCTGGATTTGGGAAAGGGCTGCCGTATAGCGAGCTTCCAGAGTGGAAAGAGCCTGCTCATAATCGCTCTGCAATTGAGCACTTTCTTGTTGAAGCGAGGCCTCAGCATATTGCGCCTGCTGGGCATTCAACACACCCGACTGCATATTCTGCTGATAGTTTCTCAACTTCGTTTCCAATGCCTTCTGACGATTTTGGAAGACGATCTCTTTCTTGCTCTTCTCGGCATCAATGCTATCGGTCAATATTTTCACCATCTCATAATTGGCATTGATTGAGTCGATATTCACGTAGAGTATGTCGCCATTACCCGGGACCAAAGCTTCCGCAGCGACATTGTCAGCTGCAGCTTTCTTATGGCATGGTCTACCTTTAGCATAAAGGATGAAAAGGATAATAACAGCAGCCAGCATCAGCAAGTCAAAGACTAAACGAGCAATGCAAAGGCTTTTTTTGCAATGGTGATTCTCACACTTCTTCTCCTCGGCGGTATTATTGTCACAGGCAGAATCAACTGATTCTTCCTTGATAATTTCTTGTTGTTCTACCGGTTCGGGAACAGTCATTTCTTCCTGTTTGTTCATTTCTTCTTGTTCCATATTCTTTTCAACTTCAATTTAATTGTTTACAGTCATATTAGTTACCTACATCGGAGATGTATTTGATACGCATGATGCGGATCTCTTCCAACGAATATTCATCATCACCCAGAATCTCCAGAGCAAGTTCCGGAGAGTCAGATTCCGCATTGGCGAAATAGTCCAGAATATCCTCCTGATGATACTCGTCAATCACCTCTTCAATATAATAAGAGATGTCAAGTTTCAAGCCGGAGGCGACAATCTTCTCGATATCGGTAAGAAGTTCGTCCATATCCAAACCTTTGGCAATGGCAATATCCTCAAAATCAACTTTTCGGTCAATGCTTTCAATGATGAAAACCTTTACGGCAGATTCTTTGGGTTTGGTCTTGAAGACGATATCCTGAGGTCTCTCGATCTCATTTTCCTCCACATATTTCCTGATAAGTTCAACAAACCGGCTTCCATACTTTTGGGCTTTGCCTACACCAACGCCGCTCACCTTCTGCATCTCGCTTAGTGTGATAGGATATTGGATACACATATCCTCCAATGAAGGATCCTGGAAGATGACAAACGGGGGCAGATTTTCCTCTTGGGATATGCTTTTGCGCAGGTCTTTCAACATTCCAAACAATACTTTGTCGAAAGCCTCATCCATACCACCGCCAATGTTGTCTATTATTTCATCCTCGTCATCTTCGCTCTTTTCGGGCTTGGTAGTCATGATATTGTAAGGATTCGTGAGGTACTTCTCGCCTTTCGGCGTGATCTTCAGCAATCCGTAGTTCTCTATCTCCTTGACAATAAGCCCCTCAAAAATGGCGATGCGGATAATGTTGGACCAGAATTTGGCATCGTAATCCATACCCTCTCCAAACTGTTTAAGTTTGTCATGTTTGAATTTGGTGACGGATGTGGTCTTGTTACCTGTGATAATATCCACAATCTGATCCTCTTTAAACTGCTGCTTCACAGTTTGGATAACCTCGATAGCCAGCATCACCTGTTCATTGGCATTCATCTTGGGTTTAGGATGATTGCAGTTATCGCAGTTGTGGCAGTTCTCTTCGGTATATTCCTCCCCAAAATAGTGAAGTATGTGTTTTCTCCGGCAGTTTGTAGACTCGGCGTATGCGGCTGTCTCGGCTAAAAGCTGCTTGACAATCTCCTGTTCAGCGACAGACTTCTTTGTGGAGAATTTTTCCAGCTTGCGAAGATCTTTGTTGTCATAGAAAGCGATGCAGAGGCCTTCTCCATCGTCACGACCGGCACGGCCCGTCTCTTGATAGTATCCTTCCAGGCTCTTGGGCATATCGTAGTGGATGACAAAGCGCACGTCGGGTTTGTCGATACCCATACCGAAAGCAATGGTAGCGACAATGACATCTGCCTTCTCCATCAGAAAATCATCCTGATTCTGCACACGGGTTTTGCTGTCCAGACCTGCGTGATACGGCAATGCACGGATGCCATTCTCCACCAGCATGGCGGCGAGCTCTTCCACTTTGTTACGGCTGAGGCAATACATGATACCGGATTTGCCGGGATGGGACTTGATAAAGCGAACAATTTCCTTGTCCACGTCTTTGGTCTTCTCACGAATTTCATAATACAGGTTCGGACGGTTGAAAGAGGAGATGAACACCTCGGCTTTTTCCATTCCGAGATTCTTCATGATATCGCTTTGAACCTTCGGGGTAGCAGTGGCAGTGAGAGCGATTACGGGCACCTTTTGGCCAATCTGATTGATGATCTCGCGGATACGGCGGTACTCGGGTCTGAAATCGTGACCCCACTCAGAAATACAGTGAGCCTCGTCAATAGCATAGAAAGAGATCTGTATTTCCTGAAAGAGCTTCACATTCTCTTCCTTGGTCAACGACTCTGGTGCCACGTACAAAATCTTGGTCTTCCCTGTAATCAAGTCCTGGCGGACCTCACTGATCTCAGCCTTGGAAAGCGAAGAATTGAGAAAGTGTGCGACACCGATCTCCACGCTGAAATTCCGGATAGCATCTACCTGGTTTTTCATCAAAGCAATCAATGGAGAGATGACAATAGCCGTTCCCGGCATCATAAGCGCCGGAAGTTGGTAGCACATCGACTTGCCTCCTCCGGTTGGCATAATGACAAAACAATCCTTGCCCTTCAGTAAGGCTTTGATGATTTTCTGTTGATTACCCTTGAAGGTGTCAAATCCAAAAACTGTCTTGAGTGTTTTTTGTATCTCTTTGTCAGTATATGTACTTTTCATAAGTAACCTGAGACTTGGTTGAGGTTTGTTGATTCGATTTCTATAAGATAAATTTGGATTACAAAAATAAAAAAAATTTAGAATATCCAAATAAAATACGTTACGCTGCAAAAAAAAATCCTTAATACTCGGTATCCTTTACAAGATAGCGAGTTACGTAGGATTTGATGCCAGATTCAAGCGAATAAAATGGCCTTCGGTAACCCGCCGAACGCATTTTACTCATCTTGGCTTCGGTGAAATATTGATATTTCTCCCGAATATCCTCAGGCATATCTATGAAGCTAATCCGAGGTTCCAGTTTCAGAGCCTTGAAGGTGGCGGAGGCCAAATCCCAAAAGGAACGTGCATGACCAGTGCCAAGATTGTAGATACCACTTTGCGGATGATGATTCATAAACCAATAAAGGACTCGGACCACATCTTTCACATAGACAAAGTCACGCAACTGCTGGCCATCCTCGTATTCCGGCCGATGAGAACGAAAGAGCTGCATAGAACCCGTTTCCTGGATCTTCTGGAAGGTGTGCAGAATCACAGAGCTCATTCGCCCCTTGTGATACTCATTAGGCCCATATACATTGAAGAACTTGAAAGCATACCAATAGGGAGGCGTCTTAGCCTGCTTCTGCACCCACTTGTCGATTTCATTCTTGGACTTTCCATAGGGATTTAGTGGTTGAAGACGATATGACAGAGCATCATCATCCACATAACCCAACTCGCCAGCGCCATACGTGGCCGCAGAAGAGGCATAGATCAACGGTATCCCATACTCAGACGCATAGAACCATATCTTGCGGGTGTAGTCCACGTTCAGCTCCTCGAAAATGGAATAGTCAAACTCGGTGGTGTCGGTGCGGGCGCCCAGATGGATGATGAAGTCCACATCGCGCGCATGTTTCGGCAACCAAAGAAAGAAATCATTTCGATGAATTTTGTCAAGATATTGTTTGTTTTCCCAATTGCGGCGCTTGGCCTCCTTCGAGAAATCATCCACCATCACAATGTCAGTCCGCCCCATCTCATTTAACTTGGCGACCATGCAACTTCCAATAAAACCGGCAGCACCGGTAACGATAATCATAGGCTTGGTTTTTGTTGGTGCAAAAGTAAAAAAAAACGGACATCAAAAGATGCCCGTATATGAAAATTATGAAAAAGTTAGATTTGATTAGAATTCCCAAAGATCGCTCTCCAATGTGCGCAATTCGTTGGTAATTCTTTCGGATTCGAGACGTTGGTCTCTGGAATTCGCTATATAATCAGCGATTTCACGATCGTAGCGGTTGGCCTCCTTATAGATCAGGCTGGAGAAGTCGCGCTTCCAAGTCAGCAGATCATCGAAAGAAAGGCGCTGTGCGTTGTTCTTCACGTTGAAGACTTCCTGTTTGGCCAGGAACGGTCTCAACTCAGGATAATAGATGTAGCCGATACGTCTTTTGGTCGGCTTGCCTTCCACGGCCTCATCATCCTGGTCCTCTTGATCATCGTCAAAGACATTGGAGGAAGTGTTCGGACGCACATATTCCAAAATCGGTTCCAAAGTGATAATCTCATACTTGAGCGTGGATGTCTGCTTGTCGAAATACCAAACTTCCTTGAGATTGTAAGAGACAATCTGTTTGGGTTCGAACTGGATAAAGACCTCCTTGTCACCAATCACTTCACCGGTCTCAATATCGATATCATCGGTAGTGTAGGAAACCGAAAGGGTGCTGGCTATATCCTCACGTGGAGTCGGCATGAGACACATGTCATCCGTATAGACAGGCAGCGTGCCATCAATCTTCTCGGGATTAGCCATATCCACAGCGTCAAAGATCGTTTGTGCAAGACTTCTCCACGTTCCTCTTACTTCTGTTGGGAAATAGAGCACATGGTTCACTTTCTCGCGCAAGTCGATTGTTCTCCAGATGGTGTAGTAATACATCACGTCAGCTTGACGGATCGGGGCATAGGGCACCGGATCGGAGAAGTCGCCCACATCAACCTGTTCCCAACGATATTCTGCCGGGGCACGGTTGATAGGCTGGTTCATCGTGCTACCATCTTCATCCTCTTGTGCAAAGGCGAAAGAGACAGCAAAAAGTCCTAATAACAAAAAACCTAACTTTTTCATAATTCTTATGTGTTTTTAAATTCTATCGGATACGAACGGAAAATTCATCCAATGTACGAGGGCCAGCAGCAGAGTTGACCTTGATGTTGGTGAAATAGATCACCGTGTTGGCAGAAGCCTTGTTGATCTTGGCTTTCACAGCCTCAGACAATGCACCACCTTGGCAGGAGATAGCAGGATCTTCCATACCTTTGCTGACGAAAATCACCTGATAGGAAGTAACGGTCCACTTCAACTCATAGACAAAGTCTTCTGGCATGACGGCACGGAGCACCGGGTTGGCAGTCAGCTCGGATTTGGAGCGCTTGCCACCGCGGATGTTGGCACCCAAGACGGCACGAGGATCCGGAACCTTCTTTACACGGAATTCGGTAGAGCCGAGGGTCTTGGTAGATTCGCCCAACTTGGCAGCCACAGAAGCGGAAACGGTTTTGCCAATCATAGAAGAGGGAACTGTCACATTGAACTTACCTGCGCCTTGGGAAGAGACAGAGCAGCCAGGAAAGGAAATAGACAACTTGCCAGGATCCACCGGAGCAGATACGGAAACCGGGTTCTCGATACCGGCATAGAGCACGTTCATCTTGTCGGCGGAAATAACAGCGGAAGGTTTCAAGACAGAATATTTGTCTTTAAAGCCATAATATTTAGGCTCGCCGCTGGGGTCTTTGATCATGATCAAACCGGCATAACGTTGCTCACCAATGGCACCGGCGGGCAATTTGAGTTTCACCAGACCATTCTCGCCTTGCAGCTCTTGAGCGCCGCTAAGGCCAGCCTCGGTCAGAGTATCAGCACCCATCTTGTACCATACCTTCGGGCTGGACTTGGTATCCCAAGCAGCCACGATGATGTCAGCCTCGTAGCTGTCACCCTGGAACACCATCTGGGATTTCGGGATGGCACGGCCTTCAACGTGGTCAAACTTGAAGTCATCAGCACTGATAGACTCCTTCAGATAGGTCAGCATGGAAGACTCCGCATTTCTCACCTCGCCTACCGTCTTGTTCAACAAGGTAACAGCAGCAGCTGAGATAATATGGTCGAAGTTATGCACTTCCCAGTTCACATTCTCGCCAGTCAGAGACTTGACTTGTTTGTCGACATTCAGACCGATAATCTCAGAAAGACGTTCACGGTCTTCTTTCTTGGCAAGTTTCAGGATATTCTTCTTGTATTCGAGCAGTCTCTCTTTCAGTTGGACCGCACGGGAAGGGTTCTGTGTCGGATCCTCCAGCATGAAGAAGGTCGGCTTGTCGAAGTTCTCCTTGGCAGTGATAGTAGCCACTGTCTTGGGCACTTTCTGGATTTTGCCTTTATCGTCTTTCACTTCTGCAAGCGTATCGCCATCCACATACATGATGAGATCGCGGGAGAGCGCTTCAATATAGTTGACCATATCGGTGGTCTCTTTGCGCAATTTATGCGCATTGGTATAAGCATCGTGAATCTTAGCTTCGCCGAGAATAGCCTTCTGGTTCTCGAACCAGTTGTAATCGCTGGCGTTCTGGCGAGTGGCATTTCGAGTAGAAGTCACCAAAGTATCGTCCACGACGATGAAAGCATTCAAGATGTCAGCAGACACATTCAATGCCAACATTGCCGTATAGACCAGATACATCATCTGAATCATTTTCTGTCTCGGGGTCTCCGGACAATTTGTTGCACCCATATCTTATGTTTAAAGTATTAGTGAATAAAAATGATTATTGCGTGTTGAGATAAAGCTTATTTGCTGGGGGTTTGACCCATAGCGGCAAGCATGTTGCCATAAACCTTACTCAAAGCGGAGATGTTGTTGGTTAACTTATCCATTTCAGACTTGTAGGTCGTCGTCTGCTCGTAAGCTGCAGCCATCTGGTTCACAGCGGTGGTGGCTTTCTTCAAACTCTCCACGTAAGCGGTGGATGCAGAAGCGTCAGTTTCGAGAGAATTGGCGATCTTGTCGTATTTGAGCGTCATATTGCGGACAGATTCGGCGGCTTTGGTCAGGTTGCCCACGAAAGCGTCGGATGCAACGGTAGCATCGGACATGCCAGCCAGTTTCTTGGCGTTGTCGCCGAGGTTTCTCATACCAGTAGCGAGACTCTCGATAAGATCGGGACCAATCTTGGCCTCTTCCAACATCTTGTCGAGCTGTTGGGTAGGAGTTTCACCAGCGATTTGTTTTTTCTTCTTTCTTTCAGTGACTTCGATCTCCTCACCGGTAGCCAGTTCCGGATAGACCAAGGCCCAGTTGAACTCCATGTGAGGCGGTTCAAAAGCGGAAAGGAAGAAGATGACGGATTCCGTGAACATACCGATCATCAACATGATGTTTGCACCCGGCCAGTGTAAGATTTTGAACAAGGCACCTACGATAACGACTGCTGCGCCCCAGCCATACAACTTGGCCATGAAGTTCTTGTAACCATTTGATCTAACTAATCTGTCAATAAAATTCATTGGTTTAAATTTTAATTAAGTTAATGATTTTGTGAATTAAATAAATTTCTAGTAAACATGAGAAGCGCTCTTGCTAGAGTTATCACCTCTCTGGCGGCCCATAAAGGTTTGAACGTTACGGAAACCGACGTAGGACTTACAGGTATCCTGATATTCAAAGGTACGGGCATAAACGGTTGTGTAGTAGCTTACATCTTTCCAAGAGCCACCGCGAATCACTTTTCTCTTCTTGGCGGGGGAGTCGTCTTTCTTAGCATAGTACACATAAACCGGGTTCATGTCGTGCGTGAAGTTGGTGGCGGACTTGTCGAAAGCGTCTTCGCACCATTCAGCCACGTTGCCGGACATATCGAAGAGGCCCCAATCGTTAGGATAATAGTGGGCGACAATGCTCGGATAGAAGTTGTCATCGGCAATATAGTTACCTCTTTGAGGTTTGAAGTTGCTCAAGAAACAGCCATTTCTGTTGGTGGTGTAGATACCGCCCCAAGGATATGTGGCCAATTCGTTGCCGCCTCTGGCAGCCCACTCCCACTCTGCTTCGGTCGGGAGTCTGAATTCCTGCTCATTGGCATACTCCTTGCTTGCGAGCCACGCCATACGCAGATGGGTTCTCCAATAAGAGAAGGCCTTGGCCTGTTGCCAGCTAACACCTACCACAGGGTAATTATCGTATTGCGGGTTAGCGAAATAGTTCAAGACCATAGGCTCGTTGTAAGAGTAAACAAAGTCGTGAGCCCAGCACAATGTGTCAGGATAAATATTGACTACCTCGTGTCTGATAAAACGCTGGTAGCCCGTGCCTAAACTGCTAGGACGATTAGCGTACAGACCACCGAAGTCGGTACCTTCCTTTTCGAATTCCTTGGTAGACGCACCAAATTGGTCGGGGTCTTTGGGATCGCGGAAGTTACGATAGTCATACCACCAGTACTCAAAATTGTACATAGAGGTATTGACAGTATTCGGACGATAGTGGTAGAAGCGAGTGTTAACCTTGTTGAACAATGGGCTAAGGGCAGACTGAACCTCCTCATTGTCGGAATCCCAAGGGATCTCTTCTTTCCAGTTGATCAACTTGGGTTCAACCAGTTCACCCTCGTTCTCGCCTTTTTTATACTTCTGGTAGTGGCCGTATTTCTCCGCATCGGTGATTTCAGCCTCGCCCAGCAACACGTGTGCGATGGAGTCGCGCACCCAGTATACAAATTGACGATACTCATTGTTGGTAATCTCGGTCTCGTCCATGTAGAATGCCTGCACCGTCACATTCTTAGACTGTTGTGTCAAGGCAAACGGCACATCTTCGTCACCACCACCCATAACATAATGGCCCGTGGGGACATACACCATGCCGAAAGGTTCCAGATCTAAAACGCTGGGACGGTCTTTCACGCCAACGAGCTGGCCGTCACCACCATTCTTACAGGATGCGAAAACAACAAGCATCGCTGCTACAATAATAATTACCCTTTTCATATTAATGTTGATTTATATTTTCTCTTAACGTTAGGCTGTTTATAAATATTGTGTTTAATATCTGTTTTTATAAATATAACGGGTGTTGCCGTAACCAGAGAAGATCTCCGGTTTGTAAATATCAAAGCAATAACGAATCATAACCTCGATATCACCGAAACCGCGGTTCTTCCTCCAAGCCAGCGTGTTAGTGGTGATACCGTAGGCGATGCCGGCATCAAGTCCTTTCAAATATACATTAGACGAATTGTAGAAAGGACGCGCACCAAACATAATGGAAACAGCATCTTGGAAACGGTAGCTGAGACCGCCCCAGAAGATGCCATTGTAACGTGCCAGCGCCATAATGTCAAACTGGAACGTTTTGAAATCCGTCTTAACCAATGCCTGCGGAATCAACTCCCAATTGGGGTTTGCAGGGACTACCCAGGTGTAGCCACCATGGAAATACAACTGCGGGCTGCGGTGAGAACCTTTGTCTCCGGAAACACGCAAAACCTGATTCTTATCAAGAGCAGCAGCGATCTGCGTCATACCCACACCCGCATACCAGACATCTGATTTATATAACACACCGAAGTTGAAATCCAGATCCATCGTGGACTCGTCAAGCTGATCCAAAACAGGGTCCCCTTGTTGAATCGGACGCGGAATCTCCTTGTCAATAGCCTGATTAAACAAAGAAACCTGCGCACCAATGCCCAAATGACCGCCACCCACTCTTAACTTGTAAGAATAACCCAATTTCACACCAATGTTCTTATAAAAACCAAGACGGTCACTGACAAGAGAAACGCCCAGTGAACCATGCAGTTTCTTTAAATAAGATTCCAAATTGAAGAGGAAATCCTGCGGAGCAGTCTTATCCTTTTGCTCAACACCAGAATCATCAATATACACATCATTCCAAGCAGTATATTTGCTTCCATACATGGCGGTGAAACACAAAGTATTATTTTGCTCACCAATGCCGCCAGCGTTATAATAGGACGTTGCCCACGGAAAAAGTGTGAATTGCACATCATCTTGTGCAAAACCTTTCGTGGCTAAACACATGATAAACATGGCCAAAATACCGATTCGAAAGATGCGAATATTCATTCTATAATTGTTAATAGTTTACAATACAACTATCTAATCGTCAGCATATTATATAACTTTTCAAATTGCATAATCATCCCGTAGGAATTCTTTTATACTACAATTCTAGAGAAAAGTTACACACTATAACTCACTTTTAGAATTTTAAGCGACAAAAATACAACATTTTTTTTTGTTTCAACCATTTTCCTCAAAAAAAAACACCTTTGTTGAAAGATAAATTACAAGGCGTTGTAAATCACACTATTACAATAAAACATGCTTGTTGATTTCTGGAGAAAAAATTGGAATCTCTTTTTCTATTTTTGCAATGAAAAAAATGGCATGAAGAGGACAAAAAACTCATTTTAGAATTGGGCCCGAACCGTCACATTGCCGGTATGAACCGCTTTGTGTCCTTGGGAGAAGTGTCCCTCATAGTGCAAGGCAAGTTGGAGAAATGCATTAATGGACAATTGGTATTGCAGCGACCACAGCGCATTCTGACCGGCAGAGAGTCCGCCCAACATCACGTAGGCAAGAGCTGAATTGGGCGTCACGGTGCTCTTGATGTGGGCATATTGCACCGAGGCTGTCACCATCCCGTATTTGGGGAAACGAATATCTGCCGCAAATGTGCCCTTATGGGCAGACATAGGGACGTTTCGAGTCAACTCTCTGCCTGACTGCCAGATATAGTCTGCAGAGAAGGTGTATGCATTCTTGAACTGAAGCGTGACCTTACCCTCTACCAGATGCTGCCGTATGGTGTAGCAACGGGTGCTCATAGCCTCAGACTCATTGCCTGTTAGTTGGTGCTCATACCCTGCCCACAAACGGAGTATGGAAATAGGAGCACTCTTTAGCGCAATTTGCTGAAGGCTCAAGGAGGTTTGTTCAAAACCATAATAAAGCAGATTCTTCTGGCGATTCTCCTTGACGATGAAGTCAAATGCGAACTTAGAGGCGCTGTTGTTGAATGAGAAGGTGTTGGTAAACAGCATGTTCCGATATATCAAGCTCGTGTCTTCCAAATGAGAGTAGAATGGGTTGAGCTGTATCTTCCTATCCTTCAACTGAGAGCGGAACATCAGCACATCCGTGAAGCGGGAGAGGAACTTTTTGAATCCGACTGGTTTGGACCACAGGTTTGCTGGGAGAAGCTGAACACTCTGCGTCAGTTGGTTGTTATAGGTATTAACATATTCATTGTTCGTAAGATACACCTTGATATAATCCGCCTCATACTGAAAAGCAGCCAGTTCAAACTCGTCCAACTCCTCAATGCCGTTGCCATTATAGTCGTTCCAGACGTGCGTACCTTGTCCGGCTGCCACTTTCAAATAAGTGAAGACTTTGCGTTGTTCCATCCCGCTGCCAACTTCGTAATAGGTTTGCAGCACAATCGATTTTCGAAGAAAGCGGCCAGTATATTCGGCGCTACCCACAAAATAGTGTTCGGGTTTGGAAGAGACCTCCCGCAATTGTTGGAAGCGATAAGTCCCCTGAAGGGCAAGATGATGGAGTTTCCACTTATTGACCTCAAAAGAGGCTTTCGCTTCGTGAACGGTAAGATGACGGCGCAAGGCATTCGTGTCGGGCGCCCACTCTACTCTATTCTTATATGACATCTGATATAGATAATCTGACGTTCGGGGATTATTGCGTATAAATGCCTCTACTTCATTGAAAGCAAAACTGTTGATACGAAGAGTATCCGCCATGGCATCTCTGAAAAGATTATGTTCCAGGAGATCCTTTACTCCAATTTCAACTTTAGAGAAGAGATAAGAGATCTGGTTGTTGGAAGTCCAGTAACGTGTCTTTTGCACACTGTCACGGGTGTTGAGGAAGGTGGTGCGTGTGTTGAAACGCAATCCTTTCCACTGATTGGCAGAGGAGAACTCTTGTCTCAAGGCCATCACATCTTTCAATCTGGAAAACCAGTTGAGAGCATATTGCGATTGGCTCACCTTTGTTTTCTGCAGGGTGAACATAGCATGAAGCATCTGCTCGGAATGAAGAGTTGAATAATCCTCCGCCAAATTGTAATCACGGGCGAACTCCACATCCCTGAAACTCTCTATTGCGTGAAAGTTCTTATGGACAAACTGCCACGCCACCTCAGACAGCAGATGCCAAGCCAGAGAGTCTTCCAGATTCTTTTGCAACGGCTGGCTCTGTTTCATAAGCAAGTTGTAGGCAAAGCCCACATTGTCGCGATCGTCCTGTTTGGAGAATAGGTTCTGGTCATAATTAGACAACGCCATCTCATTCTGTATAGAAAGATTTCCAGGAAGCCGATGTTTGGAAGCAATGGTCAACATCTGAGTCATCTTAGGAGTGGTAAGGAGCTGAACCGGCTCGTAATCACCTTGCGGTTGTCCATCCAATGGCGCCATCCAAACAAAGATACGTCCATTAGCGGTGGAACTCTGCAACTTATAGTTTCCCTTATGGGCACCCACATAGGTAAAGGAAGGGGCATAGTGGGTCACAGCCGGATCGGTCGTATAGACGAAAACTGCATGATAGAACTGCCCATTGACCAAAGTGTCAACCCTACAATAGAGAACCCTGTCGGGAGTATAGGCCACTGTGTCGTCATGGCGATAGCTACCCACAGTCGCGATGTCTCCCAAGCGCGACAGAAACAGTTTCTGATCATCCGTCAGCTCCGGCTGTATGGACTGGCTTTTGATATCCTGAGCCTGATAAAAATTGACAGTAAGATTATGTTTATCATTAATTTCCAATTCATTATAAGAATATAGTGCATAGCGGGCATAGTTTCTGTCGGCATATTCAAACTCAACGACCACACGTTTCTCCGCAACCATAAGCATGGATGGAGTAAAAGTGAGTTCCGCTGTATTGTAATCTATGGTATAATCATTGTCCTGGCCGCGGGCAAGCAGTTTGCCATCCACATAGACCCGTTCAGAACCTGCGATGATGACAATGCCCGCTTCTCCGTGGGCGCCAGACAATTTGTATGGACCTTGCACACCATTGGTGGGGGTGATAGTCTGTCTGACAAAACGTCCCTTAGCGACACCTCCACCCACCATATTACTCATATTCACCTTTTTACGAAAATGGGACACCACCTTCCCATCCATACCCAAAAGATTTCCAGTAGCGAAAAGGAACCCGCTTCCCGCCTCCGGCAGCTCTATGTCTCCCGCAGAAATCTGCGCTACATCCTTATACAATATTTTTATATATACATTATTAAAATTGTTTATGCTTTGAGTATTCCCATCGGGTTGAATAGGGACATTTTTATCGGAAATAACAGCCTGAATTTGAAGATCATCTGTCAGATAGCCATAAAGCTGGAGGTTCAACGAGGAATTCAGCACTAAATCCTGGCTATTGCCAACAGAGACGCCCCGAGATATGGACCCAGAGCTAACCATTTGATGATCAGAAACTTCTTCAGGATATATAGACAAATCGTCGGGCGAGACTATATAGAAAGATGTAGGATTCTCAATCAGAGAAAGAGACTTATGCGACAACGGCTTTGAGAAATCGCAGGAATAGGTTTTGTATTGAAAGACCTGGGTAGAGCCTAATAGAGATGAATCTTTCAGATATATCGTGGCGATAATGGGGTCGAATTCATACTGAGAGGGAGATAGTCCTGGGGCTTGGAAAGAGGAGGGGTCAATGGAGAGCGTATCGATACGGAGAGTCAGGGTGTCGAGGATACGATAGGTCACACGCATTGGACTGCCGGTTTGTGCGGCAAGACTCTGCGCTGCCAGTAATATCACGAACAACAACTTGGTAAAACCCTTCATTCGCCTCTCAAAATAGTAGTGTACAAATAAACAATTTTTTTTTATAACTTACTTTTATCATTTTTCGTATTTTTGCATTTTAATTTTCAGCATATCTCAATAAGATGGAAAAAATAGAAAGCACCACAAAAAAAGACACCCGTTCCGGATTTGGTGACGGTTTAGTAGAAGCGGGCAGACGCAACCCTAACGTATTTGCACTCACAGCAGACGTGACTGGCAGTGTGAAGATGGGCGGTTTCAAGTCCGAATTTCCAGACAGATTTGTACAGGTAGGCATTGCTGAGGCCAACATGGTCGGCATTGCAGCAGGACTGGCTCTCAGTGGCAAGATACCCTTCGCCAGCACCTTTGCCGGTTTCATGACGGGCCGCGTTTATGACCAGATCCGCATGGCCGTGGCCTATTCCAATCTCAACGTCAAGATATGTTCCTCTCACGCAGGATTGACAGTCGGAGAGGACGGAGCCACCCACCAGATGATGGAAGATTTGGGACTGATGAAGATGTTGCCGAACATGGTGGTTATCAACCCCTGCGACTACAATCAGACGAAAATGGCCACCATAGCGGCTGCCGAGTATAGTGGTCCGGTATATCTCCGTTTCGGTCGTCCTTCCGTACCGGTCTTCACACCCGAGGACCAGCCGTTTGTCATTGGCAAAGCCATCACGATGAACGAAGGTTCGGATGTCACCATCATCGCTACAGGACATTTGGTATATCCAGCGCTTCAAGCAGCTTACACCCTCGCCGAGCAAGGATTCTCCGCAGAGGTTATTGACATTGCGACCATCAAGCCGCTGGACGAGGATGCCGTACTGAAGAGCATTCAGAAGACCCGCTGCTGTGTTGTTGCGGAAGAGCACCTGATGAATGGCGGTCTGGGCGACACCATCTGCCAATTGCTATGTCGCAAACTCCCCACCCCTGTGGAAATGGTGGCTGTGGATGACCAATTCGGCGAAAGCGGCACTCCCGCCGAACTGATGAAGCTCTATCACCTGGATGAAGAGCGCATAGTGGAAGCCTGCAAACAAGTAATCGTACGCAAATAACCGACAATGGCTGAAATCTCCGACGAATATATTCTGCAGTTGTTCGCCAACAGCAAGACTAAAGAGCAGGCTTTCAGGCTGTTTCTCACCAAGTATCAGCGGTTCATCTACTACAATGCCCGCCGTATCGTTATCAGTCACGAAGATGCCAACGATGTCACACAAAATGTATGCATCAAGATTTGGCGCAACCTTGACAATTTCCGTGGCGACTCGGCGCTCAAGACCTGGGTGTCGCGCATCTGCACCAACGAAGCGCTGACATTCATCGAGAAGAAGAAGAAATTGCTGAATCTCAACGATGACAGTTATACAGACTTCATGGTTGTCACTCAAGCGGAAACCAACTTCATATCTCCTTCCGAGATCGAAAACCTGCTTCAGGAATCCATTATCAAGCTCCCGCCGAAACAGCGCGCCGTATTCACCATGCGCTATTACGATGAGACCCCCTACTCCGAAATGGCCGAGATTTTCGGCACCTCGGAGAGCGCCTTGAAGGCTTCCTATCACTTCGCCGTAGAAAAAATCAAAAAAAATATTTCCGAGCATTTAACCTTTTAAAAGTTGTGTAGTCATTAAACTGTTTTATTTTTGGAATCATGTTAGACTTAGATCAACTCAGCAAAGAAGAACGTTACAATATCCCCGAGGGATATTTCGAGAATTTGACAGACAACATCATGGATGTCATCCACAAAGACCAGCGTAAGAGAAGAAACATCTGGATGACCTCTATCGCGGCTGTCTGCCTAGTCCTTGTATGCTCCGCATTATTCATCAACATCCGGAGCAATGACAAAAAAGAGGCTGGAACCTTGGTGGAGACGCCAATGCCAGCTAACAATCTGGACGAGCAGATGATTGAATACTACAGTGCTGAATTGACAGAGTATGATTATTATAACTTTTAAAAACCAAATATGATGAAAAAGATTTTGTTAACCCTCACCATGGTTTTATGCGGCGTATGGATTGTCTCCGCGCAAAGTACCACCACGGACGTTGAAAAGAAGATTCAGAACAGAATTTCCTACATGAAAGAGCACCTGAAGCTCAATGCTACCGAAGCCAAGACCTTTTGGACCGAGTACGAGAAGTACCTGCGTAGTGAGATGAGCTACCACGAGAGTTTCCGCAAGAATCTGGAAAGCAAGAAGATCAAATACGACCCTCGCAACAAGGAGAGCATCGAGAACGTCCCCTCTGAGCTGATTACCTACATGATGGACCAGAAGATGGAACTCAAGAAAAACCTGAACGTTCTGGAAGCCAACTTCTACAAAAAGATCAAAGGCATTCTGACGCCACGGCATCTTTTTGATTTCTATACGATAGACGAGCAATTCAAACGCACTGTGGTCGCGCAGAAGACCAAGGCAAGCGAAGCTCCACAAAAAAGCTCGAAGGATGCAAGCGCACCTGCGCAAAGCAAACCCAAGAGATAACGAAAAAAACGAAGGTGGCCGTTGAGCCACCTTTTTTTTGACCAGTTCACAGACAATCCTCAAGCACTCGGAAAACCTTTCTTTAGTAGGGAAACGGAGCATTTTCAAAAGTGTGGAAAAAAAATAGGAAAGAGAGCAACATCAATAAGAAAAAAATGTATTTTTGCAGGCCCAAAAAATTGGGTTTAAATCAATTAAAATAAAAAGTTTAACTAAGTAAAAATTGTATGCCTACTATTCAACAATTAGTAAGAAAAGGAAGAAAGAAACTTACTTCACAGAGTAAGTCCAAGGCATTGGATGCCTGTCCGCAACGTCGCGGCGTTTGCTTAAGGGTTTACACAACGACCCCTAAGAAACCTAATTCAGCCATGCGTAAGGTGGCGAGAGTAAGAATGACCAATGGTAAGGAAGTCAACGCCTACATCGGCGGTGAGGGCCACAACCTTCAGGAGCACAGCATCGTGCTGGTTCGCGGAGGCCGTGTAAAAGACCTTCCCGGTGTAAGATACCATGTCGTTCGCGGCGCGTTGGACTCCGCCGGTGTTGACGGACGTCATCAGGGTCGTTCCAAATATGGTGCCAAGAGACCCAAAGCAGCTAAATAACAAGGCACCGAAAACAGTAAATTGAACGCCGTGATTGGTGATTCAAGAGTAAATAATCATTATTGAAGATACAAAGTTATGAGAAATTCACATGCAAAGAAAAGGATCATTCTTCCGGATCCGAAATTCAATGACGAACAGGTAACCAAGTTCGTAAACAACATTATGTTGAAGGGAAAGAAGAATCTCGCATTCGAGATCTTCTATAAAGCCATCGACATCGTAGAAGAGAAGACCAAAGAAAACGGTCTTGAAGTTTGGAAAAAAGCTTTGGAGAACGTCACTCCTAGCGTAGAGGTAAAGAGCAAGCGCGTCGGTGGTACCACGCTGCCTGTCCCTGAGGAAATCAAACCGGGCAGAAAGCAATCAGTAGGTATGAAAAACTTAATATCCTTCGCACGTAAACGCCACGAGCAGACCATGGCCGACAAACTGGCCCAGGAAATCATGGCAGCTTACAAGAGTGAGGGCGCCGCTTTCAAGAAGAAAGAGGAGATTCACAGAATGGCCGAAGCCAACAAGGCTTTCGCCCATATGCGCATGTAATCAAAACAACCATTTTCGCACCGTTCATTCACAACCCTATTCCAGAGAATCATCATGTCACAAGAGTTGGATAATATTCGCAACATTGGGATTATGGCTCACATCGACGCCGGCAAGACGACGACGACCGAGCGGATTCTCTATTACACGGGCAAGAACTACAAGATCGGAGAGGTTGACGAAGGCACTGCTACTATGGACTGGATGGTCCAGGAGCAGGAACGTGGCATCACTATCACCAGTGCTGCCACAACTGTTTTCTGGAAACACGGTCAGAAAGAATACAAGGTCAACATCATTGACACCCCGGGACACGTGGACTTTACCGTTGAGGTGGAGCGCTCCCTCCGCATTCTGGACGGAGCTGTGGCCATCTTCTGCGCGGTAGGTGGTGTGGAGGCTCAGTCTGAGACCGTCTGGCACCAAGCCAACAAGTACAACGTGGCCCGTATCTGCTATGTCAACAAGATGGACCGAGCCGGAGCCAACTTCCAGGCTGTTGTCAAAGAGATCAGAGAGCGGCTTCACGCCAATCCCGTCCCCTTGCAACTGCCTATCGGAGCAGAGAACAGCTTCACTGGAGTCGTAGATCTTATCGAAATGAAGGCCTACCATTGGGAAGAGGACACACTGGGTGCCACCTATGAAGAGGTACCCATCCCTGCAGACATGATTGACGAGGCACAAGAAAGTCGCACCTTCATGCTGGAGGCACTCTCCGAACTGGATGAATCTTTCATGGAGAAATATCTGGAAGATGCCGACAGCATCAGCAATGAGGAGATTTATGACGTCGTCAGAAAAGCCACCATCGCCCGACAGATCGAACCGGTGCTCTGCGGTTCGTCCTTTAAGAACAAAGGTGTACAGAAGCTGCTGGACGCCATCGTTATGTATCTCCCCTCCCCGCTGGACATGCCCGCCATCACGGGCATCAATCCCAAAACCGAGGAACAAGAGACCAGGAACATGGATGTTGCAGCTCCTTTCTCCGCACTGGCTTTCAAAATCGCCACCGACCCCTACGTGGGCAAACTGACCTTCATCAAGGTCTATTCCGGCGAGCTGAAAGCGGGCGAAACCGTCTTCAATGCCTCTACCGGCAAGCGCGAGCGTGCCGCCAAGATCCTGCAAATGCACTCTAACAAACAGCAACCGCTGGACAGCGTGACGGCAGGCAATATTGCAGCCCTCGTAGGCATGAAGGAAATCCACACTGGCGACAGTCTTACCGATGACAAACATCCTATACTGCTGGAAAACATCACCTTCCCGGAACCAGTCATCCAAATCGCCATCGAGCCTAAAACTAAAGATGACGAGGAGAAACTGATCATGGCGCTGGGCAAACTGGCCGATGAAGATCCGACCTTCGTGGTCACACAAAGCGAAGAAACCGGCCAATTACTCATCAGTGGTATGGGAGAGCTTCATTTAGAGATCCTCTTGGACCGTCTGAAACGCGAATTCGGCATCGACTGCAACCACGGCAAACCGAGAGTAACCTACAAAGAGGCTCTTTCAGAACCATTGCATCACGTTGCCACTTACAAACGCCAGACCGGCGGTAAAGGTTCTTTCGCCAAAATCGAATTTGAACTGGCTCCGACAGATGACGAAGACCGCGGATTGCACTTTATCAACAAAGTCTCCAACGGTTCTATTCCGAAAGAGTATATGCCAGGTGTGGAAAAGGGATTCCAGATGGCCATGACCAACGGCAAATGGGGATTCCCACTGGAAAGCATGCAGGTGACCGTATTGGATGGGGAGGCCCATTCCGTAGATTCGGACGCCATGTCGTTTGAGGTATGCGCCAAAATCGGCTTCCGCGATGCCATCAGGGAGACTGAAACGCGCATCCTCGAACCCATCATGCGAGTGGAAATCAACACACCTGACGAGTACATCGGAAATGTCACCGGCGACCTGAACCGCAGACGCTCCATTCTGGAGAATATCGACGCCAAAGTGGGCTACCAAACCATCAAAGCCAAGGTCCCCTTGGCAGAGATGTTCGGCTATGTCACCACTTTACGCTCCATCTCTTCAGGAAGAGCATCCTACAGCATGGAGTTTTTGGCATACGCCGAAGTGCCTGCCGAAATCAAGGAATACATCGTGAATGAAGGTAGATTTTTATTGTAGAAATTAATTAATCAATTATTACGTAATAACATAAACATGAGTCACAGAATCAGAATTAAATTAAAATCATTCGATCATACTTTAGT
The DNA here is from genome assembly GCA_017650305.1 of Bacteroidales bacterium. GTDB lineage: Bacteria > Bacteroidota > Bacteroidia > Bacteroidales > WCHB1-69 > F23-D06. Next base: position 5,136 of record JAGCFD010000060.1, on the reverse strand, counting down.
GGACAAATCCGCTGAGAAGATCGTCAAGACCGTTGAGGGTGTGAAAGACGACAAAGTCGTTCTCGTTGGCCCCATTCCATTGCCAACTCACACCAAGATTTTCACCGTTAACCGTTCCACGTTCGTTAACAAGAAATCCAGAGAGCAGTTCCAGCTTTCCACTTACAAGAGAATCCTGGACATCTATGGTACGACCACCAAGACGGTTGAAGCATTGATGAAGCTGGAATTGCCCAGCGGCGTTGATGTTGAGATCAAAGTATGATGAAAGTGCCACAACGCCAATAAACTGAAAGGTGTTGTCAGCAAGAAAATGAACAAAAGGCACTTACCGATCAGTAAGTGCTTTTGTTTTGTCTTATCAAGTATAAAAAGAGTATGGCAGAAGAGCAATTCATAGATCTGGTCAAGATATTCGTACGCTCCGGCAATGGTGGCGGTGGCTCAGCGCATTTGGCACGCACTGCCAAGAACCCGAAAGCCGGTCCCGACGGTGGTGACGGCGGCAAAGGCGGCAGCATTATCGTCAAGGGAAACCGCAACCTTTGGACACTGCTGCATTTGCGCTATACCAAGCACGTCTTCGCCGAAAACGGGGAAAACGGGCAAAAGAACCAGTGCTTCGGCAAGAATGGCGCGAATGCCTACATCGAGGTACCGTTAGGAACCATTGTCAAAATGGTAGACAGCGACGAGATTGTAGGAGAAGTGCTGGAAGATGGCGAAGAGCTCGTTGTGATGAAGGGTGGACGAGGCGGACTGGGAAACGTCCATTTCAAAAGCGCCACCATGCAGACCCCACGCTTTGCACAACCTGGCGAATCCGGAACTGAAGGATGGATTTCGCTTGAACTAAAGGTACTGGCAGACGTAGGTTTGGTGGGTTTCCCCAACGCAGGCAAATCCACCCTGATCAGCCAGATCTCCAATGCGAGACCGAAAATCGCAGACTACCCCTTCACAACCCTGAAGCCTAACCTCGGAATGGTGGCATATAGAGACTTCCACTCATTTGTCATAGCCGACATCCCAGGTATCATCGAGGGTGCGTCCGAAGGAAAGGGCATCGGCCTTCGATTCCTGCGACATATTGAGCGCAACTCCGTATTGCTCTACATGATACCTATCGCATCCGAAGAGGGAATCAAAAGCGTGGAGGAGATCAAAAAAGAGTTTGAAATACTCCGTAATGAATTGCAACAATACAATACGGAACTGCTCGACAAGCGGTATCTGATTGCGATTACAAAATGCGACCTGACCACGCCGGAAGAGGTACAAAAAATCGAACGCAAATTGCCAAATTATTGGCCACACATTACGATTTCAGCCCTCACAAACAATCATCTAACCGAGTTAAAAGACCGGCTTTGGGAGCTTTTGAACGATTAAATGTTAATGACAACAATTTGACTTTCAAAACATTATCATCAATTATCAAACAAGAAAAAAAATATACGGGCAACGATACAAGGTATTAAAAAAAAGTGTATTTTTGCCGAGTTAAAAATTGAAGGAAAAATATGGCAAAGAAAACTAAAGAAGCACGTCAACAGGTCATTCTTGAGTGCACGGAACAAAAAGCAAGTGGTGTTCCTGGAATGTCTCGTTATATTACCACGAAGAACAGAAAGAACACTCCTGACAGACTGGAATTGAAAAAATACAATCCCTATCTGAAACGCATGACCATTCATAAAGAAGTTAAATAATAAAATCAATTAAAGATGGCAAAGAAAGTAGTTGCAACGTTGAAAAGAGAAGGTGGCGTAACTTACACCCGCGTGGTGAGAATGGAACGTTCACCTAAAACTGGAGCCTACACCTTCAAAGAGGCTGTGGTTGACTCCTCCACTGTAAAAGACTTTTTGGCTAAAAAGTAATATTTTGTTTTCATGGTTGAAGAAAGGTTCCCCTCCCCGGGGAGCCTTTTTTCGTTTTTAGCATCCGAAAAATATGTACTTTTGCCACCTCTTATATCATCTCTGAATATGACAAGAAACAGTTTCTTTCAATTCTTCGCAATTATTCTCGTTGGCTTCTTCGGCCTGTCATCCTCTTGCAACCGTCCTGGTCCTGAGCCCACACCCATTCCCGACAGCTTTGCCGACGGCATCTATGTGTTGAACGAAGGGGTGTTCCAGATGAACAACAGCACCCTCTCCTACTATAATTTCCAGACCGGCGAAATCTCCAGTGATCTGTTTCTGCAACAGAACGGACGCGGATTGGGTGACACGGGCAACGATCTTCAGCGGTATGGAGAAAAACTGTATTGCGTGGTCAACAATTCCAACACGATAGAGGTCATGAACAGCGACGGGACCTCCATCAAGACCCTTTTTCTGACTGGCAAGCAGCCCCGATACATAGCCTTCTACAAATCCAAGGCATACGTCACCTGTTTTGACGGGGATGTGGTTCGCATCGACACCGCCACATTGGAAGTGGAGGGCAGCGTCCATTCCGGGCCTAATCCTGAAGGCATCTGCGCATGTCGCGACAAGCTGTATGTGTCGAACTCTGGCGGCCTCAACAACCCGAACTATGGCCACACCGTCTCCGTCATTGACCCGACCAGCTTCAGTGTCATCAAAGAAATTGAGGTGGGAATAAACCCCGGCATCATCCAGTGCGATGAACAAAACCGATACATCTATTTAGTTACCCGGGGCAACTATGGGGACATACCTTACAATTTCGTGAAGATTGACGCTCAGACAGACGAAGTGGTCAAAACCTACGACATGGCAGTGCTCAACTTCTGCATTCACAGCCACTACGCATACATCTATCATTACGATTTCTTCGGCCACTCCTCGTGGATCAAAGTGCTGGATCTAAACAGTGACGAGATTGTCACCGACAATTTCATCAGTGACGGGACTACGATTGAGACCCCCTATTCAATCTGCGTGAACCCCATCAACGGGGATGTCTTCATCAGCGATGCCAAGAATTTCACGGTCAGTGGTAAAATTTTCTGGTTCGACAGTGACGGCAAGCTCAAGAAGAGTTTTGACACAGGGATCAATCCGGGGCACTTGCTGTTGGGCACCAAATACACACCCTTGGCCATTTAACATCTGACACGTGAGAGAAAACTTGCGCCTCATATTACAGTCTTTGCCGGAAAAACCTGGTGTTTATCGTTTTTTTGATGAAAACGGCACCATCATCTATGTGGGCAAGGCCAAAAGACTAAAGCGCCGCGTCTCCTCCTACTTCAACAAAGATCACGATTCCGCCAAGGTTCGTATGTTGGTGACGAAAATCAGGGACATCCAGACCACGGTAGTTGACTCTGAATGGGAGGCATTATTGTTGGAGAACAGCATGATCAAGCAGTTCAAGCCGCGATACAACATCATGCTGAAGGATGACAAGTCGTATCCTTGGATTGCTATCAGCAGAGAAGAGTTTCCACGGATATTCCCCACACGGCGGCCCGACCCCGCCACCATGCAATTATTCGGCCCCTACTCTTCTGTCAAAAGCATGAACATCCTGCTGGAAACCATTGGAGATATGTTTCCGCTGCGCACGTGTCGTCGTTTGGTGCAAAACGACCGGCCCTGCATGCAACACCAATTGAAACGCTGTCCTGCGCCCTGCTGCGGTCTCATCACCAAGGACGAGTACCAGAAAAACATTCAGCGAATCATAGACATCATCAAGGGCAAACGGCATGAAGTTGTCAGTGAGCTGAAAGAAGAGATGATGTCATACGCGAACAATTGGGAATTCGAGAAGGCGGCGGAAATAAAGCAGCGCATTGAGATCCTCCAAAGTTTTATCGGGAAATCTGTTGTTGTCAGCACATCCATCACCGACTTGGATGTCTTTGGCATGGAAGAGGAAGAAGATTGTGCATACGTCAGTTTTCTGCGCATTGTAAACGGTGCCATCGTGCAAGCGCAGACCATAGAGATCAGCAACAACATAGAACGCATCAGTGAAGACACCCTTTGGAATGGCATATTAGAGGTGTCTTCGCGAATGAACGGCTTGTCGGCTACCATCTTAGTGCCATTTATGCCAAATTTAGTGCCAGAGAATTGGGATATTCAGGTGCCTCAGCGTGGGGAAAAGCGCAGACTGGTGGAGTTAGCCACCCGCAACGCCCACTATTACATGTTGGAGAAGAAGAAGCGTCAAGATCTGGTCAATCCAGAGCGCAGAAGCCAGCGAGTGCTGCAGTCTTTAAAAGAGGCACTAAACATGAAGACGTTGCCGCGCCACATCGAGTGTTTCGACAACTCCAACACCCAAGGCGAAGATCCCGTGGCCGCCATGATATGCTTTATCGACGGCAAGCCAGCAAAAAAGGAGTACCGCCACTTCAACATCAAGACTGTGGTTGGGGCAGACGATTTCGCCACGATGGAAGAGGTTGTCTATCGTCGATACCATCGTTTGCTGGAAGAAGAGAAGCCATTGCCCGACTTAGTCGTCATTGATGGAGGCAAGGGACAGCTCCATGCTGCCTACAAGGCCATTCAGGCGCTTCAGATTGAAGACCGGCTCATGGTGGTGGGCATTGCAAAACGGTTGGAAGACATTTACAAAGTCGGCGACGACCTGCCCATCTATATCGACAAACGATCTGAGGCACAGAAACTGCTCCAGGAGGTACGAGATGAAGTACACCATTTCGGCATCACGCACCATAGGAAACGGCGGTCCAAGACCAGTCTTTCCTCTCTCTTGGACAACGCCCCCGGCATTGGCGCCGCACTAAAGAAACGACTTTTGAAGGAATTTCATTCTCTTGCAGGCATACGGAATGCCTCCGAAGAGGCTTTGGCCATGGTGATTGGCAAGAAGCGTGCTGCAGACTTAAAGGCATATCTGTCACAAAACAACTAAGAAAGCGCATTTGGCATCCTGACCTGAAAGGGCATAATCTGGAGTAATTCTTTCAACAAGTATAAAAGAAAAGGCTCTTTATCATTCTGACAAAGAGCCTTTTTATGTGCCCAGGACAAGAGTCGAACTTGCACGGGAGTCCTCCCACTACCCCCTCAAAGTAGCGTGTCTACCAATTCCACCACCTGGGCTGTAAGGGCCGGCAAAAATACATTTTTTTTTATTCCAAACATCAAAAAATAAAAAAAAAATTCTATCTTTGCAGTT
>JAGCFD010000059.1 GCA_017650305.1 Bacteroidales bacterium | reverse complement strand
CCTCGACGAGCTCTTCGTGGCCGTCAACAGGGCCCGTGCCGAGAAGCTCGCCAAGAGCTTTGCCTATCAGGGCAACGTGGTCGACCTCTGGGAGTACTGCGCCGAGAAGGGCATCCAGGTGGACCTTGGCAGCGACCAGACCTCCCTGCACAACCCGTGGGCGGGCGGCTACTACCCCGTAGGCATCTCCTTTGAAGACGCCAAGGTGATGATGGCCGAGCAGCCCGAGCAGTTCAAGGCCGCCGTGGAGGAGAGCCTGCGCCGCCAGGTCAGCGCCATCAACAAGTTGACCGCCAAGGGCATGTACTTCTTCGACTATGGCAACGCCTTCCTCTTGCAGTCGTCACGCGCCGGCGCCGACATCCTCAACGAGGACGGCTCCTTCAGATACCCGTCCTACGTGCAGGATATCATGGGACCGATGTGCTTCGACTACGGTTTCGGACCATTCCGCTGGGTCTGCACATCCGGAAAACCGGAAGACCTGGACATGTCAGACCATATCGCCATGGATGTGCTGCGTGAGATCAGCGCCACAGCACCGGCAGAGATCTCCCAACAGATGAAAGACAACATCACCTGGATCCAGGGCGCCAAGGCCAACCATCTGGTAGTCGGTTCGCAAGCCCGTATTCTGTACGCCGACTGCGAAGGCCGTACCAAGATTGCAGCTGCCTTCAACGAGGCCATCAAGAGTGGCAAGATCAGTGCGCCCATCGTGTTAGGCCGCGACCACCACGACGTGTCAGGCACTGACTCCCCGTTCCGCGAGACCTCCAATATCTACGACGGCTCCAGCTTTTGCGCCGACATGGCCATCCAGAATGTCATCGGCGACAGCTTCCGCGGTGCCACATGGGTGAGCATCCACAACGGCGGTGGCGTCGGCTGGGGCGAAGTCATCAACGGCGGCTTCGGCATGGTGCTCGACGGCTCCGCAGACAGCGACAGACGCCTGCGCAACATGCTCTTCTGGGATGTCAACAACGGCATCTCCCGTCGAGCATGGGCCCGCAACGACGGCGCTCTTTTCGCTATCAAACGCGCCATGGAGGCCAACCCATCCCTCAAAGTCACTATCCCTAACATGGCGGATGACGCCCTCATTAACAGCCAATTCTAATCCCTCTTCGCAAACCATCGTTCTTCATGTCTCAACGTATCACATTCCTGGCCATCTTGTTGACAGCCCTCGTGTTGGGCGGGTGCAAAAAGTCACCTGCCCCCATCGTGATCACGCCTGACGTGAACAAGAACCATCTGCAGCGGAACCACATCTATGGAAAGGTCAAGGAGATCGAAAGCAGAACATTCTACTTCCACGAAGACTCACTGACCATCCAAGATTCCGCTCGCGCTTTGGAACTGACCCAAAGACCTTGCGACCGCTATTTTCTGCACAACTACAATCCTGACGGATTCTTAAGCAGTTTTGTCAACGTCGGCATGGATGGCGACACGCTCATCTATCGGTGTTATTTTTACAACGACAGAGGACAAATCTCAGAATGGACAGAAAAGGGCGGTCCCTCCGACCCTATCACCAAAGGCGTCTATGGCTACGACCGAAATCATTTTCTGGAAAGCGAAAAAGTATTCCACGGTGACACTCTCGTATTGTCGTTTGCCTACAAAACTGACGGCATCGGCAATATCATCAGCAGCACACAAGACAATCTGCAATTCGTCACCGTGACCAACTACCATTACAATGAGCACGGTCTGGTGGACAAGATTGAAGAACACGAGCCCGATGGCAAGATCTTCAAAAGCGCCACTATCGAATACGACAACTATGGTGATGAGGTCAACCGATGCGTCTATAAAGCCGGCAAACAGCTGATTGAGTACACCTACAACGAATATTCCCAGAAAGGCCGGAACATCAAGACGATCTATGAGGACAGGCTCCATCAAATCAAAGAGGTTAACTATTACGCCAAATATGACAAAGAGAACAACTGGCTCGTCGAATACAGCGTATTAAACGACAAATTAGTATCAATTAGAAAACGTAACATCAAATACTACTAACAAAATGGATTTAAGTAACATTTTATCAATTACAGGAAAAGGCGGATTATTCAAATTAATCTCCAAAACCCAAAACAACTTCATCGTAGAGTCTCTGGAAGACAACCACCGCTTCCCCGCATTCCCGCATGACGGTGTGGCAACCCTCGACAACATCGCCATATTCACGGAAGATGGAGAAGTGTCTCTTCAATCTGTTTTCCAGGCCATCTACAAAAAATATGAAGGCAAGAACGTTGAGATGCCGAAAGACAACAACGGATTCAAGACCTTTTTTGAAGGTGTCTTGCCAGACTACGACCATGAGCGTGTCTATGTGTCCAACATCAAGAAAGTTATCCTTTGGTACAACATCCTCATTGATCATCAACTCATTGATTTAGAGGAGGAAAACGAGAATACTGAAAACGCACCGCAAGAAAGCGAACAACAATAAAACCGAGATCATTATAATTATTAACCCGTAAAAATTGTAGCTTATGAAAGTTTATTCCCGCGACATTAATCCATGGTTAATCTGGTTGAGTTTACTGGCATTGTTGCTCATCAGTGTAGGTATATTTTTCTTCTACACATTTTTACGGCAAGGTTTTTCTGAGCTGATCGACGTTGTGCCCAACGATGCAGTGTTCTTAGTGGAGGTCAACGAGCATGAAGATTTCGAGAAGAGCGCCAAGCAAATGCAGCCCATCTTCAACGAAATCCTCGTCATGGATGCCTATCCGGCTTTCGAGGACATCTACCACAGCCTCACACGAGGAGATTACCCCGCCACGTTGTCTGCACATCAAGGAAAGGAGTCCATACATCTTTTATATAACCTGCAGATTGACAAGATCACTTTCCGGAAACTCTTAAAGAAGTTGAACATAGATCCCAACAACAACATTATCTTTGAGAAACACCGGATTTACACTTACGGCACCAGCTACAAAAGTCTGAAGTTCGTTTACTTCAACCATGTGCTGTCCGTGTCGGATGATCTGGAGATTATCAAGAAGGCGCTTGTCCAGCACCGCCATCCCAAGAATCTGCTTTCTGAGAAAGAGTTCAAAAAGCTATACAATCTTTCGCAAAAGAATCAGAAGCAGAGTTGGATCATCTTCAACAACAAAGCGTATCTGTCTTATCTCAGCAAGTATTTTGAAAAAGACGGGCTGAATTCGCTGCGAAAAATCGAATCCCTTTCCGAATGGTCGGCCTTCCAACTGCGCACCTCCCAATCTGAGTTGTTCATGTCGGGCTACTTGCCAACAGACAAAATCACAAGTAAAGCCCCACGATTTGAACTGCCGGAATCATTGATGCCGCAACATGTTGTACGCTATGCCAAAAGCGAAGGGGACGGCTATGCCGCCACCTATATGCTGGCCCACTCTGATGGTGAAGAATATCCGTTCCTTATCTTGTCGGAAGACACGTTACGTCACGTCATCAACCACTTGTCACCAGAGCAGTTAGAGGCTATGAAGGTTCAATATCCTGACGGCATCTATCCTGTTGACACTCTTATCAACAAGAGCTCGGAATTGTTTAAGCCCACGTTAGTCTCCATCAATCAACCGGCATGGGCATACTGCATTCTTCGTGACGGATACTATATCCTGGCTGCCGAGAAACAAGACTTGCAGATCTTATCCAGAAGTTTTGCCAACAACAGTTCCATCTGCAACAACAAATACTACAAATTCTCCAAAAGCTGTCTCCCATCCAAGAACATGGAAGAATACACCATTTTCAACGATGATAAGGGTGATTGGATTGAGCGGTTGCTTTCCCCCAGCGGTGAAGAGACTCATTTCGGGCAAGAGCTGCGCGCATTCTCCATCTATTGCACCGAGTCCAGCACGACTCAGGAGGGCGACGACAACATGACCGCCGTCAACCTTTATTTCCTTTTTGAAAAATAATAATTGACAGAATTTGTCATATATCCTCCCTCGTGAATTGTCTCTGTATGGATTCAGATTCAGTCACGAGGGTTTCTGTTTGTGACAGCTCCGGCATCTGATTATTGATGATCTGCAGGATATTCTTGAACTTACGAGGATAATTAGCATCCGGCATCTGTCGTTTTTCGCCCAAAAAGCGCACATATTTACGGTTGGTCGCATTGTCGTGGGCGCGCGTGAGTTCCATGCAGCAAGATTTCAGGAAGAGATCGAGCGGCTGCTTGTCGGCCTGTTTGGATTTGGCTTTCGTTTTGCGTTTGGGTGGCTCCGCGACAGGCTCCTCCGGGGGTGTCAGCAAGAAAGTGATATCCTTAGGCAACAATTCACGACTATGCATCTCCAAGCATTGCAGGAAGGGTTCTATGGATGTATCGTTCTCGGCGGCAGCCATCAGCACATAGTCATATCCTCCATAGGGACACGCATAGCGGAAGAAGCCCTCATTGCTTAGAAAATAATAGGTGTCGTCAAACAAAGGGATGCTGAGCGTGAAATTGTCCACGGCATCCTGCAGTTGCGTCTGCACCTTATTCGGCACGATGGCAACCTGCAAATTATTCTGCGAACAGATGGTAGCGGAGAAAACCGGCACCGAGACATTCGGACCAGAAGTATCAAACACATAATTCTGCAGATAAGAAAAATCCGACTGCAGCCACTTGCCCAACAGGTTGGCAAAGGCCAGCGGAGGCAATTCCGACTTCACCAGATAGAGATAGTAGTCGGTGGTGCATCCGAAGGTATCGTTCACATCCAGAACGAATTCCACAGGTTGAGGAATGATGGATTTCTTTCGCATATTGACCTCGCAAAAGTACAAAAATATGTTGAGAAAAGATTATCGGAAACACTTTGTTATTAGATGTTTTTTTGGTACTTTTGCACCGAGTTTTGAGCATTAAGATTTTTTAAGTTTTAAACGCCTATTATATTAGTAATCAGAAAAATACAAATTTTCAATATATTTTAAACATGTCAACAACAGATCAAATTAAGAAAATTGACGACATCGTCGTTCGTTTTGCGGGCGACAGTGGAGACGGCATGCAGCTTTCCGGAACCTTGTTTTCCGACGCATCCGCTCTGACAGGCAATGACATTGCCACATTTCCAGACTATCCCGCCGAGATTCGCGCACCGCACAACACCATTGCCGGTGTCTCCGGATACCAAGTGCATGTGGGTAACCACATCTACAGTTCCGGTGACAAGTGCGACATCCTCGTGGCCATGAACCCGGCCTCTTTGAAGTCCAACATGAAGTGGGCCAAGAAGGGTGCCACCATCATCGTCGACATCGACACCTTCACCGATGAGGCGCTGACCAAGGCTGGATACACCGAGAATGACAATCCTTTCACGGATGAGATGGAGCGTGCCTACACCATCATCAAGGCGCCCATCACCTCTTTCACACAACGTATTGGAAACGAACAAGGTGCAGACAAAAAGACGGCAGACCGCTGTCGTAACATGTTTGCCTTGGGTATCATCTTCTACGCTACGCACAAGAAACTGGACCAGACTTACGCTTATCTGGAGCGCAAGTTCGCCAAGAAGCCTGAGGTCGTGACGTTGAACAAAGCCGTGCTGACGGAAGGTTACGAATATGCTGACAAGTTGGAGGTGATGCACTCCCACATCTTCGAGATCGCACAAGCCGACCAGATGCCAAAGGGTCGTTACCGCAACATCACCGGTAATGTCGCCACCGCATGGGGTCTTTTGGCCGCATCCGAGAAATCCGGTCGCAGACTGTTCTTAGGCTCCTACCCTATCACGCCTGCTACGGATGTGATGGTAGAGTTAGCCAAGCATAAATCCTTAGGCGCACGTGTCTTCCAAGCTGAAGACGAGATTGCGGGTGTATGTTCCGCTATCGGCGCATCATACGCCGGCGCACTGGCCTGCACCTCCACTTCCGGCCCCGGCCTCTCCCTCAAGAGCGAGGCTCTCGGCTTGGCCGTGATGGTAGAGCTGCCCTTAGTGGTCGTGGACGTACAGCGTGGTGGCCCTTCCACCGGTCTGCCCACCAAGACGGAGCAATCCGATCTCAACCAGGCTCTCTACGGCCGTAACGGCGAGGCTCCGCTCGTAGTGGTGGCTGCCTCTTCCAGCGCCAACTGCTTCTACTGGGCTTACAACGCCGCCAAGATCGCCTTGGAGCACATGACTCCCGTCATCCTGCTCACCGACGGCTATCTGGGCAACGGCTCCCAGCTGTTCCGCATCCCCAAGGTGGCTGACCTGCCGAGCATCACGCCGCGCCTGGCCACCCCTAACGATCCCAACTACAGACCTTTCCGTCGCGATCCCGAGACATTCGCACGCGAGTGGGCACTGCCCGGCATGGAAGGTTTGAGACACCGTGTTGGCGGCCTCGAGAAATGCCCTGATGGTCCGCTGAGCACCGATCCCGAGAACCACGCTCTGATGGTCTACAACCGTCAGGAGAAGGTGAACAGAGTAGCCAACTACATCCCCGACCAGGAAGTGACCGGCAATCCGGACGCTGATCTGCTCGTGGTTGGTTGGGGCGGCACCTCCGGTGCACTCACCCTCGCCGTGGAAGAGATGAACAACGAAGGCAAGAAAGTGGCCTACACCCACTTCAACTATATTTGTCCGCTGCCGAAGAACACCGGCGACATCCTCAAGAAATACAAGAAGATCGTCGTCTGTGAGCTCAACAACGGCCAGTTTGCCGGATACTTGCGCACCCAGTTCCCCGAGTGCCCGATGACCCAATACAACAAAATCATGGGTCTCCCGTTCGAGGTTGGTGAACTGAAAGCCGAGTTCGAAAGACTGCTTGCCAAATAATTCATGTAAAACCATTAAAAATAGATAATTATGGCAGAAAGACATTTTGTTCCCAGAGCGGACCGCGAATATACAAAAGCTGACTTTACCAGCGACCAGATGGTGAAATGGTGTCCCGGTTGCGGTGACCACGCCATCCTCAACTCATTGTTAAACACCTTCCCGAAGACCAACCACAAGAAAGAGAACATCTGCATGGTCTCCGGTATCGGATGCTCATCGCGTATTCCTTATTATGTGGACACATACGGTTTCCACAGCATCCACGGGCGCGCCTGCGCCATCGCCACGGGTGTGAAGCTGGCCAACCCGGCCCTCTCCGTGTGGGTGAGCATGGGCGACGGCGACTCCATGGCTATCGGTGGCAACCACCTGATCCATGCCGTGCGCAGAAACCAAGACCTCAACATCACCATCTTCAACAACGAGATCTACGGTTTGACCAAAGGCCAGTACAGTCCCACCACCAAGTTCGGTCAGGTCACGAAGACCTCTCCTTACGGCACCATCGACTACCCCTTCAACCCGGGCGAGTTGGTCATGGGCGCACAAGGCACCTTCTTTGCCCGCGCACTGGACTGCGTGCCGCAACTGACCACGGACATCATGACGCGTGCCGCCCAACACGATGGCACCAGCGTGGTAGAGGTGTTGCAGAACTGTATGATCTTCAACGACAAGGCACATGCCGCCATCACCGACCGCGCTGTGCGTGACGACCGCACCATCATCCTGGAGCACGGCAAGCCCATGATCTTCGGCAAGGACAAGAACAAAGGTTTGCGCTTCAACGGCCGTTGTCTGGAGGCTGTGACCATTGGCGAGAACGGCATCACGATGGACGACATCATGATTCACGACGAGACCACCGAGGACACCGGCATCCACATGATGTTGGCCCGCATGAAAGGCGACCTGCCCGTGGCCATCGGCGTCATCCGCAACGTCAAGAAGACCTCCTACACCCAGTTGTACGAAGACCAGATGGACGAGCAGAAAGCCATCGGCAAGTACAAATGTGTGGACGACCTGCTCAACAGCGGCGACACCTGGGAGGTGGAGTAAAAGGCTATTAGCCATTAGCTGTTGGCTGTTAGCTATTAGCCATTGGCTGTTGGCTTGACTAGTCCTAAATAACCGTTACAGGTTTTTCGGGATGCAAAATTACAATTTTATCGAATCACGGCAAGGGTACCCTTGCCGTGATTCGTTTGGCATAGGTTTTTATCTGTAAATTT
>JAGCFD010000058.1 GCA_017650305.1 Bacteroidales bacterium | reverse complement strand
AGCCAGCAGGCCCGGGTGGAGCTCAAAGCTATCGACAAGTTCCCGACCTCGTGGAAGTCGCCGCTCGACATGTTCGAGGAGACCCTCAAGCACGAGAAAGTCGTGACCGGCCTCATCCACGACCTCTATGCCCTGGCCACCAAGGAGAAGGACTATGCCACCACCATTTTCTTGCAATGGTATGTGACCGAGCAGGTTGAGGAGGAGGAGAATGCCCAGGAACTCATCGATGCGATGAAATGCGTCGGCAATGACAAGGCTGCTTTCTTTATGTTCGACAAAAGCCTCTCCAAACGCTAACTGTCCAAAAAATGTTCCACAAAAAAACTTTTGCCCGGCACTGATTGTCGGGCAAAAGTTTTTTTTATAGCGCTGTATTCCCTTGGTGGATATCAGTGCGTTTCTACTGTTGTACAGTTCTTTGCGAATGGCACCGTCTTTGTGCGTGGTGGCTATGCCCGTCGCCATGTCGCTTCGCTGCCCTCACTGATTTTCCGCACCAACCCCGTGACACACCAACTCACAAAACATATAGCCAATATCAGCAGCACTTTCGGAAGCATTGGAAACGATGCGGGGGGCTCGATGGCAATTCCAGATGGTAATAGCCAAAGTGGTTTCAGCAAGATCAGCACGATGCCTATGGCGCCCGTGACGATGCCCGAGATGAACACGGCCACCATCATCCGGCGGTAACGTCTCGTCTGTGCCTCGCGATATCGCTTCGCGTATTCCGCCGCCTCTAACTTCTTGGAAAGCTGCGTCATATATTCGTTGCGGTCGCCCATGTTCGGCTGGTATTGGGCGAAAAGGTCTTCTATGGTCGTCTTTTCTTTCATCGTTCCAAAATTTGTCTAAGTTTAACTCTCCCTCTCGAAAGCTGCTGTTTCACAGCCAATTGGGAGCCTCCTGTAATCTTCGCAATCTCCTTCACGGAGTAGCCGCTGACGTAGAACAGCAAGATGGCGCTCTTCTCCTTCAACGGCAGCGTACCGATGGCCTCGTACAGCTCCTGATATTGGAAAGCATCATCGGCACGCGGGCCGCCCGGCATCTGCTCCGCCGCGTCCAAGTCCGTCCGGCGGTTCCACCCCGACCGCTGGTGGTCGAGGAAGGTGTTGTAGGCGATCTTGAACAGCCACGTGGAGAACTTGGCCCGCTCCACGAACCGCTCCATCGCGATGTACGCCTTCACCATCGCCTCCTGCGCGATGTCTTCCGCCTCCATCCGGTCGCCCTCGCACAGGGCAAGCAGGAATCTCCGCAAAGACTCCTGCTCCTCCGAAACTAAGGCTATGAATTGTTCTCGTGTCATTCGGAGATTTGTTGCTTGGTTATCCGTTTCTCTTCGGTCGCTATCTCACTCTGTAGCATCTTCTTGCTGACAAAGTAATAGATGATAAGGGCTATGCCTATGGCTGTCAAGACACCTCCTAAGACAACTCCATTGGTCTTATCTCCTAAAAACACAAAACCAAACAAATGGGTGAAGAAGAGGACTATACCGATCAATGTGCAGGTACAGCCGCCCATAAGTTTTTCTAACAATCTTTCTTTCAGGGATTTCTTGCCGTCTTCCGACGACATGTCCAGTTTGTCTAACACTTCGGCCGGGTCGAGATTGGGATTCTTTTCCAACATAGTCATCAATATCTCCGTCTTCTTGTCGATTTCGTGATTTTTCCGTTTGTTGGTCATCCACAAGATTACCAGCGGTAATGCTATGCAGAGTCCGCCTATTACAAGTGTCATCGCAATGAGTTCTATAATATCTTCCATGACTGTTATTTATTAAGGTTATACATTTCCGTTATTTTCCGAATCGATTCAACTGTTAAACGAATGAGGTGGGCAAAAGGTGACAAGGAGGCGAAAAAAAATTGTACATTTGCACCCGAATAGGATGTAACACAAATGAACGAAATGAAAGTCGTTGAAATTAGGAAGAGCATCTTTGCATGGAATGAGAAAGATGAAGATTCACACTGCTACTAACATACTTATTATTAACTTAATATCAATATCTTATGTTTTTCCAAGTCTATGGGGCTAACGCCCTGGCTCAATGGGGAATGCTGCTCGTCGTCCTCGTGGGTCTTATCCTGTTCAACGAGTTTGCCCGTCGCACCAAAGCCGGCGGCATCATCACCTTTTTCGTCATCCCCGTCATCTTGACGGTCTATTTCGTGGCCATCGCCATCGGTGCGCGTGCCGGTGCCGACTGGGCAGTGAACAACCAGACGCACGTCTATATGAACGGCTGGTTCCACTATGCCAAGCTCTACGCCGCCCTTACCGGCTGTATCGGCTTCATGATGATCAAATACAAATGGGGCATCGGCGCCAAACACTGGTTCAAACCGTTCCCGTTCATCATCGTGGCTATCAACATCCTCATTGCTGTGGCCTCCGATTTCGAATCCGCCTTCATGGGCTGGAACAAGTGGTGGCTCTCCAGCGAGGGCGTGTGGCTCTATGGCGGCTGGCACAACGTCATGAACGGCGTCGCTGGTCTGCTCAACATCCTCTGTATGACCGCTTGGTGGAATGTGTTCCCCTCCAAGGACAAGAAAGATATGATCTGGGCCGACATGACCTGGGTCTTCATCGTGGTTTATGACATCTGGAACTTCGCCTACACTTACAACTGCTTGCCTACACACAGCTGGTTCTGCGGTATCGCTTTGTTGCTTGCCCCGACGATCGCGGCTATCTGCTGGAACCGTGGTGGCTGGATCATGAACCGTGCCAACACGCTGGCTATCTGGTGCATGTTCGCACAGGTGTTCCCACTCTTCCAAGAGACTTTCAAAGACGGTTTCCAGGCATTCAAGTGGGCTGTGCTTCCCGTGCAATACCCCAACGGCATCGATACCATCACGGAGATCTATGCCGCTGCTGGCGGTGAGGCTGCCGCTGTGGGCACCACTGTGGAGACCGTGGCCGGCAACCCGACCATGATGACCGTGATCAGCGCCCTGGCTCTTATCACCAATATCATCGCCCTGTGTTACATCATTGCCCAATCCAAAAAGCGTCACATCAACCCGTACAAGGAAGATGTCTTCATCAACCAGAAGTACTACAAAGACGCTGTGGCAAGAGCCGATATGGAATAGTTCCATTATTGCTAAACACCAAAAGAGGCCGCGAATTCGTGGCCTCTTTTGGTATACTTTCATCTACGTCCATTGATAAGTTTTTTGATCGCTTGTAAAATAGATGTAATGGTGTTTTTTTTGTTATTTTTGCGGTCAGAAAAAATTATTGCCTAACTATAGATATTATGATGAATAAGTTGTCCGACAAAGACCGTGCGGCGCAAATGGAGAGCATGAAAGCTTTTGATGAGCAAATGCCGTGCGTGGGTATATTCTGGTACGATATGCAAGACCATTCCTTTTTCGGAGTCTGTAAAAAAGAACTTACCCCTAAAATGGTAGAAGAAGCCGCTGAAAAGGGAATGCCTTTCATTAACTACCCGAAACTGCACCGTCAGATTTGGGCGAAAGAATATTTCCGTGCGCAGGCAACACACGAGGAAACAAAGTTCAAAGGCGATTATACCCAAGTTCCCCGAGGAAGAGTAGCTTGGAATATCAACAAGTTCATAGTTCTAGTTGGGAAATGGGCTGACCCCATCAAAGAAGAACTGACCGAACTCTTGGAAAAGGAGTTTTCATTGCCCTATTTTGAGTTTGTCTATGATGAACATTGGGATTTGGGTCATGGATGGTCAGGGGATATGTGATGATTATCGCATCACCCTTAGCAGGTATTCATTCGTAATCTCCGCCGGACGGTACGGGCAGACGGTGAAGTTGTGGTCGTAGTAGTTGAGCAGGTGGTACTCGCTGTTGGTCCATATCTGGTGGAAATGCTCGCTGCAGGTGTAGGGTACCAGGCGGTCAGCATTGCCATGGATGATGCAGACGTTGCCGTGGTAGTTGGCCGCTGTCTCAAAGATGGGTAGGGTGGAGGCTGTCTTCAAGTATCTGTATCCGAGGGCGATGCCGTTGTTGAGCGCGAGACTGTCGGGCATGTCGAGGGGATCGAAGTCGATGCCGAAGAGTTTGCCGCGTACCACGTCATCGCGAACCGAGGAGGCCGGCGCCAAGAGCACCAGAGCCTTGATGTCTTCCGGATGCTTGCCCGCCACCATCGCGGCTACCACCGCGCCTTGCGAGTGGCCCACCAAAGCGATGTCGTCCACAAACCGCAAGTCCTGAGCGTAGGCGATCACCTGTTCCAAATCCTCCATCTCGTTGGGGATGGTCATGTCCACAAACTTGCCCTCGCTCTTGCCATGCCCGTTGAAGTCGAATTCCAGAACTGCGAAGTTGTTTTCCAGATAGTAGGCGATACGCCGCGTTAGTGAGAAGTCATGGTCGCAGTTGAGCCCGTGGCACAGGATGACGAGATCGCATCGTTGCCCTGCCTTCAGTTCTGGCTTGTACAATCGGGCCCATAACTTCCCCTTGCTGCCGTCAATCGCAATCGTGTCATATTTTCCAAGAAACGGGAGCGCAACACTTTCCACGAAATTCTTGTACAGCATATTCTCAATCTTATACGACAATACCGTGCTAACCAGCACCTTGCCATCGGGGCCGATGAGGTAGAGGGAGGGGATCCAGCGCACGCCGTAGGCCTTGGCCACATCCGACTGGTTCATCCGTTTCAGCTCGCTCACCTGAGGGTAGGGAACGCCGGACTGGGCAATGTAATCCGTCCATTTCTGCTTGTCGGTGTCGAAGGAGACGCCGAGGAACTCCACGCCCATTTCGTGCCATTTGTTGTACATCCGGATAACCTCGGGCATGTCTTTGCGGCAGTCGGGGCACCAGGAGGCCCAGAAGTCGATGATGACATACTTTCCTTTGGCAAAATCGCTGAATTGTAGGGTCTTGCCATCGGGAGTCTGGAGTGTGAAGTCGGGTGCGGGCGTGCCGGGCTTCAGCATTTCTGTCGCATATTTGGCGTCCAAGTCGGGAATCTGTGCCTGAAGACAGAGTAGGGCTGAAAGAAACAGCCATGTAAGCATGATTCGGATGGTGTTTTTCATGACAAGCATTTTTTTTCAATAAATAAGTTCAGGCGGCAAAAGTATAAAAAAGCGGGTAGAGAAAAGAACAATCTTTCAGATTTTTTAGGGAGGTATCTTTTTTTTGATGAATGTCCGGTATCCTAAAATTAAATATGTATCTTTGCACTCTCTAAAAAAATGAATTATGAGCTTTTTTGGATTTGAAAAACCTGAACCACGGGAGTTCAACTATAAACCCCGTTTTTATGATCCTGATGAAGAAAGGTCCACCGGTGACAAGCAGACGGACTTTGCCAATAAGTTGCATCGGGAGTGGAGCAACAAGCGTCGTCATCATGCCAATGACAATAAGTTTGCATGGTTGCCCATCATCACTATCGTCTTCTTCGCGCTTGTGCTGGCGTTTGTCTTCTTCAAGTTTTTCGCTTAACATAGCATCTCCGCGCGTATGAGTGACATTATTAAATTGCTGCCTGATGTGGTGGCCAATCAGATTGCGGCAGGCGAGGTGATTCAGCGCCCTGCCTCGGTGGTGAAGGAGCTGTTGGAGAACTCTGTGGACTCGGGAGCCACGGAGATACAGCTTATTGTGAAGGACGCGGGACGCACGCTGATTCAGGTCATTGACAATGGCAAAGGCATGTCTTTCAACGATGCTCGCCTTTGTTTTGAACGCCATGCCACCTCGAAACTGCGTTCGGCCGACGACCTTTATCGCATACAGACCAAGGGTTTTCGCGGTGAAGCGCTCGCCTCTATAGCTGCCATCGCGTATGTGGAGCTGAAAACCAAGCAGGCTGAGGATGCAGTGGGCACAGTTGTGACCATTGAAGGCGCGGAAGTGAAAAGCCATGAGCATTGCGCCACACAAGACGGCACCTCCATAGCTGTGAAGAATCTCTTCTTCAACGTCCCCGCGCGTCGCAATTTCCTGAAGTCCGATAATGTGGAGATGACCCATGTGGAAGAAGAGTTCTATCGCGTGGCGCTGATTCATCACGAACTCGCTTTCTCGCTGTATCATAATGGAAAGATGATCTACCATCTCTCACCCACGAATATGAAACAGCGTATCATCAATATCTTTGGGAACTCATTCAAGGACAAACTCTATCCTGTTGACCAAAAGACAGATATTGTCAATATTTATGGCTTTATTGCCAAGCCGGAGAATGCCAAAAAGAAGAAGAGCGAACAGTATATGTTCATCAACAATCGCTATGTGCGTCATCCGTTGCTGAACTATGCTGTGGAACAGGCTTATGCACAGTTGATTCCGCAAGGCTACCGTCCAGCGTACTTTATTGCCGTGGAGGTGGACCCTGCCAATGTTGATATCAATGTGAGCCCTACCAAAGTGGAGGTCAAGTTGCAGGACGACAAGCTGTTGTTCGGTTTTGTGCATGCGGCTGTCAAGAAGAGTTTGGGCACCATGGCGCTGTCGCCGCAGATAGATTTTGATCTGGACCCGATCTTCGAGCTCCCTCAAAAGCCGGCGGATCGTCCTATTGTCATCCCGACGGTGGAGCATAATCCGAACTACAACCCGTTTGATGCAGTGCCGCAATCAAGGACATCATCCAGCGGAAAACCTCATCCATACCAATGGAATGAACGTGCCAACCCTGTCAGCTGGAACAATTTCCTCGAAGGCCTGAAGACGGAACATATTCGGAATCAGGAGCCGGAACAGTTGGAGGCTAACTTGAATCCCCAGACTGGCGAGATCAAGCAGGAGGAGTTGCCCGACAACTTCCCTTTCTTCGTGATGCAGGACCGCTATCTATTCCTGATGCTTAACGAGCGTGCCATGGTGATTAACGTGGCCGCCGCCCGTGAACGCATTCTCTACGACCGCAACATCAAAGCTCTGATGGACACGCCTATTAACGTTCAGCAGAGTCTTTTTCCCGCCACCGTCACATTAACACCTGCCCAAGCCGATTTGGCTGACTCCTTGAGAACTGAGTTCCAGCAGTTGGGTTATGAGTTGGAGAAAATTGATATGACGCACTTCGCTGTTAATGGAACACCCAACAATGAGGAGGAAGAGGGTGATTTGCAGACAATTATTGTCAATATCTTGGACGAATTCAAGAGCAATACCTTCTTGCATCGTGCAGACAAGTACCAAAACATTGCACTTTGTATGGCCAAGCAGTACAAGAACCGTACCGTGCCGCTCAAGTCCATGGAGGCTGTTGCTGAATTTTTGCGACAGTTGTTCGCATGTGCGTGTCCCACAATATCTCCTTCCCAAAAGAAAATCATACACTATTTTGATACCGAGAACTTGGAGTCGTTTTTTTAAAGAATGCATCGAATTGAGATAGAACATATTGATTTTCAGTATAATCAGCAGCCTATTTTTCAAGATCTGTCCGTCACATTTGAAGAGGGCGAGTTTTGTGCGGTGGTAGGTCCTAATGGTTCAGGCAAGACCACATTGTTGAAATGCATGGCTGGGCTGTTGAATCCCACCTCGGGTCGTATTCAAGTCGGAGCCCGTGATATTTACGACTATAGTCCGATAGAGTTTGCCCGAAATGTCTCCTTTGTGCCGCAACATCAGGACACGATTTTTGACTTGTCTGTTTACGAGATGGTGCTGATGGGTCGCAATCCCTATCAGAAGCATTGGCAGATGCAGTCGGCAGAAGACGAGGCAATTGTGATGCAGATGTTGGAGAAGTGTCATATTGCGCAATATAGAGACCGGAATATCAGTGCTTTGAGTGGAGGAGAGCTACAGCGTACGTTGATTGCCCGAGCCATGGCGCAACAGACGCCCATCATGCTCCTTGACGAGCCTCTCTCCAATTTGGATGTCTCGCACAAGTTTGAAATTATGGACATCTTGGCGGAGTTGAATGAGGTGGAAAAGGTCACCATTGTTATTGTGATTCATGACTTCACCATGGCCATAGAGTATGCTCATCAGGCCTTGTTGATGAGGTCGGGCAGGGTGCTGGCGCATGATGAGGCACATGCGGTCTTGACCCCTGAAAATCTTCGGAAATGTTTCTGCTTAGATGATTCCTTGTTAGTGACCAATCAAGGGTTGGTGACTCGAATTGCTAAATAAGTTATTTGCATTCAATTAATTGCATGTTTTTTGCATGGCAGATTAGGGAATGTTAAAAAAAAATGTACTTTTGCGCCCTCAAACGGAGAGATGGCAGAGCGGTCGAATGCGGCGGTCTTGAAAACCGTTGAGGGTCACACCTCCGGGGGTTCGAATCCCTCTCTCTCCGCAACCATGTAGGGGCGAAAAATCCTTCGCCCCTACGTTCTTTTTAACCGGGATAGAAACGGGACAAATCATTATAACAAAGGTGCCATATACAGCGGGAGAAATAGCATGCCGTTCTCTTCTTTCAGGTCGGCTCCGTGCAGCACGATAGGAGTTGTGAGATATTCTCCGAATTTCTCCATACATTTGCGCAAGGAGGAAAGCGTGTAACGTTGCGAGGACTTTACTTCTATGGGCGTGATGTTGTGTCGGGAGGTCAATTTACTTTTGGCCGTAAGGAAATCTATCTCCATTCGTTCGCTTGCGTCTTCGCGACTGGAATTACTATAGAAGTAGAGTTTGTGCTGGCTTGCCGCAAGCATTTGTGCGACAACGTTCTCCACAAGCATTCCTTGGTTTACCTCCAATTTGTTCAACAACAGTTTCTGATACAGTTCCACAGGTACTTTGCCGTTTTCGTCAAAAGCGTGGGAGATAAGTAAGCCCGTGTCACCCATATAGCACTTGAGAGTGTTCCGTTCCATGTTGAGGCGAAGTCCCACGTTGGGTGTAGTGCAATTGTAACAGATGTTTACGACACCTGCGTCGGCAAGCCAAAAGAAGGCGTCGTCATAATCGCGGTAGGCCGCACCAGCCTCCAAAGCCGACAAACGGAATTTTTTCTCGTGTTTTTGCAATTGGGCGGGAATCTGTTCGAAAATGTTTTTCACCTTGTGTTCCAAACCTGCGGCGTATTTGGATATGTCGTTGACATATACCTGCAAAATACCCCGTTTTACTTGGTCCACTTTGTCAAAATCCTTAAAGTCCACAAAAGCTTGGACTGCTTGGGGCATTCCTCCCACAATCATATAGGTGCGGAAATATTCAACGGCTTTGCGGTGAAGCTCGCCCATCGGTTGGCGTTTTTCGAAACATTGCCGTATGTATGGCATGAGCATATCGTTGCCCATCGCCCAAAGGAATTCCTCAAAATCCATCGGAAACATCGGCATTACCTCCTCTTCGGAAGGAATGACAATGTTGCGAACGTTTTTCTTGATACTGACAAGCGACCCCGTTTCAATATAATGGAATCTGCCGTCAGCCACTAAATATTTGATGGCCGCTCGAGCGCGCGGACAAAGCTGTACCTCGTCGAAAACAATGACCGATTTGCCCGGGGTGAGTCGCGTACCGTAATGGATTTGCAGGTTCATCAGCAATGTGTCGAGATCCTCCATCAGCGTGTCGAACCAACTCCAAACCACCTTGTCGGCTTTGTTGAAGTCAATGAGCAGATATGAATCGTATTCGTTACGGGCAAACTCCTCCACTATGTAACTTTTGCCAATCCGCCGCGCTCCTTCTATCAACACGGCGGTCGCACCGTTTTGTGTGTTCTTCCACTCTAATAACTTATTGTAAATCTTTCTTTTCATAAAAGTAGCACCATTATTTCAAGATTATCTAGAATGCAAATATACAACTTTTCAAGATTATCACAACCATAAAATTCACAACTTTTCAAGATTATTCCGTTGACAAATGTACCCTCTGGGATAGAAACCTGTCCTGGGGCATCTAATTGAAGCAGTTTGTTATCACAGCCGGGATGGACAGGGATGTTGATGAGGAACGTCAATCGGTCATCCGTGGTCTCGAAGGTGGCATGGGGAGAACCGCTTTTTGCCAGTTTTTTCTGAATGGTGGGGACACCTGTGGTGTGGTCTTTACCTTTGGTCGTTTTATGACACGAAAGCACAATGGAACTAGTAAAACAGGTGCTGCTTGGCCTTGTTCTTCCAGCCCGCCTCACTTTTATATCGGGTGAAATACACTTTCACATCCGCTTCGGACGAATAATCCGTAAAATAGATAATCTTCTGGGCCTCACTCTTATACTGGGTGAAATACCAAATGCCCTTATTGTCTGACGCCTCGCTTCTATAGTCCGTTTTATAGACAATGAGATCCGCTTCCGAACGGTATTTGGTCACATACACCTTCACTTTTGCCTCGGAACGATAATTGGTGGAATAGATGCGTTGGCTCCAAAGTGATCCTGCACCCAGTAGTAAAACCATCAAGAACAATACTCCTTTTTTCATAGTCATAAATAATTGCGCTAAAAGAGAACAGATAATAACTCAAATGAATACCCCTAAAACACGCAACAAAAATATAAAAAATAATGAAGGATAAGAAGATTAATTCCTATCTTTGCCACCCAAAATAACCAACTATGGTCATCCTCTTCAACAAACCCTACGGCGTGCTGAGCCAGTTCACCCCTGAGGCGGGGCACCGTGCCCTTAACGAGTTCGGATTTCCGCCCGGCGTTTATGCTGCGGGGCGGCTGGACCACGACAGCGAGGGTGCCCTGCTGCTGACCGACGACGGACGGCTGGTCAAACGATTGTTGGACCCGAAGAACGCCCACCCGCGCACCTACCTCGCCCAAGTGGATGGCGAAATCACAGACGAAGCCCTGCAACAACTGGCCAAAGGGGTCGTCATCAAGGGTTACCGCACCCGTCCCTGCAAGGCCGAGCGGGCGCTACCGCCGGAAGACCTCTGGGAACGCGTGCCGCCCATCCGCTATCGCGCCAACATCCCCACCAGCTGGGTGCGCCTCACCCTTACCGAGGGCAAGAACCGCCAAGTGCGGCACATGACCGCCGCGGTCGGCTTCCCCACCTTGCGGCTCATCCGCGTCCAAATCGGCGACCTCGGCTTGGAAGATCTCCAGCCAGGCGAGTGGAGGGTTGTCAAATAAGCGTGGGGGACACAGTTCTACACAGACGCCATAGCCAATAGCTAAAGATTCTTCTTGTCGGTCCACGCATGGGTGAAGATGGTCGGGGTGACGGACAGCATGACCCATCCCCAGTGCAGTTGTCGGTTTTCAGAGAGGTGTTGGAGGACCTGCATGGTCTTGGTGCCCCGCATAAAAGAGTAGCCAGCTGCCACCTTGATGAATCTTGCGAAGGTGTAGGAAGCCGATAACTCCAGCTCATGTCCCAACGGTTTGTCCAAATAGTCGAGGTCGGTAGCGATGGCAAAGAAGTGGTAGGATGCGTTGAGGTTCAAGTTCTGGATAGGATTCACGGAGGCTCCGGTATAAAGATTTTGTAACCCAGGGGTGAAGTTGGAGACATAACTGTTTAGATAGAAGAAATCCATGGCTCCGTAGAAATCATGGTGCGATCCGAAGATGGGACAGAAACCTCTGATTTTGTCGTGATAAACAAGTCCTATGGACCCTTCAGAGGGCACAGCAAAATATTTGTCGCCACTCAGGTAGTCGTATCCGGCATAGAGGGTGTAGATTTTGCTCGGAGACACTTTGATCGTGCCACTCCCCATGAATGCATCCAAAGGGATCCCATATTCTTCCTTGCCCATCTGATAGTAGAAAGCACCTTCCAAGGTGACGAATTTCGGCTTCAAGGTCACATAGGTGCCGACCAGTTGCTGGTAGAAGGTTTTGTTCGGAACATTCAAGTTCAGACTCTGCATGCCGATGTTCATGCCGATGAGAGAAATACCGAAAAAGGACTTGGGTGTCTCATAGTGATACCAAAGGGTTTGCATGGTTTTGTACGGTTGGATGCCACCAGAATAGTAGTTGCCTCCAGTCATCTGGTTCTCCGGATTCTGGTTATAAGCGAGGAGGGCGTGGACTTTGTGGCCATGTCCCTCGTACCCGAATTTCAGCACGTCATGGGTGGGGGCTGTCATGGTCCAGTCATCATAACCCAAGATGCGCTCGTCGTCATACTCCAGCGTTTGCCGTCCAATTTTGGCAAAGACGCCGACTCTGGATCTCATCTGGGCCCAAGCTTCAGCAAGTGTCAGACTGATGGAGGACTGTCCCCAGACGCCTGACATTTGTGGCGCAAGCTTCAGTTCAAACCAAGAGGAGCGTTTGTATCCGATATCAATCCGGTATTGTCCCATGATGAACATGGAAGTCCGGTTGTTGTCGGTGCTGTCGGGGTTAAATCCGCCATGACGCAACTCGCCACGGGTGGCCATCTTGGCGCTGATGGAAAACTCGTTGTCAGGATAGGGTGGGAAAGAATCGATTGCTTCTACTTGAGCCTGCAAATCGACTGCTGTCAGGATGACGAAGACAAGCAATATCCATCGGGTAATTCTGTGGTGATAATCAAGCATACTCTTCTCTAATGATGGTTTACAACTATTATCAAAACTATTCACGGTGTTTTACAACGGAATAGATGTATTTTTCAGTCTGTATGGTTTCAAAATGATAGTGCTCCACTTCTTCCAGTACTTTCTTCATATCATGGCGAAGGCCTTTGGCGGTGAGTTTGAGCAGGGCCTCTTTCCGAGTCCAGAAATAAAGAAACTGCATGATGGGGTCCGGAGAGGTGTTGATCTGCTGTTGCTCTTCGTCACTCATCGTGTAACTGATCAACTCAGGAGAGATTTTGCGAGGCACCTCCACATCTGCCCCTACCGGCTGGTCGCTGATAGCACACAATGCCACGGTTCCGGAATGACTGAGGTTGAAGTGAATGTCGGGGTGGTGGACAAGAAGCGGTTTCCCCTCAGGGCTATATCCTAAAAGGGGAGGCTCTGTGATGCCGTACTCTTTTTCCAGTCCCTCCATCAACAGGAGGTATGCGGACAGGGAAAGACGCCGTCCTGCGTCGAAACGAAATCTCAACGCCTGTTCGCGTCGTTGTGGGGATACTTTTGCCAAGGCTGCAGCAATATCCAATTCCTCCGTATGATCGTTGATATAAACCATATTGCTTTTCACGGTTTGTATCGGACCAAGCCGAAATTAGTGGCCACCCATAAGGTGTTACCTTCCAGGGCAATGTCGAGGATCACATTTTTATACATCCCAGTTCTGAAAAATATGGGTGAGATTTCAGTGCCGTCCATTTTCACTAATCCGTTGTTGGAAGCCATCCAATAGACTTTGCCGTCATATTCGAAGTCTTGTATCTGGTGATCGGGGATTCGAGAGTTCAATTTGTTGTAGTGGGTCCACGCGGTGAAGTCGTTGCTCAACACGGAAAAACCCCCGTTGCCGAAACCGCCGCCGTAACCGATCATCAGAGCCCCGTCGGAACGGAACTTCAGACCGCGGATGGTGCCCAATTGCAGCTCAGAGTTCTTCTCTGTGTATTTTTTCCATTTTCCGTTCGCGTAAATGAGAAGTTGCATGTCACAGCCCACCGCTATGGTGCCGTCCTCCCGGGCATCCAAGCAGAGAATGTTGTTGTAGGGGATTTTAAAGGTGGACCAGGCGCTGTCTTTGTAAATCACAGCCTTGCCGGGGAAGGCGAACCATAGGGTGCCGTCGGGCGTTTCGCGGATGTCGCCCACATTGATGCTCTCCACACCCAGATCGGCAGCGGTAAAGACCTTCCAGTCGGTGCCGTCATACCTGACGATGCCTTCCTCAGGACGAGAAAACTCCGCCCACAGGTTTCCTTTGGAGTCCATAAACAGTGTCGTCACGCAATCGCCTTTGATGACAGAGTTTTCTTTGTTGAAAACGGTGAATGTCTTGCCGTCGAATTTGATCAAGCCGCTTTTCAAGGTCCCCAGCCATTTGTTGCCGTGATTGTCCACCACGATGGCCCAAAGGTCATTGTCTACAAGGCCCGAATTGGAGGTGTCGTAAATATGCACGTTCTGTCCCAGACACCAAGAGGCGGCCATGGCACACAAACAAGTCACCATCAAGATTCTCAAAAAGTTTTTCTTCATAATCTTGTTTAGTAATTGCAGCAAAAATAGTTTTTTTATTGAAAAAGCTGCAACTACAGGA
Organism: Bacteroidales bacterium; assembly: GCA_017650305.1. GTDB lineage: Bacteria > Bacteroidota > Bacteroidia > Bacteroidales > WCHB1-69 > F23-D06. The sequence continues at coordinate 22,767 of JAGCFD010000058.1, read as the reverse complement.
CAATTATTTTTGTGTCGGTTTTGGAGGAGCCTGATAGAATTGAAGGGTAAAGCGCGACCTATAGGTCTTTGCTTTTTCCCGATGCGGCGGTAAGCGAAGATGCTTACGGCATTTCGTGCACTAAGCGCACGCTGCATCCGTAATAGCGCGTGGGCCGTCCATAATAAGAGACCACCCCGTTGGCATGGGAGATGCTGAGCGCGTATGCGGCATCCGGCGTGAATCCGCCGATGGCGGTGGAGGTCCAATAGTACCCCGACTTGTTGAAGACCCACACCTCTTGTTCGTGTCTCATGCCCGCTTCTGGCAAGAAGACAGCCCCTGCCTCTTCCATCTTCTTCCACTGCTCGGTAGTGTATTGATGGTTGGATGCGTCAATGTCTGTCGGCCGGACCCAGTCGTCGGGAAGGAGCACCACTCCATGGATGGTGTCCACGGATGCATGGTAACAATACTCTTGGGCATTGGGACGCTGGGTGATGAGGTACTGGAGCTCTTCTTTGGTAAGGCAACGCCATAAGCCGGCTTTGTTGCCACCATTGCTGATGGCATTGTATACACCCCAGTCGGCATTGGCATAGTCGCCCACCAAGTCGAGATCATAGTTGTGATCTTCATCTGTGGGGCCATATTCGTATCCGCAGGAGTTGCATCCGCAGATGGCAATATCGTAAGGATGGTAGTAGGTGTTTCCGTTGTCCCAGCCACTGGTGGCGAAGCCAAAGAGGTCTATCCAGCCATTGTAGGTGGCGGAGGTGTGCGTATTGCTCTCGCCCAGCATCTGGTATTGCTTTTCTGCAAAACGCCAGAGACCAGTGCTGGCCTGGTACTGCAGGTTTCCTTGGGCAAAGACTACCTTCTGGGTGGCGCTGATGGAGAAGGCTCCCTTCAGAGCACCCGGGAGCTCACTCTCATTCGCCGGAACGGGATCGTCCGGATGCTCACATGAGATAAACACACTGAAAGATAGGAATGTGAGGGAGAATACGTACAACAGCTTTTTCATGATGATAGATTTTAAGGATTAGAAAGATAATGGGAAAATCGGAATCGATTTCGATCTTTAAGACGAGAGAGAAGGGGTGGTTGTTACAGCGACTGTGAAAAAAATAGACAGGACTGCTTAATCCTGACAGATTCCGTTCTACTTAGATTCTTGTTTTTTGTGATTTTTTAAGAGAGAGAATGCTATGGCGATTTGCTCATTCTGACATCTTCTTCCACTTTTCAGGAATGCTGAAAGATTTGTTCCCATCTGTAACCAAATCCTCCATGATGGAGTTCAAGAATCTTGGAAGGTTGTTTTTCATTAGGACAGGTTTGCTCCGATGATGCAATAAATTATCTTTAATGTCATTGCTGTAGTTTGTCGGGGGAAAATACACCTTAATATTCTTTTGTGGAAATAACTGTTGAATGAACTCCAGGGGAGGGATGAGATCGCTGTCGGCACTAACCAATGCCACTGTGTCGGTTTTATCTTCCATACAATCAGCCAGCATCCTCACGGATATGTTCACATCTGTTTTCTTCTCCTCGGGTTTTGAAATGGATGCATTGCAGAAAGGGCAAATAAAGCTTTTATCCATATATTTCCCCCTTAGAACTGGAAATAGATGAAGGGCTGGAGGTCGGCGGTGACGAACTGGTAGAGCACGAAAATGGTGACCACCACGATGATGCCGATGACCCACACGGGCAGCAGGGCGAAGTTTATCCGGTACCAGCGTTTCCAGCGGTCGGGCAGCCAGTGGATGATCATGCCGAGGACGAACAGGATGAAGACGCCACGGTAGTTGTGCAGGATGTCGGGGATTACAGCGGTATTCCAGATGCTGCCGATGCTGTTGACCATGCTCTTGGCGGTGTTCCAGGCTGTCTCGTTGGCCAAGGCGGGGTCGAGGTTGGAGCCCGACCGGAAGAACAGTCGGGTGAAGGTGATGAAGACGAAGGTCTGGGCGATGCCCCACACCTTGTCAAGCCAGGGTATATCGTGTTTGGGAGAGATGAGCGTGTAGGAAGATTTGATGAGCGTGCCGGCGGTCATCGCACCTGTCCATACGCAGGCGATGCGCAGGATGGGCGCGGGGAAAAAGCGGTTGCAGATCATGAAGATGACGAAGATGCTGCTGATGATGAGCGGCTTCATCAGGTTGCCGCAGCGCCGCCAGATCTTGTAGCCAATGATGCCCAATCCGTTGAGTCCACCCCAGATCATAAAGTTCCAGGAGGCGCCGTGCCATAAACCGCCTAACAACATGGTGTTCATGTTGTTGAGGTTGGTGCTGATGACTAACCTCGCTTTCTTGGAGGCTATGGATATGATGGTCAGCACCACGGCCAACGTGACGATGATGGAGGTGATGATAGCGCTCTTGGTAAGCATGATGATGACGAAGGCGATGAAGAGGATGCAGAAGTAGGTGCCGAAGGTGGCGTTGCGGTTGCCACCCAACGGGATGTAGAGATAGTCCTTCAGCCAGTTGGAGAGCGAGATGTGCCAGCGCTTCCAGAAGTTGCCCGGGTTGGTGGCCTTGTAAGGCGAGTTGAAGTTCTTGGGCAGGTGGAAACCCATCAACATGGCCACGCCGATGGCAATGTCGGTATAGCCGGAGAAGTCGGCATACACCTGCAAGGAGTAGATGAAGAGTGCCGAGAGGTTCTCAAAAGGTGTGAACAACGAGGGGTTGTTGAAGACGCGATCCACAAAGTTGACGGCTAAGTAGTCGCTCATGATCAGCTTCTTGGCCAGTCCGTTAAGAATCCAGAAGACCGCAATGCCGAATTGTCGTTTGCTGAGCGAGAAGGGCTTGTATAACTGCGGCACGAAACTGTCGGCACGCACGATGGGTCCCGCCACCAGCTGCGGGAAGAAGGAGACGTAGAAGCCGAAGTCCAGCAGGTTGGTCACATGCGCCACCTTCTTTCTATAGACATCCACCACGTAACTGATGTTCTGGAACGTATAGAAGGAGATGCCCACCGGCAGCAAGATCTTGGAGGCATCGAAATAGTCCTTGTCGGTCAGGTCGTTGGTCCACTGCGCTAACCAGTTGATGACTTCGCGGTCGCTGCCGACCATCGTATTGTAAGCGTCGGTAAAGAAGTAGGCGTATTTGAAATAGCAGAGGATGGCGAGGTTCAGCACCACGCCCGTTATCATATAGGTCTTGCGCACCCCTTGTCGTGACGACTTGTCCAACTTTATGCCGATGAAGTAGTTGTAGAACATGTCGAAGATGAGGATGAGCACGAAGAGGCCGCTGGTCTTATAGTAGAAGAAGACGCTGGCGAAGAATAGGAAGGCGTTGCGCAGCAGTCTCTTGCGATGAAAGATGGTGAAGAAGGCGAATACGAGTGCGAAGAAAGCCCAGAAGTTGAATTGGGTGAACAACAGCGGATATGCTTCGTTGAAGGAGAAAATGTTGTGCAGAAATATCTTCAGATTATCCCAGGTCATCCTTATGGTCTTCTAATTTCGTTAATAATAGCTTCAAAAAGAAGGTCGCCGAGTTGTTGGTATCCAGCTGCGGTGAAATGCACATAGTCTTTCTGGGCGAGTCCTTTCTTTCGCCAAGTGTTCATGGAGCGCAGACCGCCCATGATGTTGAATTGGTCCCAGACTGCGCCACCGGTGAGGTTGGCCAACCGGTGCATCACGTCGCTGACGGCCGGGCCGGTTGGGTTGACATAATACTTGCCTTTCTTGCCTTTCTTCCAGGTGTCGTTGTTGGACATGAAAATGAAGGCGCAGTCGGGATTAACTTCGCGTATGCGTGCCACCAGTTTCAGGTAGTTGTTTTTGAAGGCCAGAGAGTCAAAGGTGGAGCCGTAGGCGTCATTAACTCCGATGCCGAAGATGACGAGGTCGGGTTTGATGAGCTCCCAGTCGCGGACAAAGTTCTTGCACCGTAGATAAGAGGTTACCTGAGCTCCATTGACGCCAATGGAAGAGACGGTGATGCCTGAGCGACCATTGCGCAACAGGATGCCTTCCACCACAAAGGTGTCGCGGGCGCTGCACGGGAAGTGGATGGTGAAGTCCCGAACCGGTTTGATGGGGTAGTAGAAGTAGCGGTCGTGGGCCAGGTCCTCGGAGTCGGGGAAATGGTAGATGGTATCGTATTGCAAGATCGGATCAATGGGCCATCCGTGCGTGGCACCCAGGAGGATGATAGTGTCGGCGTAGAAGTCGTAGCCTGGGGCGTTCATCTTGACGGTGATGCTGTTGGCGGTGTCGGAGCACCAAACGGCGATGCCGCTTCCTCCCAAGGGGAAGGTGTAGTTCTGATAGACGTTGCGAATAAGGTTGAAGTTGGCGCGCTTGCTGATCTTGTAGTCGTTAGGATTGTTGCAGCTGGCGGCGGCGTAGTAGGGGAAGATGAAGCCACGCTCAGCGGGCGGACCGCCATATTCGTCCAGCAGGTTCGTGCGCAGGCGATGTGTGAAGGTGCCCGCCTGCACGTGTGAAGCGCCGAGATGAACGATGTGGATATTGCCCTGTTTGGTCTCCATGACCTCTCTGAGCCGGTCAAAGAAATGGACCAGGTTCATACTGTCGCGACCCCATTCCAGATGGTTGAGGTCGTAGCGGATAAAGGGGTCCTCAACGCCGGAGTATTCCACAATGTCGGTGTCGCTGATGATCACATTGCTGCTGTCAATGGTTAACACTGTGTCCGTCACCAGCGGGATTGGCGGGATGGAGTCCTCCGCTGTGATGTCCACCTGCCCGAAACCTGTAAGGTGAAGCAGCAGCAGTGCTAAAAGAATAATCAGTGTTCGGTGTTGTTTCATGGTTACTTGTGTTGTTCTTGGGAAATTTTTTTGCGACTGCAGTAATACTCGTAAGCAGTGGCGAAGTTGTTCGCCAGGGTACGGCCTACGCGGTGGGCTCCAGCTGGGGTGAAGTGCACATAGTCGGGGCCAGCCAGTCCGCTGTGGACCCAGGAGACCATGGAGTTCTCTCCGCCCATCACCTCGTAGATGTCCCAATAGGCGGCCTGGTTGCGCAGGGCGATGGTGCGCAGGCTGTCGATGAGGCGTGGCAGCATCGGGTAGGTGCGCATGGCGCCACCCTGTCTCTTGCTCATGTCGGACGGGCCGATGAAGAGGATGGTAGCTCCGGGACATGCCCGTTTGACGTATCGGATCTGGCGCTCGATAGTGGTGAGGTAGTTGTTCAGCGACTTGTCGTTGTAGATGACCGGCACGGAGTTGCCACCGAATTGCATGATGATCATGCCGACGTTGGCCTCCCGGTAGCAGGCCTTTAGCAGGGTGTCGGTGATCAAGGTGAACTGGTTGCCGGAGGAGGCCCGCAGCGGGATGTTGTCCACGGCCACGCCCGGACCATCGTCGAGGAAGATGCCGTAGATGTCGGCGTTGCCGCGCATGGAGATGCGCAGTGAGGAGGTGGCGGTGTCCATCTGCCAGCGGAAAGTATGGATGCCCGTCTGTGCGGAGTTGGCCGTGTTTTGGTATGTGCTTCTGCGGTCGCTGAGGGTGGCCGACAGGTCACCGTTGCGGTCGTTGTAGAGCATGGTGATGGTGGAGAACTTCTTGATGCGAGCGTCGGTGTCTTTGTGGCGTGAGGCCACTGCGTTGAAGACGGCGCCGCCGGTCAGCTGGTAGCATTTGCACATGAGGCCGTAGTTGCCCTTGGCGCGGGCGCCCTCGCCGTAGGAGGTGTGCAGCACCAGGTTGCCGGAAGCGCTCTGACTGACCGCAAAAGAAGGAATGGATTGGATGACAGGCACGAGGCCCGGACCTCCACCGCCAAAGGTGCTCTGGAAGAAACGGCGAATGTCGCAAGAGATACGGTCCATCTCGATCTGCGAATCGCCATAGTGCAGAATGCGAACAACTTCACCATTGGACTTGGCACTCTCTAACTTGCGGAAAAGAGGAGTGTAGAAGGTGAGGTCATCATTGGGGTAGTAGAAATGTCCTACACCTTCCTTCACGGCTTTCTCAAATCGCTCCAAGGTGTCGCGTAGACTGTTGATGCGGGCCATCTCCACCGAGTCCTTCTCCGGCACTTCATCCTCGATCTTCTTGATGGTCGTGTCGCCCACCAGCACATCTTTGATGGTCGGGAAGTGAAGTTCCGTATTTCCGATCTTCACACCATTCTTTGGGAAGAAGTGGCAAATGGCTGCTAATGCTGTGAGTATAAGGATGATAAATATAAGGACGCGGTACGCTTTCATTATCTTGCAAGGCTCTTTTTAGAGGGCTGCAAAGATAAGAAAAACATCTTGACGTGCTGTAGATTGTTTCAGAATAAATTTTATATTTGCCCTTGTTTTTTGAACGGCAAAACCATAATTGAGAATTGTTTTCAAATTATTATTTGAACTTGTTTTAAATCAAAGCGTTGGCTATTATGAATTTTCGTGACAGAATAGAATATCTCGTGATTTTCATTGGTGAGTTTGCACAGCATCATCATTTGAATATCCGGCAGACGTATTGTTATCTACGGCAGTACAAGGCTTTGGATTTTCTGGAGAATCAGTATGAAATAGCCCATACGATGAGTTTTCCCTATATGGTTAATGCCATGACCGATTACTGCAAAAGGAACGGAGGTTATCTGTCATGAGGTTGTATCACGGAACATATACTGATTTTGATGTCATTGATTTGTCAAAATCCAATAAAGGAAAGGATTTTGGCAAAGGCTTTTATCTGTCAGACAATTACGAGCAAGCCTATAAATTAGCAATGTTTAAAGCCTTGCAGTTTAAGGCTGCACCTGTTGTTCTTCCATACCAATTTGAGGAGGATTTGTTGATGGATGGCACTTTGTCTTTTTTAAGATTTGATACGTATTCCAAAGAATGGGCCGAGTTCATCTTGAAAAACAGGACGAATGATCAAGATATAAATGTTCATTCCTATGATGTGGTCTATGGCCCCATTGCGAATGACAAAGTTGGTATTCAGGTTCGTAACCTATTGGAGCATAATATAAATATGGAGGTCTTTTTGGAAAGGCTCAAATATATGCACGGTGTCACATTCCAGTATTTCTTCGGAACGGAAAAAGCAATTTCAAAACTGGTGCGGATATGAGCGAGATGGACTATATGAACGAATGTACGGCACGGGATGTGATCACGATGTTGGTGGAAAAGAGGAAAATGTCCATTATGGAGGCGATGGATACATTTTACAATTCCAGGACCTTCGAAAATCTGAGCAATAAGGAAACCGGCCTTTATTTCCAAAGCCCGGTGTACATATATGACGTTTTAGAAAAAGAATTAAAAACTAATAGAGATAACACAAAGTAAGATTTTTTAAATAACATATTATAAACCAAAGCATTAGCTATTATTTCGCGTTCGACAAAGTCTACCAAACGAATATTGAACCACAGAAATAATATCTTGTAGGTGTTGTTAGATACCCATGCCAAGAATAGTGTACTAATGCTCGCGCAGCAAGCGTGGGTAGTACTTATTGGGCGTGGGGGTTTGGTAGACACCTGTCGAACGGATAACGAGGCCCACGCTTCATTTTATCCGTTCTGCGATTGATAGCCTTGCAAAACTATCAATCATTATGGCTGGAAACATAAACCTTCATGCAGCAAATAAAGCCAAGAAAGACGAATTCTACACACAACTTGTGGATATCGAGAATGAGTTGAAGCATTACAAACAGCATTTTAAGGATAAGATAGTGCTGTGTAATTGCGATGATCCGCGTGTGAGCAACTTCTTCCACTATTTCAGTTTCAACTTTGAACAGTTAGGGCTAAAAAAGCTCATCACTACCTGCTATAAGAACCAAAACCGTGACCTTTTTTCAAAGAACGATTCTGACCGGGCCATTTGGTTAGAGTATTTCGGCGACCGTAACAACAACCGTGTGCCTGATCCTGAGGAAATCGGTATTCACTATTTCAATGGCGATGGCGACTTTCGTTCCCAAGAGTGCATTGAGTTGTTGAAAGAAGCCGATATCGTGGTCACCAACCCACCGTTCTCGCTATTCAGGGAATATGTGGCACAATTGATGAAGTATGAGAAAAAGTTTGTGATAATCGGTAATCAGAATGCAATTACGAATAAAGAATTTTTTCCGTTGATTCGTGATAACAAAATCTGGTTGGGTTATGGCTTTAAAGGCGGAGCTGGACATTTTTTTAGCCGTTATGAAGACACAGCAACTGCTGGTGACCATCGAGCAGGTATGATTCGTGTTTCAGGCGTGAACTGGTTCACTAATTTGGAAATACAGAAGCGACATGAAAATTTAATCTTATATAGAACATATAACCCTAAAGATTATCCAAAATATGATAATTATGATGCTATAAATGTGGATAAAACGGTTGATATTCCTATGGATTACGATGGTTTTATAGGTGTTCCTATCACTTTTATGGATAAATATAATCCAGAACAATTTGAAATTATAGGAATTTGTGCAGGAAACAGCAGGCTCAATAAATTCTATGGCATAGTACCATACACTCCTCACGTTGAAGATAGAGGTGGATGTGCTGTTTTGAATAGTAAGAGGGTTTATTCCCGCATCCTCATCCGTCGTCGCAAACCGACAGGGGATGTTGTAGAGACGTGCCATGGCGCGTCTCTACAGGGCGAACATCCAAAACCTTACGAACAACCCGAAAACACGTTGCCTTTGGCGGCTGAAGACGAGATTCCATACAATAACCCCAAGGACGTGCCGCACACGCCCTCTAAATAATCCATATTATGCAAATCGAACTACATAAAATCACTGTCCGAGAGCTGACAGCTGGCTATCTGGACAATAACGAGCATGGCGTGCGCGCCTACGGTGGTCGCCTCGATGTGCGCCCGCCCTTCCAGCGCGAGTTCGTCTATAAGGAGAAACAACGCGATGCCGTTATTGACACCCTCACGCATGGATTCCCGCTCAATGTAATGTACTGGGCCGTGCGCGAGGACGGCACCTTCGAGATCATCGATGGTCAGCAGCGTACCATCTCCATCTGTCAGTACGTAAACGGCGACTTTGCCTTTGACTTTCGCTATTTTCACAACCTACAGCCCGATGAGCAGGAGCAGATTCTGAATTACGAGCTGCAGGTTTACATTTGTAGCGGGACCGACAGCGAAAAGCTCAAATGGTTCAAGACCATCAATATAGCGGGTGAAGAACTGACGGAACAGGAACTGCGCAATGCTGTCTATGCGGGCAGTTGGGTGAGCGATGCCAAACGCTACTTCAGCAAGAGCGGCGCCCCAGCGGCCAAAATTGCCAGCGATTACCTCACAGGCTCCGCTATCCGCCAAGACTACCTAGAAACCGCTATCTCTTGGATCTCAGATGGCAATGTCGAGGTCTATATGTCGAACCATCAACACGATGCGAGCGCGGCCCCACTATGGCAGTTTTTCCATGCTGTCATCACTTGGGTGGAAACTTCTTTCCGCCCGAACAAGGAGCGAAAGAAAATCATGAAAGGAGTGGATTGGGGTATGCTCTATAAAAACTACAAAGATGAGATGCTTGATCCATTGATGGTTGACGAAGAGGTGAGTCGTCTTATTCTGGACGATGACGTGACGAAGAAGACGGGTATCTATCCTTATGTTCTTACCCGAAAGGAAAAGTACTTGTCTATACGGGCCTTCACGGAAGCGCAGAAGTTGGCGGCTTATGAGCGACAGGGTGGTGTCTGTGCCGATTGTGGCCACCATTTTGAGTTGTCACAAATGGAGGCCGACCACATCACGCCGTGGCATGAAGGCGGGCGCACCGTGGCGGAGAATTGCCAGATGTTGTGCAAAGAATGTAACAGAAGAAAGAGCGGGAAATAACCTATCTCCCAAACAGTTGGCTCATCGTGATGCCAGCGGCGACGGCGGCGTTGAGCGACTCCGCAGAAGGCCGCCCGGGGTGGACTTTCGTGATGGTGATGCGCTCTGTGACGAGGGCGGCCACCTCCGGCGTGATGCCGTTCGACTCGTTGCCGATGACGAGGATGTCGTCAGGCTGGGGCACGATGGAGGCCAATGGCTGCCCATCCATGAAGGTGCCTAAGACGCGGCGCGTCTGGGAGGCCTCTTGCAGAAATGGCACAAGCGGCAGATACGATACCTCCACAAAGCAGAAGGAACCCATGGTGGCCTGGATGGTCTTGGGATTGTAAAACTCCACACAGTCGGGGGAGCAGACAATATGTTGGATGTTGAACCAGTCGGCGGTGCGGATGATGGTGCCCAGGTTACCCGGGTCAGAGATGCGGTCGAGGACCAGCAACGGTTGCTTGCCGCTGGGAGAGGGTGGGGCGGGGCGCTTCTGTAACGCGATGGCCAGCACCTCCGGAGGTGTGCTCATGCCACTGATGCGCTCCAAGTCTGTGGGTGAACCGAAGGTCACCGCCTGCCCTTGAAAGAGTCCCGGATATTGCGCGTGGAAAGCCTCGGTGGTCAGGATCTCCTCCACGACGAAGGCTGATGACAGCAGCATCTCCACGCTCTTGCGACCTTCCACAATGAAGCGTCTCTCCGCATCGCGAAATTTCTTCTGATGCAGCTTGCGGATGTCGGAAATTCTCTGTTTGCTAATCATCTAAATGTTCGAAAGCGCGAAACTTTGTTTTGTATTCCTCTTGAATGGGGATGGCTTGGAGCGTGGTTCGGTCGAAGCCGGCGAGCACGCACTCGCAGGTGGTCTTGACAATGCCTGTGCGCAGGTCGCGCAGTTGCTGCTCCATGCGGAAACTCTTGTGGCCGATGCTGACGACTCTGGACTCGCAGACGATCTGGTCGTGGAAGCCGATGCTGTCTTTGAAGTCCATACCCACATGCACCAGCACCAGGTCGAAGGTGGCCCAGTCGATAGTCAGCCCCAGCACGTGCTCCAGGTAGTTGCTCCGTCCGAAGTCAAAGTAATGGCACTGAGCGCCATTGTTGACATGCACGAAAGGGTCCAGGTCGCTCATACGGACCTGGATTGGCACGGAGTATTGAAAGGTTGTCGCCATGGAGCTATAAAAAAAAAAGAAGGCGTTGAAGCCTTCGTTGTTAGATTAGAGAGCGTTGATTTTCTTCATCAAACCAGACTTGAGGTTGGCCGCTTTATTCTTATGAATCATACCCTTCTTGGCAAGCTTGTCAATCATGGATGTCATAGCAGACAACTTCTGGGTGGCTTCGTTCTTATCTTCAGTGTTACGAATGTCCTTCAAGGCATTACGCATGGTCTTGGAATAATAACGGTTAGCCAGTCTCTTTTTCTCGTTCGCTCTAATTCTTTTGATAGATGACTTATGATTTGCCATTTCTTACTTGATTTGTGATATTTGTGATTGAATTTTTTGCTGTAAATTTAGAGCGGCAAAAGTACATTTTTTTTTTAAATATTCAACCTATGCGGATATTTATTTTTTTATGCTATAAATCAGATGATTACAATGGTATTCCCGATGCTTGAAACAAAACGGAGATGTCGGTTTGGACATCTCCGTGTAGGAAATTTGCACTCAGTGAGTTATAAACAGGGTTCTGTTTAGTACTCCATCATGGGGTCGAGTTCCTTGGCTTGGTCAATCATCTTCTCTAACTCGCTGACGGAAGGCACGCGATTGCAGAGGTTTTTGACGTTGTTTACCTCAACCATTTTGGGTTGCAGGTTGGCAGCCACGCGATGGCGGAATTCCTTGACGGTGTCCACGCCAGAGGCTTCCAGCAGTTCAGCAAATTGTCCTGCCACACCCTTGATGCGGAAGAGATCGGCATGGTTGGCCCATTTGAGGATGAGTTTCGGGCTGATGCCGGTGGCCTCTGCCAGGGCGGTGCGGCCGGCAGGCTTTGCGCATTTGTTCAGCAATTCTTCGGTTGTGTTGATGCCTGCTTGGCTCAATTTTTCGGCGTAAGCGCCGCCGATGCCTTCAATTTGATCAATTTTATATGCCATGTTTTATAAGTTAAAAAGGTTTTGCTTACTCTGTTTGGGATTTTCGGCCTTCTCCCTACTCCCGCATGATGCGAAAAGCAGGCGCAAATATATATTTTTTTTCATTTGCATAGTCTGCTTGTACTTTTTTATTTGGAAGTTATATACATGATGGCACAACAAAGATGAGACCAACGGCAAAACCAATCGTTTTCATTTAATCTTAGGGAGCTTTAGGGAGGCATCTGCCCATAAAGCACGCGGGCGGCATTCATGTCGGCTTGATCTTTTGTAACTTTTCTATCAAGAGAAAAGTTAAAGGTCGTAATTATCTGATAAACTGACACTTGTCACAAAGTACGATATCCACTCTTTGCATAACACTCTCAAATAAAGAGGTTCTGTTTTCACAATCATATTTGTGCCATCATGTATATAATTACCTTTTATTTTCTAATTCTTTTACAGTCCTATGCTTTGTTTTTTGATATAAAAGTTTTACTTTTGCAATCTTGATTTTAAACACTTTCATTATGGACGATAATACAAAACGCAGAATTGAGACATGGCTTAACGGAGCTTATGATCAAGAGACCAAAGATGAAATCAAAAGAATGCAAAAAGAGGATCCCAAGGCTTTGGAGGATGCCTTTTATTGTGACCTTGAATTTGGTACTGGGGGTATGCGCGGCATCATCGGTGTCGGCACAAACCGTATGAACAAATACACGGTGGGCGCCGCTGCACAAGGTATTGCCAACTTTATGAATGCAACGGTAAAAGAAAATCCCAGAATTGTCATCTCATACGATTCTCGTATTATGAGTCGTGAGTTCGCGCAGATATCGGCAGACATTTTTTCTGCCAATGGTATCCAGACGTTTCTGTTTGATGATATACGTCCTACTCCGGAACTCTCGTTCGCCGTTCGGGAGTTGCATTGCCAAGCCGGTGTCATGATCACGGCTTCCCATAACCCGAAGGAGTACAATGGTTATAAGGTGTATGGCGATGACGGCGGTCAGTTGGTGGCCCCATATGACCGTCTGGTGCTTGATGAGGTGAAGAAAGTCACCGACATCAGCATGGTTTCGTGGCGCCGCAAAGCTAACCTGGTGAAAGTTATCGGAAAGAGGATAGACGATATCTATCTGAAACATGTTCGAGGCCTCTCGTTGCATCTGCCCAAATCCGAAAAAGGCAAAAACCTGAAGATTGTCTATACCCCGCTGCATGGCACGGGTATCGCCCTTGTTCCCCAAGCCCTGAAGATGTATGGTTTCAAGGATGTGACGGTTGTTGCGCCCCAGGCTATCCCCGACGGCACCTTCCCGACAGTTGTTTATCCCAACCCTGAAGAACACGAGGCCCTCAAACTGGCTCTCCAGTGTGCCGATGAGATTAATGCCGATCTGGTGCTGGCCACCGACCCTGATGCCGACCGCGTGGGTATCGCCGTGCGGAATGCCAATGGCGAGATGCAGCTGATGAACGGCAACCAAACAGCCACCCTGCTCTTTAACTATGTGTTGGAAAACAAGCTCAAGGAGGGACACGCTATCAAAAACCCGTATGTGGTCAAGACTATCGTCACCACTGACCTTCTCAAGGCTATTGCACTCGATTATAATATCGACTGCTATGAGGTGCTGACAGGCTTTAAATATATTGCCGAGACTATCCGCAGTCATGAACAGGATGCTACCTACCTGGTCGGCGGCGAGGAGAGTTATGGCTATCTTGTGGGCGACTTTGTACGCGACAAGGATGCTGTGTCTGCATGCTGCCTCATTGCCGAGATGGCCGCTTGCTATAAGGTGACCCATCGCGAGAACCATAAACTTCTGACCGAGGTTCTGGATGACATCTATTATAAATATGGCTTGTATCAAGAAGGGTTGCTTTCGTTGACCAAGAAAGGCCAAGATGGTTTGAGTGAGATTCGACAGATGATGGAGAAATTCCGCACCAAACCACCTAAGTCTATCGGCGGCGTAGAGGTTGTCAAGATGCATGATGTCCAGCTGCAGAAATACTATGACTATCGCTATGGCACCAACGGCCCGTTGGATCTGCCCAGTTCCAATGTCCTTCAGTTCTTCCTGAAGGATGGCAGCAAGCTGACCGTGCGCCCGTCTGGTACGGAGCCGAAGATCAAGTTCTACTTCAGCGTTACCACTAAAGTGAACAGACGCAGCGAGATTCCAGCTCTCAAGGTTGAACTTCAAAAGAAGATCGAAGACCTTAAGCAGGCGATGCTGGCATTCTAATTTTCTGACAAAGTACAAATTTATATACCAATAACTATTATGATTAATCCAAAACTGATCAATCCCAAAAGCATCGTGATTTGCGGTGCATCCAGTGACATTCACAAACCGGGCGGCAAAGCCCTGAAGAACTTGTTGGAAAGCGCCTTCAAGGGCGAGATCTATGCCGTGAACCCCAAAGAAGACGAGGTGCAGGGCATCAAGTGCTACAAGCAGGTGGAAGATCTGCCGCAGGTGGACTGCGCCATCCTTTGCATCGCGGCCAAGTTCTGCGCCCACACGGTTGACGTGCTGACGCAACAGAAAGGCACCCAAGGATTCATCATTGTCAGTGCCGGATTCTCGGAGGAGAACGCCGAGGGCGCTGCCATCGAGAAACACATTGTGGATTCCATCAACGCCGTGAATGGCTCGCTCATCGGCCCCAACTGCACGGGATTCCTCAACACCAACTATAGCGGCTGCTTCGACACGCCCATCCCGAAACTGGATCCCAAAGGTGTGGACTTCATCACGGGAAGCGGCGCCACTGCCGTGTTTATCAAGGAGTACGGAATGAGCAACGGCCTGAAGTTCAACAGCGTTTGGGCTGTGGGCAACAGCGCCCAGCTCGGCATCGAGGATGTGTTGGAACATCTGGACGAGACTTTCGACCCTGAAAAGTCCAGTCACGTCATTATGCTCTATATGGAGAAGATTGGCGACCCGCAGCGCTTGTTGAAGCACAGCCGCAACCTCATCAACAAAGGATGCAAGATTGCAGCCATTAAGTCGGGCGGTTCCGCTGCCGGCTCGCGCGCGGCTTCTTCACACACTGGCGCATTGGCCACTAACGACGCCGCTGTGGACGCCCTGTTCCAAAAAGCCGGCATCGTGCGCTGTCACAACCGCCAGGAGCTCACCACCGTCTGCGCCGTCTTTATGCACCCTGAAATAAAGGGGAAACGCTGCGCCGTCATCACCCACGCCGGTGGCCCTGCCGTGATGCTGACCGACGTGCTCAGCAACGGCGGACTGGAAGTGCCCCCGTTGAAGGATCACCCCGCCAGCCCAGCCCTGCTCTCGAAACTCTACGCTGGCTCCTCCGTGGGCAATCCCATCGATTTCCTCGCCACAGGAACAGCCGAGCAACTTGGCTATATCATTGACGCCGTCGAGAACGACTACACTGACATCGACTTCTCCGTAGTCATCTTCGGCTCTCCGGGCCTCTTCTCCAACAAGGAGGTTTATGATTTGCTCGATGAGAAGATGAAGACCTGCAAGAAGCCCATCTTCCCGGTGCTGCCCTCTATTATCAATGTGAAACAGGAGATTGAGGACTTTATCGCCAAGGGACGTATCAATTTCCCGGAGGAGTGCGTGTTAGGCAACGCCCTCGTCAAAGTGTGGAACACACCGAAGCCGCAACCCGAGAACGTGGTGCTGCCTCAAGTCGATGTGGCTCGCATCCGCAAGACCATCGACAAGTGCGAGAGCGGTTACTTGGAAATTGCCGACTACAACGAACTGCTGGACGCCGCAGGCATCTCCCGCAAGAAATCCGTTGAAGTGGACAAGAAAGAAGACGCCCTGGCATTTGCCAAGGAGGTAAACTGCAGCAAGGACACGCCGTTGGTGATGAAGGTCGTGGGACCGCTCCACAAGTCTGATGTGGGCGGTGTGACGCTCAACGTGAAAGACCTCGACACCGTGAGCAAGGAGTTCGACCGCCTGATGGCTATCAAGGACACTTACGCTGTCGAGATGTACCCGATGCTGGACGGCACCGACGTCTATATCGGCGCCATCCGTGACGAGAAGTTCGGTCATCAGATCTTCTTCGGTTTGGGCGGCATCTTCATCGAGGTGCTCAAGGATGTGCAGTCCGCACTCGCGCCCATTACCGCCGACGAAGCCAAACAGATGCTCACCAAACTGCGCGGATACAAGATCCTGCAAGGCGTGCGTGGCCAGGAGCCTGTCAATATCGACCTCTATGCCGACCAGATTGCCCGCGTGAGTGCATTGGTGCAGGCCGCTCCCGAAATCGTGGAGATGGACCTCAACCCGCTGCTCGGCAACCCTCGCTATGTGACTGCCGTGGATGCCCGTATCCGTATCGAGAAGTAATCCTTCCAACGACACTAATACGAAGGGACGCCGTCATGACGTCCCTTTTTTATTGCTTCTGGAACCAAACTCTCGGACAAGAAAAAAGGATGTCCAACAGACATCCTTTTTCTTTAGTTCGTCGGGGTGATCCGACTCGAACGGACGACCCCTTGCACCCCATGCAAGTGCGCTAAGCCAACTGCGCCACACCCCGAACGTTTGAGGCTGCAAAAATACACTTTTTTTCGTTCCGTTTCACAACCTTGAAAATTTTTCTTCCAGAGGTTGTGGACCACGGCTCTTCCTCTTGATTGTTAGCCTTTTGCGGTAAAACACAGGGCTCTATAGTAACTCCATCCCCTCGGTTAACATCTCAGCAAACCGCGAGAGCACCTTGTTTAACTCACCAACTCTTCGTTGCCATTCAGTGATGTCTACGTCCAAATGGTCGGAGATGATCTTGTAGGAGACAAACGGTTTCCCGTACTGTCTGGCAAAGGTGTACAAGACGGAGGATTCCATATCGAAACAGTCGGCTTTTTCTTTCAGACCGTCCAGGAACTGTGGCGCATAGACGTTGGGTGATACGAAACAATCGGAAGAGAAGAGGGTGGCGCCGGGGACTATGGGAGCTCCAGCAAGCGGGTGCAGCTTCATGGGTTCGTCCAGGAAGCTGATTCCGCCCGTGATAATCTCGCGGATGTTCACGATGCTGCCTACGGGTAGGTCGTGGGCTCCGGCTGTCCCAATGTTCAGCATGGTAAAATCCTCATTCTTATGCTGTTCCATGAATCTGATCATTGACAGGGTAGCATTCTCCCTTCCGATTCCAGTAAGATGTACCTTTGAAACGATGGGCTTTACCTCATCCTCTACGGCGGCAAATAAAGCTATCTTCATATCAGTTGTTGGTTGTTAATGGGTTGTTTTGGTTAAGGGGTTAAAAGGTTAGAAGGTTAGGAGGTTATTGGGTTAAAAGGTTAAAGGTCATAGTTCAAAGTCAAAGTTGTCTAAAACCCTTGCATCGACTTCTCTAATTCCCGTGCATTAGCTAAAAACTCGTTCACCGACATTTCTCTCAGGAACATCAGTCCGTGGGCGGCGCGCAGAATAGGGTTCGGATTTTCAAAGAAGAAAGGCTTGCCAAGGAGGAGTTGCACATAGCGCAGTTGCTCCACCCAGATGCTTTGTGCCAGGCTGCTGAACTTGCCGTCCAGCTTGTAGCTCGGGAAGGAAGCGTCCACCTGGCTGAGATAGCAATGCTCGAATGCACTGTTGAATGCACTCATGTCGTTCAAGGAGACAGGGATGATATGGGTTGCCTCGGCCGGGTTGAATTTGTACCATACGTTGCGGTAGCCCCAGATCTTCAACTTGGAGGTGTCCGTCTCTTTGCTCCATATACGGATGGCATCGGCTACAGCTTGCAGCACTTTGTAGTGGGTGTCGGGTCCGCTGCCCTCAGGGTCGAAGGCTAAGGAGATGATGTCGGGCTTGATGGTCCGCAACTCATTCAGAATGGGCATCACATCGCGTTCCCTGTTGGGGTTTTCTGTGAAGATGTCACCCTTGTAGAAGCCTAAGCGCAGATGATGCACACGTTCTTCGGTCATGCCGAAGTGAGCCCAAACCAGCTCCTCCTCAAACTCGCGAATCATACCTTTCAGCTTCTGGATGTCGGAGGGCATCTTCTCCCCATCGTAGCAGTGGCGTGTGAAGTCGATTAATTCCAAAATCTTCTTGTCCAAAGCCTCAACAGACTTTATGTTCCAGATTTCCACAATGTCGCGCACCAGACGGTGGGCAAATCCTCTCATGAACTCGGACTTCTGTTGGGAGGCGATCTTGATGAGGGAGTGATAGACGTCTTTCACCCGTTTTGTCTTGTATCCATCAGTGAAGAAGTTGGGATAATAGACCATCTCTATTTTTCCTTTCCGGAGCAACCGCAAGGTGTTGCTGAGGTGCAGGATGAGGAAGTGGTTGGTGACAGCGTTGAAACCGGACGTCATGATGGAGCAGTGCATCTCGTTGGACGGATCTGCCGCAATATGTTGCAGATAGGGCAGCATGCCCAGCAGGATGTCGTCATGATGCGGGGCCGTGTTGTAGATGACTTTGCCATGAAGAGGTTCCATTCCCTTTTCGATCTTTTGAGTGATGGAGTCGATGGAAGTCTGAATGGACGCGAGTCCTGCATCGGGAATCATGCGGCAGTAGGTGTCTTGCAAAATATCATCTAAGGTCAGTTTGTCGCTGAACTTGTCAATGTTTTTGCAGAGGTTCATGATGGCGCGGTCGCTCTTTGCTTGCGACCAGGGTGTGCCGGTATAATATTGATGGATAGAATCTTGAAGAGTGGATGCGGCGCCTGTGGTCAGATAGAAACGGGCGTTGGGCATTGAAGCCAGCACTGAGGCGGGATAGCGGTTGGAGGGCTTCTCTTCCAGAGCAAGTTGCACCATCTCGGCTTTGGCCTCTCCTGCGGCGAAGATGATGGCCACAGCGTCTTTCTTGAAACTGATGGTGTGCAACCCAATGGTGATGACGGGTCTGAAACGTGACACCTCAATGCCGCCCAGGTCACCCGCAGAGGCAGCCTGCGTTTCAAAGTTGGTAGCCGTCAGGCGCGTGGTGGAGTGGAAATCACTGCCCCGCACGTTGAAGGCAATGTGCCCGTCTGGACCGATGCCTCCCAAGAAGAAGCCGATGCCTCCCATGTCCACAATTTTCTGCTCATATTGGCTGCACCATTCGTCAATCATGAAGATGGAGCGCTGCTTCATTAGCTCTTCGGGAGTCTTGGCTTCCCGATAACGCAAAGAGAGGTCCACCTTATAGTCGGGAAAGATCTCCTCGTAACTTTTTCCGTCGGCCAGGGGGATCTCGTCACAATTGATGAAGATGCCCTTGGAAGCGTCCAAACCAAAACCTTCCACATAGAATTTCTGCACATAGTTGTAGAAACTGTTGTGTTGCTTGGGACTGATAGGGTAGAACTCGTCGATCTGCACAAAGTGCAATCCGGAAAGGACGGGCTTCTCTTGCAGCAGTAAGCCGTGCTCTTGCCGGAACTGGGCTCCCTGCGGGGTGTCCCATTCGGCCAATATCCGCTTGACCCAGGTGATGAAATACTCGGGAGTCTTGCCCGTGGGCAGACTGATGACTCCATCGGGATTGTCGGCTGCCCACTCCAGGAAACGCAGGGCGGTCAGCAGACCTAAGGTTGGGAAATTGTCCACCGTAATGTAGGGTATGTTGGTGGGGAAACGATAATTCTTGTCTTTCAAGAAACTTTTTTCTACAGCAGAAAATTGTGTCATGTTATGATGTTATTTGTATAGGAATCGTTTGATACTCTTCTTGGGGGTTTTGTCAAATTCGTCTTTCTGAAGCTCGATTTTGGAGATTTGACTATATTTTGGCAACAGGTTGTTGATTTTTTGCAGGTTTTCTTTCATGAGAGCCACGATGCGGGAGTCGAATTCGAGGTTGCCGTCTTTGGCGTAGTCGGGGAACACCAAGGCGACCAGTTTGCCTTCGCGTTCCACCACGACCGACTCGACCACACCCTCCATGTTGTTGAGCTTGTCTTCAATCTCTTCAGGATAGATGTTCTGGCCGGAGGCGCCCAGGATCATGTTCTTGTTTCTTCCTTTGATGAAGATGTTGTTATTTTTGTCGATGAGGCCGAGGTCGCCTGTGCGTAGCCAACCGTCTTCCGTGAAAGCAGCCTTCGTGGCCTCTTCATTCTTGTAGTAGCCCATCATGACATGCTCGCCGCGGACGAGGATCTCACCCACCTCGCGGTAGGGGTCTGCCGAGTCGATACGGATCTCATTGTTGGGCAGGATATGACCGCTTGAACGTGGCACGAAGTCTTTGATGTGACAACCGCCAATCAGAGGGCCGCATTCGGTCATGCCGTATCCCACCACCAGCGGGAAGCCGACATTCAGCAGGTTGCGCTCCACATCCTCGTTGAGGGCGGCACCGCCCACCATGAAGTACTTCAACTCGCCGCCAAAGGCCTTCATCAACTTGTTCTTGATGACCTTCTTGATGACTCGGTTGAAGAGGGGCACATACATGATGCTCCTGATCACCTTCTTGTCGAGCACGGGCGCCAGACTCCGTTTGTATATTTTCTCGATGACCAGCGGGACCGTCACCACCTCGTAAGGATGTACCTCTGCGAAGGCTTTCATCAGCAGGGTAGGGGTGGGGGTCTTGGTCAGGAAGTAGATGTGACATCCATTGGCCAGTGGGTACAGGAACTCGGCCAATTGTCCGTACATGTGCGCCAAGGGAAGCATGGAGACTACTTTCCAACCGGGCTTGTTGGGCAGGAATTTCAGTCCGGCCTCGATGTTGGAGGAGAGGCTTCGATAGGAGAGCATTACCCCTTTGGGCGCTCCCATGGACCCCGAGGTGTAGTTGATCAGCAGCTGGTTGTCAGGGTTGCGCACTGGGAAGCAGAACTGCTCGCAGTCCACCACCGGAATCTCAAAGTCCTCCAGCGAGATGGTCTCGGTGGCGGAGAAGAGAGTCGAGAAGTCGGTCAGCGAGATGATGGTCTGCAGCTGAGGGAGCATCTCCCGGATAGGGTCGCCGTCCACCAAGATGTTCTTGTAGGCTTCCTCTTCCAAGATGCCCTTCAAGACGTAGGGGCCGATGAAGAGGGCTTTGGAGTCGGAGTGTTTGAGCAACTCCTTGATGTCGTCGCCGTGAAAGTCTTGCAGGATGGAGACGATGATGCCGCCGTAGGAGGCGATGGCGAGGTAGGCCACAGCCCAGTTGGCGCAGTTTCGGCCGCAGATGGCGATCTTGTCGCCGGGCTGGATGCCGATGGTGCGGAAATAGTTGCCGATGCGCTGTACCTGTGCCGCCACGTCTCCGAAGGTGTAGCTCACATCTCCGTTATAGTCGGTCAGTGCAGGCTCGTTCCATCGTGCAGGGAAGACTTCGTTGAAATATTCAAAAAAGTGTTTGGTCATTGTCGTGTTAAGGGTTACATGGGTTTGATCTTGCGGGCCAGCTTAGCGCAGAGGCCCGGGAAGAAGCGCTTGATGTGTGCCATGATGAGCTCACCGCTGCCCACTAACTTTTCCCTCTTTTCATTGGCGATGGCCTTGAAGATGATGCGGGATGCCTTCTCAGCGGTGATGCCGCCCGCCTGGCCCGCGTCCATCTTGCCGTGCTGCCGTCCGTCTTTCTCTAACGAGTTGACGGATATGTTGGTCTGCACGCGCCCTGGTGTGAGGATGGTCACCCGGATGTTGTCCTTGAAGTTCTCCGCCGCGATGGTCTCGAAGAAGCCGTACAAGGCGTGCTTGGCCGAAGAGTAGGCGCAGCGCAGCGGGAACCCGAAGAGCCCGGCAATGCTGGTGGTCACCGCCAACTGACCGCCGCCCTGCTCAATCATCTTGGGCAAAACGGCCTTGGTGAGGATCACCGGCGCGTAGAAGTCGATGTCCATCACCTTGCGGATGACGGCCATGTCGGTCTCCACGGTGGTGCCGCGCTGGCTGATGCCGGCGTTGTTGTAGAACAGGTCGATGCGCCCGTAGGCGTTGAGGGCGTCACTGGCGAGTTGCGACAAGGCGTCCGTCTGCGAGAGGTCAAAGGGCAGACAAGTTACATCCTTGGCGCCTAACGTCAGGCACTCCTCGCGCACTTGCTCCAACAGGTCGGGCTCCAACGCGGTGAGAATGAGCCGCGCACCCGCCTCGGCGAAACGAAAGGCCACCTCCTTGCCCATGCCGGAGGAGGTGCCCGTAATCCAAACTACTTGGTTCGTATAGTCGTTCATAATTCAGAATAATTATCAACAGCCATGTTGCCAGAACTAACAACGGCTAACTGAAAACTGCTAACTAAGCTTCGTCTATCATCTTCTTGAAGAAACTGGCTCTGGCCGCGCCTTCGCCCGTGTTGAGGAGGACCAGTTCGCCATTGCGGATCTGTCCCTCTTCCAGCGCCTTGTAGAAGCCGGCGAAGCAGACGATGGAGGCGGGTCCGAGGTAGATGCCGCGCTCGTCCTTGACAATCTTGCCATAGTGTGCCAACTCGCTCTCCTTCACACGCAGGAACGTGCCGCCGCTCTTGCGCACGATGGGTGCCACGATGGGGTACATGCCCGGGTTGCCGGCAGTGAGGATGGACACGAAGGTCTTGGGGTCTGCGATGATGGGGTAGTCCTTCTCGTAACCTTCGGGGAATCCGGTCTCCACGGCTTTGGTCCAGGCCTGCACCATCGGGTCGCAGGTGTCCTGCTGGATCAGCAGCATGCGGGGCAGCTTGGTCTCCGGGAAGGTGGTCTGCAGATCGCGGATGCCCTTGTCCAAGGCGATGGGGCCCGTGCCACCCGCGACGGCCTGCATGTACACATCGGGCATCTTGCCCAACTGGCGCAGGTACTCGAACACCATGGTCTTCTTGGCCTCGACACGAATAGGATCGATGTTGCCCGTGGAGATGAGCACGTGGTTCTTCT
>JAGCFD010000057.1 GCA_017650305.1 Bacteroidales bacterium | reverse complement strand
TTGATAACAATTGACGATTAGTTCACGGTCAAGGGCTTCGTGTACCCAATAGACATCCAAGGGTACCTCCTCGCCCGCGAAGGTCATGCTTTGAGGCACCGGCGGCGCGGTGATGGTGTTCGCGTATTGGTTCGGGGTAGGGTCGCTATCGGTGTTGTTTTTCGTGACGGCCCAGCAGCCTGTCACCGCTAAAACTGCGGTCAACAGGCACGTAGTAATGATGGTCACGTTCTTTTTCATTATGGTTAACAGTTTTAATATCAGGTTTTTAATGCGCCACAAACAAAGAACGGCTCCCTGTCGTTTTGCGGCGGCAAAGGTACGCAATTATTCTTTATTGTGGGGTGGCTTTTATGGTGGTCGCGCCAAAAGTTGACTTTAGCTATTGGCTTTGAATAAAGTTTTTTCGTTATCAAAGCAAAAAAAAATGTTACTTTTTCGGCTGGCAAGCGTATAATTGTATAATCTTAAATAGTAGGTTATGTCCAAAAAGAGAAATAATGTCAAACTATTCCTCGACAGGGCGATGTCGCGCAGCTTCAGTCGGCAGATCCTCATCCTGCTGGTCTTGTTTGTCGTCCTGTTGCTGATATCCTACCTGCTGCTCTCCTTCTCCGGTTCTGACTGGAGAGCCTATTGTGCATACAAAGGCATCCCGGTGTGGTCGTTGCCGTTGTTTCTGTTGATAGATACCAGCGCGTATAGCTATGTCTATTTTGGCGAGGGGACCCATGGATGGCTGCTGGTGGCCAGCGGGATCTCCTACCTCTTCGGTCTTATCATCTTCAACGGCATCATGATCGGTCTTATCACCAACGCCATCGACAACCGCGTGGATGCGCACCGCGACGGCTTGCTGCACTATGTCAAGAGCGGCCACTACATCATCATGGGCTATGATGACATGGTTCCGTCTATCATCACCGAGATATTTGCCAAGACGCCTAAAGCAGATGTGGTGCTGCTGTCGGCTCTGGATGCCAAACAGGTGCATGAGATACTCCTCCGCTCCGTGGCCCGCGACAAGATGGACCAGATATTCATCGCCTATGGTCACCGGATGGTGAAAGATGCCTATCAGGATATCCATCTGGAATCATCAGAGGCCATCTATATCGTCGGCAACCGAACCAGACCGGAACATGACGCCATCAACGTGGAGTGCGTGGATAACATCTACATGTATCTGACAGAAAACCACTTCAAACAGATTCCGAAGCGGATTGTCTGCGTCTTCGAAGACTTTGACACCTACTCGGCTTTCAAGACTACCGAGATATTCTCGCAGATCGGCGACTTGGGGATTGAATTTGTGCCGTATAACTTTTATGATGACTGGGCCACCCAAGTCTTTGTGCGCCGTTCCTATAAGGAGAAGAACAATGTGGCTGTGGAGATCCCGTATCCTTCTGTCTATGGCAAGGGCATCTGCTATGAGGACACGAAACGGGTGCATTTGGTCTTTGTGGGAATCACAAACTTTTCCATTTCTTTGGCTATGGAAGCGGCCCATCTGCTCCATTTTCCTAATGTCAACCGCGATAAAGCCCTGCGGACACGCATCACATTCATCGAGAAGAATGCCGACGAGGAGATGCGCTTGTTCGTCACCCGCAACCGGCATTATTTTGAAGTCCAGCCCTTCTTCTATTGCGATATGTCGAAGGATGATGCGGCGTATCTTCCTGTGAAAATCGATCAGCGTGTTTCCCGGGAGCTGCCGGACACGGACTTCCTGGACACCGAGTTTGAATTTGTCAAAGGGGATGTCTATGCTGATGGAATCCAGCATCTGATCAAGAGTTGGGCGCAGGATAAGGATCACGAATACCTCTCCATCTTCGTCACAAGATCCGACCAGCGCCATAATTTCATGACGGGGATGAACATGCCCGACGAGGTGTACGACAATGCGGTGCCGGTCTTCATCCGTCAGGATCGTGCCGACGACTTCGTCACCAACCTGCGGGCGGCTGACGACAAGGTGTATGCTTATGGCAAGGTGGAGGACGGAACGCTGGTGCAGGAGAGGCGCCAACATCGCTATGCCAACATCTATCCTTTCGGCATGAACGACATGGCCTATTGGTCTGATGAGACCCCGCTGAAGCAAGCCAAACTGTTGAACTATCTCTATGAGACCGCCGACTACAGCACCTTCCATTTTACCAGTCTTGCAGATCTGGACGCCGTGCCCGCCACCGCGCTGTGGGCCGAGGCCGACCGCTATTGGCGCGCTCTGACCATGGCCAAGAAGTGGTCGAATCTCTATTGCGCATACAGCATCTCCTGCAAACTGGCCACGCTGAGGACCATGCGGGGACTGGAGCCCGATGACCAGTCTCAAGACCTTCAAGACCTCAGCGCCAAGGAGGTCGAGATGCTTGCCCGTGTGGAGCACAACCGTTGGAATACCGAGAAGCTGCTGATGGGGTTTCGCAAGCCCAAGAAGGCGGAAGACAAATACGAGAACCCATCTTACGACCGAGAACTGCAAAACAACAAGGAGTTGTATGTCCATTATGATATTCGTCCGTTTGAACAACTGCCCCCAGCCGTGCAACAGCTGGACTATGAGATTTCGCAATATATCCCGTGGCTGTTACGCATGACGACACTCTAAAACCCTAACCACGATGAATCAAACCCCAGATATTCCGATTACTGTTGACACCTCCCATGTGGAGCTTCCCGAAGAGTTGCAGGCTGTTGCCGAGCAGATGGCCGAGCATATCCACGAGGTGTGGGCGGCCGCACGTGTTGCCCAAGGCTGGACCTATGGTCCGGAGCGCAATGATGCCGACAAAAAGCATCCTTGTCTGATTCCCTATGCTCAGTTGCCTGAAGAGGAAAAAGCCTATGACCGGGAGACCAGCACCGAGACGTTGAAGTTCTTGATGGTCAGCGGCTTTGAGATAGTCCCTAAACATCAATAACCTTTTTGAGCCTATCGATTATGGAGCAGCAGTATAAATATTTTGCCTTTATCAGCTACAACTCCCATGACTTGAAGTGGGGGAAGCGTCTGCAGAAGAAGCTGGAGCACTATCGTATGCCGGCCACCTTGTGCAGCGAGCGCGGCTGGAAGCGGACGCCCATCCAGCCGGTCTTCTTCGCGCCTACCGACATACAGCTGGGAGGCCTCTCGCAG
>JAGCFD010000056.1 GCA_017650305.1 Bacteroidales bacterium | reverse complement strand
CAAATAACAATGGCTATTTTTCTGAAATGCAGAATAATAGCCATTTTTTTTGCCATTGTTAGATAATACCAACTTATTATGATCACAACCTAAATTGCAAAAAAAAAAGAGGATGACTACTTTTTAGTCACCCTCTTTTTTGTTATTCATTAACGAAAGATATCAGTTCGACTTCGAAAATCAGGGTCGCACCGCCTGGGATGGCTCCGGGAGCCCCCTGCTCGCCGTACCCTAACTCAGAAGGGATGTAGAAGATATACTTGGCTCCAGGACTCATCAGCTGCAAACCTTCAGTCCATCCGGGAATAACCCTGTCAAGCGGGAATGAGATGGGCTGACCACTCTTCTCCGTGGAGTCAAACACAGTGCCGTCTAACAGCATGCCCTTGTAGTTGACCGTAACCTTGCTGGTGGATATCGGCTTGTCACCTTTGCCTTCCTCAATAATTTTGTATTGTAAACCGGATGCTGTGACGTGCACACCTTCTTTGTTTTTGTTGTCTTCCAAGAACTTTTTGCCCATAGCTTTTTCCGCTGCATTGCGTTTGCTCAAGACGTCCTGCTGTAATTCTTGGAAAATTACCTCCATCTCTTTGTCGGTGAATTGGTTCTGGCCGGCCAGACCGTCGCGAACGCCTTGCATGAAAGCATCGAGGTCTATTTCAATGCCATCAAGAGTAATGTTCTTGCCCATGTTGGCTCCGATGGCGTAACTGGTTTTTTGTTGTTTTGTCATTTCTGTTTGTGATTTTAAGGGTGTCGTAAGGCCTAATAAGATGAGGCACATACATACTGTTGTTATCTTTTTCATTGTGATGAGTTTTTTAGGCGGCAAAAATAGTAAAAAGAATTGAAAGTTGGAGAGGGATTTTTTGCTGGTCCGGATGGCTGGTGATACACTCATAAATGTTAGTCGTCATGAAGGTTGTCGCCAACATTCAGTAAGCTGTCACACTGCGCTTGTGCGATGCTGTCCAATAGTGAACGCTGCTGCTCTCGGTGTTTGTTCATGTATATGGCAGTCACGGGCAGGTTCTCCAGACGGAATATCATAATGGCGGAGTCTGGTGGCCACAACCCATTTCTTAGCAACGTGGCAGGCACGTCATTGCAAAATGAGATGTAGTAGTCCCAGGTGGTGTCAGTCGCATGGTAGGGCATGTGCTCGAGCGTTATGGTGCTGTCATGCTCAAAAAACAGATTGCATGCCTGGTTACCGTTGGTGGCCACTTGCCATACATGGTCGGGGTCTCCAGACCAGTTGTTTGCCCTGATGTGCTCTTTCAACCATTGGGCTGAAAGCTTGTTCGACTCGCTGTCGTACTGGATGGTATATTTGGCGTATGCATTGTGGATGCCGCCTGACAATTCATTGAAATAGATAAATGACAACGGCTGGTTGAAAGCTATATGTCTTATGGGAAGAATGGAAAACAAAGCAATCAACCCGATCACGACCGTGTTGGTGTAAACATCATTGATGCTGCGCATGGCGTTCTCAACACCGCCCGCCGCCATAAGCATGAACAAAGGATATATGGCGTAGTAAATGGCCCACATCGTGTCAGGGTTCATGTAGTTGTCATGCACTTTGAGAATGCAGAAGAAAAACGCGTACAAGAAAATGAAGATGGAGTATGGTTTTAATGTGCGGACAGCACTCTTGATGAATACGAAAAAGAATATAAAACCTATGAGTACTACAATAGGTATGGTGATAAACAGAAATTGGACGAAGTATCTGCTTGGAAAGTTGTCAGGACCGATGATCTTGCCCGCAAAAAGCTGGTTCTCCGCTACAGGATAGTTTACTGTGAGCAGGGAGAAGGCTTCCCGCGGCGACACCAATGATTTTACCAGGAAATGCGTTCCGATGGCATGCGTCAGATAGATTACGGCTGTGATTCCAATAAGAATGATGAGCAATGTACCCAAGGATTTTAGATACTCAAGAGTGAAAAATTTTCGTATAGGATTATAGATTAGGAAGTTGAGCAGGGCAAAGACGAACAAAAAGTGGATGAGGACAAATCCTGCGTTGAAAGTGGAAAGGGCAATGAGCATGCCCAATATGATCTTGATGACGCGGTAGATGCGGATGACGGGAATCTCTCGACAGAAATAATATAGTTGCGAGATGGTAAATACAAATCCGAAAGCAAAGGTGACGTCGGTGAGGTAGCTTATGGAATAGCCTAAAAACCTGGGCGATATAAAGAGGAAAAATGCAGTGAAAAAGGCTGCCCGCCAATTGTATGCCAATCGCATCAGGATGCTAAGGTATAAGATAAGCAGCCATCCGAATATGGCACTGATGAGGTGCTTCGCGACGAAGATGTCTTTGGCATGAATGACCTTGCCAATGGTATATATCAGCAGATCTATATACTGCGCTTGTGTGGAAGCGTATGGATGGCTTTTGTAAGCTTCGGTGTCCCCGATATGATGGAAATGATTGTAGACGAGTTCGGTATATCGGTTTTGCTCCAACTCCCGGTCAGAGATGCCAACGTGCCGGCTCATCAGGATCATCACAAAAAGCATGATCAGCATCATGATGAGCAGAATGTATTTGAAGATGTCGTCACTGTTTTTGATGCTCATGCTGAACAGGCCACGGGATGCCCTGTATTTAAGATGTTGCCGCTGCTTGGAGATGCGGAACTGCATCACCTCGTCATCAAACATCTCATGCGAATATGAGAACCAGTTGTATATTTTCTGGAATAGACGCTCTATGTGGTTGAATATGTTGAAATTGGATGACATGATCTAAAAGCAGCAATGATTTTGCAGGTAATGAACGGTGTTGGGCCCTTCGTTGAAGAGCAGGTCCAAAATGGATAGATTTGGGGTGAACCCGAAACGATCGCTGAATACTTGAGGGTAAGGGACTTGCAGCCTGAAAGGGTAGTCTGGTCGAGCCTGTCTCTTGGGATGAATGAGTTGGCGTAGGTCTGGTTCGATCTCCTTGGCGTATTCACTGGTGTGCTCCCACGTACATGACAAAGATAAAAGTCTGCAAATAGTGCGCAGAAGACTTTCGTTGAATTCCGTAAGGTAGGTGTGCTCCGTCTCGTAGAAGGGCTGAAGAGCATCTTGATAGTATAGGAAGTATGGGCTGTTGTTGTAGGCTGACACGATGGTCCGCCAGTGATCCCGTTGCCAAAAAGTCCGATAGTCGATGCGCGCATCGACTATCGGGAATTCTTTGTTTCCGTTTATGACGGGTATGGAAAGTGTCTTAACCCCGTTGCCGGTCAGAATCTGTGTGCGGTTGCGAAAACTCTGTTTTTGAAAATGTTCGCAATATTCCAATTGAATGTTCTCTTTGATCAGTATCGAGACATATTCAATAGGTGGTAGATAGGCCGTTGACAGGGTGACACGTTGCAAGACTATTGGGTGATGATCAGTTTGTTTCTGAATGTATGGTTGCCGCTGATGATATTCATCATGTAGACACCATTAGGAAGATTGCTGAGATTCAGCTGGAAAGGAGCGTCAAGGCGAACGTCGTAAGAACCGACGAGCATACCCATGGCGTTGTAGATCAGGCAGGTTCCTTCATCGCTGTCGAAGGCGCCGGTGACGGAAACTTGACCGTTGCTGGGGTTGGGCTGGATGCCGAAAGTTCTGATTTCTGATGAGTTGTTTGCGATGCCGGCAGGCGTGCCGTTGTAGTTGATGCCTCGCAAAACACGAACACCAGTGTTGTCCGGATCAAGCCACGGCTGCAGTTTTGCGGCGTTAGAATATGTTCCGCCATTTAACCAGGAGTATGAAATCTTGCCGTAGTTGTCGGTGCCTTGCGGGTAGTCGCAGGCGCTGGACCCATTGCTGAGGTCGCCAATGATCAGGCCGTTGGCATTGAACAGGGGAGAACCGGAAGAACCTTGCTCCGTAACACCTCTGTTCGGATTGGTGTACCAGTGGGCTGTCCAGTATTTGGAAGTGGAAGAGCCGGTGACAGAGCGAACCCAGCTGATCTTCTTGTTGTCGCCGCCAGGGTGGTGAATGCCTACGCCCGCACTTGCTACGCCCGTAGCGTCCCAGCCTGCAAACACAACACTGTCGCGATAGACTTGTCCAAGGGGAGCGGTGAGCAACAACAGCAAGAAATCGGAACTGGAGTTCAAGTTGCCTTTAGCCTTGATCTCTCCTCCGTTGCAAACACGGTTGAAATAACCGCCGGCACCATTGCAAGTAGCAGCCTGATAGAAGAAATAAAACTTGAAAGTGGAATTGTTGCCGTCCAAACAGTGGTTTGCAGTAAGACAATAGGGCGTGCGGTCTTCTCTTACATTGTTAACCATGGCACCGGAGCACATGAAGGTGCCCGTGGAACCAGTGATCATGATGCAAACTACAGAACTGGCCTGGTCGTGCCAAGGTGCAGCCTCAGGACATACAACATTGATATGACAGTCGCCATCAGCATCTCCCCAGTGACCTCTGTCCTCAGTCTCTTCCTGACGGAAGACATCACGATAGATATGGCTGATACGATCCACTTCGATGATGCCATGGAAGGGCACGTCTGCTGGCTCGTAATACTCTAACGTGGCTTCATCGCCCAAAATGTCATCGGCGGCCAATATGCCGTTCGACTGCACATCTTCATTGGTGTAACTGCCCGTTAACTGAGAACGGTCGCCACTATAAATATGGAAGGTGGCACCCTCGGGAATGTTGAAGGTCTTAAAGAAAATATTCAACATATAAGCACCTTCAGACTTGATGGTGAGACGCCATAGCTTGGCTCCATTATCCAGAATGTCCGTACGTCCACAATTGTCAAAAGTGTAATGGACATTGCGAACTACACCAACACGAAGAGGAGTGCCTTTTTCTGAATTTATGGCATCATCTTTGTATAATTCCTCAACGTCAAGTGCTGGCAGAAGCTGCTCATCTACATTGAGGGAGATGTTCTGATGCGTAAACGTGTAGGGCTTGAGATCCTTCTGCGCTTGAGAGTAATTGAAGAATAGAAGACATGACGCTGCAACAATAAAAGATAATAGAGCTTTTTTCATACAAAATGGTTTTAAAAATTAAGCCGCAAAAATAAAAAAAAAATGTACATTTGCACCGTTTTTTTTAGATGATATGGCTACAAGAAAAAAAGTGAAATTTGATGGCACCCCGTTTGAGGGTAATCTGGAGGAACTCATCATACAAGCGCTCATAGAGAAACAGGGCGTT
>JAGCFD010000055.1 GCA_017650305.1 Bacteroidales bacterium | reverse complement strand
TCAAACTCAGGATCGCCAGGGATCTCTTTTTCCAAGATGCCTTGGGTGGTGGTATAGTAGTTGTAATGTACACCATCGGCCGGATAGTAGTCTCTGACTGTTCCATAGGTGCAACGCATGGTGGAGTTGGCATCCGGATAAATCGGAGTGTCTTTCTTCATCTCTTTGTAGGCGGCGATGAATTGACGACGCGGCACATCCACCTCGTTCATGGTGGCAAACACACCCTGGTTTTTCATGATGACCGGCGTGATCAGGTTGGCATAACGCACCACAGGGTCGTTGGCCAGCACCTTGTTGCTCGGCTTCTGCAAGAAAGCCTCGAAATTGTCAGGAGAGATAAAAATGGAGTTAGCCAATGCCTTCTCGAAATTGTCTCTGCTGCCTTTGTAATACTTGTTCAACATCTCGGTCACGTCAGGACGATAGCTCTCGGGAACACCATGGAAAGCATCCATCGTAGCCATGATGATCTTAGCCTCCGTTTGAGGATCTTTATCATCCCAATAGCCTTTGTATCCTTTCTTCAGTTGATCAATCTTCACATCTTTGTATGCTTTCTCCCCTTTGGCGAGGGTCATGGCATTCTGCAAACGGAAAGCGGCCAACAAAGTGGGAGAAGAAGTAAGGCTCAAACTGGCGGCATAGACCGTCTTCAAGGCGTTGCCATCGATATTCTTGCAAGCCTTCTCAATATCGCCCAGACTGCTGGCATACTTCTCTTTGCGGGACTCATTGGTGTTAATCCATTTGGTAAGCTCGGCTTCCTGTTTTTGCTTCGTCTCCACAACCCTCAAAGCCTTCAAGCTGGAAACCATACCATGTTGGTTTTTCCAGGTGTTGGCCAAGCTGGCATGATCATCAGCATATTGCAAGCGAACAGCAGGATCGGCATTCATAGCATCACTGATAACGGGAAGGATCACATCCAGGGGTTCATAGATGGCAGGACCGGTAATGTCGATGGCGTTCTGCACCTCATAGGAAGTCATGAAACGCTCCGTGGTGCCGGGATAACCCCAAATCATCGTGTAGTCATTGGGCTGATAGCCTTTCAAGCTGATAGGCAAGTAATGTTTCGGATGGAAAGGAACATTGTCCTCGGAATACTTGGCGGGGGAGCCATCCGGAGCCGTATAGATACGGAATACGGTGAAGTCGCCGGTATGGCGCGGCCACATCCAGTTGTCGGTGTCGCCACCGAACTTGCCGATAGCACTCGGGGGAGCAACTACGAGACGTACATCCTCATAAGTGGTGTAGATGAACATGTAGTACTCATTGCCTTCGTAGAAGGATTTCACCACCACTTTATAACGGTTGTCCTCGGAGTTTTCCTTTTTCAGTTTCTCCACGGCAGCCTTGATGGTCTTTTCGCGTTCACTCTCCGTCATCTTGGTGGTCACATCGGCCAGCACGATCTCCGTCACGTCCTCCATTCTCTCGAGGAAGTTGACATGGAAATTGGCGGGGAGCTCGTCTTTCTTGCTCATAGCAAAGAAACCATTGGTCAGGTAGTCGTGCTCAATAGTGGAGAGTTCCACCACAGAAGAGTAACCGCAGTGATGGTTGGTGAACATCAGACCGTCGCGAGACACCATCTCACCCGTGCAGAAACCGTCGCCCAATTGGACAATAGCATCCTTCAAGGAAGAGTTGTTGATGTCATACAGCTGCTCGGGAGTCAGGTGCAATCCCAGATGCTGCATCTCTGCGTAGTTGTAATTTTTGATGAACATGGGAAGCCACATGCCCTCATCAGGAGGGTTCACCGCGAAGGTGGTGGCGCTGAATGCCACTGCCAACATGAGCAGGAAGCTTTTCTTTAAAGATGAAAATAAACGCATTTTGTTATGATTTTTTGTAAAACAATTAAACACTTTCTATTTCAGGCTTCTCTTCAACCGTTTCCGTCTCTTTTTTTTCAGCATTTTCCGAAAAGAAACGTTTGTTGAAGATGAGCATCATGATAAGACCTACCGTGATACAGGAATCGGCAAAATTGAAGATAGCCGGGAAGAAGTAGCTGCCACCCCAAAGAGGGAAACTTTCCGGAATCGGGAAAAGTGGAAAATAGAACATGTCCACCACCTTGCCGTACAGGAAAGGAGCATAACCTCCTGAGAAGGCTTGGGCCACTGTCAGCGGAGTGCTCTCCGTAAAAATCAAACCATAGAACATGGAATCCAGAATGTTGCCTAACGCACCCGCGATCACCATGCAGAATATGGCCAACTGCAACCCGTCCATTTTATCCTCCTTAATCCTTTTATGCAAATACCAGCACAAAAGGACTATCAAGACCACTCTAATCAACGACAACAACAGCTTGCCGATATTCTGTCCCAGACTAAGGCCAAAAGCCATGCCTTCATTCTCGACAAAACAAATATTGAACCAGTTCCCAATCACCGGGATGGTTTCGCCTATGCATAGATGGGTCTTGACCAAAATCTTGATAATCTGGTCAATCACAATCAATGCAAAAATAACACCGATGGAAACAATCGTGTGACGACGCTGCTTGTTCACCGGTTATTTTTTCTTTTCATTAAGTTTGGAATCCACATCCAACGTGGCGTGAGGGACAATTTTCAGACGCTCCTTGGAGATCAGCTTGCCCGTGATACGGTCAATACCATACGTCTTATTCTCAATACGGACGAGGGCTGCTTCAAGATTTGCGATATATTTGTCCAAACGACCTGCCAATCGGCTATTCTCCTCCTTAGAGAGCACCTGGTTGCCTTCCTCCATATTCTTGAAGGTCGGAGCCGTGTCAGATGTATCATTGCCTACACCGCTGTAAGCCTCCTGGTACACCTCCATGGCTTTTTTGGCATCTTCTATCTTTTTCTCAATGAGAGCTTTAAATTCTGCCAAATCTTCGTCTGAATAACGATTCACAACCGGTTGGGGCTTATTTTCTATCGTATCAGTCATAATTATTAGATTTTTTTAGGTTAATAATTAAGTGCAAAGATATATTTTTTTAGCATACAAAAAAATCAACGGACTATTTTCTGAATAAACTGCTGATGCTTGTCATTAGTGGCTTTCAAGACATATATACCTTTGGGAAAATCAAAAGGAAGGGTTATGGTTTGTCTGCCTTCGGAGAATTGTTCATCAAAAGCCGACAAAAGCTGTCCGTTGACGGCGTAAATTTCAAAGGTGATACGAGACTCTTCTTCAGTTTGAAGGGAAATCTGCAGATTGTCGCGCACCGGATTCACCACTTGCATCATAAAGTTGTTGGCACGGTCCGCAATGCCCGTGGTGGCATTTACTGTAAAATCCACTATCACAGGAAGATGGTCTGACATCTGATACAATGCCGTGGACACGGCACTTGGCACACTGTTGTTTTGTGGACTGACGATACTGCCATTGAAACGCTCTCCATCCTGCCCTAAAGCGTGATACGAATCTGTGAGCACCTGCATGCCGTAGATTCCGTAATAGAGGTATTGGGAAACCATCACCAGATCGAAACGGTCATCCAGGCCACCGGTCACAAAACAGCCATCCGAAGAGGTGCGGGTGGATTGCGTATGAACAGAGGCAAATTGGGCATTATTATTCCAATGTCCTTCCTGTTGGATTGGATCGTAAAAACGGTAGAGGCTGTTTTCGTAATTAACCATCGTCTGATAAGCAGCTTCCTCAGAACCAACCATGTTAAAGTCACCAGAAAAGACAACATTGCCCGGCGCACCCATTGACTCTATGCGTTGCAGCAGTTGACGCACCTGCACATCGCGGACACTCTCATAGCCGTTACCAGCCTTGAGATGCGCCACCCAGAAGGTCATAAAAACAGTGTCGCCATTCTGCAGTTCATTGGAGTTGTAATAAAAACGATATCCGTTTATATCCCGATAAGAAGTAGTGATATAATAATTATTGCACAAGGTCAGTTTGCGCGTGTCGTAAAAGACCATATTGGCAATATTCCCACCAGAATAGTTAGTCAACAATCCATGGGAATAATAGTCCACCCCATCCGTATTAATAACATTATCCAAAATGCGGTTAACATAAGTCATGGAAGGTCCCATCTCATTAACACAGAGGAGAGTGGGTTGCACATACTTGAAAATAGTCTTGAGTGCAGCATCCTTGGTTTCCAGATTATTGGTGGTAGAATTACAGTCAGAAATACCAGAATTGTTAGTGTAGTACATCAGGTTGTACTGCATCATTCTGACCGTGTCCTGGGCAAAAGACACGCTGTAAAAAACTGTCAGGATGGTAAAAATAAAAAGTAGGTGTTTTCTCATACTCATTTCCATTCAAATGTATTGATAAAATGCATAGCGTCTTCACGAAGATATTCAATCACAGGCTGGAGTGAGTCATTGTTTGGAGTAAAATTGAAGTAGAGTGTAGCGCGAATAAAATGCTGGGCACTGTCGGTAAGCCAAAACTGAAAGGGAGTAGCCACTTCCTTGCCCTTAATATCGTAAATCTGTCCCCACAGGTGAGCGTCTTCGTCCCGCACCACGGAATATTCCACGTCATCTGCTTTTTGATAATGGAATTTCACCATTTTCTCTTCACTATAGATCAGATTCCTCAGGCTGTCGGGTGAGGAGATGTGCAGACAGGTCATCTTAAGGGTGGCGTTGAGGGATGGATAATCCACATCCACCCAGCAATTTCCCTTAGATTGGGGTTTGATGGTCAAATTCGCCTGGTCAGTCTGCTCAAAAGTGAACGGGAGAGTGGTGTCCACCCTGCTGTAATGACGTTCCGGCAGGTCGATACGGAAATAGCCTGTCGGTCTGGGCGCTTCCGGTGCCGAATGATGGCAAGCAGAAAGCAACAGGATTATACTAATAAGGAGAAGGTATAGACTATGTCTCATTAAAGATAGGTTCTAAGATTATTGGAACTGTTCTGTTTCAGATGTTTCAATCCGTTGTCACGAAGTTGGCGCACACGCTCACGGGAGAGACCCAGCACAATGCCAATCTCCTCCATGGTGTGCTCGTAGTTAGCGTCGATGCCATAACACAGTTTCAGCACCTCCTGCTCCTTTTCCGGAATGGTTGCCAGCAGGCTGCGCACCTCCGTGGAAAGCGATTCCTTCATCATCAAGGTGTCAGTGTCATCCTGGTTTTGTCTATGTACGAAAGTCTCGACAAAGGTGGTGTCATCGTCAGGAGAAATGGGAGAGTCCAGAGACTGGATATGCGAGCTGACGCGTTTCAACTCGTTGACCATCTCCACAGAGATGCCCATGCTTTCGGCAATCTCGTCATTAGTCGGCACACGCCCCAGATCTTGTTCGAGACGAGCCGTAACCTTTTTAATCTTGTTGATGTTTCC
Source organism: Bacteroidales bacterium (assembly GCA_017650305.1). Lineage (GTDB taxonomy): Bacteria > Bacteroidota > Bacteroidia > Bacteroidales > WCHB1-69 > F23-D06. The sequence continues at coordinate 3,746 of JAGCFD010000055.1, read as the reverse complement.
CACCTGGTTAAGTGGCAATCGCACGATACGAGACTGGTTCGCGATGGCTTGCATGATGGATTGGCGGATCCACCATACCGCGTAGGAGATAAACTTGAACCCACGCGTCTCATCAAAACGCTGCGCCGCCTTAATCAGCCCAATATTACCCTCGTTGATCAGGTCGGGCAGGCTCAGGCCTTGATTCTGGTACTGTTTGGCCACCGAGACCACAAAACGAAGATTAGCCCGCGTCATCTTGTCCAACGCCGCCTCGTCGCCCGCCTTGATTCTGCGGGAGAGTTCCACCTCCTCCTCGGGAGTGATCATCGGCTCCTTGCTAACATCCGCCAAGAAGCGCTCTAACGACTCCGCGTGGCGATTAGTGATTTGCTTGTAAATTCGTAATTGCTGCATATTCTGATTTGTTTGGTTAAAATTATTTTGTTATGATCTCTGTTGTTCCGTTTTCATTCAACAGCGTGATTTTACGGGTTTTCTTCTCCCCATCGCGCACATAGGTCACAGAGACTATGTCGCCAGGAGACTTCGTATTCAGCACGCCAAGAACCTCCGCAAAACTGTTGACTGGTTGGTTTTCAATGGAAAGGATGACATCACCTTCCTGAATGCCGTTTTGCATGGCAGCGCCTTTCTCATCCACATCGTCCACATAGATGCCCTTGACCTCAGAGAGATTGTATTCTTTTGATACTTCGGCATTTATCTCAATCATGGAGAGACCAAGATAGGCCTTCTGCATCTTTCCGTATTCTTTGAGATCATGATAGACTTTCTTGGCAATATTAGAAGGGATGGCGAAAGAATAACCGGTGAAATAGCCATCTCCGGAAGCGATTGCGGAGTTTATGCCTACCAGCTTGCCTTGCGTGTTGACCAATGCGCCGCCGCTATTACCCGGATTGATGGCCGCGTCAGTCTGCAGATAGGACTCTTCAGAGCTCTTGCCTCGGTAAGAAGAGAGCTGACGTGCCTTGGCGCTGATAATGCCGGCCGTCACCGTGGTGTGCAATGACAATGGATTACCCACCGCCAGCACCCACTCGCCCAAACGGACCGAATCGGAATTGGCAAACTCCAAATAGGGCAAGTTTGTCTCCTCAATCTTGATGAGTGCAAGGTCAGACTTAGGATCTGTACCCACCACCGTGCCCGGATACTCCCGCTTGTCATATAAGGTAATGGTCACTTTAACCGCATCCTCGACCACGTGGTTGTTCGTGAGGATGTAACCGTCAGGAGAAACGATAACCCCCGAACCGGCAGCTTGCAAGGGGTACATGCTGGGCGCAGAACCAAAAAATTGCTCCCAAAAAGAACCGCTGAAAAAATCGTCCCAAAGTGAGTTTTTCTGCACAAATTCTGTCTTGATATAGGTAACCGCATTCACCGAATGCTCGGCAGCATAAGTCAAATCCACATATCCGGAACGAACTTGCGCGTTGAGGCAATTCACGCAGAAAGAACACGATAACAGTGTTATTATCAATACTTTAAATGCTATTTTTATTAAATTTTTCATACCTATATTAAATATAAAAGCACTCTATAAACGAAGATAAATAAAAAAAATTGCAGGGTGTGAAAAATATTTGAAATTTTTATATTTTTGCGGCCCGAAATTTTAGTAACCAAAATTATTATCAAAATGTACGCAATTGTAGAAATAGCCGGGCAACAATTCAAGATTGAAAAAGACCGCAGAGTCTATGTTCAACGCCTTCAGGCTGAAGAAGGATCCCAAGTGAAATTCGACCGCGTTATGCTGGTTGGAAATGACGGTGATGTAAAAGTGGGTACGCCGACCGTTGACGGTGCTGCCGTGACCGCTACCGTTCTCAAACACCTCAAAGGTGACAAAGTTCTTGTTTTCAAAAAGAAAAGAAGAAAAGGTTATCAGAAGTTAAATGGCCACCGTCAATATTTGACAGCCATCAAGATTGATGACATTCTCTTGTAAAATTGATTATTAACCAAACAAAAAAACAATAAGTTATGGCACATAAAAAAGGTGTCGGTAGTTCACAGAACGGCCGCGAATCACATAGCAAAAGATTAGGTTTGAAGATTTTTGGCGGTCAATTCGCCAAAGCTGGTAACATCATCGTTCGCCAAAGAGGTACTGTCCACAACCCTGGCCAAAATGTCGGCATGGGCAAGGATCACACCCTCTATGCTCTTTGCGATGGTATCGTTACCTTCAGAAAAACCTATAAAGACAAATCATTCGTTTCTGTTATTCCTCAAGAATAACGTGAAGGGGTGGTTTAATTCATAATGTTTGATTTTGGTGAAAAGCTGTTCCTTGCGAACAGCTTTTTGCTTTTTACGAAGTTATATTTTGTATCTTTGCCGCCGTACTCAAACCGTAGATTATGATCAAATTCGAGGACCTGAAAAAGCAAATAAGCAAGAAAGCTTTTAAGCCAGTATACATTCTGATGGGCGAGGAACCCTACTTCATTGACAGAATTTCCGAATGTTTTGAAAACGATGTTATCGAAGAGCAAAACCGCACCTTCAACCAGATTATGTTGTATGGACAAGACACCACTGGGACAGAGGTCGTGGCCAGCGCCAAGCAATATCCTTTCGGCAGCGACCGCCTGCTTGTCATTGTCAAGGAAGCCAAAAGCCTTAAGGAGTTTGACGCTGTCATCAACTACATCAAGAACCCCACCCCATCCACCATCCTGGTCATCTGCTACAAATACGGCACCATTCCAGCCAAAACCCTAAAAGGCATAGACTCTGCCAACTACGAAGTCTTCTCCTCCACCCCCGTCAAGACCTGGGATCTGGGCAAATGGGTGCTCGGACTGGCCAAGGAGTTCCAATATCAAATCGACATCAACACCGCCAATCTGATAGCCGAACATATTGGCAACGACCTATCCACCATTTACAACGAGTTCGTCAAGATGCGCCTGGTGCTGCCTCCAAACAGCGTCATCACGATGGATGTGGTCCAACAACACATAGGCATCAACAAGGAATACAACATCTTTGAGCTTCAAGAAGCGCTCGGAACCCGCAACGTAGACAAAGCCTACAAGATAACCCTCAACTTCACGCAGCATCTCAAAGAGAACCCTAATGTGAAAACCATCTCGGCCCTTTACCGATTTTTCGAGAAGCAACTCCGCTACCACCTCTCCCCTTCCAAGGACGATGAAGCTAAAAAGGAGATTTTCCAGACAGAATCGGTATTTTATGCCAACAGACTGGTAGGCTATGCCATGAACTATCCCCTTCCCAAGCTCATCAATGTCATGTCAGTCCTCCGGGAATACGACTTGAAATCCAAAGGACTGGACTCCAATGCGGAAGAGGGGGAGCTGCTCAAGGAGATGATCATGAAAATCTTGGCATAGCCTGCGGCGGCTATTGTCCATAAAGGCAGTGAAGTTATGAATAAAAAAAGGTGATTATATACATGATGGCACAAATATGTATAACAGAACCTTTTTATTTGAGAGTGGAGATTGCACTTTGCAACAAATATCAGTCTATCAGATAATTATAACCTTTAACTTTTCTCTTGATAGAAAAGTTACAAAAGATCAAGCCGACATGAATGCCGCCCGCTCTGTCCGCCCTCTGAAAGCGGCGGCAAACGTGAACAAAAATGCCGGCCAGAGCAAAAAGGAAACTAACTCTGATGGCTTTGCATTTTTGTAAACGCAAGCGCCTTTGCACGCCGCTGTTGGAGGCCGGCCATTCACGCCGCGTCCGCACCGCATGTC
>JAGCFD010000054.1 GCA_017650305.1 Bacteroidales bacterium | reverse complement strand
GATCCGCACAAATGGCATAACATGGTGAAAGAAATCAAGGGCGTATCGGAGGAGACCACCACGGGCGTACATCGTCTCTATCAGATGATGGAGCGCGGCGAGCTGCTCTTCCCCGCCATCAACGTGAATGACTCCGTCACCAAGTCGAAATTCGACAACAAGTACGGCTGCCGCGAGTCGTTAGCCGACGGCATCAAGCGCGCCACCGACGTGATGGTGGCCGGCAAGGTGGTCGTGGTGTGCGGCTACGGCGATGTGGGCAAAGGCTGCGCCCAGTCCATGAAGTCGTACGGCGCCCGCGTCATCGTCACCGAAGTGGATCCCATCTGCGCACTGCAGGCCGCCATGGAGGGTTTTGAGGTGAAGACCGTGGAAGACGCTTTGGAAGAAGGCAACATCTACGTCACCTGTACCGGCAACTGCGACGTCATCACAGTCGATCATCTCAACAAGATGAAAGACCAGGCCATCGTCTGCAATATCGGTCACTTCGACAACGAGATTCAGGTGGGTGCCTTTGAAGCGCAACCGAATATCAGAAAGCGCAACATCAAACCGCAAGTGGACGAATACATCTTCCCCGACGGCCACTCCATCTTCATCCTGGCGGAAGGCCGCCTCGTGAACCTGGGCTGCGCCACCGGCCACCCCTCTTTCGTGATGAGCAACTCCTTCACCAACCAGACCATGGCACAACTCGACCTGTGGCAACACGACTACAAGGTCGGCGTCTATAACCTGCCCAAACATCTGGACGAGGAGGTCGCCCGTCTGCACCTGAGCAAGATCGGCGTCAAACTGACCAAACTCACGCAAAAACAGGCCGACTATATCGGCGTGAAAGTGGAAGGCCCGTACAAAACGGACACCTATCGTTATTAAAGTAAACTGTTGAGATTAAAAGGTTGGGGGATTAAGAAAAGAAGTGACGAAAGCTTATCCCCCATCCTTTTGCCATTCCCTAACTATTATCTATTAACTAAAATCGTATTTTTGCCGCATGGAACAAGAACGTACTATCATTCGACTAATGAGCATCCAAGACTATGCCTCCGTGTACAAGTTGTGGACCGAGACTGCCGGCATGGCCATTCGAAGCTATGACGACTCCGAAGAGGGCATCGCCAAGTTCATCGCCAAAAATCCAAACTCCAATTTTGTTGCCATAAAAGATGGTGAAATCATAGGGGTCATCCTTTGTGGCATTGACGGACGACGAGCCTACATCTATCATACTGTGGTCAATCCTGCATACCGTCGCCAAGGAGTTGGAAAAAGACTGCTCCAAGCTGTCATGGAGGTAGCTGAAGCAGAAGGAATCCACAAAAGCGGGCTTCTCGTTATGCGCAATAACGAACTTGGCCAGCAGTTCTGGGCTTCACAAGGATGGGACATCCGCAACGACGTGGTCTATTACAGTTACAACAACGTACTCCAATAACGTAATGAACAGATGGCTGTATCCGATACTGTGCACCGTAGTGCTCCTGCTCTCAGGATGCGCCAAGGTGGTCATGCCCACGGGTGGCCCGCGCGACACGGAACCAGCCAAGATGTTGAAAGAAGACCCTCCCTCCGGATCTGTCAGTTTCTCCGAATCTCAGATCAAAATCACCTTCGATGAGTTTTTCACCTTGAATAATCCAACTGAAAACATACTCATCTCCCCGCCCATGGCCACTGCGCCCAAGTATCTCATCAACGGAAAAACACTCGTTATCAAACTTGAAGACACTTTGCATCCCAACACCACCTACAACATGGTGTTCTCAGATTGCATCAAAGACTATCATGAGGGCAACACCCTCTCCTATTATCACTACAGCTTCTCGACCGGTCCGTCCATAGACTCCTTCTCCATCCGGGGCAAGGTGCTGGATGCCGCCACCTTGGAAGGCGCTAAGGATTTTCTGGTCATGCTGTACCATCAAGACGTGGACTCGTTGCCTTTCAGCACATTGCCTGACTACATAACCAAATCTCTCTCCAACGGCAGTTTCACCTTCGACAACATTGCGGCGGGCAACTACAAAATCTTTGCATTGAAAGATATCAATGCCAATATGCTCTATGACCTGCCCAACGAGCAGATTGCTTTTGCCGACCATCCCGTCAGCGCCTCCGTGTCGGTAAAAACAGACTCGACCGCCAGCCCGGCGGAAGAGATTTCAATTTTCAGTTTTGAGAAAACCTCCGAGCATCCACAACTGACGCGCGTGGAGAACCCATCCCCCGGCCTGTATGTCATTCCGTACAAATCGCCCGTCAACCATTTCTCAGCACAGCCTTTGGACAACACCACACCCTATTTTGAATCTATCAATCCTACCAAAGACACCGTCTTCTGGTTTATGAAAGAGCTTGTCACCGACACGCTTACTTTTGTGCTGAACGCTGATGAACATCTTGACACCATCTTGCTCACTCCATATAAAGCCAAACCTGTTGGAAGAGGCTACAAAAATGAAAAGTCGGATGTGCTATCAGTATCTGTCAAAAACCAGGGTCACCGATTCAAACCGCTCACCCTCGTGTTCCCCTTCCCTATCCGTCCGGCCGATTCCATACCCATTATCTGTATCACCCGAAAAGACACCACTTTGCTGCGCATCTCTGTTCCCGACACCTTCGTCAAGAGATTGGAACTGCCGTTGACCTTTGATGACAAACTGAACTACACGGTTATCATCCCCGACTCTGTCTTGTGGGATTATAACGGCAAGACTAACGATTCAGTCAAGGTAAACTTTGAGACACACTCCGTGAAAGACTATGGAAACCTGACCATGGAATACATCTGTCCGGAAACCCCGCAGCAATACATCGCTCAGCTGATAAAAGACAAGATAGTTCTTCAAGAAGATATCTTTTCTGAAAACACCACTGTCAGCTATCCTTATCTGGAACCTGGCAATTATCTTGTCAAAATCATAGAAGACCTCAACAAGAATGGTCGCTGGGATTCTGGTGATTACGAACAGAAACGGCAACCGGAACGGGTTTTGTTCTTCTCCCACCCTATCACCATCCGCGCCTACTGGGACAGCGAAGAACAGTTTGTGGTGGAATAAGATGTAGGCTATTGGCTTTTAACCTTCTAACCCGTTAACCTCCTAACCTTTTAACCCACTAACCCCACATCCTTCCAAAAAAACTCTCCTCTAACAATATTTTTACTATTCCCTCGTTTGATATTGTACTATGAAACAATTTTTAGACAATATCTTCTCCTTGTTTTATCCGCGCCTGTGTGTGGGCTGTGGAAACGCCTTGCGGCAAAACGAAGAACTATTATGCACACATTGCTTGTTGCATCTTCCTGAAACACACTACCATCAACAGCAAGAGCACCCGCTGCGGAATATTTTTGCAGGCAGGGTGCCCGTGCGTGAAGTGGCATCTTTAATGTTTTATAACAAAGGGAGCATCGTGCAGCAGATCCTTCATCATCTGAAATACAAAGGGAAAAAAGAAGTTGGAAGATACCTGGGCCAGTACTATGGGCAGCAGCTGAGGCAAGAGGCACGATTCCGCAGCGTGGACTACATCCTGCCCATTCCGCTGCACCCCCGCAAACAACGCAAGAGAGGCTACAACCAAAGCGAATGGATCGCCAAGGGCCTGTCGGAAGGATTAGGAAAACCCTATCTGACCGATGTGCTGGTGCGCACGCATTTCACTGATACACAGACCAAGAAGAACCGTTTCAACCGATGGGAAAATGTGAAAGAGGTGTTTGCGGTACAGAATCCTGAGAAAATACGCTACAAGCACGTGCTCGTTTGCGACGACGTGCTGACAACTGGCGCCACCATGGAGGCAGCCATTCAGCATCTGATTGAAGTGGAAGGGGTGACGGTCAGCGTGGTAACACTCGCCACGGCAAGCCATTAGAGATCCTCCTTGCGAAGCGCAATCTTGACTTTGCGATCCTCAGTCCCGTTAAAATGGCGATGCGTCAACTTGACATAGTAGAAACCTTTGGGCTTCTTCATGACAAAAGGTTCGAGATATTTCTGATACTTAAGCAATTGCTCCTGGTCAACAGCCCAATACGAAGAATAAATCTTGGAAAACTTCACACCTGCATTGGTTCTCCTTACTTTTAACAAAATCTGGTTCTTATAAAGGTCGAAAAAAGTGAACTCGGTTTTGGCCGGCATCGGAAAGCCATGAATATAGGGTTGGTGCAATTTGACATCAAAAGGATCCTTCTCCGTCAGCGGCTTGTCAAAGACGATAAAAGAGACATCTCGCACATCCATCAAAAAGGTGTCTGTGCTATTATCACGATAATTAATTCTATAACCTTCACAGAAAGAGGAAATAAACTGTAAGGAATCGATAGAACAAGAGATCGTCATCTGGGGTATATACACAGCCGAAACATGATCCAGGCAATCATGCAAAAAGGCAGCGAGCGCATTATACAAAGAGTCGTAATGCTCGGGATAGGCTTCCTTGTATTCGAGCACGATCTCGGGACGGCGCGACATGAACTCCTGAATATTGTTGATGGTTTGGGAAAAGGCTGGCGAGAGGTTGTTCTGCTTCATCAAAGAGTTGAGCTCTGAAGAGCGGGAGACCGCCTCGATATAGGACTGGCGGGCGCGTTCCTGGTCGTTCATATCCTCAAACTTCTTGGACTGCGCCAAAAACGCCTCTATTTCAGATAGTTGACGAATAAGCTCCAAGTTGAAATCGGAGGTCGGGGTGATCATATTGATATTCTCGTCACGCGCATACGCGATAGCATCGTTGTAATACTTGAGAGCCGCAGAAGCATAGCCACCCTCCTCAAGTCGACGAGCATTGGTAACCAGGTCGTCAAGATGCTGATATTTCTTCATGGAGAGGATCCGATTGTACGCCTCTTTTTTTTCGATTTTTGTAATTTTTGGCTGCTCTTGCGCCTGAAAATAGTAATACTGTGCCTGCTGATAGTCATGAATCATCGCACATGAATCACCCTTGAGGAGGTATTTCTCATAGGGTATATTGGTTCTCGGTGCTTTTATAATTCTCTGTGCCACAATAGATAATGGCATAGAAAAGCACAACAGCAGCAGGCCGATAATAACGCAGTATTTTTTCACGCGGCAAAGATACAATTATTCAAAAAAAATTGTACTTTTGCCGCCCATTAAAAATTAATCATTTTATTAAACTAAAAAAAGTTATGGCAAATCAGTACGAAACCGTTTTCATTATGACGCCCGTTTTATCTGAAGACCAGATGAAGGAAACGGTACAAAAATTCGAGAAGATTCTCACCAACAAGGGTGCAGAAATCGTCCACCAGGAGAACTGGGGCCTCCGCAAGCTGGAATACCCCATCCAAAAGAAGTCCTCCGGATTCTATCATTTATTTGAATTCAAAGGCGAAGGCGACGTTGTTGCTGAACTGGAACTCCAATTCCGTCGTGACGAGCGCATCATGCGTTTCCTCACTGTCAGCATGGACAAATACGCTATCGCATACGCTGAGAAGAGACGCAACCTCCGCAACGAGAAGGCTGCCAAGGCTCAAGAAGAGACCGTAGCAACTCCCGAACCCGTTGAGGCCCCCGCTGTCGCTGAAGAAGTTAACAATGAATCACAAACCGAACAAGAATAATAATTATGGCTCAACAATCAGATATTAAATACATTGCTCCCGTAGCAGTTGATATTCAAAGAAAAAAATACTGCCGTTTCAAAAAGAGCGGTATCAAATACATCGATTATAAAGATGGTGAATTCTTAAAGAAATTCGTGAACGAGCAAGGCAAAATTTTACCGAGACGTCTGACTGGTACCTCTTTAAAATATCAAAAGAAAGTTGCCCAAGCCGTCAAGAGAGCTCGTCACTTGGCTCTTCTGCCGTTCGTAACCGATAATTTAAAAACCAACTAATTTAGGAGATCATTATGGAAATCATATTAAAACAAGACGTCAACAATTTAGGCTATGCCGATGACCTCGTAAAGGTTAAAGACGGCTACGCACGCAACTACCTCATCCCCAGAGGATTGGCAGTTTTAGCAACTCCGGCTCAGAAGAAACAGCTGGCCGAGACCATCAAACAACGCTCTTTCAAGGCTGAGAAACTCAGAAAAGAAGCTGAATTCCTCGCCGGCAAGATCGAAGGCCTCGAGATCACCATTCCGGTGAAGGCTTCCGACAAGGGCACCATCTTCGGCTCTGTCAACAACATCATGGTTGCTGAAGCCCTTAAAGAGCAACACGACATTGACATCGACCGCAGAAAGATCATCTTGAATGAGGCTCACATTAAAGAGTTAGGACAATATACTGCTATTGTCAACCTGCACAAGGATTACAACAAAGTATCCTTGAACTTGAACGTGGTGGCAGAACAAGAGTAGTCCTTTCCAAAAGATAATATGTCTAAAAACTCTTCCCTACAAAGGAAGAGTTTTTTTATTTTTGCCGGCATGAAAAAATTAGTGTTCAGTATTTGGCTTTTCTTTATCTGCATGACGCTGGCGGCCCAGCGCGACTCCGTCACGCTGGTTTGTGCGCCATGGAAAATCGACACTGTTGAGCATGGGATCGTGCTCAAACAGCATCATTTTGTACAACCGGCATTATTCAATAGTCGACAGAACATCTGCATGCTGGAGATAGCACCAGACGCACCTGTTTCCTTTGCTTTCGGCTTCGAGCCTCACCGCACGACCACCTCCACCATAGCCAAGAAACATGGCGCCATAGCTGCCATCAACGGCTCTTTCTTCGACATGGATCTGCACTATCCCGTCTGTTATCTGCGCATCGACAGCGTGGAGCTCGGCATCAACACGCCCGGCAGCGACACCGTACATCGTAAGTACTACCAATATGGGGCCATCGTGCTGGAACATGACTCTCTCTATCTCATCAAGACCGACAGTGCCCGGTTGTGGGAGCGCAACCTCCCCTATCGGAACATCATGACGAGCGGACCGCTGTTGCTAAAAGACGGTCAGCGGGAACAGTACCGCACCGACCGCACCTTCGTGACCAACCGCCATCCTCGCACCGCTGTGGGCATCCGTCCCGACGGCACCATCCTGCTATTCACCGTGGACGGGCGTATCAAAGAGTCTGCCGGCATGAGCCTGGACGAGCTGACCAAAACCCTGCTATGGCTCGGCTGCACCGAGGCAATCAACTTGGACGGCGGCGGCTCCACCACCTTGTACGTGCAGAACCTTCCCCACGGAGGCATCGTCAACTGTCCCGTCGACAACGGCCGTTTCGACCACAAAGGGGAAAGAGCAGTGTCTAACATACTGATGGTGATGCCATTGGAGCCGTAATCCGGCCAAACATTTTCCTTTGGCGGAATGATGCAATTATTACCAGGTTTGCCATAATGTTAAGGTGTAAGTCCAGTGATCAGTTGAGGGGAATGGCGCGGACGCGGGGGATATTTGCCAAGATGGTGGCATGCGCCCGCCGTAAAATTCAGTTATGAGGTTAGGAGGTTAACGGGTTAGAAGGTTAACGGGTTAGAAGGTTAAAAGCCAATAGCTAATGGCCAATAGCTAAAAGCTAATAGCCATTATCGCACAATCGCGTAGCTTTTGCCGGGGCGCGCCTCTATCACCCCTTTTAGCTCCAAACCCAACAGCTGGCCCGCCAGACTGGAGGGCGACAGTTCCGTCAAGCGCTCCGCCAACTGGTCTATCGACAAGACCGTCTCCTCCCGCAGCAATGACACTATGCGTTGCTCCGTAGCGTCCAAGTCGGCAAAAAGCTGCATCTGCCGGGGAGCAGCCGTCTTCTCCCAATTCATCAGATTAATGATCTCCTGTCCGGATGATACCAAAGCGGCTATATTCTTGTGTATCAGATTGTGACAACCGTCATGAGTGCCGTCAAAGAGAGAGCCCGGCATGGCAAAGACATCCCGGTTATAGGACTGGGCAATGTGCGCCGTAATGATGCTGCCACCCTTGTAGCCCGTCTCCACCACCAACACGGCGTCCGACATCCCCGCAATGATGCGGTTGCGTCTGGGAAAGTTGTTGCGGTCGGGAGCGGTATAGTAAGGATATTCTGACACCAACGCGCCACCGCTCTCCAAAATCCGTTGCGCCAAACTCTGATTCTGATAAGGATATATCGTACTAAAGCCACAACCCATCACCGCCACAGTGGGAATATCATACTCCACGGAACGACTATGTACCTCTGTGTCAATCCCATAGGCCAAGCCGCTTATGGTCACCACGTCGGCTTCTTGCAATTCCCGAACGACCTTGCGCACACACTGTCGTCCATATTCAGTCGCGTCGCGCGTGCCCACCATCGCAATGCAATGCTGATGCTGGAAAATGTCTGCATTGCCCCGATAATAAAACCCCAACGGTGCGTCCGTACAACTATGAAGGCGATAAGGATAAGACCCGTCCGTGCAAAAACAATAGGAGATGCCTTGGGATTCCATCATCGCCAACTCTTTTTCCACCACTCGTCTGATCTCTTCCGTGATGCGCGGCAACGGCTTTTGCTGTACTTTTTTGTTGACCTGCTTTCTCCACTTTTCCGGGTCCTCAAATATGGCAGTAGCCGAACCAGACAAGCGAAGCATCTCCTTTAACGCCCCCGATTTATAATCTTCAAGATATTGTAAGGCAATACGATAAAAAATTTCCGGATACATAAATATTTTGTTTCTTACGATAATAAAATGTTTCCTTATTCGTTATATATTCTGCCGCAAAAATAGCAATAAAATATCAAACAATAAAGAATTATTAATTTTTTACAATAGATTATGAAAAAAACGCTTTACTTCGTATTGGTCATTGCCTTGGTTTTCTTTTCATGCAAACCAAAATCAGGAGGAGGCATTCAGGTAGAGAACTTTTCCACTGGCAAAGCTGGAGAGATGATTTTGGCCATGGACAGTGCTCTTTGGACTACGGAAGCTCAGAACGCGATAATTGCTGTGCTCCAACAACCTCAAAAGGGATTGAACCAACAGGAGCCGATGTTTGACATCATCCGGTGCAGCAACAAGGACTTTGCCTCCTCATTCATGCGCCACCGCAACATCGTGCAGTTTGACTGTAGCAGTAATTATTCCAGCAACACTTTTGAAATCAAGAAAGACGCTTACACTTCGCCACAAATACATGTTGTCATTAAAGGCAATGATCAGAACCAATGTTACCAACTGTTTATGGAGCATCAGGACGAGATCATCAAGGCGTTGTATGACAACGACATAGCAAGATTGCAGAATGCCCAGCGCAAACTGAACAATCCGGCATTGGAGGAAAAGGTGCTTAAAAAATTTGGCATCCGGCTAACCATCCCGGATGATTACTTTGTGGGACGGGAAGAATCGGACTTCCTTTGGTTATGCTATCGCACCCCGAAAAACGATCGTTTTGTGATGATTTACAAGACACCTGCCACCGAGTTAACGCGCGACAGTTTGGTGGCAGCGCGCAACCGTATCACCAAAGCATACATCCAGGGTGCCGTGTTGGGTGCCTATCCCATCGTCTCTGAAATCTCTGGCTATCCCATCACCGACTCCATCAAGATCCATTATCATGAAGGTGTAGAACAGCGAGGTTTCTGGGAATCTGTCAACGACAAGATGGGCGGCCCATTCTACAGTTTCACCACCATGACCGCCGACGGCAGTTCCTGTATTACCGTGGATGGATTTGTTTATGCACCTCAAGAAAACAAGAGGGATTATCTGCGGGAAGTGGAAGCTATCGTCAAATCCATTAATTAGACTGCGTTGTGATAGTCGGATTTTTGTACTTTTGCAGCCTAATTTTTAAATGATGAAAAAGAACAGACTTCTCCTCATTTTGGCAGGAATCATCATTGCTGCCGGCCTTTGTCTTCTTATTGTAAAAGCTGCCACTCGCAACAATGGGGCGCCGAAAGCAGACATGTTTGCTGTCAAGGATACCGCCAGCATCACCAAGATATTTATCGCCGACATGAACGGTGAAAGTTCATTGTTAGTACGTAAGGATGGTGCCTGGTATGTTGAGGATTCCATCAAAGCCCAACCACAAAAGGTCAACGACCTGCTCTCCACCATCGCCAACGTGCAACTGCAACAAACGGTGGCCAAAACCGCACAGTCGAACATTAACAAGATGATGTCTGTCAACGCCATCAAGGTGGAGATCTATCAAAATGCACCTAAGTTCACGCTGTTCAAGAAGCCCTTCTTCGTCAAGGAACGACTGGTGAAGACCTACTATATGGGGCCGGCCACCATGGACAACATGGCCAACTTTGCTATTTTGGAAGGTTATGACGAGCCTTGCATTGTCCACATCCCCGGTTTCCGCGGTTTCCTGACCCCCTCCTACTCTTTCCGGCCGGAGGAGTGGTACAACTGCGATGTTTTCAGCACCAAGATCACCCGTATTTTGTCGCTCAACGTGACGGATTACGAAAATCCAGCGGAATCTTTCACTGTCGAGAAGGTGGGCGCCCGCTTTTTCAACCTCTACGACAGCCAACACCAGCAGATCATGCACTACGACACCGTCAAACTGCTCGACATGCTGGCTGAGTATCGCGACTTGAACTACGAGCGTCTGATGAACGACCTCCCAAAAGAGAAAAAGGACAGCATTCTGCAATACTGTCGTTTCAAGACCATCGTTTTGAAAGATGTGAATGGAGAGGAGACCCGTCTGGATATGTATCGGAAATACACTCCTGAGGACATGTATCTGGATGCCATTGTTGGAATAGAGGTTCCTGATGACTATCTGCCCTACAATCGGGATAAATTCTATGCCATATTGAATGGCAACACGAAAAACCTGCTGCAATGCCAATACTTCCATTTCAGCAGACAGAACCAACCTCTCTCCTATTTTCTCCCTATCAGATAGTTAGCAAATGACAGCTGATGAGTCCTATATGCAACGATGTCTTCAGCTGGCGGCTTTGGGATTGGGAGCTGTTCAGCCGAATCCGATGGTCGGAGCTGTCATTGTACACAACGACGTCATCATTGGAGAAGGATACCATCACGCATACGGTGAGGCCCATGCGGAAGTGAATGCCATCGCCTCCGTAAAGGATCGTTCCCTGCTTCCTCACTCTACCATTTATGTGAGCCTGGAACCCTGCTCCCATTGGGGCAAGACTCCCCCTTGCGCAGACGCCATCATTGCCTGTGGTATTCCCAAAGTGGTAATAGGAACGCAAGACTATCACAGCAAAGTCAATGGAGCAGGAATCCGCAAGTTGCAAGAGGCTGGTGTGGAGGTGGTCATGCCCGTATGCGAAGCCGATTGTGTGGAGTTGAACAAGCGCTTCTTCACCTATCACAGAGAACATCGACCGTACGTCATCCTCAAGTGGGCACAAACCGAAGATGGCTTTATGGACATCGACCGCAGCGATGGACGGGCAGTTCACGACTACTGGATCACAAATCCCGCATTGAAGGTGATTACCCACCAGTGGCGCAGCGAAGAAGATGCCATTTTAGTCGGATGGCGCACCATGGCAAACGACAAACCCCAGTTGACCACGCGCCTGTTCCCTGGCAAGAGTCCGCAACGATTCGTGATGCAGCGTGGCGATGAAATCATCTCGGATCTTCCATACAGGCCACTGCCGGTGGATGTCCCGAAGGCACTCCAAATCCTTTATGAACAAAAAGTGCAGTCCGTCATCGTTGAAGGAGGTCGCAAAACCCTGGACCTATTTCTTGAGGCCGGACTTTGGGACGAGGCACGCATCCTTGTTGGAAACTGCCGTTTTGACAAAGGACTAAAAGCTCCGGTTTTAACTCAAGAGCCATACAAGACAGACATCATCGATCACAACCAGATACGCTATGTTCGAAGACACCTATAAAACCATAGCCGGTCCCAGCACAGGCAGTTACAGCGAGAAGCGGAGCAAGTTTCTCGCATACGCCTTTCCTGTGGAAAACGAGCAGCAAATCAAAAGCTATCTGACAGAAATACAGAAGAAGCATAATGACGCTCGCCACCACTGCTATGCATACATCTTAGGCCCACGCAAGGACGCCTACCGGATGAACGACAACGGAGAGCCTTCCGGTACGGCCGGAAGACCTATCCACGGGCAGCTGCTTTCCAAAGACCTGACCAACACGCTCGTCATTGTGGTCCGCTATTTCGGCGGTATCAAACTGGGTGTCAGCGGACTTCAAAATGCCTACAAGATAGCGGCAAAGGAGGCCCTCGATGCGGCCACCATCATTGAAAAGACCATTGAAGAAACCTTTGAGGTGACCTTTGAGTACCTGCAGATGAACGCCGTCATGCAATTGATGAAAGATCCCGACGTGACCATTTTAGAACAACGTAGCGATTTCAACTGCACAATTCGTTTCTCGGTAAGACAACGAGAGGTTGAACGCATTGTGACCGCCCTTAAAAAAGTGGGAACCGTACTTTATATTTAAAATTTGTATTTTTGCATTCTAAAACGTTGATGATGAAAAAGTCGATATATATATGGTTGCTTTTCCTAAGTCTCACGCCCTTGATGCTGTGTGGCCAGTCTTACTATCGCACCAACTTCAGTGACAAGAATTATGTTGACACCTCCGCCACCATGATTTGGGGAAGTGTCAACTTAGGCGGCCAACTGCCTATAGGACTGCTACATGACTGGTTCAAGCCCAATCTAACCGTGGGTGTAGATCTTACCTTCAAGACCAAGTCGAACTGGACCTTTGACATAGCTGCAAACTACATGTTCGGGGGTAATTTGCGAGACACCAGCTACGCCTTCTTAGGCAGTCTTTACCAAAACAACATCATTTATGACGGCAACGGCTTTGCGGCCAACGGTGTCAGCATGGAAGGACGTGCCTGGTTTTTCGGCGCCGGCGCCGGCAAGATATTTCCTGTCAACAGATGGAAGAATTCCGGCATCTGGGTGAAATTCCACATGGGCTACTTCGGGCACATGATCCGAATCACTGACTTTGACAATCAGGTTCCACAACTCAATGGCGACTACAGAAAAGGCTATGACCACCTGTCAGCAGGTTTCGCCATGAACCAGTTCATCGGTTATCTGTTCATCCAGAAAAACAGAATCCTCAATTTTTACGGAGGCATCGAGTTTTATGAAATCTGGACCAAGCCTTCACGCAACTATATCTTCAACGAAGGTCCAACCGCAGGCATGAAAAGCAAGTTCAGCGGTTTGATAGGATTACGAGTCGGTTGGAATATTCCTTTCTACGAAAAAAAATCTGTGACCACCTTCTATTACCGATAAGACCATGCTCATGCTCCTGCTATATACCGTAGGCATCTTCTTCTACAGATGTGGCATTGCAATTGCGTCCCTCTTCAATCCGAAGGCTAAAAGCTGGGAGAAAGGTCGCAAGAACATTTTCGAGCGTTTGGAACAAACCTTTGACGGATCACAACACCCCGTCTGGATTCATTGCGCTTCGTTAGGCGAATATGAACAAGGCAAACCGTTGATTGAGAAAATCAAACGGGAAAAACCCCAGACCAAGGTGCTGGTCACCTTCTTCTCCCCTTCTGGTTATGAAGTTTCCAAAAACGACACGCTGCCCGATTACATTTTCTATCTGCCCATAGACCTTCGTAAAAAAGCCAAACGATTCATCAGCATCGTGCAACCGCAATTGGCCGTTTTTGTAAAATATGAATTCTGGTTCAATTACATTTACGAACTCAACAAACGGCAGATTCCTTTTTTCTACATCTGCGCCATTTTCCGTCCCAAACAATATTTCTTCAGAAAAACAGGCCAATGGTTTGGCAAACAATTGCATAAAGCATCCTATTTCTTCGTTCAGAATGAAGAATCAAGACAATTGTTGGCAGAGATCGGCATCACACAGGCAGAGGTGTGTGGAGACACTCGTTTTGACCGGGTGTATGATGTTGCTTGTCAGCCGGCTTCCATCCCGGAAGTGGAACAATTCCAACAAAAGTCCAAACTTATTGTGGCCGGCAGCACCTGGCAGCCCGACGAGAAACTTTTGGCCGATTTACTTTCAAAACTACCAGATTTCAAGATTGTAGTAGCTCCACATGAAATCAAGCGCAGCGAGGAGGTCTCCAAAACCTTCTCTGCCTTCAAGACCACAATGATCACCTCCGCCAGTGAAGAACAATTGGCTGAAAGTAAGGTGTTGATTATCAACACTATCGGACTTTTGAAGAAGATATACCGATATGGAACATACGCCTTTGTTGGAGGTGCTTTCAAAACTGGTCTCCATAACATCCTGGAGGCGGCTGTATATGACATTCCTGTTTTCTTCGGCCCTGATTATCAAAAATTTAACGAAGCGGTAATGTTGACAGAGCGCAAAGGAGCCTTCTCTGTCACAAATGCGGCACAGATGTTGCAAACAATACAACGTTTTTCTAATCAACCCGAAGAGTATCGGAAAACTTGCGACATCTGTCATCAATACATACAAGCCAATTTAGGCTCTTGCGATAGAATTTATAGTATCATTCAAAAACATTTAATATGAAAAAAGGCATTTTAATCTTATTAGTAGTCCTCGGCATTGTGATCTTCATCATTGCTGCCGCTGTACGTCCTTACAACCAGATGGTTTCCAAAGAGGAGACCTGCAATCAGGCATGGTCCAACGTTGAAAATGTATATCAACGTCGTATGGACCTCATTCCCAATTTGGTAGCTACCGTACAAGGGGCCGCTGACTTTGAGAAGAGCACTTTGGAGGCTGTCATCAGTGCCCGTGCCAAAGCCACTGCCGTGAATGTGAATGCTGAAAATCTTTCTGAAGAGAGCATTGCAAAATTCCAAGCGGCACAAGACGAATTGAGTTCTGCCATCAGCCGCCTGTTGGTAACGGTGGAAAGATATCCGGAACTGACCGCCACGCAGGGATTCAGAGACCTGCAAGCCCAGTTGGAAGGCATCGAGAACCGCATTGCTGTGGAGCGCAACAAATATAACGAGACTGTTCAGGTATTCAACTCCTACATCCGCCAGTTTCCGAACAACATTATCGCTGGCATTTGCGGATTCAAGAGCAAAGGTTACTTCAAAGCATCTCCGGGTGCCGAGAATTCTCCATCTGTAGAATTCAATTTCGACTAATAAAACATTATCATGCGCCGACTAACCCTTATCGGACTGCTGTTATGCATCTCCTCTCTGCTTTTCGCCAAAAACAGCAGAGGAGATGCTATTCCTGCTGTGCCAGACCCGCCACGGCTGGTCAATGATTTTGCGGGAGTGCTCGGCGCAGCCGATGTCAATCGGTTAGAAGATCAACTGGTTGCCTTCAACGACTCCACTTCCAATGTGTTCTGCATTGTAACCGTCAATGATTTAGGCGATTACACAGCGGCTGAATTTGCCTACGAGATTGGGGAGCGTTGGGGTGTTCGCTCCGACCAGTATCGGAACGGGGTCGTCATCCTCATCAAACCCAGCACGAATCATGACGGAGAGGTGTATATCTCTGTCGGGTATGATTTGGAGCCCGTCATTCCCGACGCGTTTGCCAAGCGCGTCATTGATCTGAAAATGATTCCGGAGCTGTCGCAACAGCACTATGTAGCGGCCATTGACTCCGCATTAGCCTATCTGCTGCCCTTGGCGGCGGGAGAGATCTCTGTAGAGCGGCTGTCAGGCGACAAGATGACTCCTAAAGAGGCTCTGTTCATTGTCGGCATCACCATTCTCATCATTATCTTTATCCTGATCAGCTCCCGGAATAAAAACAACCAGAGCAGTGGTTCTGATTCAGACCACCACTCTGGCGGTTTTGGAGGTCCTTACATTGGACCTGTTTGGGACAAGCACTCTGGGGGCATCTTCGGCGGAGGCGACTTTGGAGGTGGCTTCAGCGGAGGCTTCGGAGGCTTTGGCGGTGGTGGCGGCTTCGGAGGCGGAGGCGCCGGAGGCCGTTTTTAACACCTCTTATTTCCCAATAATAGCAGCGAGTTCGTCCACGCCCTTCGGCAAGTGCGGACCTAACACTCTGTGGCCGGTCTCGGTGATCAGCAGGTCGTCCTCGATGCGGATGCCACCGAAATCACGGTACTTCTCCACCACGTCGTAGTTGATGAAGTCGGCGAACTTGTTCTCCTTCTTCCAGATGTCGATGAGGTGCGGGATGAAGTAGATGCCCGGCTCTATGGAGACCACGAAGCCCGGTTTCAGCTCGCGAGCCATGCGCAATGATGCCCAGCCGAAGATCTTGCTCGGTTGCACGGTCTCGTCATAGCCCACATGGATTTGGCCGAGGCCTTCCATGTCGTGCACATCCAGACCGATCTGGTGGCCTAAGCCATGCACCATGAACAGAGCGTGCGCGCCCAATTCCACAGCCTCTTTCACGTCTCCCTTCATCAGGCCGAGGTCCTTGAGGCCTTGTGCGATCACCTCGCAGGAGAGGCGGTGCAACTCTTTGTTGTACATACCCGGGTGTGCGGCGTCAATGGCGTCCAGATTAGCTTTCAGCACGATCTCATAGATCTCCTGTTGCTTTTGGGTGAACTTGCCACCCACGGGCAAGGTACGCGTGTAGTCGGAACAGTAGTTCATCAATCCTTCGGCACCGGCGTCCATCAGCAGCATATTACCCTCTTGCAGGATGCCATTGTGGAGGTGGTTGTGCAGCGTTTCGCCATGTTGCGACAGGATGACCGGGAAGGAGATGCCGTTGCCGTAGGAGAGAGCGATACCCTCGGCCAGACCAGCCAGTTCGCGCTCCGACTCGCCCGGCATACAGCGGCGCATCACGGCGGTGTGCATCTTGACACCGATTTCGCAAGCCTTGTCCATCTCGTCAATCTCGCACTGCTCCTTGGCGGAACGCAAGGCCACGATGCCCTTGATGAGCTCCAGGGAGGCCGCTTCACGAATCTCGTTGACGTTGATGCCCGTCAGGTTGGCGAGCCAGATCTGGTTGTCACCGCGGTACATCGGGGTGAAGTGTACCTTGCGGCCTTTGTCTTGTGCCTCGCGGATATAGTCCTGCAACTTACCAAGCGGCATGGTCTTCTTCACACCGACCTTCTCGGCCAAGGAGGCAATCGTCGGCTGGTCGCCCATCCAGATGATGTCATCGATGGTGAAGTCGTTGCCGAAGATGATGGACTCGTGCGCGTCAAAATCGATGACAGCGGCGATGTCGGCGATGGAAAGTCCGAAGAAATAGAGGAAGTCACTGTCCTGACGGAAGTTGTAGGTGTTGTCGGGATAGTTCATCGGGGCCTCGTGGTTGCCCAAGAATACGGCGATGCCGTGGCCCACGGATTGGGTCAGTTTTTCACGTCTGTTTTGGTAAATGGTTTTTTCGAATAAAGGGTTCATTGTGGTTTTATTAAGTTATTAAATTATGAAGCTATGATTATGGTTATGGAATCACGACTTTGGTGGTGGTGGCGCCCACGCGTATGAGATAGACGCCAGCGGTGGGTACGGGGATGAGGGTCTCGGCGCGCGGGTTGAAATTCTGATAAAGGACACTGCCCAGCACATTGTACACGATGATAGGCTTTTCTTCCACGTCCTTCACCGTGATTTGCCGATGCTGGGTGGTAATGATGGGATGATGCGCATCCAAGGAAGAGATGCCCACACCAAAGATAGAAAATTGGCAATGGTTGACATGTCCATTTTCAAAAACGGGGTATTCCGGAAGCGTGTCTCCGTACATCAGAACCGCTATGTAATCCTTATGATGTTCCATATTGGGGAGGAAGGTCCCAACACCTTGTCTTTGATATTCGTCCATAGCCTGGATGCTGACATTCTCTCGCAGCGACCATCCACAAAAGACCTCGTTGGTATCCCATATTCCGATGCCTATCTGTCCGGAAAAAGTGGAGTCGCCTTTGTTGATGACACTGAAGTTAAAGCCCAGCACCTCGTTATCCCAAATGATAGGAGAGGGTATGGAGAGGTCACTGTTCATCTCCAAGTGGCTGTAGTCGGGTTCGATGCCGAAGATGGCTTCTTGTCGGTCGGAGAAGCTGTATCCGGCCACATCCAATGCGGAGGAGGGGAAGTAGTTGTCGTAAGCGCCGCCCCAGCCCCAGTTGACGTGGAAGAAACCGTTGTTGTCATAGCCGTCGAGCACGAAGCAGTGTCCTCCGTTGGTCTCGCCGGTGTTGGGATCAACGCCAAAGCCGCCGTAGAGCACTGGGCGGCCGTGGGAGATGTCCTCGCGCAGCATGTTGTCCCACACGGTGTCGGCGATGCCCTCGCGCGCAATCCCGCGCAGGGAGGCCTTGTAGCCGAAGAAGGTGGGCAAGGCGTTTTCCGGGCAGTAGGTGTGGTCCACGTACATGGGGTCGGAGAACTCCAGGAGGGCCACAGGTGCGTCGCTGCCGCTGTCGCCGTAGAGGTTGTAGCTCATCTGGATGCTGATGCCCACGTGCGACATGAGCTGGGCTACCGCATTGACTTGCGCGGGGGTACTGTTCCAGTCGAGGGCGTTGGGCATGTTGTCCCAGTCGTAGTAAGTGTTTTCAAAGTCGGCGCTCAGCGTGCCGTAGGACCAGTAGGGTTGCACGCCCTCCCAGCTGTAGGAGTAGCTCCCGTAGCCATGGCGGGGGTGGTTCCAAAACTTCATCACCTGTGCCATGCCGGTGGCAGTGCAACCTGTGGTGGGGTGTCCGGTGTAGAGGGTGGAGTCCACGGGGCAGAGTTCGTTGTACCAGGGGCGCTGATTCCAGGTGGTGGTGAGCATGGGGGCCACCGTGTCGGCGTATTTGCTGGAGAGGGGATGGTTGTCTATCAGCGACTTCCAGGCCTGCTGGCTGACGGGTGAGGAAATGTGGTTGGCCTGTGCCCAAGCGATCTGCCGGTCGTAGAAACCCAACCAGTAGCGCATGGCCGGCGGCATGTCGGTGGCGTTGAGCGCCCCCTGGAGGCTGTAGCCCAAGACCGGCTTGGCGCAGTCGTCATCAGCAACGATGACAAAGCCGCCGCCAGAGCAGTTGAACAGATGGAGATGCGCGTAGGGCATCTGGTTGGTCACCTCTACAAGTTGCGCCGAGGCACGTACCTGCTGGCTCCAGAAGTGTTGCGCCGCAGCACGGGCCTTGCTGCTATCCACAGGCGTGGCCACGGCCATAACGGCCAAACACCAAGCCAAAATACAGAGTGATATTTTCTTATAAGCGGACATATTTCTTGTTTTTAAGAACAATCTATAAAAAAATGAAAAGCGGCAGCAAAAATAATCATTTGTCACGACACATGACCAAAAAATGAAATGATCCTCTATTTTTTTCTCACAGATAACCTGGAATGGTACAGACAATCTGTGTGAAAATCTGAGAATTTCGTGGGATTATTTAGAAACACCCAGAGGCAAAGAAGCAAAATGGGAAAAAAGCGGGATAGGTGTTAGTTTCTTTTTTTTTTGTATTTTTGGCACCTATTTTTGTAAAATACGAAAAAACTGAAAAATATGAAACGTCTGTTATTGTTATTAGCTGTTATTCAAGTGTTTGCGTTTTTGTCTTCCGATGTTTTCGCCCAGAAGCTGAAACCCGCCGATGTGCCCGATGACGTGGTGCAAGCCTTGGATATGCAATATTCATACGCCAAAGTGATGAGCTGGGTTAAGGAGGGCAACCAATACATTGCCACCATCAAGGACGAAGGCTCCGTAGGCAAAGTCTATATCTCTTCGGACGGCGAGTGGTTGCGCACCACCTTCGCCGTGCCACAAAACGAGCTGCCCTCTGCCATCACGGCATACGTAAAGGAAAACTATCCGGAGTTCGCCATCTCGGAGTCTTGTCTGGAAGAAAAAGACAACGAGAAAACCCATTACTATCTGGAGGTCAAGCCAGATGGTGTAGGTTTTAAGCCTTCCAAGTTGACCTTCAGTTCTACAGGAAGGAACGAGTTACTCAGTCGCGAGGATCCTGAGGATTTCAAAGACCCCAAGGCGCCGGTAGAAAAGCCCGCGCCCGCCCCGAAGGACAACAAGCAGACGGCAGCCAACACCAAGCCCGCGCCGAAACCTGCTGCTGAAAAGCCTGCGCCCGCCCCCAAACCTGCCGCCCAGAAACCTGCTCCGGAACCCAAGCCCGCCAAGCCTGCTCCCGAACCGAAAGAGCCCAAGCCGGCCAAACCCGCCAAGGAGAAACCCGAACCCGTGGTGAAAGACGAATACGGCAACATCGCCATCAAGGCTTCCGAGGTGCCTGCCGTGGTCACCAAAGCCTTCGCCAAGAAGGTGATGCACCCCGAAGAGCTCAACTGGTTCCTCATCGACAGCTCCTACGTGGCCAAGTGCATAAACACCGGCAAGAAGACCGCCGTCTATCTCTCCAAAGACGGCATCTGGGAAAAAACCCTGACCGTGCTGCCCGAAGAGTCTGTGACAGGCCCCATGCTCAAACACCTCAACGATTATTACAAAGGCTTCAAGTTCAAATCCGCTGTGAAAGAGACCCGCGCCGACAAGGACGACAAGACCATGGTGGAGTTCTACGAGAAAGCCAACTACAAGGCTAAGTTGGTCACAACGGTCATCTTCGACAAGACCGGCAAGCTGATCCGCACCATCGATCCCGACTATGAGTTGGGTGGCGGCGGCAAGGCCTCTTCCGCAGACGATGCTTTGGACAAATACTATGAGAAGATGAACATGAGCGTCAAGGAGGACGACAGCCAGAAGGTGCCCGAAAGCGTAGTGGCCGCCTTCAAGCTCAAATATCCCCGCGTGACCAATGTGGAGTGGCAGGAGGATGACAACCTCAACTTCCAGGCCATCTACTACACCGCCCGAGGCAAAGAGATCTGCGTCTTCAACCCCTACGGCGAAATCGTGGAGACCTGGCTCCTTGGCAAACCTGATGCTTTGTCAACCACCATTCAAGACTATCTGAAGAAAGAGCATAAAAACTGCAAAGTGGTAGAATACTATACCGTCAAGAAGATTGCCGACAAACAGAGCTTCTACAAAGTCATCATCCAAAACAAGAAGACGGGTGAGGAGGACGAGCTCTGGTTTGCCCTCAACGGCAAACCTGTTGACATGTAGGATGCCTACCCAAACCAAACCTTAACCCTATGAAATACCTTGAAATACGATTGACCATCACCCCTGCCGACCCGTGGAAGGAGATCTTCACCTCCATGATGGGCGACATCGGTTGCGACAGTTTTATGGATGGCGAGGACGAGGAGACCTTGTTGTGTTACATCCCTGCCCACGACTATAACGAGACCGCCTTGAAAGAGGTGGTGGAGAACCACGGTTTCCCGGAGGTTCAGGTGTCGTACAGCGTGCAGGAGATGCCCGACATCAACTGGAATGCCGAGTGGGAGGCCCACTACCAGCCAGTGATGATTGCCGACCGCTGCTATATCCGGGCACCTTTCCATCCGGCCCGGCCCGATGCGGACTACGAAATCGTGATTGAACCTAAGATGTCGTTCGGCACGGCGCACCACGCCACCACCGCCCAGATGATCCAATACGTGCTCGAGACCGACATGCAGGGCAAGAAGGTGTTGGACATGGGCTCCGGCACTGGCGTGTTGGCCATCCTTGCCAAGATGCGCGGCGCCACGGGGGTGACTGCCATCGACAACGACGAGTGGGCTTACCGCAACGGTCTGGAGAATGTGGCCCACAATGATTGCGCGGATATTAAAGTCCTGTTGGGCGATGCCTCCCTGCTGGGCGACATTGTCTATGACGTCATCCTCGCCAACATCAACCGCAACATCCTGCTGCAGGATATCCCGACATACGTCCGCTGTCTCCAACCCGGAGGCCTGCTCTTCATGAGCGGCTTCTATGAAGACCCTGACCTGGCCATCATCCGCCAATGCTGCGAGGAACATCAATTGCAATATGTGTCCCACAAGGTACAAGACCGCTGGGTGGCTGTCCAATTTTCAAAAATCTGACTATGAAGAAAATCATATTGATCGTCTTGGTGCTGTGTATGACTGTCGGCAGTTACGCACAGCGTTTCACCCGTTTCTCCAACGACCCCTCCAAGACGGTGGAGGAGATGAAGGAGATGCTCTCCACCGTGCCCAAAGACCGGCAGAAAGAGGCTAAGGACCTGCTGGACTATTTCACGGCCATGTGGGAGCAAAATCTGATGTATGATGCTCAGATGGCCTTCATCGAGGAGGCCAACCAGATGCTGAAGCACAAATTCCGTCCCTTCCCTCACTTTGAAGCCTATATCCACACTTACAAAGCATTTGCAATGAGCGACTTTGCCGATGAGACGGAAACGTGGCTCAAAATCTCTGAATATCACGCCACGCACGGAGTGACGCAATACCAGAAGAAGATGAAACTCTATGAAGATCTCTTCACACGCTATGTGCTTAATACCGAGGATAATGTGTGGTGGCAGAGCGACGCCATGCCCTCCAAGATGGGCTTTGACGAGGAGCCCTACTTCGATTTTGACGACATCGTATTGACTGGTCATTCCAATCAAGACAGCTTGGAGATATATGATGTGGCGGGCCGTTATTATCCAGCTCAGCTAAAGTTCAAAGCGAAAAAAGGAGTAGTCTATTGGACTCGTGCGGGTCTCAGTAACGATGTGAAAGCCGAGTTGAAAGATTTCACGGTGGACACCCGCTTTGCCCAGCTCTCCGCCGACAACGTCACCTTCTACTATCCCGACCTGTTCTCCACTCCCATCAAAGGACATCTGGAGGAAAAGGCTGTGCTGGCCACCACCGAAGAAAAGGCTACCTATCCTCGCTTTACCAGCTATGACAAAACTATGTCCATCCCCTCCTTATATCCCAATGTGGACTATATCGGCGGTTTTGACTTGCGTGGTGCCTCCATCTATGGCACCTCTTCCGGCGACACGCTGGCCAACGTCATCATCCGCCGCGACGGGAAAATCATCATCAAAGCTTCCTCTCAAAGCTTCCTCATCAAGCCCACCAACCTGTTGGCCGAAGATGCGCACGTCTGTATCTATATTGAGGAGGACTCCATCTACCATCCATCGGCCAACTTCAAGTACGACAATGACAACAAAGAACTGCTCATCTCGCGTCCCAAGCAAGGTGTAGGCCGCTCTCCCTTCTTCGATTCCTATCACAAACTGGATATCACCATTGAATCCATCCATTGGAATACCAACGACGAACGTATCGAATTCAAGCCTATTGTCGGCAACACCAGCCAACAAACCGCTATCTTTGAGTCCCAAAACTATTACGACGAGAGCGTAATGCATGAGATTGAAGGCTACAACAAGGAGAACCCTCTCTATACGCTCTGGCAGCTTTTCAACTCTGCCGGCTATGAGGACGTGACCATCGAGGATGTCATCCGCTGGTTCCGTAAACCTCCTCTGGATATCAAAGCCTTAGTCATCGACTTGGCTGCTCGTGGTTTTGTGGAATATGATGTCATCAACAATCGCATCCACTACCGTAGCAAGATTGCCCAGTATCTCAACAACCAAATCAAAAAGCGCGATTACGACTATATTCGACTTGAATCCAAGACCCACTACGCCTCTTTGGACCTCCTCACCAACGATCTCAAAATCACAGGGTGCGAGTTCTTCGTACTCAGCGACCCCCAGATTGTGAATGTCTATCCGATGGATGAGTTGGTTACGGTGAAAAAAAACCGCAACATGGTCTTCTCCGGCCGCGTCATAGGAGGCCTCTTTGACTTTGTCACCCACAACTGCCAGTTTGATTACGACCGTTTCCTGGTGGATATGGACATCATCGACACGTTGATCATGTATGTGGAAGACAAAGAAGGTCCCATGGACATGTACGGCGACTACAAGCTGCAGCGGGTCAAGAGTCAGATAGAGGAATTGTCGGGTGTTTTGTATGTTGACGTGCCTGGTAACAAGTCCGGCATGACCGACTATCCCGACTACCCCATTTTTGAGGCGCGCAAAGGCGGAAAAGTATTCTATGACAAACCCGAAATCCTGGGTGGTGTCTATGATCGTAACCGATTCTTCTATTCTGTCAATGAATTCCGAATTGTAAACCTGGATAACTTCGTGGTGGACTCCATGAAGTTCACCGGAAAGTTGGTTTCCGGTGGCATTTTCCCCGACATTCACGAGCCGTTGCAGGTGCAAAAAGACTTCTCACTGGGTATCCGTCACCAGACTGGTGGATTGCCCATGTATGGTACCAAGGGCAGCTATGCGGGCGGCATCACATTGACACACGAAGGCTTACGAGGCAAGGGCACCATCGACTATATCACTTCGCACACCATCTCCGATAGTTTGGTCTTCTATCTGGACTCCACCAATGGTGCCGCCAACAATCATGTGGTTGATGAGCAGCAAGCGGGCGTGGAGTTCCCTCCGGCCACCTTAGAAGATGGCTATCTCCATTGGGAACCCTATCAGGACCAAATGTTTGTACACACCTTGGAAAAACCGATGGAGGTGTTCCGTGAGACCGAGTTGACGGGCAACTCCAAAATCACTCCAAACGGCATGTTCGGAACAGGTGTTGTTCAATTCAACCGGGCCGATATTACCTCTCGTCTCTTTGCTTTCAAACACCACGAACTTCTTGCCGACACCGCCGACCTGCAGATCTATGACCTGAACAAGAACAAAGACAACATCGCTTTCTCCACCCGAAACTACAAGTCTCATGTGGACTTTAAAACGAGAAAGGGTAACTTTAAAGCCAATGGTCAGGCCTCTGAGATCTTCTTTGTGAAAAACGAGATGAAGGGTATAGCCTCAGAATTCGACTGGGATCCTATCGACTCCACCAAGCTACGTTTCAAATGGGATGACCCATATAAAGATGTGGACATCGACAACACAGAGATTAAAGAATTGGTGGATATGCATAGTGAAGGCAATGAGCTCTACGCTTCCGACCCGTCTGTCGGATTCCGCTTCAATGCGCTGAGTGCAGAATTTGATTTTACGGAGAACATCATCTATGCGCATGGCGTCCGTTACATCAATGTGGGTGACGCTGCCGTCACACCCAAAGGCGGCGATGTCATTGTCCGCGAAAAAGCCAATATGGACCGACTAACCAAATCGCGTCTACTTGCTGGTCGGGAAAACAAATACCACGAATTTTACGACTGCGACATCAAGATCCGTACTGCCACCCGTATGTATGGTAATGGCTATTACGATTACATTGATGAAAATCAACAAGTTCAACAGCTCTATTTCGACACACTGTATTATGTGACCAAAGAGACTTTTGGTGAAGCTAAGATTCCGATAAGCAAAAACTTCCAATTTAGTGACCAATTTGCTTTCGACGGCCGTGCCGAACTGCACAGCACCCAGCCATTCCTCTCTTATTTCGGTGGCGTGGAAATCCGTACGGGTTGCGACACCATCAAACATGCTCGCCTCAAGATTCTCCAACAAGTGGACCCCAACAACATCATGATCGAGGTTCACGACCGCTCCAAGGATATGGACGAACGCAAGGTGGTGGTGGCTATCGCCTCTTCCAACAAAACAGGACGAATCTACACTGCCTTTGGTACTGCCAAAGATGAATTCAATGATGCTGAATACATCAACGTTTTTGGCTACATCAAATATGACAAAGAGTCTCGTGAGTTTATCGCGGCTTCCGCGGAAAAATTGGAGGATCGCGAAGCCCCCGGCAACATCATCACGCTCAACACCGACAATTGTATCGCTACCGGTATGGGTGAAATTGACATGGGTGCCAAGCTGGGCCGCGTGGACTTCATCACCAACGGTACTATCGTCAACTATATGATGGCCGACTCCGCCGAGATGCACCTCACCACTTCCATCGACTTTTTCTTCAGCGATGAATCGATGAAGCAGATGAACAAGATGCTGGAAAACTCAACATCCATGGATTTTGTGGACATCTCTGAAGATGAGGCCTTCGACCTGTCATTGAAGACCATTTTAGGCAGAGAAGAGTATCAGCGATTCACCCACAACTTGGCATTGGGTAATACTGGCCGACACTTGCCCGCCGCCCTGCAGGTGAAATTCCTGTTCTCCAACATCTTCTTTGAATGGGATAAAGAGCAGCACACCTTCAAGTCACAGCGCGTGCTGCCCCTCATCATCTGCGGCTCCAAGCAGGTGTTCAAGATGGTTCCGGGCCGTATCGTAATTGAGAAGAAGGGATCCCGCAACAAATTGTATCTCTACTTTGAATTTGACGACCAATTCTATTACTTCCAGTTCGATAACAACACCGTTTCCGGTTATTCTTCCGACAAAAACTTCAATGAAGGTATCAGCAAAATCAAGCCGAAGAACAGATCCTTGGCGCCGGAGAACGGACTGCCCTCTTTCACCTATAAGTTGGGTAACAGAGGCTGGAAGAACAAGTTTGTGAAAAACTACTTTATGCCTGAAGAGGAGGAGGAAGAAGAGACCAATGAAGAATAACCCAGAACATTTGCCTATATGGATTGCGGGACCTTGCTCGATCGAGAGCGAGGAACAATTGTGGACCACCGCACAACAACTGCACGATATTATACAACGTGACGGCTTGCATTTAGATTTCTTTCGGGCAGGTGTGTGGAAAACACGCAGTCATCCCGACAGCTTCACCGGACTTGGGGAACAGACGCTGCCATGGCTGGAAAAGATCCAGACCCAATTAGGTTTCCCCGTGTGTGTGGAAGTGCAGACCCCCGAACACGTTGAGCTCTGTGAAAAACACGGCATCCAAACCATCTGGGTCGGGGCCCGCACGGGCGTCAACCCCGTGGAGGTGCAGAAAATCGCCGACGCGGTAAGCCACAAACCCTTCACCGTGCTGGTCAAAAATCCGATCGTCGCCGACTTGAAACTCTGGATTGGCAATGTAGAGCGTTTCCTGCAGGCGGATGTGCAAAAGGTGATGGCCGTCCATCGCGGCTTCCCCGACAACAAAGAGAATGTGCTGCGCAATGCACCCTGCTGGGAAATCCCCATCGCCCTAAAGGTGCATTTTCCCGACATCCCCATACTATGCGACCCCTCGCATCTATGCGGACAAACCTCCTACATTCCACAGATGGCACAGATAGCGCTAACGTACGGCTTTGACGGCTTGATGCTGGAGTGTCACCACGCGCCACAAAAGGCACTGAGCGATGCCTCCCAACAACTCACCCCGTCCCAATGGGCCGAACTGGTACGAAAACTCCAATTCCCGACAAATGTTCCCGACCGCGAACTGGTGCGCCAACGAGCACTGCTCGAAAATGTGGACAATCAACTAAGTCAACTGCTTTGGCAACGCATGCAGATTGTAGACGAGATTGCAAACATCAAAAAAGAACACCTCCTGCCTGTTGTCCAACCTCAGCAGTGGCAAAAGGTGGTGGAACGCTATCATCAACAAGAACATGACGAGCTCTATTCACGATTTTTAGACCAATTCTTACCCCTGTTACACCAATATTCCATATTACGACAACAAGACGACAATTCTTATATTGAATCATAATCATCATGAATACTGATAGATACAACAAGTGGATGCTCTTTTTTTATCTGCTCATTGCCTTTCTGTTGGGCATGACAGTAGCCGTTAACTTTTTGAATACCCGAAAAGCCGTTACCCGCAACGCACACTTGCAGAAACTGAATGATGTATTAAACTACATAGACAAATATTATGTAGATTCCATAAATGTGGATTCACTATATGATGTATCCATAAATACCATTTTGCAAAATTTGGACCCCCACTCCTCATATTCCACAGCAGAGGACAACAAACTGCTAATGGAGTCTTTAGAGGGTTCTTTCGAAGGTGTCGGCATTCAGTTCAACATTATGAACGACACGCTGATGGTTGTGAACACTGTCACCGGTGGCCCCTCTGAAAAGGCGGGTGTCCGGGCAGGCGACCGCATGATTTCCGTAGATGGCGAGTCCATCATTGGCATCACCAACGAGAAAGCCTACAAACTGCTGCGCGGACCCAAAGGCACCAAGGTAAAGGTCGGCATCCTGCGCCCCGGCTTTGATGAGATCTACACCTACGAGATCAAGAGAAATGTGATCCCCATCTATACGGTGGACACCTACTTCATGATGGATGGACAAACTGGCTACATCAAAATCAATGAATTCGGCAGCACCACCACAGAAGAGTTCCAAAAAGCCATCAAAAAACTGAAAAGCCAAGGCATGCAAGCGATGATTCTCGACTTGCGCGGCAATGCCGGCGGATTCTTGGATGCCGCTGTCGGTGTTTGCGACGAGTTATTGGCCAACAAGGAGAAGATCGTCTCTATCGAAGGCCTCAACGTGCGCCCAGAGGTAATCAGGGCCACCCGGCAAGGCGACTTTGAAAAGGGAAAAGTGGTGGTTTTGATTGATGATTACAGTGCCTCCGCCTCTGAAATTGTGGCGGGCGCAGTCCAGGACAACGACCGTGGCTTAGTGGTGGGACGCCGCTCCTTTGGCAAAGGCTTAGTTCAACGACAGTTCGAGTTGGATGACAACTCCTCCATCCGACTGACCACCGCCCGCTACCATACGCCCAGTGGCCGCTGTATCCAACGCGACTACAAAAAGGGAACGGAAGCCTATTATGAAGAGATCATCAACCGATTAGTGAATGGCGAGATGGAAAGTGTGGACAGCATCAAACTCGACTCCACCCAGATCTTCAAGACGGTCGGCGGGCGCACTGTCTATGGCGGCGGCGGCATTATGCCCGACTACTTCGTGCCGCTGCAATATTCCGACACCAAAAGCAGCTTCTATGCCGTCTCCAATACCGCCGCTCTCGTGCAGTACGCATTCCACTATGCCAATGACCACAAAGCGTCACTGCTGAAACAGTACCCTGATGTCAAAACTTTCTGCACCAAGATGACCGTATCCGATGCGCAGATTCAAGAGCTGTTACAATATTATAAAAAGCTGACGAAAAAAGACCCCCCTGCTCTTAACTTGGAGTCTAAAAAAGAGTTAAAAGTGTGGATGAAGGCCCTCATCGGTCGGAATCTTTTCGGGGATGAGGCATACTACAAGACACTCAACACCACAGACCCTGTAGTGCTGAAGGCGCTGCAAGTACTGAAATAAGTTGTCAGTTATAAGTTGTCCGTTTGAAGGGAGTTATGAGACTCTTGATGTTGGCTATAGTCAAAGGTCAACGTCAAGGTTGACAGACCAATAGCCAACATCTATCCTCTCGATTACTGTTCTTTCCCGTTCAAGAAGTAGCGTTCAATCTTGTTGCTACCGAAGGCGTAGTTCATGAAATAGACCGTATCCATCGGCTTGGTGATGAAGAAGTTGGCTCTCTTACCTTTGGTGATGGAACCCACAACTTCCTGTTCTCCCAAAGCGTATGCTGTATTGATGGTAGTCGCATTGATGATCTCTTCAGGCAGCATTTTGTACATTATGGAACCCATGGCCACCACCAACTGCATATTGCCGGAGGGGCAGGAGCCTGGGTTAAAGTCGGAAGCCAATGCCACCGGCAGACCGGCGTCCATCATTTTGCGGGCGGGGGCGCAGACCATCCCAAGGAAGAAGGCTGCCCCGGGCAAAATAGTCGGCATCGTCTCACTACCCTTCAAGGCGGCAATCTCTGCATCACCCGTATATTCCAAATGGTCAACAGACAGCGCATTATATTTTACACCCACCTGGATGCCGCCTGAGTAGTCCAGTTCATTGGCATGAATCTTGGGGCGCAATCCATACTTGATGCCCTGCATCAGCATTCTCTCTGTCTGCTCCACTGTGAAGAAGCCTTTGTCGCAAAAAACATCGATGAAATCGGCCAGCTCTTCCGCTGCCACCATGGGAATCATCTCGTTGATAATAAGGTCCACGTAAGCATCAGGGTCTTGCTTATACTCGGCCGGCACTGCGTGCGCACCCAGGAAGTTAGCCTTGATGAGCATCGGGGATTTCTCCTTCAGACGGCGGATGACGCGCAGCATCTTGAGTTCGTCCTCGGTGGAGAGCCCATAGCCGCTCTTGATTTCCACAGCACCGGTGCCGTATGAGGCCATCTCCTCCAGTCGTT
Source organism: Bacteroidales bacterium (assembly GCA_017650305.1). Classification (GTDB taxonomy): domain Bacteria; phylum Bacteroidota; class Bacteroidia; order Bacteroidales; family WCHB1-69; genus F23-D06. The sequence continues at coordinate 70,790 of JAGCFD010000054.1, read as the reverse complement.
GCCAGGCCTGGTCGTAGAGCTCCTCCTCCGAACTTTCGTGCAACCGCTTGGCGGAGTTCAGGATGCCACCGCCACGCTTGGCAATCTCCTCATAGCTGAGCCCTTTGATTTTGTCGATGTATTCCACCTCGCGACTGCCGGCATAGACAATATGAGTGTGTGAGTCACAAAATGAAGGGAACACCATGCGTCCCGTAGCATCTATTTCCTGTAATGGTTCTTTTATTTTCGCCAAAGAGGAGCGGTCGAGATCCTCCATCCGGCCGAAGTCCTTGATGGTATCGCCCACCGTCAGAAGGTAGGCGTTCTCTATGATGGGCAGATGTTGCATCTCCTTGCCTGCACGAAATGTGATCTTGCGCGGCTCAGCTTGTACCAACTGTTTGATGTTTGTCACTAAAATAGCCATAACGTAAATTTAAGTTTTTTAAGAATGATCTTTATTTTTCATAACGGGATGCCACCTCCTCCCAATTGATGATGGACCACAAAGCTTTCAGATGGTCGGGACGGCGGTTCTGATAGTCGAGATAGTAGGCATGCTCCCAGACATCAAAAGTTAGCAGCGGAATCAAGCCTTTTTGAATGGGATTGGCTGCGTTAGGCTCTTGCGTGATGACCAGCCGACCATCCTCGGCGGCGGAAAGCCACACCCAGCCGGAACCGAAAAGACCCACTCCCTTCTTGACGAAATCCTCTTGGAACTGCTCAAAGGAACCGAATTGCGCGTTGATGGTTTCGGCCAGTGCCCCTGTCGGCTTGTTATCCTCTTTCGGTGCCATAAACTGTCCGAAGTAGAGGTTGTGATTCAAAATCTGCCCTGCATTGTTCAACATGCCACCTTCAGCTGTCAGCACAATTTCCTCAAGCGTTTTACTTTCGAAAGGGGTACCTGCAATAGCGGCGTTGAGGTTATTTACGTATGCCTGAAGATGTTTGCCATGGTGAAAACCGATGGTTTCCCGACTGATAATAGGCTCCAATGCTTCGGAAGCGTATGGTAATGTCATTAAATCAAATTTTTCCATTGTTCTTTGTTTTTAAGATGAATAATAAAATGCAAAAATAACAATTTTAATCAAAAAAAGAGACCGCCAACTCTTAGTCAGCGGTCTCTTTCATATCTTGGAAAATGATACTCTAAAAACTATTCAGCCGGCACAACTACAGTTTCTTCCTGACTGTTTACCAGTTTGTCGTCAATAAAAATACGACCGCAAGCTTCGCAAACGATAATTTTTTTGTGAAGTGCAATGTCGAGCTGACGTTGAGGCGGAATCTTGCTGAAGCAACCACCACAAGCATCACGATCAATCTTAACGATAGCCAGGCCGTTGTGGGCGTTTTTACGAATACGCTCAAAAGCTGTCAACAAACGCTCATCGACTTTTTTTCTCAACTCCTCTGCTTTTGCGGTCAACTCTGCCTCTTCCTTCTCGGTATCAGCCACGATAACCTCCAACTCCTCTTTCTTCTGTTTGAGAATCTCTTCCAATTCGGAAAGACGTTTTTGGGTCTCTTCAATTTTGGCCTCTTTTTCAGCAATCTCAGCTTCGAACTTTGCTATGTGTTTGTCAGCAACCTGAATTTCAAGATTTTGATAGTCAATCTCTTTACTTAAAGATTCATATTCGCGATTGTTGCGAACATTGTTTTGCTGTTCCTCATATCTCTTGATAGAAGAAGTAGCGTCAGACTTCTTGGTATTCTCGCCTGCAATGTTGGTTTTGAGGTTTCTGATCTCTTCTTGCAGGTTGGCAATACGCGTTCTCTTGCCTTCGCATTCATCTTCCTTGTCTCTGATTTCCTCTGGCAATTCGCCTCTGATCATTCTAATATTGTCAATCTTTGAGCAAATCTGTTGAAGATTGTATAAAGAAAGAAGTTTTTGTTCAATAGACAGTTCCTCTGCGGTGTTTTGAGTTTGGTCCATTTTTTTCACCTCAATGACACCTTCGGCAGTTTTTTCAATTTTCACTTCCTCTTCAGCTACCTTGCGCGGGGTTGCAGTTTTGGTTTTTTTAGGAGTAGCTTTCGTTTTTTCTTCCGTTTTCGTTGTTGTCTTTTTTGAAGGCATAGTATTGATAATTATTTGATTCTTAAAACTATACGTAAAAAATATTCATTTTTTCCGTTTTGGCGATTGAAACGGCAAAGGTAGAAAATTTTTCTTTTATTTCTCTATAAATTATTTCTTTTATAAAGGATTCACTTTCATAATGACCGATATCGGCTATGATCATCTTTTGGTTGCTTCGGAAAAAGTCATGATATTTAACATCGCCTGTCACGTAAGCGTCGGCGCCGGCAGCCATGGCAGCCTCTATGAAGGAAGCTCCGCCACCACCGCAAAGGGCCACCTTGTGGATGATTTTGTCAGTGGGACCAGCATAGCGGAGGTGTTTTATCTGCATTTTGTCTTGCAGATATTTCAAAAACTCAGGCAAGGCCATCGGTTGGGGCAAAAAGCCTACGCGTCCGAGACCTTCAGTCCGGGATGGGTTTTCGAGATGAAGAATGTCAAAAGCCGGTTCTTCATAAGGGTGGTTTTGATAGATGGTAGCCACAACCTTTCGCAAGAGCGGGGCGGGGAATATCATCTCTACGCGTTCTTCCTCTACATGTTCCTCTTGCAAAGCCTGTCCGATAAAAGGTTTTGCTTCGGCATTAGGTCGGAAAGAGCCGGTTCCAGACATAGAATAGGCGCAACGGTCATAATTACCCATCTTGCCACACCCCACCTCCGCCAAAGCTTGGCGCATCGTGTCGGCATGGTCGGCAGGAACAAAAACCACCACCTTGCGAAGATGGCCCGCTTGGGGAACCAAAACTGATGTCTCTGTCAATCCCAGCATCTCTGCAAACACATCGTTGCCACCACCCTGAGCACAGTCAATATTGGTGTGCATAGAATACAGCACCATCTTGTGCTCCAAGGCCTTACAAAGCATCTCACCAACTCGGTCGGTAGGTTGTATCTTGCAAATACCTCGTTTAAGCATCAAAGGATGGTGGGAAATCACCAAGTTGGCACCTTGGGCAATAGCCTCCTCAATGATTTCCAAAGACATCTCAAAACACACCAGCACGCCTGTCACCTCTTGGGAGACATCGCCGCACTGGACGCCGCAATTATCGAAATCTTCCTGAAGCCAAAGAGGAAATCTTTGCTCCAAAAAAGCCGTGACTTCTTTTATCTGCATCTTTTACTGTTTCTTTTTCTCAACTGAAAATCCAAATTTTCCAATGATCTTCCCCAGGTTGTAATAATGACCGTGGGAATAGGTCACCAAGTTGGCTCGCTGCATCTCCAGGGCATCGGTCTTACGGTTGAAAAGCTCATCTTTGGCATGAACAGCCAACACCTCCGCCACAAACATGTCGTGTAAGCCAAGCGGTACGACCTTCTGAACCTTACACTCAATATTGACGGGGGCTTCTTCAATCATGGGGGCAGACACCTTGGTTCCTCGCACAGGAGTCAGGCCTGTCTCCATGAACTTATGATGGTCTTTGCCAGAACGCACACCGCACCAATCGGCCACGGTGGCCAGCTCCTGACTGACCAGATTGATCACAAACTCTCCTGTCCGTTGGATGATGCCATACGAATGCCTTGAGGGTCGTACTGAAATATAACATAGTGGCGGATCAGAACATAATGTCCCGGTCCAAGCCACTGTTATGATATTGTATTCATCGACCGTATCGCCACAGGAGACCATCACCACGGGGGTGGGGTTCAGCATATTGCCGGCACGCAGAAGGCGCTTCCCGTTTCTTACCATTAGCGACTTACGGTATAGGCGTTAACATTGGGGATAATGTACAGAGGCATAGCGCAAGTACTCAAAATCTGGCGCATATTGCGGGATGCCGTGAAATCCGTCTCATTCTCCTCACGCATGATGACGATCAGGTTGGCGTCAAAATTCTGGGCTGAAGCCAGAATGGTGTTGCAGACATCATTATGGTTGATGTTCTCTGTTTCAATGTTATAGCGTACATTGGCCTCGTCACACATGTCTGCAGCGTGGCGCAACTGGACATTGATAATATGGCGAACATCCGGGTTGTTTGGATAGTTGACGCCGTACAGCAAGATCTGAGCCGCGAACATCTTAGCCAGCTGGGTAGCATATTTGATCTTCTGCAATGTCTCGAAACTGGTGTCAATCGGGACGAAAATCTTATGCAAATCCCTGTTGATTTGGATGCTCTCGCGCATAATCAGCACCGGTACATCAGAAGAGTTGATCAGACGATATGCATTGTTGCCGATATATCCCTCCTCAAAACCGGAGGTTCCGTGTGCGCCCATCACGATGATAGATTCTGGCAAGTTTTTGGCATATTGGGTGATGGCGACATGCACCTTGCCTTCCAAAATAATACTGTTGACAGGTGTGGATGGGGACTCTTTACGGCAGAGATTAACCCAATCGTTCAATTTTGCTTGGATATCTCCAAGATATCTATCATTCTCTTCAATGTTTTTCTCGGCACCAGGGGTCTTTACCCAGACCAAGTGCAAGGTGGCTTCAGATTTGAGTGCTAATGCTACTGCATGACGCATAGCTGTCATAGCGCTGTTGGAAAAGTCAATACCGACAAGAATATTTTTCATAGTGTCTATTGTTTTGTTGTTAATACTTTCACGAAAAAGAAGACTTTTTCACGATGGAAAAAAGAATGGACAAAAATACAATTTTTCCGTAAGAAAGTGAAAAAATCAGAAAAAAAAAGCCGGCATCAAAACCGGCTTTTAGTAGATAAATTATTACTTCATTAGGAAAGGGAATTTATCAAAATTCTTCAGTGCTATGGCAGTGCCTCTTGCTACGGCAAGGAGAGGGTCTTCTGCCACATAGACTTTCAATCCTGTCTTCGCCGACAATCGTTTGTCGAGACCTCGGAGGAGGGAGCCGCCGCCGGCCATATAGATACCTGTTTTATAGATATCGGAGGAAAGCTCGGGCGGGGTTTTTTCCAAAGCACTGCTCACGGCCATCTCAATAGAAGAGATGGAGAGGTCGAGAGCCTGGGCAATCTCGCGATAGTTGACGGTGACGGCAGTCGGCACGCCTTTGGCAAGGCTACGACCCGTTACCTCATAGTCTGGTGGAGGATTGTCCAGCGACTCAACAGCGGAACCCACATTGATCTTGATTTGCTCGGCGGTTGCCAAACCAATTTCGATATTATGGTTTCTACGCATGTAGGCGATGATGTCATTGTTGAATTTGTCACCGGCCACTTTGACTGATGTGCTGGTGGTAATACCGCCCAGGGCGATCACAGCGATTTCGCTGGTACCACCGCCGATGTCGATAATCATATTACCATTGGCTTCAAGTACATCCAGTCCTATACCGATAGCGGCAGCCATAGGTTCGTGAATCATACGGACATCTTTGGCGCCCGCCTGTTCCGCGGAGTCACGCACAGCACGCTCCTCCACCTCGGTGATACCGGAAGGAATACAAATAACCATCTTCAGAGAGGGGGCAAAAAGATAACCCTTGCTACCCGTCATCTTGATAAACTCACGAAGCATCAACTCCGTATATTGGAAATCCGCTATAACGCCGTCCTTCAAAAGCCGCTGAGTGATAATGCCCTTCGGACAACGGCCCTCCATATAGAGCGCCTTTTTGCCAACAGCTTTCACCTGGTTGGTCTTCGTATCGATCGCGATGATAGACGGCTCATCTACAACAACTTGATTGTTATGCAGAATCACGGTGTTGGCTGTGCCCAAGTCTATAGCGAGCTCCTTTGTGAAAATTGAAAACAGACCCATTAATATTAAAATTAAGACTGCAAAATTATAAAAAAACTTTCATTTATACGGACTGTCCTTTTGCTTTGTTACAATTTTTAAGAAAAAAAAGATTTTGTCCTCAAAACAATAACTGACAAACCCTTAGAAATACAAGTCTCTTTCGCCGGCTTTCACTCTTTCAATGCGCTTCAGCAGCTCCGGACGGAACTTTTCATCCACATTTTCAAGGTTTTGCTCAATGACTTTCCAGCCTTTGGCAGCAACCTCCGGAGTGGCATAGTCAACCAGGTATTCGCTCAGCGTCAGGATAGCATTAGGCGTGCAATAGCGTTTGATGAAGCCTGGCACGCTGAACTCCATGAAGTGCTCGCCGGTACGTCCCAGACGATAGCATGCAGTACAAAAACTCGGAATGTAGTTACCATCCAACAGCTCTTCAATGATTTCTCCCAACGTGCGGTCATCCCCGATCTTGAACTGTTCGCGATCCAGATTCTGCTTTTCAACCTTGTCGGAATTCTTTTCCGTATCCTCATGGTGGTATTTGTAGTCGCCAATTTGCAGGTTCGTGCCCCCGTCAATCTGGGAAATACCATATTGGATAGCTTTGGCGCGGAACTCGGCCGTCTCTCTTGCTGTCAGAATCATGCCCGTATAAGGAACTGCCAAACGGAAAATGGCGATGATCTTCTCAAAGGTTTCGTCATCCACCATATACTCCTGATCGATATCCAAACCGGAAGCATCCTTGATTCTCGGGAAGGAGATAGTATGAGGCCCCACATTGAAACAGGCCTCAAGATGGTTGGTATGACGGATCATGGCCAGCACCTCAAAACGCCAATCGTACAGACCGAAGAGGATGCCAAGACCATTATCATCTATGCCGCCTTGCTGGGCACGGTCCATGGAGGTCAGACGCCAATCATAGTCGCCCTTGCGAGTGTTGGCAGGATGGTATTTGGCGTATGCACCACGATGATACGTCTCCTGGAAAATCTGATATGTGCCTATGCCGGCCTCTTTCACCGTGCGGAATCCCTCCACATCCAACGGGGCGGCATTGATATTGACACGACGGATGGAGCCGTTGTTTTTCTTGGTGGCGTATGTCAGCTTCACCGTGTGGGCAATGTATTCAGGAGAATATTTCGGAGACTCTCCGTAGACCAAAATCAGACGTTTTTGCCCGTCTTCCTCAAGAGCTTCCACATTGTGCACCAACTCTTCATCGGTCAACGTGGTGCGCACTTGTTCTTTGTTAGAGGAACGGAAGCCACAATATTTGCAATTATTAATACAATAATTACCTACATACAGCGGGGCGAATAAAACGATGCGGTTGCCATACACGCGGCGCTTCAATTCACGGGCACCCTCTTTGATTTCCTCCACCAACTCAGGATCGGTGGTGTTAACCAAAACCGCCGTTTCTTCCATGGTAAGACGATTCTTGTCAAGTGACTTCTGGATAATGGCGCGCACACGCTCTGGCGTACTTTCTGTTTGGTTGATGTAATCCCAAATTTCCTGTTCATCAATAAAGGGTTTTCCTATTTCATCGGGAATCCGACATTTCTCTGGATTGAATTGCATAATATATAGTTTTAGTGTGAATAATTCTTAATTTTGGTTTTTAGCCATGACTGCCTTGACTTCCACGTCGGGCAACTTGCCAAGTTTCCCGGAAAGGGCGTTGATCTGGTCGGCCTCTCCTTCAACAATGATAGAGATGACCGACAAAGTGCTCTCTCGAAAGGGCAAACCTTGACGTGCCACTATAATGGCGGCATGTTGGGAAATAATGCTGTTGATTTGCGAAGCGGTCGCACGATTGTAAATGAACACCGTAATGGTGCCTATTCTCTTCTCCATTAGAGTCTCTTTTGGATTAGGTTAAACTTGTTAAGGTCACGCGAAACTTGCGGTCCCGAATGACGCGGCAAAAGTACAAAAAAAGTTGGTGTAAATACTGCTCTTTTTGCTTTTTTCAAAAGCATCGCTGACAAACACATTTGTTGGAGTGTATTTGAAATTTATGTACATTTGCCGCTTCGTTGGGACATGGTGTTCCACAAAAACTTATAAATATAAAAAATCACTATGAAGAACGTAATCCACACTGAGCATGCTCCTGCCGCCATCGGCCCCTACAGTCAAGCTATTGAAGCCAATGGCATGTTGTTTATCTCCGGTCAAATTCCTGTGAACCCCGCCACCGGCACCGTTCCTGAAGGCATCACCGCCCAAACCGAACAGGTGATGAAAAACATCGCCGCCATTCTTGACAAGGCTGGCTACACCTTCGACAACGTGGTGAAGACCACCTGTCTGCTCAGCGACATCGCCAACTTTGGCGCCATGAACGAGGTCTACGCCACCCGATTCCCCTCCAACCCACCCGCCCGCGCTGCCTTCGCAGTCAAAGACCTGCCTAAGGGTGTGATGGTCGAGATAGAAGTCATTGCCGTAAAATAGTTATGGATAGTAAGCTGTTGGCTATTAGCTGTGAGCTATTGGCCAAAAGCTAATGGCCAAAGGCTTGCATGAACTATCTAACTGTCAACAATCTATCCAAAACAGTTGGGGAGAAACTCCTGTTCCAAAACATCACCTTCGGTCTTGAGAAGGGACAGAAGAGTGCCCTTATTGCCCATAATGGAACGGGAAAAAGCACCCTTCTCAATATTATTGCCGGATTGGATTCTCCAGACTCCGGCGAAGTGGTGATACGTAATGACATAACCGTATCCTACTTGCCCCAAATGGACAACTTCAACGAAGATGATTCTGTGATAGAGAATCTTTTTCGCGAGGAAACCCCTATTGTACAGGCTGTTAAGGAGTACGAGACCTGTGTCTCCCTGTTGGAACGCGGCCGTCACGACCAAGTGCCCCAGGAACGCATGGATAACGCCGTCCTTGAAATGGACCGACTCCATGCCTGGGATTACGAATCCAAAATCAAGGAGATCCTTTCCCGATTCGGGATTGACAATATCTTCAAGAATATCAATGAATTGTCGGGTGGACAACGAAAGAAGACCGCCCTGGCAAAAGCTTTGATTGCCGACACCGACCTACTCATCCTTGACGAGCCCACCAACCACCTCGATGTGGAGATGATTGAATGGTTGGAGGGTTACCTCTCCTCCGCCAACATTACGCTTCTGATGGTCACCCACGACCGGGCCTTTTTGGACAATGTATGCAGCGACATCTTTGAGCTGAGCAACGGAAACCTTTATCATTACAAGGGAAAATACGACTATTTTGTTGAAAAAAAGGCTGAGCGTCTGGCTAACGAGTCAGCCGAGCACGAGCGTCTGCGCAACCTCTATCGGCGAGAGTTGGAGTGGGTGCACACCTCCCCGCAGGCCCGCACCACCAAAGCCCGTGCTCGCATCAACAACTTCGAGAAACTGCAAGAACAGGTCAATCGCAAAGTAGAGGCCGCCCCCGAAGCCTTCAAGGTCCAATCGGAACGAATCGGACACAAAATATTGGAAATCAGCCATCTGGATTTCTCCTACCCCGATCAAACCATCATCAAAGACTTTTCATATATCTTCAAAAGGGGAGAGAAATGCGGTATTGTGGGTAAAAACGGGACAGGCAAGAGCACCTTCCTGAAGATGATTATGGGCGAAGTGAAACCAGATGGTGGCAAGATCACCCCCGGACTCACTATCCAATTCGGCTACTTCTCTCAAAACGATTTCACCTATCCAGGCAATAAAATCGTGCTGGAGTTGGTCAAGGAACAGGCGGAAGTAATACGCATGGAGAACGGCAATTACATCAGTGCAGCCCAGTTTCTTAACCACTTTGGCTTTCCTTTTAGTCAGCAATACACCTATTATGAAGATCTTAGCGGGGGCGAGCGCCGTAAACTCCACCTACTCATTACGCTGTTAAAAAATCCAAATTTCCTTATCCTCGACGAGCCCACCAACGACTTCGACATCGACACTCTCAACTTGTTGGAAGACTTCCTCACCAATTTCGAAGGTTGTATGATTATCGTCTCCCACGACCGCTGGCTCATGAACAAGTTGGTGGACCACATCTTCGTTTTTGAAGGGGATGGCAAAATCAAGGACTATTACGGCAACTATACCGAGTACCGCCTGGCCAAAAACAAGGCTTTGAAAATTCAGAAGCGGGCTGAAAAGCTGCTTCGGGAACAGGAAACGCCCGTCAAGCCTACCCGCACCACCAATGCCAACAAGCTGACTTACAAGGAAAAAAAAGAGCTGGAAGAACTGGAACTGGAGATTGCAAACCTGGAGCAGGAAAAAGCGGACATAGAGGCCAAGATGAGCGCGGGGCAGGGCTCTGCCGACGACTTTGCCGCCTGGGGTAGACGCTACGCCGAAATCTCCGCATTATTGGATGAAAAAACCGAACGCTGGATGGAATTGTCGGAGAAGGAGAGCTGAGGGTCTTTGTAGAATTTCTGATGTCTGGTTTTTTTTCCACATGCCGTAGGTTTACGGGTTTTTTAATCCAAAATATAAGGTCAATAGGATGGCGGGATTGAAATAAAATGAATAAATTGTGTACTTTTGCGCTATCATCTGTTTGGATATTATCATGCATCACTTCTACTCCCCCGATATAACCCAACCCTTCGTAACCTTAAGCAACGAAGAATCAGAGCATTGCGTGCGTGTGATGCGCCATCGCGAAGGCGATGTTGTGCGTGTGACGGACGGCTGCGGTCACCTCGCGGAGGCTGTGGTCACCGAAGCGCATCCCCAAAAGTGTCTCTTGGAAATCCGCGAAGCTATCGCTGACAATCTCCTCATCCATAACGGATTGCATCTTGCCATTGCGCCCACCAAGAACGCCGATCGCATGGAATGGCTGCTGGAGAAAGCCATCGAAATCGGCATCTGCTCGCTCACATTCCTGCAGTGCGACCACTCCGAGCGCACGCACCTCAACCTCGACCGCATGCAACGGCTGTCCATTGCCGCCTTGAAGCAGTCGCAAACTACTTGGTTACCGCCGCTCAAGATGATGAAATTCACGGATTTTATACAGCAAAACAAAGATACTCAAGCCGATAAGTTTATCGCTTGGTGTGATGAAAACAACCAACGGCAACTGGTGGACATGCCGCGACAATTTTCCGAGATGATATTGTTAATCGGTCCGGAAGGGGATTTCAGCACCGAAGAGATCGTCTTGGCGCGACAATCCGGTTACATGGAGGTGAAGCTCGGCAACCGCCGGTTGCGCACAGAAACCGCCGGTCTTTATGGGTGCCTGGCAGCTGCAATACACGAATGTTCTTCAAATCCTGTCTTGAATAATAATCAAAAACCTCAGATATGAAAAAATTTGCTTTATTTTTTACCTTGGTTTGTTTTCTGTCAGCCATACAAGCACAAGAAGAGACACAACGGGTACAACTGTCAGCAAGGGTAGGCCTCAGTGGCACCACCATGCTGATTCCGAAATCCACCATCGACGCCCAGGCCGCTTTCGGCTATGGTGCCTCCGAGCAGCTTAAATTGGGCGTGACGGCTGGACTGATTGTTGACATACAGATGAAAGACAGACTGTTCCTGCAAACAGGCTTGATGTATGGTTGGCAACGGCTCCATCAGGTTCAGACCGCAATCTTTGAACAGGAGTCCAAACAGATCTCTATTGCATCCGAAAACATGTACAAGATGAACCGTGTCAAGATCCCGTTGATGCTCTATTATCACTCATCGCTGGAAAGCAACCATTTCGTTGCGGGTTTGGGTCTCTTTACTGATATTGCGTTGAGCGGACAGATTGTCTATGACGCTTCCGCCGTAGTCAAGGATCCCGCTGCGAGCTCCACCAACTACATTATTTCCGGCCACTTCGATCCATTCCTGAACGACAGCAAATATCTCTTCTATCACATTGACAATGATGACTATACCTCCAAATATCCGCTCTATCGCGGCAACATCCTCAAACGCTTCAACATGGGCATCGCAGCAGAAGCTGGATATCAAGTGTTTAAATTCTACTTTGGCGCACACGTGGACTTTGGCTTGACAAATATGATGAACACCAAGTTTGCAGGCGAAAACTATATAGAGCGACTGTTCAGTTTCCAGATTATGGTTGGATACAAAATAAACTGATTATGAAATACATAGGACCTCATGTGAGTGCTTCTGGCGGCGTAGAGAACGCACCGTTGAATGCCAAGGCGGTAGGTGCCAGCGCATTTGCCCTGTTCACAAAGAACCAACGACAATGGGTTTCGCCACCTCTCACAAACAAAAGCATTGAACTCTTTAAGGCCAACTGCGAGGAGGCAGGTATCATTTCCGATTATATTTTGCCGCACGACAGCTATCTCATCAACCTCGGACAACCTGACGATACGTTGATCGGGAAGTCTCGCAATGCCTTTTTCGATGAGATGAAACGTTGTGAACAACTTGGACTTAAGATGCTCAACTTTCACCCGGGCAGCCATCTAAACCAGATTCCGCTCGACAAATGCCTGAATCGCATCGCTGAAAGCATCAACCTGGCTTTGGAGCGGACGGAGGGTGTTACCGCAGTGATTGAAAATACTGCCGGGCAGGGTTCTAACGTGGGCTTTAGCTTCGAACATATCGCCATCATCATCGACAAGGTGGAGGACAAGAGTCGCGTGGGCGTCTGTCTTGACACTTGCCACACCTATTCCGCCGGCTACGATCTCAAAACTGAAGAGGGCTATCGAGCCACCTTTGCGGAATTTGATCAAACCATAGGGGCCCACTACCTCAGAGCCATCCATCTTAATGACACTAAAAAGGAGTTGGCATCACGTGTGGACCGCCACGACAGCATTGGCAAGGGCCTCCTGGGGATGCCTTTCTTTGAGCGCTTCATGAACGACCCTCGCTTCGACAACATGCCCCTTATCCTCGAAACTCCGGATGAGAATCTATGGGCTGAAGAAATACTCCTGCTAAAAGGATTGTTGAAATAACTGTAGACATTCATCTAAAAAAATCAAAAAATATGTACCTTTGCCGCCTTGTTTAGAGATATGTTAAAGAATGCACTTTCCATCATCGGCGAATACTTCATCTTCTTGAGGAAGGTTTTTTCCAAACCGGACAAAACCAAGATTTTCTTCAAGAAGCTTGTCTTTGAGATGGAATCTATGGGAATAGGATCCATGTTGATTGTCAGTATCGTCTCCCTCGCCATGGGTAGCGTTATCACCACCCAGACCGCCATGCAGATAGAGAGCAGCTGGATTCCTTCGTGGACAGTGGGCTTTGTTTCCCGAACCTCCATCGTGATGGAACTCTGTCCCACCATCATCAGTCTGTTGCTGGTGGGTAACTTGGGCTCCCGCATTACTGCTGAAATTGGAAGTATGCGTGTCACAGAACAGATAGACGCTTTGGAGGTTATGGGTGTCAATCCCGCCTCTTACCTGGTATTGCCGAAAGTGCTGTCTGCCATGGTGGTAAATCCTATCCTGATCATTTTCAGCATCTTTTTCGCTTTAGTGGGTGGTTTTCTGACCGTCTGGATTACAGGGTGCATTACCCCCTACCATTTCATGGATGGCCTCACCTACTGCTTCCGCGCCTACGACATCTTTTACGCCATCACCAAGACTTTCATCTTCGCCTTCGTCATGTCTTCGGTGGCCGCCTTCTATGGTTACCGCATCGACGGCGGCGCGCTGGAGCTCGGAAAGGCCAACACTCAGGGCATTGTAGTCTCCAGTTTCATTATCCTCATATTGAACGTCCTCATCACCCAAATAATGCTGTAATATGATAGAAGTCAACAATATCTGCAAATATTTCGGTGAAAAACAAGTTTTGTTTGATATCAATACCACCTTTGAAGAGGGAAAGGTAAACCTCATCATTGGACGCTCCGGATCCGGCAAAACGGTCTTGTTGAAATGCCTGGTGGGCCTCTTCACTCCAGAATCGGGGGTGGTTTTGTATAACGGGCGCAGTTTCCACGATCTGCCCGACAAGGACAAGCATTCACTGCGCGCAGAGATGGGCATGGTGTTTCAGGGTTCCGCCCTTTTCGACTCCATGACAATTGAAGAAAATGTGATGTTTCCCTTGGACATGTTTACGGAGATGTCGCTGGAGGAGAAGCGGGAGCGTGTGAACTTCTGTCTGGAGCGTGTGGATTTGCACAATGTCAACAAACTCTATCCGGCAGAACTGAGTGGCGGCATGCAGAAGCGGGCGGCTTTTGCGCGTGGCATTGCCTGCAACCCCCGCTATCTATTCTGTGACGAGCCCAATTCGGGACTCGACCCCAAAACAGCTCTCTTGATTGACGAACTCATCACCGACATCACCCACGACCTCAACATCACCACGGTGGTCAATACCCATGACCTCAACTCCGTCATCACCATTGGGGAAACCATCTCCTTCATCTACGAGGGACACCTTCAATGGCGCGGCAACAAAGACAATGTGTTGATTTCAGACAATGACTTGCTCAACGACTTCATCTATGCGCAACCCTTGACACAAAGAATACGACAAAACCTTTAACATGAACTGGCTGGATCTCATAGTATTAATTCCATTGTGTTGGTGGGGCTTTAAAGGCTTCCGCAACGGATTGATTTATGAAGTCTTCGCTGTCATTGCACTTATACTTGGCTTTTGGGCTGCTAAACATCTTTCCTTTCTCTTGGAAGAATGGCTAAACATCCCCATGGCTCAACCCATCTCCTTCATCATTATGTTTTTTCTGGTGCTCTTCCTTGTTCATCTGGCCGGAAAAGGCATGCAAAAAGTTGTTAAACTCGCCATTCCCGAGATTGTTGACAACCTGTTGGGCCTCGGCTTTGGAATTTGCAAGGTGGTTCTGGTGGTCAGCATTATATTTTTACTACTCAACAAGATAGATCAAAAACAAATTATCATAAAAAAGGAGACCAAAGAGACTTCCATCGCCTATCAGTATATAGAACCTCTTGCTCCCAAATTAGTGATCTGGAAAGATAAGTTAAACAAAGAAGAATAAACATTTTTTAAGAACATCATGCAAAAACTGATTAAACCGTATATTTTCTTTTTGCTCCTTTTGAACTGGTGTCAAGTGCAGGCTGCGTATTTTTCATTTGTACCCCGCACATTAACCCAACCCAATGGAGAAATTCTCAATTGCTTCGCCTCCGGAGATGAATTCTACAACTGGTTACATGATGCCGAGGGTTACACCATCATACAAAATGCGGAAACCGGCTATTTTGTTTATGCCTCTATGGAAAAGGGCAAACTGATTGCCACTGACTATATTCCCGGCAAAGACAATCCCGCCACCAAAAGCAGTCTGCGACCCTGGCTCAAGATCTCTCAAAAGGAATATCTCCAACGACGGGAGGCCATGCTGGCCCCGGCCAAACGACCAATGGTGCGTGATGAGAACACCAACAAGGGACACATGAACAATATCGCCGTTTTCATCCGCTTTGCCGATGACACCAACTTTACCAACAGCTTCAATGATGTGGACAACATGTTCAATGACACCATTGAGCCTTATAATTCCATGTACACCTATTTCAAACAAGCTTCTTATAACCAGCTGTTTATAAAGACATCCTTCTATCCCGTTCCGAGCGGCGACTTGATTTTATCGTATCAGGATACTTTTTCCCGCGACTATTATGTTCCCTGGTCAGCAACAGACACTAACGGCTATATGACTGATAGTGCACGCACCAGCATGGAGTTCAAATTGCTGGCTCGGGCCGTCGCCTACGTAGAAAACATGATTCCCAGCGATCTTGATTTAGATTATGATAACGACGGTTTTGTGGACAATGTCTGTTTCATTGTCCGTGGGGATGTGGGCGATTGGAACGTGTTGCTTTGGCCTCATCGCTGGTCGTTATATGGAGAAGAAGCCTATATTCACGGAAAGCGCGTCTGGGATTTCAACTTCCAACTGGCGGATGCCGGCTATTATTTTGCCAACAGCACGCTATGTCACGAGATGTTTCACACTTTGGGTGCCCCAGACCTCTATCATTATGACGACTCCACCCAACAGGATCCCGTTGGTCAATGGGACCTTATGTGTTCCAACACTCACCCTTATCCTCAACAAATGCTCGTCTACATGAAGGCCAAATATGGCAATTGGATCTCCATCGATGACATTCCCGAAATCACCCAATACGGCCGATATTCTTTGCGCGCCAACGGCAGTGAGATCATGGATCATCTGGCCTATCGTATCCCCACCCAAAACCCTTTTGAGTTCATTATTGCAGAGTATCGGAACAAAAAGATGCGTTACGACCCCACGCCCTATGGCGGCATGATTTTCTATCGTGTGAATCTGTGGTATGACGGGAATGCCAATTACAACGGGGATGATATTCTGGATGAAGTGTATGTCTTCCGGCGCGGTAGCATCTCCAACTCCGCCAACTTCAACCAAACGCACAACAGCTTCAATCCGAACACCAATCCACATCCTTTCCTCTCCGACAGCTCTGTCGTGAACATCTCCATCGGCAATATCTCCTCTTATATTCCCAACAATCCTCCTGAATTTATGGAATTCGACTTTTTGGAATATGTTGGAATTGAAGATTTTGAACAAAACATCTCCCTTTATCCAAATCCGGCAGAAAACCACCTTGTTATCAACACAAATATGGAATCTGAAAAGATTGTCCAAATATCAGATATTTCCGGAAGAGTGGTCGCCGAACAAAAAACCACAGACATTCAAATAAATATGAACATTTCTCGTTTATCTGCTGGTTACTATGTAGTCAAGATAACAGATGCTGACCTCAATTGTATTACCACTAAATTTATAAAGAAATAACAATGGCCTCAATGAAAGAAAAAGAACAGCAACTCATAGAAGAGTTCAACATGTTCGATGATTGGATGGATAAATACAACTATATCATAGAGTTGGGAAAAGAACTCCCCATGATAGAGGAGCAATACAAAACGGCAGACTATTTGATTGACGGTTGCCAGTCTCAGGTGTGGCTGCATCCGGAATATCAAGATGGGAAGATATTTTTCACTGCCGACAGCGACGCCATCATCACCAAGGGTATTGTCAACCTCCTGATTTTTGTGTTATCCGGCCACACGCCCCAGGAAATTCTCAACAATGACCTTTCCTACATTGACGCCATCGGCTTGAAAGAGCACCTTTCCCCCACCCGTTCCAATGGTCTGGCCTCTATGATCAAACAGGTGAAACTTTACGCTTTAGCCTATCAATCTAAAGAAAATCAATAATTTAGCAATATTATGAAAAAGATTATCTTATTAACTGTTTTCGGTGCCGGCTTGTTTTGCATGGGTTGTATGAACCATTGTTCTTGCGTCACCACCTACAACTTTGTCAGTCCGGGACATTCCATCACGAATATTGACTCGACAGAAGTTGAATCACGTCAGGAGTGTTCTCTGATGAATTTAGACACCACCTACGAAATGAACAGCTACGACACGTTAGGGAATATCAATGGGACCGGACTGGTTTACCAGCAAACCATCTGCGAGTAATCTAGAGGAAGACCTGGTCGTTTAGCATTTTCGCATCAAAGAGTTCAACAATTAAACATTTCTATTACAAACAACATTATTATGACATTAAAAGGAACACAGACCGAGAAAAATCTGATGCATTCTTTTGCTGGGGAGTCCCAAGCCAGAATGCGTTACACCTACTTCGCTTCCAAGGCCAAGAAAGAGGGTTACGAGCAAGTAGCCGCTATCTTTGAAGAGACTGCCAACCAAGAGAAAGAGCATGCAAAACGTATGTTCAAGTATCTGGAAGGTGGCATGGTAGAGGTGTGTGCCTCTTTCCCTGCTGGCGTAATTGGCACCACAGCTGAAAACCTCCGCGCTGCCGCTGCTGGCGAAAACGAAGAGTGGACCGAAGCCTATCCTCACTTTGCCGATGTGGCTGAGAAGGAAGGTTTCCCGGAAATTGCCGAGATGTACCGCAAGATTGCCGTGGCTGAAAGAGGTCACGAGGAGCGCTATCTCAAATTATTAAAGAATGTAGAGGAATACACCTGCTTCAAGAAAGACGGCAAGGTGTTCTGGCAGTGCCGCAACTGCGGTTTCATCATCGAGTCGGAGACTGCTCCGGAGGTGTGTCCCGCCTGCTTGCACCCTCAAGCATACTTTGAGGTGATGAAAGACAACTATTAGAAGTTAGCCATTGGCTAATGCTTTTTGTAAAGCTCCAGCACGTTGTGCATCAGCATGGCGATAGTCATGGGGCCTACCCCTCCCGGCACTGGCGTTGCAGCGAACAATTTCCGCTCTAATGCCGGTGCTGTTTTTTTGCTGTACACATCGCCGCACAATCCGTCTGGATCGTGGTTCATGGCCACATCTACCAACACTGCACCCTCTTTCAGGTCTTCGGGGCAAAGCAATGCCGGCACACCGGCAGCAGTCACCACAATATCGGCCTCCCGACATATATCGGCCAGATTGCGGGTGTGGGAGTGGCATTGTGTCACCGTAGCATGTTGCTGCTGCAATAAAATGGCTGTGGGCGCTCCCACAAGCACGCTGCGACCCACCACCACAGCATTTTTTCCTTCCATGGAAATCTGATAACGCTTCAACAGCTGCAGAATACCATTGGGGGTACAAGGCAACACATACGGATCACCCATCAGCATCTTGCCCAAGTTAACATGGTGCAGACCATCCGCATCCTTGCGGTAATCAACTGCCTCAAGAATATGGCTGGTGTTGAGATGCGCGGGCAACGGGAGCTGCACCAAGATGCCATCCACCGTGTTATCTGCATTAAGCTGATGAATAAGTTGTAACAAGGCCTCTTGTGTGGTTTCAGCGGGAAGATGATGCTTCTCGCACTCCATCCCTAACGCCAGACAGTTCTTCTCTTTGCTGTTGACATACGAAAGACTGTCGGCGCGGTCTCCCACCAAAATCAAGGATAGTTTGGGCAAACGCATATCCTTCTGCTTGAGACGAATAACCTCCGCAGAAATTTCCTGTTTGATTTCTTGAGCGAGTTTTTTTCCGTCTAACAGCAGCATGCAACTATGATTTAAAGGTTAATATTCTATCTGGTCGGCAATAATGTAAGCGGAAGGATATTGTGGTAAAATCCGCAACAACATCCGGTAAGCGTCTATTCTATTGGTAAAATCTCCGATTCGAATACGGAAATAGGGTTCCTGATAGGTGGCATACACTGGCAAGGCGGGATATTCGGCTTTGATGGAAGCCTTGGCACTCTCCATGCGGGTGCGTGCACTGGGTCCGGAGATGGCCATGATTTGAATGCGATAGCCCTCCATACTGCGAATTTTACCCCATCGGGAAATATAGTCTTCCTGAATCTTGCGGATAGCTGGCTCCACATCATAACGAATGCTCTGCGCATAGAGAGACGTGGCCATACACAGCAACAGCACTCCGAAGATTTTACGTAACAGATTCATTATGGTAGGGATTATTTGTTTAACTCGTGATATTTGATATTCAGAAGATCTTGTTCCATTGCCACTTTGTCGATTATTTTCTTCAAGATAACGTCAAGTTCGCTATTTTCCGTATAGATGGTAGGGGCAATATAGTCGGCTCGATTCTGGCGGATCAGATCAATACAGATATCTTTGGATGAGCGGGGATGGTTTGGAGTGGCCACAGAATTGGGGTTATAAACAGCGATGGTGGTGCCGCCATACAGGTTCACCATCTTCATGGCGGGCACGTCTGTTTCACCGTCACCCACATAGATGAGATTGGAGAAGGGTACCGCGCGTGAGTCCTCCGGCATCGACTTGTTGATGGAGGTGTTGTCGTAAGAGTTGTAGATGCCCTTGTTTATGCGGAACAGGAATTGTGTTTTGTTGGTATAATTGACCGCCAATGCGGGCCAGCAGGCATTGCCATCGGCATCATATTGGAAACCTGAGGCAAAAATGGAACGGAACTGGTGCCCGATGCTGGTGCCGCGCACGAACTCGCGCAACCCTGAAGAGATTATAAAATGTTCCAAATGGATGTTTTGTGCAGCAGCATAGGCATTAATCCTGTCAAAATAGGTCGTCACACCCTCAAAGAAGGTGATCTTTTCCCCATATTTCATAAAGACCTCCTCGCGAAGAGGGATATTCTGCTCTTTTGCTTTCAACAGCATCAGATGCATATAGGCCAGCACTTCATCCATATCATGCTGTTTCGCCATCTCGTTGGCCGTCTGCCAGAAAGTGCCTTTGTCCATATTCAAATCCGGAATAAAGCTGTATTCCTGCATGTTGCCGGGAGCCAGCGTTCCGTCAAAATCGTAGGCAATGGCCATATTTCTGTTCTCTTTCATGATAATAATGAGGATTTATAAATAAAAACAGTGTCCCCTACCCTGCGGCAAGAGACACTGTGCGTTCATTATATTACTTCACCAAGTTTTTGAAAGTATCGGAGTGACGATATTTCTTGAATTCAGCATCACGCTTGGCTGTTTTCTTGTAAGAAGGATCCAGGCTGATAGCAGAGCCAAGGTTGCTGTACAAAGCATTTTCATCATTCATGCGGGCTGCCAAAACAGCTTTCAAATAATAGGTCTTGGCATCCGGATTGGCGATGCAGTTCAACGTGTTCAAGCAGGTGTTATAGTCTTTGTTCAACAGTTGGACCAAAGCAGCATTGTAGTTGCAGGTGGTGTTGCCGATGATTTGCAGGGCACCGTCATAGTTGCCGTCCACAATGTTGAAAACACCCATGGCCTCGTCTTGGTTCACGGCGTTGGTGGAAGCGTTCTTGGAAGCATTGAAGCTCTCACGAGCGGCAGCCAGGTCGCCTTTGTAGAACTGGGCTAATGCCAAGTTGTTCAAAACCACACCGTTGTTCGGGGAAATGGCAGCAGCCTTGTTGAGATAGCTGATGGCGTCATCCAGATCCTTGGGATCACCGCCGTTGTTATAGGCGTTGAGTTTCAAAGCACCCAGATCGTTATATGCACGCCAGTCGCCTTCAGTGTTGCGGTCGTTAATCAAAGCAAGATATATTAACTCCTGCTCGGCCAAATCAGAGGAGACGGAAGCGGCATAGAGACGCTCGTTAACAGAGAACGCGGAGGGATTGGATTTCACCAAACGAATCAGCTCTTCGTTGGTGTAAGTTTCATGTTTTTGGCAAATCAGAGACATCTCGGCACGGCGCAGCGGGGGCAGGATAACATCTGCGATTTCAGGATAGATATCCGTCATCTCACGAATCTTCTGTTCGCGCATGTCGTTGTTGGGTTGAGAGTGAACCACGTTGAGGATCTGGTTTTTCTGAGCAATGTTGGATTGGGAAATAGCAGCTTCAAAACCATCCCAGTCCTCGCCTTTTGCATTGTTGACATATTCAAATGTCGGACGTTTCAGGTCTTTCATTTTGATTTTATTAGCCTTTGCATAGGCTCTCAGATATTGGTCATACTGGTTCTCGAACCATTTCTTGCCCTGTTCGAAACGTCTTTCTGAAAGACCCTGGTTGTTTGTTTCCTCACCTTCGGGGGAAGCCCAGCCGGAGATGACAACCTTGCTGATAATAAAGCCTTCATTCATAAAGTTCAGGAAAGCCTTGATAGAGTCTTTTGCGGCAGCAGACTTGTTGTACTTATTGCTCCAGTTCATCACTGAGCTGTTCAAGTCGAAGTAAATGGTGGCTGTTTTGCCGATGAACTCCGTCTGATAGTTGTGGGGAGCATACAGGAAAGCCGTTCCGTTGTTGTTGTTGTCGGCCAAGCGCGGTTGGAAGCCCACGCGGGAGGAGGTGTTGGCAATGCCTTCGCCGAGAATCTTCTCCGGATTCAAAGTGGTGGATTTTTTCTTGAGCTGGGCGGTAGCGGGAGCTACGATCTCCGCCATATCATACTCATCCTTAAAGGTGAAGGTGCCCGTCTTGGTGAAAGTGCCACCCTTCTTGTAGCTGATGGTGGTGCCTTCTCCTTTGGCTTTCTCACCCTTCAGGGTGATGGTGGTGAAAGGAGCAAGGTTCTGACCATCCACCTTCAAGGTAGGAGCCAATACCATAGTGGCTTTCTTCTTCATATATTTCGGAGGGATGGCGCCTTTGATGGTATAGGCCACCTGACCGCCGCGAGTCTCCAAATTTTCATCATCTAAGGTAATGGAAACCTCAGGATATTTTGTAACCATTTTGCCAAAACCGCAGCCACTGCAAAGAATTGCCAGCAGCAATACGCCTAAAAGAGCATTTTTCTTCATTGTTTTAATGTTATATTATATTGATAATAGGTTAATTATTTATTCTATGAAAGAAAGCGCAAATTTATAAAAAAAAGTATTTGAATGACAAGCAAATGACGTTCTTCCAAAATATTTTGCTTCAAACGGGTAGAAATAGGACTTTAGGGAAAAAAGAAAGGCGGTCCGAAATGCCGAACCGCCTTTGATAGTCATAAAAAGTGGGTGATTATTGTGTCACTCTCTCCAACCATTTCACCATGCCGAGCATAACGGCCATGGAGATGAAGCAGACGATAGCGAACACAGCCCAGCAGTATTTGATGGGCCAGGCGTTATACATCACAGGTCCGAGCCAGATCAGCAGGTTGCCGATGGCGGTGGCGCCGAGCCACAAGCCCTGGCACAAGCCTACCATGTGGCGCGGAGCCACCTTGGAGACGAACGACAGACCCAGCGGGGAGATGAACAACTCAGCAACGGTCAGGAAGAAGTAGGTTACCAGCAGCACCCACGGGGCGGCTTTGGCGAGACCTTCCTTCAACATGGTTGCGGCATCCATTTCGCGGAATACATCTCCGGACGGATAGTTGTTAACAATGGAGATGATCACCAAGAAGAGGTAAGCACATCCGGCGATAGCCATACCGATAGCAATCTTACGAGGCGTGGAGATGGCTTTGCCTCTGCGCGCTAATGCGGCGAAAATGATCATGATAATAGGCGTGAGCACAATCACAAAGAAGGGGTTCAATGCCTGCCAGATTTCAGGGGCAATCTTCTCCGTTTGGACGAAGTCGCGGGCGAACACTGAGAGGGACTGACCATTCTGGTGGAAAGAGAACCAGAAGAAAACAGCGATACCCAGCACTGCGAACAAAGCGTACAGACGTTGTTTGATTTCCTTAGCCATAGCGAGTTTCTCCTCTGCGGTGTATTCTACCACCTGTACTTTTTCTTTCTTGGTCGGTTGCGGCAATTTGTATTTGTTAAGCAAGAAGATAACCAAAGAGACTACCATGGCCAACACAGATGCGATGAAGGAGAAGTGAACACCCTGGTTGAAAACGGTGATGTAGTCGCTGCAGAAAGAAGCTTTATCGGCCAATTGCGAAGCATTGTTGACAACCGATTCGGAAATCTCCGTGAATTTTTGGGTGAGATCTACGATTTTGCCCTCGTCATTGGTGTAAATCAAAGTGTTGTTCAAGAAACGGTGACATAAACCCGACATGTCAGCATTGTACACAAAATTGTGAGCTTTCAGCCACCACTCGCGCAGGAACGGAGCAATGAACGGGGCGAAGAAACCGCCGATGTTGATGAAGACGTAGAAAATCTGGAAGCCGGAGTCGCGACGATCTTTGGCCTCTGCCAGTGCTTCGGGACCTTTCTTGGCAGCCTCTGCCTCGAACTCGTCGTACAATTTGCCGACGATAGCCTGCAGGTTGCCCTTGAAGAGACCGTTACCGAAAGCGATGAACAACAGAGCCATACAGGTGATGATCAAGATGGTCCACCAGCCGGCGCCACTGTCGAGGATCGCGCCCTCGGCGGTCTTGCTGAACAACGGAATAGCCATCACCACATAGCCGATGGCCATGATGATGAGACCCCATTGGATGGTCTTGTTGTAGTTCTGGGTCTTGTCGGCAATGATACCGCCCACCAAACTCAGCACATAGATGCCGAAATAGAAGACGGAATAGATGACGCCGGCGGTGCCGTCAGGCAGACCGAACTTGGAAACCAAGAAGAGCAACAAAACGGCATTCATGATGTAATAGCCGAAGCGCTCGCCCATGTTGCTCAAAGCAGCGGCAATCAAACCCTTCGGGTGATGCAGCTTGGCTTCACGCACATAATAAATCAAAAACGGTATGATGACAATCGTACCGATGATGCAAATTAATAAAGCAGTATTCATATTGGTAATAATTTAGGATTACAAATATTGGTTAACCTTCTTGACGAGTTCATCCTTGCTGATGATGCCGACATGACGGTCCACCTCCTCGCCATTCTTCAGGAAGATGAGCGTGGGGATGTTCATCACACCGAACTGCATGGCGATGTCGCCGTTCTCGTCCGTGTCACACTTGCCGATGACGGCTTTGCCCTCATATTCGGCGGCCACCTCCTCCACGATGGGAGCAATATGGCGGCACGGGCCACACCAAGTAGCCCAGAAGTCAACGACAACCAACTGGTTGCCCTTAACCAAAGATTCAAAATTTTCTGTGGTAATTGCTAATGCCATAATTGAATTGTATTTAATTGATTAATAATATCTTGTAAAAGGTCTCATTTGACGTATATGGTAAGCACCTCGGGCGCCTCCACAGACTGCAATTCAGGACCAAAATTATATTGTGACAAAAAATCTCGCATCTCCTTACTGGTAAAGGTGTAAACCGACACTTTCTTTTTACTCTTGATCAAATCCGTAATGGATATATAGACCACTTTTTCTTTGTTAGAATAGGGTTTCATCAGATAATTCACCCCCTTCTGGTTGAAGGTCAAAGAGATGACAGTGTCGGAGAAAGTTACCGATTTCTTTCCTTCCGGCAGATTGTAAGATACCAGTTTATACTCCTGTGTGACTTGGTAGTCGCGGGAGAAAGTCACCACCAGCCATGCCATCACGGATAGCAAAAGACATATCAGAAATGCCAACGGCGGTAACTTCAATGGCAACTTTTTATCACTCATATCTTTTTAAATGTAGATTAGTCAATATTGGGGTTGCGGTCGTCATCCATCTGAATGGTGGTTTCCGGCTCTTCCGGCTTGCGGTCGTCATCCTTAGGCTGAGCCTTCTTGGCACCCTGGGCGGCAGGACGATAGTTGATGGCTGTTTTCTCCACCTCAATCACGACATCTCTGGTGATCTCTATCTGAAAGGTATTCTCTTTAATGCCAACAATCTTGCCATGAATACCACCCACGGTGGTGACTTTGTCGCCTTTGGAAAGACTATTGCGAAACTCCTCCATCTGTTTCTGCTGTTTCTGTTGAGGACGAATCATGAAAAAGTAGAAGATAAATATCAACAGGACGATAAATATCAAAGTAGAAGCGCCTGACGCGCCTGCTGCTAGAAGTGTAAACATACTCATTTTTTAAAGATTTTAAGGTTAATACTTATTGGATTTTCGAAACGTTTGCTGTAATAGTTAAAATATTCTCTGACGGATAGGTGTTGGCAGCAACCAGAATGCGTTTGGACACCTTTCCGTTTTGAGATTTTGAATCAAAGGTGACGGTGATCTCGCCTTCCTCACCCGGACGGATAGGCGCTTTGGGCGGCGTTGAAGTCGTACAACCACAAGTTGCCTCTGAAGAGTAGATGATCAGATTCGACTTGCCCGTGTTTTTAAACTTGAAAGAATAGGTCAGTTTCTCGCCTTGAACCACCTCCCCAAAATCATAGGTGGTGTTCTCAAAAGTGATGACGGGCATATTCTTGTTAGCCTTGTCAGAAACCCCTTGGGCCGTCTGCGGGTTGTGCACATCCGACACCTTGAAGTCTCCTTCTTCAGCAGGCTTCTGACGACAAGCCACAAAACTCATCAGCGCAACAATCAAACAAAAAACACTTATCTTTCTCATAGCTTTAATTTTGATACAAACCCCGGCCTGTCTTGTTTAACTTGCCGGAGTAACGTAATTCTTCTATTATTTTGTCCAAAACTCCATTGATGAAAATCTTGCTCTTGTCGGAACTGTACATCTTGGAGATCTCAATATACTCGTTCATCGTCACTTTGACAGGAATCAGCGGGAACTCGGACAGCTCGCAGATGGCCATTTTGAGGAGAATGATGTCCATGCCGATCAAGCGATCCATGTCCCAATTCTGAATCTTGCTTTCAATCAGTTGCTCATACTCGGCATCTTTTTTCAACACCGTTCTGAAGAGATGACGGCACAAGTACTCGTCATCTTCCTTATTGATAAAAGCGGAGTAAATCTTACACTCTGCACCTTTGTTCTCTTTGAAGGCATCCACATTTTTGTATAACATCGACAATGCCTCAAAGTAATCATCCACCCAGTTCGGATCCTTTTCGCCGAAAAACCATCTGATGTACTCACTCTCGCCAAAGACATCCTGAATAACGTCCAGCACAAATTGCTTATCTTCATCGTATCCCCCTTTCGGCTGAGACATATATTGTTTGTAGATGTCAGAATCTTCTATTTGCTTGAAGACAGCGATGATAAAATCCAAGTCGTTATCCCACTTGACTTTATACTGCTCCATCAACGACTGAAGCGTTTTATTCTCTTCAATTTGGGCAATCACTTTGTTGTCCACAAATTTTGTGTTGGGATTCAAATCTTCTTCTGTCGGATGATTTTTCTCCTTGAAACTCTCCAGCTTGTTGGCACGATAACGCACCACCTCAGGCAGAATGGAAAACACCCATACAAACAATGCATGGCAGTTTTCCACTGTTTTGAATAATTCTTTCTCTGCTACTGACGGCTGCACATCTGTCCGTGTCTTATAGGCATACAAAGCTTGCATCACCTTGACTCGAATATGTCTTCTGCTTATCATCGATTCGGCTCTATAGTTTTGATTAGTGAATGATTCTTATGAAACTCTTCCAAAAGGTCGCTTATTTTAAAGTGAAGGAGCTCTCACCCAAGAATTGATTGTCTGTGAAGAGTTGCACGATATATTTTCCCTTGATGGCTTTGTCGTCAGAAGGAATATCCCAGGTTAGGGTTACATTTTTAGAGCTGCCGCTATAATCCACCGTCTGTTTGCAGGAATATTGCAAGCGTTGACCGTCATGCACGAAGGAGTAGTTGTCTCCACTACCCATTGACAACACTTTTCCGCTGCCCGGAATGGCGATACGGCAATAGACATTCACCTGGCCCGGTTCAATGAGCGAGTTTTCTCCCAAAATAAGAGAGGTCTTGATGCGTTCGGTGCGGGTAGCCTTGTCGGTAACCTCTTCTGTACCGTTGTTTTTAACATTATAGCCCGAGCTGTGAATGTTGTAAGCTTTATAGACAGCGGCATTGTTGATCTTGGCGTGCAGGTCTTCATTGGATTTCTGGATGGTGGCCGTATTCTGACGTTCCGTTTCCAAATCAGCCTTCACTTGTATATTTTCTTCTTTCAAAGCCTTGTTCTCTTGATAAAGCTTGTCCATCTCCTGAACATACTCTTGTGAGATATTCTGCAGTCTCGCAAGTTGTTTCTTGATCTTGTTATAATCGGCTTGGCTATTGATAAGTTTCTCTATCTCGGCAGCATTTGCCATGATGACGCTGTCCTTGGCGCTCAACTGGTCCGACAGTTCGCCATATTGAGCCTTGATGCGCTCGTGTTCGGCCATAAGATTATCCAGCTCGGCCTGAAGAGATTCTTTCTCGTCAGCAACCTTGATGTATTCCAAATTGGTCACTGGTTTGGCAAAAATACCAAAATAAAGCGTGGATAAAAAGAATAATCCCGCCAGAATTCCTAAAATGACAACCCACTTTTTCAACGGGTTTTGGCTTTCATTGACTTCGCCATTAATTTCTTGTGTTGATTGCATTGTATATTGGTTTTAATGATTAAACATGAACGAATAACGCAGAAAACGTTATTTTAGTAAGAGGTATCTAAATAATTCTTTGGGAACATAAAATGTTTTGTTGATGGGCATATATACCAACACCGACTCCAAATCGTACACTTTGTTATTGACAGTCACATAGTTAGTATAACTATCAAAGACCAATGTGTTCTTTCTGTATTTAGCCGTAAAGCGGTAATGATATTTGTCAAGACTATCAATTTTGTAGTCATAGCCTTCAAAAACCTTACGATGATCCACGAAATTCTCCTCAGTCATCTCCTCTAAAAGACCTGTCAGTCCCAGCTGGCGGCACATATATTGATTCAGTTCAATGTTGGTTGGACAGCCTTGCAGTTCGTCGTGCTGGGGTTGATACATGGCAAAGAAGACATTTTCTATGGTATGGCCAAACGTGGTGAAGCCGAAATAGGTTCTACCATAAATCACCTGGCTGAGCATCTTGACCATAGAGAGGTTGTTTTTGCGGTCCTCCTTGGGCATGGACGACTTGCTATAGTCAGAGGCTGATGACAAATATTGTATTTCGGAGGGTTGGAGATCAATATCAAAATAGGTCTTGAAAAGATTAGGCCATTCAGACGTCTCCGTCGCTTTCAGTTTTTCGCCCATTGTATAGAGAGAGAGTTGGTAATGGTCAATGGGTTCCATAATTTGTTGAAGGGAGAGTCTGTCGTAACCATGATTTGACTTGGTGTTTCCGATAGTCAAGGCGCCGGTGCCATGGTCGGGAACCACGACTACGAGCGTATTGCCGTCTTTTTTGGCAAAGTCGAAAGCCACCTTACAAGCTTTGTCGAATTCCAGGAATTCAATGAGGGCGGCTTTGGCGTCATTGTCGTGTGCGGCCCAATCCACCTTGCTGCCTTCCACCATCAGGAAGAAGCCATTGGGGTTTTGGGAGAGGATTTCCAATGCTTTCTCAGTACTTTCTGCCAAAGAAGGGACGGCCGATTCGTCGGATTCCATATAATACTCTATAGAAGAGGGACGGAAAAGCGCCCAGAAGGGTCCTTTATGACAATTGCGCATTCCGGAAAGATCGTCAAGAAAAAGGTTATATCCTTTGGATTTCAGATATTCGCGTTCGGGCTCCTTGAGGTATTGGGTGCCTCCTGCGATCACCACGTCCAAGTTGTTGTACACCATTTGCGGGGCAATCATATTGTATTTTCCTCTCGAATAGGTATGAGCGGCGCAGTCGGCGGGTGTTGCGTGGGGGAACTCACAAGTACAAACGATGCCGGCGGACTTGCCCTGACGCCAATGGGCCGCTTCCATCAGAGTGGTCAACGGCTGATAGGCGCGCGTAGCATCTACAGGCACCAAGTCATGATCAGTCTTCACTGGATAGGTGGAGACAAAACCCGTCTGGCTTGGCATTCCTGTCATGTAACAAGATGTTGTCGGCGCAGAATCTCCGATGGGAGCGTCGGAAGAGTTGGTGCGCACCAAACCCTTGATGTAGGGATCTATGTTTAAAGCTGTCTTTGTAGAGTCAAGATATGTTTGATACCAACGGGCGCAAGATAGCAGGCTCGTAGAGGTTCCATCCGTGATCAACAAGATGACGTTTTTCACGGGAGCGGGTTGGGCAAAGAGCGACAAACCCAATAAAAAGAGGAGATTACAAAGAACGATTCTTTTCATTATCATTAAAATTTTTCAAACTGCAAAAGTAGCAAAAAAGAAAATATCTTCTTTTATATCCACCATAAATAATTACATTTTTAAAAAAGAAAATTTTGCTCTTGACAAAAGGATAAAAATGTTGTAGTTTTGCAGGCTAATTTTTGTTTATGAAATTATCAGAATTTAAGTACTATCTTCCTCAGGAACTGATAGCATTACATCCGGAAAAAGAGCGTGATGAGGCACGCATGATGGTGCTCAATAGAAAGACTAAAACCATTGAGCATAAATTATTTAAAGATATTTTGGACTATTTCGAGGAGGGGGACCTTTTCGTAATGAACAACACGAGAGTCTTCCCTGCCCTTCTTTTTGGCGAGAAGGAACAGACACGTGCCAAAATCAGAGTATTCCTGCTTCGCGAATTGGATGCGGAGAGTCGTTTGTGGGATGTGCTGGTGGATCCGGCGCGCAAAATCCGTATCGGCAACAAACTTAGTTTTTGCGATGACGACAGTCTTGTTGCGGAGGTGATTGACAACACCACCTCCCGTGGACGCACGCTGCGTTTCCTCTTCGATGGGGATCATGACGCCTTCAAGCAGAAACTGATGGACCTCGGGACCACGCCATTGCCGGACGACATCCAGCGACTGCGCGAAATCGAGGATGAGGATGAAGAAAACTACCAAACCCTCTACGCTACTGAAGAGGGCGCCGTGGTGGCACCGGCCGCCGGCTTCCATTTCAGTCGCGAGCTGCTCAAAAAGATGGAACTCTATGGTCTCGAGCGCACCTACATCACGCTGCACGCCGGCCTGAGCAACTTCAACGATATCGACGTGGAAGACCTCTCCAAACACAAACCCGATTCAGAACGCATGGTCATCTTGCCGGAGGTGGCCGACACCATCAACAAGGCCAAAGACGAAGGCCACAAGATCATCGCCGTCGGCACCACCACAATGAAAGCGCTCGAATCCTCCGTCTATTCCAACGGACATGTAAAGACCACGAAGATGAATGGCAAAGAGGATATCTGGACCAGCAAGTTCATCTATCCTCCCTATCGCTTCATGGTCGCTGACGCTATGATCACCAACTTCCACGCATCCCAAAGCTCCATGCTGATGATGGTGGCCGCTTTCGGCGGTTACGACTTCGTCATGAAAGCATATCACCAAGCCGTGGAGGAAAAATATCACTTCCTGACTTACGGGGACGCAATGTTGATTATTTAATTCTCACAAAAAACTGTAAAAATTATGGCTAAAACATACGAAGATGCCGGTGTAAGCCTCGAAGCCGGTTACGAATCTGTCCGTTTAATCAAAAAACATATCAGTAGAACCAACCGTCCTGGCATGATGGGCAATATTGGAAGCTTCGGCGGCATGTTTGACCTTGCCTCCCTGCAATACAAAGAACCCATCTTGGTCAGCGGCACCGACGGCGTGGGCACCAAACTTAAGTTAGCCTTCATGATGGACAAACACGACACCATCGGACAAGATGCCGTGGCCATGTGCGTTAATGATGTTTTGGCCCAAGGAGCCGCTCCTCTCTTCTTCCTGGACTATGTGGCCGTTGGGAAAAACAACCCCGTCAAGATCGAGACTATCGTCAAAGGCGTCGCCGACGGTTGCGTGCTCTCCAACTGCGCTCTGATAGGCGGCGAAACCGCTGAAATGCCCGACATGTACGATGAAGACGAATACGATATCGCCGGTTTCACTGTCGGATGCGTCGAGAAATCCAAACTTATCGACGGCTCCAAGGTGGAAGTCGGAGATGTGCTCATCGGCCTGGCCTCCTCAGGCGTTCACTCCAACGGTTTTTCTCTGGTCCGCAAGATCGTCCTCAAAGACAACCACCTGAATCTGAACGAAAGATACGACGACCTGGAAGATACACTCGGAAACACACTCCTCACCCCCACTCGCATCTATGTAAAACCCGTCCTTGAAGTGCTGAACCAGTTCGATGTTCATGCCATCTGCCACATCACAGGCGGCGGCTTCGACGAGAACATCCCCCGTATGCTTAAGGACAACCAGGGCGTCTGCATCCAAGAAGGCTCCTGGCAAATCCTCCCCATATTCCGACTGCTCGAAAAATATGGCAATATCCCCCATCGCGAGATGTTCAACATCTTCAATATGGGCATCGGCATGATTCTCATAGCTCGCCCGGAAGATGCAAACCAAATCGTAGAGATGTTCCACAAGTTGAATGAAAAGGCATCTATAATCGGACAAGTTACCGCCCAAACAGGCGTACATATCAACCTATTATAAAAACCGCTTTTGCAACATTCTTATAATAAACATTTTACGAAAGATATTAACAGGGTGTCAACTTTCAAAATTTTTTTTATTTTTGTCGCTCAATTGGTAAAGAAGAAAATTATTAATAACTAAACAATTTCATATATGAAAAAAATTACTCTTTTAGTTTGTCTTTTGGCAGTATCTTTCTGGGGCTTTGCTTCACATGTTATCCCCGTGGAGACTGCAATGAAAGCATCCAAAAACTTCCTGTCAGAGCGCATCGGCGTTTCTAACGCTAAAGGAATGGACCTTACGCTCGTCTATACGGAATACACCGAAGCAGGTGATCCCGTCTATTATCGTTTCCAAGTTGGCGATAAGGGTTTCATGATTGTTTCCGCAACAGATCAAGCCACTCCCGTTTTGGCTTTCTCTCTGGAAAGTAACTTCAAAGCCGGTACAGGTGCTGACCTTTACTGCACCCGCTACAAAAAAGAGCTGACCTATTTGATGGAAAATCCCTCTTCATCCAACCCCGCAAAAGCCAGCTGGGATTATTACACCAGCGAGGATTTCTCTATCATGAACCGCACCAAGGGCAATCCTTGTGTACAACCTCTCATTACCACCAAGTGGAACCAAGACACCTATTACAATGGCGAATGCCCCTACAACCCCCTCAGCAGTCTGGACAATGATATGCGTTCTTACGTAGGTTGTGTGGCTTTGACGATGAGTAATATCCTCTACTACTACCGTTATCCGGAGAATGGTTTCGGTGCCATTTATTATATTCCGAGAGAATATGATGATGAAACCGGTGAGTTGATTTACACCTATCCGCCTCAAAGCATCAACTTCAGCAACAGCCACTACAACTACAACAACATGACCGACGAATTGTCTTCCTACAATGGAGAGCAGGCTAAGCTGTTGTACAACTGCGGTGTTGCCACCCGTATGGGTTATGGTCACGATGGTTCCGGTACTCAGTCTGAATACGCTTTGGAAGCTTTGCAAACATACTTCCACTATTCACCGAATGCCCAATTCAACAGCATTGTTGATGTTGCCCCCACCTCTAGCTTGACCTATTTGTGGGTTGAGTTGGCTATCAACGAGTTGAACGCCCATCGTCCCTTGTTCTTCAGCGGTCGTAACGAAACCGATGGCGGTCACGCTTGGATTGTCGATGGCTACACCACCATCACCCAAGACACTGTTACGGACACCTATTTCCACGTTAACTGGGGATGGGGTGGCTATGACAACGGTTACTTCCTTCTGACCAACCAGAACACGCACTCCGGCAACTTCAATGTTGCAGAAACCAACACGATGATGACGAGATTGATGCCTGATTCTGCAGATATTCAGAAACCGGCTGTCAGCGATACCAGAATCACCGCCAGCGTGGGTTCCATCAGCGATGGTGCAGGTAATATGAAATATGCTCAAAACTCCAACCGCAGATGGGTTATCTCCTCTCCTAACGCAACCGCTTACCGCTTCTCTTTCGCCAAGCTGAAAGTGAAACCCGGTGACAAGGTGAACATCTACAACGGCGGTACAGAGGCTTCCGGCATCAAACAATCCTACTCTGGTGATTGTCTCATGGCTGCTTGCAGCGACTATTCCCCCGTTTCCGGTAGTGTTCATGCCGATTATACTGGAGATCCTCTGCCTTCTGCCTTGACCGTCAATGCAGACAGTGTACTGATTACCTTCACCTCCACAGCCAACTCCGAAACAGACTACGGTTTTGTTTTGAACTTCGCTGCCACCTCCTACACCTCTACTTCTACCT
The DNA here is from genome assembly GCA_017650305.1 of Bacteroidales bacterium. Taxonomy (GTDB): domain Bacteria; phylum Bacteroidota; class Bacteroidia; order Bacteroidales; family WCHB1-69; genus F23-D06. Next base: position 37,465 of record JAGCFD010000054.1, on the reverse strand, counting down.
CCTGCTTAAACAACACACAAATGGTTACGACTTCAACTGGTACCATTACCGACAAATCTGGCAATGCCATCAATAACGACAATCCGTATCGTCCAAGCCAGACCTGCTCTTGGCAGATTCGTCCTACCGGTGCTAACGCTTTCGTGTTCTCATTCAGCAAATTCGACCTCAAGGCTGGTGATTTCGTAGATGTGTACGATTACTCCTCTACTTCCGCTCCTGTTTTGTATCGTCACTTTGACATCAACAATGCAGCTTCTTTGGCTACTGATTACTACTTCCTCAATGCCTCAAAACTTTATGTTCGTTTCGCTTCCGATAATGACCAGGAAGGTACAGGCTTTGAACTGAACTATCATACCAGCCAAACCGGTGTTGAGCATTTCGACAACAACATGGAGGTGAGCGTTTATCCTAACCCCGCTAACACGTATGTGAATGTCTCTGTTACGGCTGATGAAGCTCAAACAATTTACGCTACCATCGTTGACATGGCTGGCAAGACCGTTGCTACCGATCAATTCAGCTACAATGGCGGCGAACAAGTGTTCCAGATTCAAACCAACAACCTCTCTGAAGGTATCTACTTCTTGAATCTGAAGTCTCAAAATGGACAGAGAACACAAAAACTGATCATCCAATAATCAGGTTGGTCATTCAATTATCACAGGCGCCCGAAAAGGCGCCTGTTTTTTTTTGGTAATTATATACCTGATGGCACACACTCCCTTTCGCGGCGGCACGGATCATCATCTTGGCACGGGCTCCCTGCGCCGCGAGATGCTCCCCGCGCGTAGCCTGTACCCCATATTGCGGCTGACACCTTATAAGGGGTTATTAGGATAGTGTTTCTCCGAAACACTTCCCCATAGAGCTCGCGGGCGGGCAGGCCGACATGCGGTGCGGACGCGGCGTGAATGGCCGGCCTCCAACAGCGGCGCGCAAAGGCGCTTGCGTTTACAAAAATGCAAAGCTTTCGGAGTTAGTTTCCTTTTTGCTCCGGCCGGCATTTTTGTTCACGTTTGCCGCCGCTGTCAGAGGGCGGACAGAGCGGGCGGCTTTCATGTCGGCTTGATCTTTTGTAACTTTTCTATCAAGAGAAAAGTTAATGACTATAATTGTTTAACATACAGGTATTTACAATAAGGCAAAAGATTGCTCTTTGCAAAGAAATCTCAAGCAACGAGGTTTTGTTTTCACAATCATTTTTGTGCCATCATGTATATAATTACCTTTTTTTTATCTACAGGATGGTACTTATGATCCGACGTCAGATAGCTGGCAGCGTGCTATCAAATATATTTATTCCCATAAAAAAAAGAGCGCCTAACCGACGCTCTTCTTTTTTCTTCAGCAAAAGCTAAAGACCAACGGCCAACGATTACTTCGTCAACTGATAGGTCTCCATGGCCATCACCAGCTCTTCGTTGGTGGTCACAGAAACCAGCTTCACTTTGGATTCCGGCGTGGAGATGATACCGTCCTCACCGGCGAACTTCTGGTTGAGTTCTTTGTCGAGTTTGGTACCCAAGAACTCCAGACCGTCGCAGATTGCTTCGCGCTGGAACCAGGCATTCTCGCCGATACCGCCCGTGAAGAGGATGATGTCCACCCCACCCATGGCAGCTGCATAGGCACCGATATATTTCTTCACCCGATAGGCGAACATGTTGAAGGCATTGGTGGAGCGCTCGTCACCGCTGTCGCGACCGGCGCGGATATCACGCATATCCACACTCTTGCCGGAGATTCCCAGCAGACCACTCTTCTTGTTGATTAACTTGTTAGCTTCCTTGGTATCGAGATGTTCATTCTCCATGATGTACAATAAAGCTCCTGCATCAATGTCACCCACACGGGTACCCATCATCAAGCCCTCAACCGGAGTGAAGCCCATAGAGGTATCGATGGATTTGCCGTTCTTGATGGCACAGATGGAGGCACCATTGCCCAAATGGCAGCTCACGATTTTGGCATTTTCGTATGGGATACCAACCATAGCGGCAGCCTTGGGACCCACATACTTGTGACTCGTCCCGTGAAATCCGTAACGGCGGATTTTCTTCTCTGTATAATATTCATAAGGAAGAGCGTACAGATAAGCCTCCGGTGGCATCGTTTGATGGAAAGAGGTGTCGAAAATACCCACATGCTTCACATTCGGGAGAAGCTTCTTCATCGCATCAATACCGGTCAAACTGGCGGGGTTGTGCAGCGGGGCCAAGGTGCAGAGTTTTTCAATCTCTTCACGCTCTTTGTCACCGATCACCATGGATTGTTTGAAATACTCACCGCCATGCGCCACACGGTGTCCTACCGCATTGATCTCATCCAAAGAGGAAATCACGCCGTGAACGGGATCCATCAAAGCCTCCAAAATCAACTTGATACCCTCCTCATGCGTGGGGATGGGTGTCTGTGTGTTGTATTTGTCTTTTCCGACCGGCTTATGGGTGAATTCACCCATTTCCAATCCGACTCTTTCCACAAGACCTTTGGCCTTCAACTCTGGTTGCGGTTCCATCTCCAACAGCTGATACTTGATGGAGGAACTGCCACAATTTAAAACTAAGATTTTCATATCGATATTTTTATTTGATGTACAAATTAGGCGGCAAATATATGAAAAAAAAGTAGTATTTTTGCAGACGTTCTTAATAAAAAACTACAACTTCAAAAAACACATAAATTTATGGCAAAAATTAAAATCGGTATCAATGGTTTTGGCCGTATCGGCCGCTTGGTTTTCAGAGCTACAACTGAAAGAGACGACGTTCAAGTTGTCGGTATCAATGACTTGTTGGATGTGGACTACATGGCTTACATGCTTCGCTATGACACCGTCCATGGCGCTTTCCAGGGCGATGTGAAGGTGGAAGACGGCATGCTGGTAGTCAACGGCAACAAGATCCGCGTCACTGCAGAGAGAGATCCCAAGAACTTGAAATGGAATGAAGTCGGTGCTGACTATGTGGTAGAATCCACCGGTCTGTTCTTGACCCACGAATTAGCACACGCACACATCGAGGCTGGTGCCAAACGTGTCGTGATGTCCGCTCCTTCCAAAGACGACACTCCCATGTTCGTGATGGGTGTGAACAACAAGGAATATGCCGGCCAGGAGATTGTCTCCAACGCTTCCTGTACCACCAACTGCTTGGCTCCTTTGGCCAAGGTCGTACACGACAACTTCGGCCTGGTGGAAGGCTTGATGACCACCGTTCACGCTGCCACCGCCACCCAAAAGACCGTTGACGGTCCTTCCCAGAAAGACTGGCGCGGCGGCCGTTCCATCCTCGGCAACATCATCCCCTCCTCTACGGGTGCTGCCAAGGCTGTGGGCAAAGTAATCCCCTCCCTGAAGGGCAAACTGACGGGTATGTCCATGCGCGTCCCCACCGCTGATGTCTCTGTGGTTGACCTGACCTGCAAGATTGAAAAAGCTGCCACCTATGAGGATATCAAGGCAGCCATGAAGAAAGCCTCCGAAGGCGAACTGAAAGGCATCCTCGGCTACACCGAAGAGCCCGTCGTCTCCTCCGACTTCATCAACGAAAAGAGAACCTCCGTGTTCGATGCCAACGCCGGTATCATGCTCAACGAGCACTTCGTGAAACTGGTGTCCTGGTACGACAATGAGATCGGCTACTCCAACAAGGTGGTAGACCTCATCTGCAGCATGGAAAACACTGTTCCCTTGAAATAACCGGTTTTCTTTTCCGATTTCTTACGGGCAATCCTCTTCAGGGTTGCCCGTTTTTTTGTCCTGCAGGATTCAGCAGAATAGCACACAGAAACCATGACTTTGATCTTTGATTCCAGCTATTAGCTATTGGCCATTAGCCTTTAGCTTTTATCCTTTATCTGACAGCTCTTGTCCGTCTTCTATTGGACGGTCACCAAAAAAAGACCGGCCTCGCAAGACCGGTCAAAAAAACAACTTACTATATATTATAAAATCAAACATTGTCACATTTATTTCCCTACCCCTCCAAATGCTTTCATTTACGGATGCAAAAATACGGGGATGACACAAACTGCATCATCCCCATTTTTGAGTATTTTCTTGTTTTTTTAACGGATTTTTATCCCCGATTATGTTTACCTATGAGCCGATAGGTCTTCATACCCCCGATTAAGTTGTAAATTTCGGTGAATCCAGACTGCATCAGGATGCGGGCGGCCACATAGCCTCTGAGTCCCACTTCACAGAACACCACCGTCTTCTTCTCGGGATCCAGATCCTCCATCAGTTCCCGGAGCTCATCCACAGGATAGTTCTCGGCATTGGCGATAGTGCCGGTCTTAAACTCCTGTATCTCACGCACATCCACCAATTGAAAATCCTCTCCCTTGTCGATTATCGCATCTAACTCCTCCACCTGAATGGGATTCATCAGGCCCGCCATGATGTTTTCGGCCACCATGCCGGCAAACATCACCGGACTCTTGGCGGAGCCATACGGCGGGGCGTAGGCATGTTCGCTGTTGATCATATCATAGATAGTGCCCTGGTGCTTCAACAGTAGGGAGATGATGTCAATCTGCTTGTCCACATTCATTTTGCCCACGGCCTGTGCACCCAAGATACGGCCCGTTTCGGGGTCAAAGTTGAGTTTCAGGTGGATGGGTTCGCCCCCGGGATAATAGTTCGCATGGGGCCACGGGTGTGTTATGACTGTCTGGAAGGGGATACCCTCCTGACGAAGCCGCTGCTCGTTGAGTCCCGTGGCGGCGGCGGTCAGTTCAAACACCTTGGCAATAGCCGTGGCCACGGAGCCACTGTAGCGAACCGTTTCGGGGTATACCATGTTCATGGCCGCGATGCGGGCCTGGGCATTGGCCGGACCCGCCAGATAGTTGCAATAGGGCTTGCCCGTAACCGGATGCGGGAACTCGATGACATCCCCCACCGCATAGATATGCTCGTCGGAGGTGCGCAGAAACTCGTCCACCTTCACTCCCCCACTCTCTCCAATCTCCAAACCACACGCCTGCGCCAACGTTGCGTTGGGACGCACGCCTATACTCAAAATGGCCAAGTCGCATGGGAATGCCTCTTCACGGTCCGTCTGCACCATCAACCGTCCATCTTGCTCGACAAATCCAGTCAAGGCAGTCTCCGTGACCACCTCTACCCCTTTGTCTTGCAAGTGCTTCTGTATGATGGCGGCCATAGGCCAGTCCATAGGCGTCAGCACGTGCGAAGCCTTCTCAATCACCGTGACCTGATAGCCCATGCGGTGCAGGTTCTCCGCCATCTCCAAACCAATGAATCCTCCACCGACAATAACCGCCGTTGCCCCCTCTTTCAGCTGTTCAAGAGCGCGTTGTTTGATCTGATCGCAGTCGGGCACATTGCGCAACGTGTAGATATGTGGCAGGTCGATACCGGGCAGATTAGGTACTACCGGCACCGCGCCTGGCGATAACAGCAGACAGTCGTAAGACTCCTCATACTCCTTGCCATTACGCAAGTTTTTTACTTTCACCACCTTGCGTTCTCTGTCAATGGCTGTGACTTCGTTTAGGGTGCGCACATCGGCATCGTAACGGTTACCAAAGGAGACCGACGTCTGCACAAACAATTTCTTACGGTCCTCAATGGTGTTGCCAATATAGTAAGGCAAGCCACAGTTGGCGTAGGAGATGTACTCGCCTTTCTCAAAGATGACGATTTCAGCGTCTTCCTGTATTCTTTTCAGTCTGGCGGCGGCGGAAGCGCCTCCCGCCACACCACCGATAATGAGATATTTCATAAAAATCTTTTTTGTCGGTTTTATTGTTGCATTTGAATTATACTTTGGCTATTGGCCCTTGGCCGTTAGCTAATAGCCAATGGCTAACGGCTAATAGCTGAATTCGGATTTTTCAGGGACGCGGGAATCGTGTCCCCGATAAGAGCAAAAGGGTTCTCTACCCCTTTGAACAAATCCCGGAAATTGTCTTTCGATTTTTTGGGAATCAGCAAGGTATAGCTTTTCCCTGACGGCACGACCAGCTTGCTGTTGCGAATCCAGGGGTTCAAGTCGCGTAACTCTTTGTAAGTGATTCCTTTATCGTGTGCGTACTTGGCCAGGTCTTCGATGCTGGAAGTCACGGTCAACTCCTGCGTGGGGATGGGCTGGTACATCTGCGCGGGACACAACTCCACGCCATAGAGCTGCGGGTTGTCAAACATCAGCTTGAAAGCCATGATGCGATACACGTAGCGGGAGGTTTCGGCATTGAGCCACAGGTCCCAATAGCTGTTGCAAGACTGGGAATTGATAGCGGCCTGCAAGCCCCCTTCTCCCCTATTGTATGCGGCAGCGGCCAAAGTCCAACTGCCAAACTGGTTGCGACATTTTTTCAACATCTTGCAGGCCGCCCGGGTGGCCTTTTCAAGATGGTACCGCTCGTCAATGTCGTTGGTGACTGTCAAGCCATACACCTTGGCAGTGGAGGGGATAAACTGCCAGTACCCGCCAGCCCCGGCAGGCGAAATGACATTCTCCAGACCACTTTCCGCCACACAGAGATACTTGAAATCCGCGGGCACACCCTCCTCCTCCAAGATCTTCTCTATAACAGGGAAAATGCGAGCAGAGAGCTTGAAAATGCGCAACGTTTTGGAGTGCTGGTAACAGTTGATGATCAACTCGCGGTCCAGTCCTTCCCGCACCCAATAGACATCCAACGGCACCTTCTCGCCCGCGAACATCATATTCTCAGGGATATAGGGAGATGTCAGCTTGTTGGCATAGTAATTGGGGATGGGCTTCGCCTTTAGCGGATGGTCATCCAGCGCAAGACATAACGTAAAGCCCGTCGCGACGGCGAGCAAGACCGAAAGCGTGGCAATGACAATGATAGCGGTTTTTTTCTTCATGTTGTATTAGAGAAAAGAGAGACTCTCCTTGGTTAAGAAGAGTCTCCCGGTTATAGATAATATGGTAATCGTTAACTATTCAGCGGCGGGAACCTCTTCTGCTACAATGTTCGGTTGCTCCAGACCGAGATTCTGTTTCTTATCGACAGCCTTCAGGACGATACCGAGAATGAGGGCAGCGACGCCTAAGCAAGCCAACATAACCAACGGCCATGTGTAGTCATATTGGACGGCAGCCTGCTCGGCTACAGCCTGTACTTGTTCGGCTGCTTGCTCGGGGGTCATCAAGCCACTTGCTACCGCAGCGGAAGTGTCTGCCTTAACCTGGGCGATAGAGGCAACAATCTCAGGATTGGTCTTGTCAAGCACCTTGCCGATAAGCAACGGGAAAAGCCACAAACCGATATTCTGAATCCAGAAGATGAGGGCGTAAGCAGAACCGATGATCTTCTCATCAACCAATTTCGGAACACTCGGCCACAAAGCAGCGGGCACAAGTGAGAAGGAAGCACCCAATACAAGAATCGTGATGTATGCGACCATCACACCGCCAACAGCACTGCCTTTGAATTGCGGCAGGATGAAAGCGAATGTCAAGTGACAGATAATCAGCAGCAAAGAGCCGATCATCAACATAGAAGCGGCTTTACCCTTGTGGTCCACATAGTTGCCAAGAATAGGGGTGATAGCCACAGCCAACAACGGGAACACGGCAAAAATGGTCTCGGCCGTACCACGCATGTAGCCCATGTAACAATAAACTATCAAAGCGATAACTGCCAAAATCATCAGACCAACCTTGGCATTTTTATTTTTGGAGAAATTGCTGGTGAAAGAACAAACGGCCACTACCAACATAACCAAGTATTGGATAATTGTGACACTGCTGCCAGCCCAGAAACCTTCGCCCGGATTGAGCGTCAGGTTGCATTGCAACATGTTGACGGCATATTTCTGGAACGGGAAAATGGCACTGTAATAGAGCACGCAGAGAAGTGCCACCAACCAGAAACCTCCGGAGGAGAGAATCTTGCCAATATCGGACACTTTGAAAGGATCGTCTTTCTCTTCAGCTTCGCCAGTTTGCGAATCCAACTTCTTGTCCATGAAGAAATAAACGATGAACATCATCAAGGCGATACAGAGCAGCACCACACCGAAAGCCACGGAGCGGGAAACGTCAATATTGCCACCTAACTTGGCAAAGAAGGGTGAGAAAATCATACAGGTGGCCACGCCCAAACGAGCCAAAGCCATCTCTGAACCCATGGCCAAGGCGGTCTCACGACCCTTGAACCATTTTACAATACCACGGGAAACGGTAATACCGGCCATCTCGACACCACAACCAAAGATCATGAAGCCAACGGCTGCTACTTTGGCAGAAGCAGGCATACCCTCATAGAACGGAGCTACGCCCAATTCCTGGAATCCGGGAATGTAGTTCAGATGGTTGGTGAACCATGCTTCGACACCACTGCCCATAAATGCTTTGCTCACAGCATAATACTTGATGAGACCACCAATGAGCATCACCGCGCCGGAGAGCACGGCAGTGAAACGAACACCCATCTTGTCCAGAATGATACCGGCAAAGATGAGGAAAAATACGAACACATTCAGGAATGTCTCAGCTCCCTGCATCGTACCAAATGCGGTGGAATCCCAACCACGTGTGGATTGCATGAGATCCTTGATAGGAGAAAGGATATCCATGAAAATGTAGGAACAAAACATGGCCAAAGCCAATAACAAAAGCGCCAGCCAACGCACGGCAGCATTGTCTCTTAAAGTTTGAATTTTTTCAGTCATACAGATTATTTTTAATGATTATTAGATTTCTTCATACAAAGCCGCAAAGATAACTTTTTTATTCTTGCTCTTGTCGTTTATTTTCATCTTCTTTCCGCTTTTGGCTGTTAAAAACCAAGTCGCAAAGAACGTATCCTATCAAGATGCCCCAAATGGCCATTAAAACAGGACTCTTTTTCAAAAAATTATCGGAAAATTGGCCAGCCTTCACCCAGTAAATCATACTGAGACCCACTCCCAAAACCATACCTACAATATGATATATGTTAAGATTTTTCTTCAAAAAATCATTTACAGACATGCAAAAAGACTATTTTTGAGGTTGATTATTCAATTTAGAGTACTGATAATTAAAAAATTTGGTCTTTATTTGAGAAATAATGGTCTCTCGATCCCAACGTACCAAATCATAATAACTGAAATGACAATAGGTCATAAAATCCAACAACTCGTCTCCTTCAAGGCCAGTAAGATTTTGAACCACCTCTCGATTATATTTATCCTGCACCTGATCCAACTCCTCCTCATAACTGGTCATTTCATTATATAACCTCTGCATCTTCGCCTTCCTGTTATATTTTTCATAAAGGAAAGAAATGGGCGACATTGTTGCTGTCCCGCCCAACGATAAAATGTTGCCCTGGGGGTTCTCACTATATCTTATGTTCGCTTTATCCCATTCTGAGAGCTTTACATCTTCTGCCTGCTTGTAATAATCTGGCAACTTCAATGTCACAATATCCTTTTTAAAACCTTCATACGAAGGATTAATAGCAATAATGCGAACCTCTTTTAACATTGTCGCCTTGTAATAAAGAAAAATATCGTCCTTATACTGCAAAACTTTCTTGTTTACCACAAAAACAAGCTGACGAAAAGAGGATTTTGATATGAAAAGGGTATCATTTTCCTTTACATTTATGGTAAAACGGCCACTCTGGTCAGTAAAAACAAATTTTTGCGTATTGGCATTATAGACACTCGCGCCCTCCAATGGCTGATAGATGACACCATCAAAAACCCTGGCAGAATACGGACTGCGCTGTGCGTATGTTCCTATCGTCAGGATCACGAGACAATATAATATAAAGGCGCATTTTTTCACGGCGGCAAATATACTCTTTTATTACGTTGTTTTTCCTTCATTATTTTACTATGTAAAATATATTATGTTCGCGGCCAAATATAACCACTTGAAAATATGAAAAATAAGATTTATTAACAAGTGAAAGTTAATAAACAAGCGAGTTATCAGAAAAGTTGAAGTTACGGTTTCATTACTTTGTTGACAAAAAGTGATAAAAAAAATTATCAGAAAAATAGGCTATTTTTCAACATCGCTTGTCAACGAAAAACACCATGAAAAAATCAAAAAGTTTTCAACTAAAAATAATGATAACTTTTTTTGGAAATATCAAACCCTTTCAAAATGAAAAGGATAATATGTTGCCAAAATATCCAAAATTGTTGATTAAAATTAATAACTAAAAAAGTCAAGCGAACCCCCGAAATTTTATCAACGATATTAACCGGCATAGAATATCATGATTAAAAAAAATAGAAAATAAGATTAAAGAGAAACTTGATGAAAATGGATGTGTCAAAACAATCTATTTTTTGTATTTTTGCAGACTTTATAAAAAATGATTAGAATGAAAGTAATGATCGCTTCTGACCACGCAGGATTTGAATTGAAAGAGAAATTAAAAGTTGATTTTCAAGACATTATGGAATTTGAAGATGGCGGAACATTCTCCGAAGAAAGTGTGGATTATCCCGATTTCGCCCACCCTTTGTCTGAGAAGGTTGCCAAACAAGAATTTCCTTTTGGCATACTGATATGCGGAACAGGCAACGGTATGGCCATGTGTGCCAATAAGCATCGTGACATCCGGGCGGGCCTCTGCTGGAATGCCGACATCGCCCGTCTCGTCAGGCAGCATAATAATGCCAATATTCTGGTCATGCCAGCTCGCTTTATCTCGGAAGAGACTGCCATAGAAATAATGAAGGCCTTTTTCCAAACCGATTTTGAAGGCGGCCGACACCAACGCAGAATAGATAAAATTAATATCTAACATTTTGGATATGAAAGAAATATCTCAAGATATAAAAGACTATGCCCACTACTACAGATCCTTGTTTTTTAAAGACATGGAGAAAAATGTGCTGGCACTTGAGTCCAACTTGTTGAGAAATGGAATCAGCGTTTCATGGGCCAAAGATGTCTCTTCCCTTAATGAGCAAATCAGTCAAATGCTTCCCAATAAACCCTATAAGAAAGTTTGTTTGGATTTGGGAGAGGGAAATGCCAGGGAGATAGATAAAACTGGTTTTAACGAGTGTTCCATATCTTCTCTTTCCAATAGAGAATATAACGTGGACGCTTTGATCATAGATTCCGATTTTGCCATCGCTAATGATGGAGCACTGGTCTTTGCTGACCGAAAAACCCAATCTTGCTTCAATTACGTGGATAATATTCTGGTCATTGTCAATATTGACCAGATTTTGCTCAATATGCAGGATCTTCCGGTTTTTCTGTATATAAAAAGCCCCGAAAATTCCGATTTTCCTTCAGATATCAAGATTATTAAATCAAATATAAACCAAATAATCCCAGATCCAATTATATCTTCCGAATCAAAGGGGTACAATACTATCAAAAGCAATGTTTCTGTTATCATTTACGACAAAAACATTGAATATCTCCTGGCAGATGATCTGTTGATGAACTCTATTTTTTGCATCAACTGCGGAAGATGCGCAGAGGTTTGTCCTGTGGCCAAAACAACCAATGTTTCTCCTATCGAGATAGTTAAAAACAACTGTTTGGATGAATATAACATGACTCAAACTATATTCAAACAAACAACATTGTGCGGATCTTGCCAAGAAGTGTGTCCTGTGAACATCCCCCTTACGGAGATGCTGGAACACGAAATGAATATAGTGAATATGAATTTCTCCAACTGGAAGAAAAAGAACATATTCAATGTGTTCAGCAAACGTCAAAAATTGAACAAAACAACTAACTTTTTCTTGTATAGGTTTTGGATAAAGCTTTTATTCGGAAAGAATAAGACTCTCTTCAATTATTTTCTAAAAAATAAAACCCCGTATTTTTCCATTCAAGAAGAATCAGACGATTCAAACAACGATACAACCAATAATGCCATCATCTAATACTCAAATATTAAAAGATAAAATCAGGGATTTCCTCAAGCAGTTTTATTTGAACAAGCTGTATAGAGGAATTGTCTACTTAGTTATCATATTGCTCTCTGTTTTTATTATTTTTTCTCTTTTCGAGTATTTTTCGTATTCAAACACGACAGTTCGTGCTATTCTATTTTTCTCTTTTATAGCATTAAGCCTGGCAACCATTATCGCCTACCTGATCATACCAGTATGTAAAATTGCCGGGTTGGGAAAACAGCTGACAAATGACGAGATAGCTAAGATAATTGGTGAGCATTTTCAGGAAATTGACGATAAACTCCTGAATCTGTTTGATCTTCAAAAACAACTTGAGAGTGGTAATTATCAAAGTTATGATCTACTTTCGGCAGCTATCGATACCAAAATAGAAAAACTTAAACCTTTTTCATTCGTTCAAGCTATTCCGTTTGAAAAGACTAAGAAGTTTGCACGTTGGGCTTTATTGCCGATTCTTGTGTTTGTTGCGCTGATGCTCCTGAAAAAAGAGGTTTTTGTAGAGCCCGCTGAAAGAATTGTGCATTATAACCAGCAATACGAAAAGCCCGCCCCCTACTCTTTCGTGGTCACCAATCCCAATTTGCGCGCTTTTCAACATGACGATTTTACCGTGCATGTGAAGATAGAAGGCGATGAAACTCCGGAAGAAGTCTTTATACATTACAAAAACAGAACTTACAAGTGTAATAAAATTTCTAATACTGAATTTGATTACACGTTCTCAAATATACAGCAAGACGTTGATTTTAATTTGCTTACGGATGAAACTTCCTCTATTGTCTATACGATTGATGTCTTGCCTAAACCGGTTACAGTTGGTTACGAAATGTTGCTCCACTACCCTGCTTATCTGAACAAGCCGGATGAGGTATTGGATAATGTGGGAAATGCGACAGTGCCTGAAGGAACTCGCATAGAATGGAAAATATTCACGAAGAATTCCGATAATATCATTTTCATTATTGATGATGAAGTAAAGACCATTTCTTCCGATGGTGATCAATTTTTAATCCAAAAGACGGCTAAAAACTCATTTTCTTACTCTCTTTTCAATAAAAACTCCTATTTTACGAGTAAAGATACCATAAAAGACAATATTACTGTCATTAAAGACATGTATCCCGAAATTATGGTGATGAGTCAGCAAGATTCTGCTTATAGTGAACGCTATTACTTCAAAGGCAATATTAAAGACGATTACGGCTTTTCCAAACTGCAATTTGTTTACAATCAATATGATGCCGATGGCCGACTCATCAAGCAAAACCAGACGGTCAATATAGCTGTTCAAAACGGTGTGACGCTCCAAGACTTCTACTACTATTTTGATGCGAACACCTTTGAATTAAAACCTGGTGAAAAAATAGAATACTATTTCCAAGTATTTGACAATGATGGTGTTAATGGTCACAAATCAGCCAAATCTTCTGTTTCTTCCTATCGTGTAAGGACTCTGGAAGAAATTAATGAAGACCTTGAAAAATCCGAAGATCAAGTCAAATCTGATTTTTCCAACCTTGTATCTGAATCAGCGCAATTGATGAAAGACATCGAAAAACTTCAGAACCAGATGTTGCAGGAAAAGGAATTGAGTTGGCAAGACAAGAAGAAATTGGAGCAGTTGATGAATCAGTATCAAGAGTTAAAAGAGGCCATTGACAAACTCCAAAACCAGCAAAAGAACAATCAGGCAATTGAATCTCAATATAAAGATATTCAGGAAGATATTCTTAAAAAGCAGCAAGAATTGCAAAAGAGGATGGAGGATGTTTTGTCCGAAGAAATGAAGCAGATGATGAATAAGCTTCAACAGATGATGGACCAAACTGCGAAAAAAGATGATGTTCAAAAACAGATGCAAAAACTGAAGAAGAACACCGAGGATATCAATAAGACGTTGGATCAGCAATTGCAACTCTACAAGCAGCTTGAAGTAGAAAAGAAATTGAACGAAACAGTTCAAGAACTTAGAAATTTAGCTGACGAACAACAGAAAAATGCAAAAAACACTGAAAATAAGAGCATTTCTAAAGAACAACTTCAAAAAAAGCAGCAAGAGATTCAAGAGAAATACAAGGAATTGAAGGAAGAAATGCAAGAATTGATGAAGTTGAATCAAGAGTTGGAACAGCCTACCAAATTCAAAGATACCCAGGAACTGCAACAAAAAATAGAGAGTCAGATGCAACAGGGTCAGCAGAATTTGGATAAGAATAACAGATCTAAATCCTCTGATAATCAGAAAAGTGCATCCGAAGCGATGGAACAGTTGGCAGATCAGCTGGAGAAAGATTTCAATGAAAGTGAGTTAGAGAGTGTTTCAGAAGACATAGAAACTTTACGCCAAATATTGGATAACTTGGTAAAGATATCTTTCAGTCAAGAGAGCATTCTGACATCTACCCAAAAGATGAACGCCAGAGCATCGGGCGTTTCCAATCTGATGACAGAACAGTTCCAGGTAAAGAACAACATGGCTCATATCGCCGACTCTTTAAACGCGCTTGCAAGACGTCAAATGTCTGTCAAACCCTTTATACAGACAGAAGTCACCAAGATAGAGGATTATTTGAAATCCACGCAAACGGACTTGAATGATCGCAGATTGCCCAATGCGGCTAAAAACCAACAATTTGCGCTTACCTCAATGAATAATCTGGCCCTGATGTTGAATGAATCCTTGCAGGAGATGCAGAAGAAGAAAGAGGAGTGTAAATCCAAGTGCAACAAATCCGGTAATGGATCCTGTAGCAAGCCAGGCGGCAAAGGAAAGAGCAAAAAAACCTCAGCTAGAGAGCTCCAGCAGCAATTAAACCGTCAGATGGAGGCTTTAAAGAAGAGTATGGAGCAGCAGGGCCAACAAGGCCAAACGGGACAACAGCAGCAGATGAGCGAAAAGTTTGCCAAGATGGCCGCGCAACAGGAGGCAATCAGGAAGATGTTGGAGGACTATAACAACGAGATGAAGTCTGAAAACGGGGTAGGGGACCGTTCTCTTGAACAGCTCATCAATGACATGAAGAAGACAGAAAAAGAGCTCGTAAACCGCACTATAACGCAACAAACCATACAAAGACAACAATCCATCACTACTCGTCTTTTAAAGAGCGAGAGGGCCGATATTGAGAAGGAGAAAGACGAAGAGCGCAAGTCCAACGAGGCTAAATATATTCCGCAGCTTAATCCTCCGAAAGACTGGAAATTCGACACGGAGCATCAGCAGCAAAATGAGATGTTAAGGTCTGTTCCAGCCGATTTGAATCATTATTACAAGGAGAAAGCCAATGAGTATTTTTACAACATTGATTAAAATGCAAAGCTATGATATACTTTGAATTAAACGACTTAAACAAAGAGAATATTTATCGTAAGACACTCTCCATGATAGAATATCTGTGCGACAAGTATTCCTTTACAGAGCAAAGAGGCGTTATTGAAATGGCCAATCAGAGTATTATAGAACATCTTATGAATAATAAGGATGACTTTTCTGTGGATCTGAATGCCCATTTAGAAAATAACTCATTGGTATTTAGTTATTTATCCGAACAACCCGTTTTCAAGTTCATAGAAGAGATCGAGACAGACCTTAACGAAGACAATTTATGGGGTATTCTGATAGAAAATTTGGACTTAAGTTCTGATTATAAGTCATTTACAATTGATTTTTACGTAAAACCCCATCAGAATGTAACCCGTCCGGCGGTTAATACTGTACTGCAGAAAAAGGATTCTTACCAGATATGAAAAAAGTTTTCTTTTTTTTGGTTCTGACCTTTCAGGTTCTATGTTTGCACAGTCAAACTTATAATGTTTTATTCATAGGCAATAGTTACACGGAGGTCAACAATCTTCCTCAAATGATTTCCGATATGGCTCAATCCACAGGTGATGCCATAAATTACCAAGCTCATACCCCCGGTGGTTGTACATTCCAACAGCATGTAACCGGAGCTGCCCCTTATGTACAACAAGGTGGATGGGATTATGTAGTTCTTCAGGAACAGAGCCAGCTGCCATCTTTTCCGATTTCCCAGTTTATGAATGAATCATATCCATACGCACAGCAGCTATGTGAGATGATTCGACAATACAATCCAGATGCAAAAATCGTCTTCTATATGACTTGGGGAAGAAAGTATGGAGATCAGCAAAATGCTCAATTCTATTCTCCGCTTGGCACCTACGAGGGTATGGACAGTCTCTTGTATGCCCGCTACATGATGATGGCCTCGGATAACCATACCTGGGTTTCGCCTGTGGGATATGTCTGGCATTACATTCGCGACCATTATCCCGAGGTGGAGTTATATAGTTCCGATCAGAGTCATCCTTCCCTGGTTGGTACTTATGCCGCCGCCTGTTCTTTCTACACCATATTCTTCCAGAAAAATCCGCAAAACATAAATTTCAATAGTTCTCTTGAACCCTCTACCGCCGAAATGGTGAAAGAGGTAGCCAAGACCCTAGTGTATGATAGTTTGTCTAAATGGTATTTTCCAGTTGATACAGTAGAATCAGGAGACACCACAGCACTTTCAAATTTTTCCTTTAAGAAACCTTATATTTGGTACAATCCTGTTTCCTCTCAGATCATGATTGAATCGGAAGATCATAGTCCGTTTGTAGTCACGCTTTTTTCCATGGAAGGTAAAGCCTTATCCTCTTTCTCCGATAACGGATCTGCTTTTCCGTACCATTTTACAACGACTAATTTGCCTTCGGGCATATATTTGATCCAATACAAAACATCCGAAGGTGTTTCCACTCAAAAATTATTTATTGGCAAGTTATGATAGATTTCTCCTTTCAAAATCCAATAGATTTTAATCTCACAATACATCATAAAAGTTGGCTGAAAGCAGTTATAAGAAATGAGCATCTTCAACCTGGAGATGTATATTATGTTTTCTGTGATGATGCTTATCTTTTGGAGAGAAACATCCAGTTCCTGAATCACGATACCTTGACCGACATCATCACGTTTGATAATAGGGTAGGGGACTTTGTGTCCGGAGAGATTTTTATCAGTGTGGAAAGGGTACATGATAATGCCGACCAGTTGGGTGTTTCTTTTCAAGAGGAGATGCTGAGAGTATTGGTTCATGGTGTTCTTCATTTGTGCGGATACAAGGATAAGACCGATGAAGAGGCATCGCAGATGCGTGGTTTGGAGAACAAATATATCGCACTATTTCATGATATGTTTCCCGCCTAAATTACTGACTGATAAAAAAATATTCTTAGCGTTTTACGTAGAACATGGATGATAGATTTGATATAATTGTGGTTGGTGCAGGGCATGCGGGTTGCGAAGCGGCAGTGGCGGCAGCCCGATTGGGAAGTCGCACTCTTCTTATTACCATGAATCTTGCTCTCGTGGCACAGATGTCTTGTAACCCCGCTATGGGCGGTGTCGCAAAAGGACAAATAGTTCGGGAAATTGACGCTCTCGGAGGAATGTCGGGTTTGGTCACAGATCAAGCTACCATCCAATTTCGTATGCTGGGTCGCTCCAAGGGACCGGCCATGTGGAGTCCCCGCGCCCAGTGCGACAAAACCCAATTTTCTCTCCTTTGGTTGTCAGTTCTCCAGCACACTCCCAATCTTAGTCTTCGGCAGGATACCGTAACTGAACTTTTGTTTGACCAGAATCTCTTAACGGGTGTGAGAACCCAATTGGGTAAAAATTTCTATGCCTCTAAAGTTATCCTGACAAACGGTACTTTTTTAAATGGCAGAATTCATGTCGGAGAATATAATTTTTCTGGTGGTAGAATAGGGGAGTCTGCCTCTTTTATCCTTTCCGATCAACTCAAAGAGCGAGGTGTTGAAACTAAAAAATTGAAAACAGGCACACCAGTCAGAATCGATGGGCGTACTATCGATTTTACCAAATTATTGGAACAACCCGGTGATGACGATCCGCAAACTTTCTCCTTTTTCGGTACTACTCCCGTAACCCGTCAGCTCAGCTGCTGGATAACCTATACCAATCCCCATGTTCACGAAGTGCTTCAAAAAGGTTTTGAAAAGTCACCTCTTTTTCAAGGCAGGATACAAGGAGTTGGCCCTCGTTATTGCCCTTCTATTGAAGATAAAATTGTCCGCTTCTCCGATAAAGACAAGCATCAGCTTTTTCTTGAACCCGAAGGTCGCACCACCACTGAATACTATTTGAATGGATTCTCTTCCTCTCTTCCAGAAGATGTCCAGGTTGAAGCCATGCATTTGATCCCCGGTCTCGAAAATGCCTCCATATTCAGACCCGGCTATGCCATAGAATATGATTACTTCAACCCGATGCAATTGCATTATACCCTCGAGTCCAAATTGATTCCCAATTTGTACTTCGCAGGACAGGTCAACGGAACAACTGGATATGAAGAGGCCGCCTGCCAAGGTTTAATGGCCGGTATTAATGCCCATCTTGCACTGAACAATAAAGATCCTTTCATACTCAAAAGATCCCAAGCTTATATCGGAGTTCTGATTGATGATCTCATCACGAAGGGCGTTCAAGATCCTTACAGAATGTTTACCTCCAGGGCAGAATACCGGATTTTACTCCGCCAGGATAATGCAGACTATCGTCTAACTCCCATTGGTTTTCAACTCGGACTTATTGAGCCAGAAAGGTACGGCGCTTTCTTGAATAAATATCAAAAGCAACAAGAATTAGAAGACTATCTTCGTACCACTCTCACCAACGCTGATACATTCAACCCGATGCTTGAAGAGAAAGAAACCGCCACCTTAGTTCACAATATTAAACTGTCACAACTACTTCTTCGACCCCAATTAACCATTGATGATTTGATCGAAACAGACAGTCGTCTTCGAGATTTTTTGGAGAATCATGATTTGTCCACCGAACAGATTCGGAATGTGGAAACTGCTATCAAGTATGAAAACTATATTCAAAAAGAAGAGCAATTGGTCCAGAAGTTTTCGCAGCTGGATAACATTAAGATTTCCCCTGATTTTGACTATTTCAGTCTTGATAGTATATCTATGGAAGCTCGTGAAAAATTGTCCAAAGCAAAACCGCTAAATTTAGGTCAAGCTTCGCGAATCAGTGGTGTCAGTCCTTCCGATATTACCGTCCTTATGATCTATCTCCGAAATACAAGATCATAATTACCTTACTATCAACACCTTAATTTTGTTTTCCCCCGTCTTATCCTCATTTTTTCTTTTTGGAGGTGTTAATCATTTTTGTTTCAAAAACCCCTTACAGGTCGTTTTTAAAATAAAAGTATTGATTGATAAATATTTAGGGTGATAAGATACTAGATGGCCCAGTTTCCCCTTTCGCGGCGGGCGCGCCACATGCATCTTGGCAGGTGTCACCCTCGCCGCGAGAGAGGACCTGGGCGACGTCCCTCCCCACATTGCATATGGGGTTATTGAGATTTGCTCCTTCCAGGAGCCTTTGTCCATTGGTTTGTCACGGTGCTATCCCACAACGCCTCGGAGAGGCGTGATCTCAATAACCCCAGACAAACGCAGAGCAGTCTGGGGTAGAACGGAGCCCGAGTCATCATTGCACCGCGGGGATAGCTTGCTACAAGGCTCAAAACAATCCCGGTGCGAAATGGAGGTGCTTCCCCCTACGTGGAACCGCAAGTCCGAACAGGTGCGTCCGAGCCCCATGGTGACCGACCTGCGCACAGGCATTGTGGAATCAAGGAAACATTTCGCCATGGAGCACGCGGGTGGGAATGCCGACATGGCGAGGCGGACGCGCCGTGAGTGGCCGGCCTCCAACAGCAAAATAAATTCCGGAAATCAAAAACCGGAAAAAGCTATGCATAAACAAGTCCATGAAGTAGTCTCGCTGGGAATCGAACCCAGATCTAAGGTTTAGGAAACCTTTGTTCTATCCATTGAACTACAAGACCAATGAGCGGCGGCAAAAATAATAATTTTTAGCGCCCCAACAAAAGTTTCTTTCATTCTATAATGACCTGTTCAAGCCTTTTTTCTGGCTAATCAGATTATGTACCCATCAATCCTTTCGTTTACTGATAGTTCGTCATAAGCAGTCCCAGATAATCAAACTGATTTTATAAGTGAAGTTTGCTTTTCAGCTCCTCTTTGAAAGTTCTTGTGATTTTGAACGATCTTTCTCCAATATGACAAGAGTCGCCTCGCATTTGGTCGATTTTATGCACGTTGGCTATTGTTTTTTGATTGATTTTTTGAAATCGGCTTGCAGGCAAACGGTTTAGAAAATACTTGAGAGATTTTTTCCGTTCAAACAGTTCGTCATTTTCCATATAGAATTGTATTTTTCCTCCTTCAAGAAGGATAAATTGAATATCATTAAGAAGAATCCTGACAGATGGTTGAGTTTTGGTCGAGGGAAGAAAGATAGACTCCTCTGTGAAAATTATTCGGGCAAGGGAAGCATTGTAGTTCATTTCCTTTTCATTTACGATATCCTTATTACCCTTTGTTGATTCGTAAAAAGTGTGAATTTTTATAATCTTACCTAATATTCCAGTCAGTTGATCATCTCTGTTTCCGGGCGATAAAATGTCAAAACAACCCATCTTCATCAGTTTTTTCATCCTACTTATGTTTATTTTTGTGCAAATTGGAACAATAAACACAGGTTTCCGGATGGTATACAACAAGTTCAGGTATACCTCATCGAGGAATAATAGAGTACAAGTATCCTGATTCAAAAATTCAAGAGCTTCTTCCCGATCGGAAAGAACAGATACTTTTTGGTATGAGGAAAACTTTGATAATGAAGCTTTTAGCCATTCTGATTTTTTTTCTTCCTCTACTAAAATGGCAGTATGAATGTAGTGTTTCATAATAAAATGAATTGAATGATTAATAAAATAAAAATAGAAAATTTATTAATGTAGACATAAATCACCTTATAAATATGAAAATCGTCGGTTTTCCATCAAAATCCTTCAACATCGTAAAATTAACAAACAAAATTCCCCCTTTTTTTCTAAAAAACCAAAATTGTTGTTAAATTTACAATAAGCATCGCAAACGGTTCATATAGTGATAGGTTTTTGTAGAAAATAAAGTTATGAGGCGAAAAGATATTTTTTTCTGAAGGCGGAAGAAAAATCCAAATTTTTGAGTAGTTTTGCATTTTGATTCTTGAAAATCTTTAACACAAACTTATTATGGCAAAAGTATTGATTATTGGTGCTGGCGGCGTAGGAGCCGTGGTGGCCCACAAATGCGCTTCTGTTCCGGAAGTGTTCACAGAGATCGTTCTGGCATCTCGCACAAAATCCAAATGCGACAAAATAGCTGCGGAAATCGGCGGGAACCGTATTGTTACAGATCAGGTAGATGCGGACAATGTTCCGGAAACTATTAAATTGATTGAAAAACATCGTCCCGATTTGTTGATAAATGTGGCTTTGCCATATCAGGATCTGCCTTTGATGGACGCTTGTTTGGCCACCAAAACGAATTATATGGACACGGCAAACTACGAGCCTCGCGACAAGGCTAAGTTTGAGTACAGTTGGCAATGGGCTTATCAGGACCGTTTCAAAGAGGCGGGTATCATGGCACTCTTGGGTTGTGGTTTTGACCCGGGCGTTACCAGTATCTATACGGCATACGCAGCCAAGCATTATTTCGACGAGATTCACTATTTAGACATTGTGGACTGTAATGCCGGTGATCACGGCAAGGCTTTCGCTACCAATTTCAATCCGGAGATCAACATCCGCGAGATCACGCAGCGCGGCAAATATTGGGAGAATGGCCAATGGATAGAAATCGACCCGATGTCCATCCATCGTCCTGTGGATTATCCCAACATTGGCGAGCGCGAATCCTATCTGCTTTACCATGAGGAGCTTGAGTCATTGGTGAGAAGTTATCCCACCATCAAGCGCGCCAGATTCTGGATGACTTTTGGACAGAAATACATCACGGTGCTCAACGTATTGCAGGAGATTGGCATGACGAGCATCAAGCCGATCAAATACCAAGGCATCGACATTGTGCCGTTGCAGTTCTTGAAGGCAGTTTTGCCAGAGCCCTCTTCCTTAGGCGAAGGCTATCACGGCCAGACCTCCATCGGCTGTCAGATTCGAGGTATCAAGGATGGCAAAGAGCGCACTTATTATGTATGGAACAATTGTGATCACGCCGCTTGTTTCAAAGAGATTGGTGCCCAAGCCGTTTCTTACACCACTGGCGTTCCTGCCATGTTGTGCGCCAAGATGATCCTCACTGGCACCTGGAAGGGTGAGGGCGTCTTCAATGTAGAGCAGTTTGATCCCGATCCATTCATGAAGGAGATTGGCGGTTATGGCTTGCCTTGGAATGAGCAAATTGACCAGCCGCTTCCGGTTTATGCGCACGAGTAATCGGAAAGAAAACCCGTTTTATTAAAAAAAAGTACGAATTATCGAGGGTGCAAATCTTTGTCAAGAAGGTTTGCACCTTTTTTATTTGTTTGATTTCAAAGCAGTTAAACTTTTTCCATTTTCTTTATGAAGAAAAGCGATATTTTTTTATTTTTGCACGTAATAAAAACGCCCCAATATGTCTTTTATTACAGATCGAATTGCTTTAGAGGGATTGACTTTTGACGATGTCTTGTTGATTCCCGCCTATTCGGAGGTTTTACCTCGAGATGTTGAACTCTCCACGCCTTTTACCAGAAACATTAATTTGAATTTGCCGTTTGTGTCTGCGGCTATGGATACCGTTACCGAAGCGAATATGGCTATTGCTATTGCGCGAGAGGGAGGTATCGGTGTCATTCACAAGAATATGACGATTGAAGAGCAGGCCATGCAGGTGGCTTCTGTGAAGCGAGCGGAGAACGGCATGATCAACTCGCCTATTGTCATCACTGCTGACAAAAGTGTGGGGGATGCGCTGCGTATCATGTCAGATTATCATATTGGAGGTATTCCCGTGGTGGATGAAAAGAAGATACTGATAGGCATTGTCACCAACCGTGATCTTCGATTTGAGAAGGATTTCAACAAGAAAATCGGTTTGGTGATGACGAAAGACAATCTGATCACTACAAGCCGAAACACTGATTTGAATAAGGCAACCGATATTTTGCAACACTACAAAATCGAGAAGTTGCCGGTGGTGGATGATGACGGGACATTATTGGGTTTGATTACATACAAGGACATTACCAAGGCGAAAGACAAGCCATACGCATGTAAGGATGCACAGGGTCGTTTGCGGGTGGCAGCGGGAGTAGGCATCACTCAAGATGCTGTACAACGAGCCGAGGCGCTTGTTGCAGCCGGTGTGGATGCGCTCGTGCTGGACTGTGCCCATGGCCATTCCAAAAATGTTGTCACGGTGTTGAAGGACATCAAGAAAACCTTCCAGAATGTAGATGTTGTGGTTGGCAATATTGCCACGGGTGAAGCAGCCAAGTGGTTGGCCGACAATGGTGCGGACGCCGTGAAAGTCGGTATAGGACCGGGCTCCATTTGCACTACCCGAGTGGTTGCGGGCGTGGGCGTTCCGCAGCTCAGTGCGGTGTATGGTGTTTACAAGGCATTGCAAGGCTATGGCATCCCGATAATTGCTGACGGCGGCATCCGTTATTCTGGCGACATCGTCAAGGCGTTGGCAGCCGGTGGCAGCTCGGTGATGTTAGGCGGCATGTTGGCAGGCGTGGAAGAGTCGCCAGGCGCCACTATCCTGTTCAATGGCCGTAAGTTCAAGGCATATCGCGGCATGGGCTCATTGGAGGCCATGCAGCACGGTTCCAAAGACCGTTATATGCAGAGTGACGTGGACGATGCCAAGAAGTTGGTTCCGGAAGGCATCGTGGGTCGTGTGCCCTATAAGGGAGACCTCTACGAAGTGATCTATCAGATGGCGGGCGGTCTCCGTTCGGGTATGGGCTATTGCGGTGCCCATAACATCGAAGAGCTCCATAGCGCGCGCTTCTGCCGCATCACGAATGCCGGCGTATTAGAGAGCCATCCGCACGACATCACGATCACCAGTGAGTCGCCGAACTACTCCAGCGGTATGAACAAATAGCTTTTTTGACGTTCAGTATCCTCGTCTTTGATACAGCGCGCGGAATGACCTTCGCTAAGGAAGTTCCCAAGAAGTAGCTCCCCGAAAATAAAGGGTAATTATATACCTGATGGCACGGATATGATGGTGAAAATAGAACCTCTTTGCTTGAGATTTCTTTGCAAATAGCAATCTTGTGCTTTATTGTAAGTATCAGTCTATTAAATAATTATAGTATTTAACTTTTCTCTTGATAGAAAAGTTACAAAAGATCAAGCCGACATGAAATCCGCCCGCTCTGTCCGCCCTCTGACAGCGGCAGAAAACATGAGTAAAAATGCCGACCGGAGCAAAAAGGAAACCAACTCCGAATGATTGGCATTTTTGTAAACGCAAGCGCCTTTGCCCGCCGCGAAAGGGAGGCTGTGCCATCAGGTATATAACTCCCCTTTTTTGTTACAATTTTCGGGATGCCGAAATCTTTAACTCTGCATAATAGGGTATAGGATGATATTATCTCACTATTTTGCGCGTATGCGGGCCGTTGGCGGTGTTCATGCGCATGACGTATAAGCCTGTGGCGAACTCGGCTATGCTGATAACAGTATTGCGGTTGTTCACGGGAATGGTTTTCAGCAACCTGCCCGATATGTCATACATCTGGACATCCCATATCTCATATTCCCCATTGATGACGATATGTCCGTCGTGGGTGTATACTTGTACATCATCCATGCCGATAGATTCAATGCCCAATGTGCTGTTGGTGGCCACATTGGAGAGCACAACATTCTCATTCTTAGAGGAGTTGCACGATGAGTCCAACATAATACCCACTTGGTAATATACATCTCCGGCAGGGGCCGAGACATCGGTATAGGAGGTGTTGCCGCCCGACGGCATGATGTCTAATATCTGAATGTTGGAGGGATCTGTGCCTCGATAGATGATATATGTGGAATAATTCGTACCCTCATATTCTGTCCATACCAAGTTCCATTGGTTGCCCAGACCCTGGTTGATGGTGAGGTGCATGGTTTTGTGTGGTTCGCTATAGAATTCAACGCCATAGTTATCCTTAGCACTAATCATGTAGCGATAACTACGCGTGCGAGGGTGCGAAGATGTGTCCGTCCAAGAGGACAGAGATTCGTATGGAACAGAGTCCAACAATTCAAAAATGCCGGAAAATGTGCTCTCGCGATAGATAAGGTAAATGGGAGCTGGCTGTTCTTTTTCCCATAACACCACATTGTGGTCGTTTTCTACGGTGACCATACAGATGGGAGTCTCTACATCAGGTGTGAAATACGCTGTGAAAGAGGTGTCTTGTGTCAAAGTGATTGAGCGACCATTATCCGTGTTGCCGTCATTCCATTGGGCAAAATGATAACCGGGAAAAGCTTCGGCAATTATTATTACTGTCGAACCAATGCATGTGGCTTCAGGCCAAGTGTATGCCCTTCCACAGCTGCCGTCTGATACCGAAAGTGTGACAAAGCCAGGATCCGGCGCATGATAATTAAGGTTGCCCCAGCCCTGTTGGTAATTGAATGTTGCCCCACAGGGAATGTTGATAACCTGAGCTTGAACATATGGGGTGTTGGTCAATGGCCAAACATGACCCTCGTTCAAAGTGTCGAGACTGCATCCGGAAAAAGCAGAATTTGCGATAGATGTGACAGAACTGGGAATGGTGAGACAGGTAAGCGAGGAACAAACATTAAAAGCGAATGATCCGATAGAAGTGACAGAATTGGGAATGTTGACACTGGTAAGCGAAAAACAACGAGAGAAGGCCTGACTCCCGATAGATGTGATGGAATTTGGAATGTTGATACTGGGGAGAGAGGTGCAATAATAAAAAGTCCGATCATTGATAGATGTGACAGAATTTGGAATGTTGACGCTGGTGAGCGAGGAACATTGGGTAAAAGCACCAGTTCCAATAGAAGTGACAGAATTAGGAATAAAAACGCTAACGAGCGAGGTACATTCGTAAAAAGCACTATTTCCAATAGAAGTGACAGAATTAGGAATGTTGACACCGGTGAGCGAGGAACAATTGCTAAAAGCATTATTTCCGATGGATGTGACGGGGTATGCGATTCCATTATAAGTCACCGTATCAGGTATTGTCAAATCTCCCGAGACATATGCTTGAAGGGCTGGATAAACAACGGACACAGTGCCTGAAGTGCTAAAACCATAGTAAAGCATCTGTCCGCTTGGGGCCACGGCACTGAAATCATAGGTCTGCGCAAAACAGGGCATAGCCATACATAAACCTGCAATAACGAAAAACGAGAGTGAAAGGTTTTTCATAAGTGTCAATTTGATAAATAATTATGCTGAATTTGAAATAAAAAAAACATTTTAAAATGCTGATGCAAATATACTTTTTTTTCATGTAAAAAAGAACACTTTAAAATGCTGATGCAAATATACGTTGTTTTCATCTTATAATGTAATTGGTGCGTTACTTCTTAAAGTTTACTATAACTTGTTAGTCGTTAAAAAATGTGTTTTGATATTGTTGTTTTGAAAGAAGGGGTGTCAAATGATTTTTTTTGTGATGGTGCAAAAGGCGCTATGTTTGTTGCATTTTTAGGAATTACGAAAGGAGACAAATCGTCATTTTTGTCTTTATTATACGACAGAAAGTCCATTTTGCGACATTTCTCAGCAGTGGTATATCATTAGCCATATTAAGTGAGCGCATGCGAAACAACCAGGACATATACTGTTTAACAACAAAAAATGGAGGTATTTACCATGTTACCAGTAATGTTTAAAAACAGTTGGTTTCCGACAGTATTTGAAGAATTCCTGAACAATGATTTGATGCCTCGTGCCAATACCACAGCACCAGACTTCGTCATACCTATTTCAAACTAAATCGCAACAATTTGATTATAAATTATTTATATGTTTTGCGTCACCTGATTTGGGTGACGCAATGACGAAGTCGGGAAAAGAAGTCGCTCGCCGAAAATAAAGATGATAGGGGGAAAGAGTTATTACACTTACCTTTTCAAAATCTTTTGGACTGCTTGGCGGTGACTATCATGCATGTAGAGAATATAGACTCCTTGTGGAATATCTTGCATGGGAATGGTGAAAGACTCTTCCCCTTGACTGATGGT
This sequence comes from Bacteroidales bacterium, assembly GCA_017650305.1. Taxonomy (GTDB): domain Bacteria; phylum Bacteroidota; class Bacteroidia; order Bacteroidales; family WCHB1-69; genus F23-D06. The sequence continues at coordinate 10,414 of JAGCFD010000054.1, read as the reverse complement.
GGAAGTCCAGACCGCTTGACCCGTAATATTCAGAAGTTGGCAGTTGAGAGGTTCATCTATTATTGATACCGATACTTGCACATAGTCTGTGGCGGGATTGGGGAACACGCTGCAATTGGAGAAAAGGTAATTGTCAATTGCCGTCTGGAAGGCTACCAAAGTATCGCTTCCAAAGATCATATTGGCCAATGCGGGGAAATCGATGAATGGGTTTCGGTTGTGTTGGAGGGCATAGATTGCGTTGTTGCGGTCGATTTCCTTTTGGCTGACAGGGTCTTGGGCGCACCAGGCAAGCATCATTTGCAGTGCCCAAGGTTTCAAAGAGCCGCCTTGAAACATGGACTGGTCATAGCCTAAGTTTTTGTCCATATAGCAGACGGCCATATAGAGATAGGTCCGGGCCAGGTCGCCCTTGTAGGCATCGATGGGTTCAAACACCTGTCCGTTGTAGCCGCTCACCGAGCAGGAGCCCACTTTGGAACCGTTGAGACTGGTCCACGTAGCATTTCCCACCTCGCCATAGGGCAAGTTGCCGCGCTTGTTGTTCACCCAACCGTCAGTAGGGTAGATGTGGAACAGGTCGGTGTACATCGGAGTGGCATCATTGAACCAGCTTTTAGGCACGGAATGCTCCCGGTTGTAGCAGTCGCCCTCCGAGGAGTAGTTTCCGCATTGGTCGGTGCCAAAAGTAAAGAGGTAAGGGGTTTGGCCATTGGGATTGTCGGAGTAGATATCCCACACTTTTCCATCTGGGCGGGCATCGGTGGAGTAAAAGTCTGCCCACAGGCCACTATAGGATTCCTGCGCGTGATTTTTGATGATATTATACAAAGCCACCCGCAGTGCGTGACCATGTTTGTTCTCTGCGTTTTGATAGTAGTCGGCAGGAATCTGAGCTGTCAGGGAGAGAGAACCCAGTAACAATAATATACAGGAGAAGCGTTTCATCGTGTTTTATTTACGTTTGCAAAAATAACAAATTATGCTTTGCGGTGCTTTTAAAATTTATTCTGAAACAGGTCATTTTAAAATCCTATAAAAAACCAGTCTGTTGGTATGCAAGATTAGGAGAAAATGATTATTTTTGCGCTTTCTTTTATAAGACAACAATATGGCTGAAGAAAAATTATTTACCGAATTTCCTCCCATCTCCACGGAGCAGTGGGAAGCTACCATTGAGAAAGATTTAAAAGGTGCTGATTACCAGAAGAAATTGGTGTGGCGCACCGATGAAGGATTTCAAGTTCCGCCCTATTACAGAGCCGAGGATTTGAAAGATCTGGACTATTTGAAAACCCTGCCAGGCGAATTTCCATTTTTGCGTGGCACCAAGGCAGACAACAACCAATGGGATATCGTACAAACTATCGATGAACCGGATCCTGCCAAGGCCAATGCCATAGCACTGGATGCTTTGATGCGTGGAGCTACTTGCATCTGCTTTGATGCCAGCAAGATAGATGGTCCTTCTGCTTTGGCTACACTGCTCAACGGAATTGAACTCACCGCCGCTGGTGTGCAGTTCAACCATGTGAAGAGCTATATCGATTTGATGAAACTCTTCGTGGCTTATGTGGAGGAGAAACAATATGACAAGAAATTGATTTCCGGTCATATCAATTTTGACCCGCTGATCTATCGTCTTAAACACAACAAGTTCTATTTCTCCCAGCAGGAGGATATGCAGCAGACGATGGAGTTGTTGAAGTTGGGTGAAGGGATGCCTAAGTTCAAGGTTATCAACGTCAATGGTGTGGTACTGCACAATGCTGGCGCTACCATCGTACAAGAGATGGCCTATACGCTGGCATTAGCCAACGAGTACATCAACTTCTGTGTGGAACAGGGGTTGCCTGTCGAGAAAGTGGCCTCCCGCATGCAGTTCACATTGTCGGTGGGTTCCAATTATTTCATGGAGATTGCCAAGCTGCGCGCTATCCGTCTGCTCTGGTCCACCATGGTTGACCAGTACAAGCCGGCATGTGACTGTGCCTACAAGATCCGTATCAACACGGTGGCATCCACATGGAACAAGACATTGTATGACCCTTATGTCAACATGTTGAGAAGCACCACCGAGGGTATGTCAGCCGTAATCGGCGGCGCAGATGCCATTTCCCTTCAGCCGTTTGATGTGGCCTATAAGCCGTCCGATGAATTCTCCCGTCGTATTGCCCGCAATGTACAGGTAATCCTGAAAGAGGAGGCTTTCTTGGACTATGTGGTGGATCCTGCCGCTGGCTCTTACTACATAGAGAACCTCACGAACTCCTTGGCGGAACACGTCTGGAAGCACTTCCAGCAGGTTGAAGCCAACGGTGGCGCTCTGAAAGCGATAGAGGATGGCTCAATGAAAGCCGCTATTGAAGAGAGTTGCCAGAAACGCGACATGGACATTGCCACCCGTCGTTATGTGCTCCTCGGCACTAACCAATATCCGAATATCAACGAGAAGATGGCCGACAAGATTGAGTGCCGGGTGGTGGACAACAATGAGGGTTTGAAGACCTATCGTGGTGCTGCCGCTTTTGAGGAAATCCGCTTGGAGACTGAGAAATATGCGCAAAACCATGCCCGTCCGTCAGTTTATCTGCTCAAATTGGGTAATTTGGCCATGCGTCAAGCCCGAGCAGGCTTTATCACGAACTTCTTCGGCTGTGCCGGTTACGAAATCGTGGAACCTGCTGGCTTTGCCACGGTGGAAGAAGGCATCAAGGCTGTTGCTGAAGCAAAACCGTCTTTGATTGTCGTCTGTAGTTCCGATGAGGAGTATGCCACACTCGGAGTGGAGGCCGTTAAGCAATCCAAAGCCCAATTTCCGAACACTCCTTGCCTCATTGCCGGTAATCCGACAGAAGCTATCGAAATGTTGAAAGAGGCTGGTGCCGATGATTTCATTCATGTTAGAACCAATCTTTTGCAAAGCCTGCAAAGCTATAATGAAAAATTGTTGAAATAACATGTCTCACATCAGACTCCTGATATGGATTGTCTGCTTGGTTCTGTTAAGTGGTTGTCATAATCAGCAACAGAACGAGCAGACAATTTTTTTGAAATACACGGACTCTTACAATCGCGAGGTGTCCTTGCAAAAGGAGCCCCAACGTATAGTTTCTTTGTCGCCCGCCATTACAGAGCTGCTTTTTATGATAGGCGCGGGCGACCGGCTGGTTGGTATCTCTGACTATTGCCAATATCCGGAAGAAACCAGCCAGATTCCCAAGGTGGGAGGAATGCAGAATATCAACATGGAGACCCTTCTCTCGTTGCACCCTGACGTGGTTCTCATCGGATCCATGGTCTCGCAGGAAGATGTGGACAAGATTGAGAAGCTGAACATTCCCGTCATTGCGTTGATAGAGGAATCTGACATCACGGGCATTTCCACCTTGATGCTGAACTTAGGAAAGATAACTGCCCGGGATTCAGCGGCGAAGGTAGAGGCGGACCGTTGGCAACAGACGTTGGAGAACTTTCGCCAGAACAATGTGCTGCGCCAAGGGGCACCCAAGAGTGTTTATTATGTGGTGGGCTTTGGCGAAACCGGCGACTTTACAGCCCCCAAAGGCAGTCATATCCATCAAATCATAGAGTTGGCCGGTTGTCGCAACGTGGGAGAAGATGTCACCTCGTGGAATGTCAGCCGGGAGTTTTTGTTCCAGGAGGATCCCGACATCATTGTGGTGCGCAAAGAAGACATGCAGAATTTCTGTTCGCTATATCCGTACACGTTGTTGCGAGCAGTGAAAGAAAAAAAGGTGTATCCGATTGAAAGTTCCTGGATTGACATCGTGACACCGCGCAATTTGCGTGCGATTGCCTATTTGCAGCAGATCACTTCCGAATGATGGTCACGGAGCCTTGTAGGGTTTCTTCTAACTGCAGGTATCCAAATGTGAATTGATAGAAGTAGGTTCCATCCGGGCAATCACCGCCATCCCAGTTGTTTTCGTAAAGGTTAGCGTGGTAAACAGTCTTCCCGTTTCGGTCGCGAATTGTCAGTTGGCGTTTGGTGCACTGTTCGCTGCCTAAGATGACGAAAAAGTCGTTGATGCCGTCACCGTTGGGGGTGAAGACATTCGGAATTTCCAATTTCTGCAACGATTCCGTAGAGTCAAACAATTCGGGATGTTCCAGCACAACAGGGTCTGCTTGCGCGGAAGTGGAGTGCTGGGCGGGTATGGTCACGTTGGTGGGTGGAGAGACGGGCTTGGGTGGAGTGAGCGGTCGCGGGGCTGGTGCCACGGGAAGCGTTTCCACGATAGAGGGAGTAGACTGCGGAGCACTGACTAAGGAAGGTTGTTCTTTAGGGTCTGTCGCTGCTGGCCGGTCGTCGCGAACGCTTTCGTTGTGAGACACTTCCGTAGCGTTTTTTGCCGGTGCCGGGTCGTATGTTGTTTCGGGTTCGCTTTCGGTCACCACGGTGTCAATTTCTGTTGCAGGTGCCGCGGGGGCTGAGGTCGCGGGGGTGGGGGAGTCTTTGAGGAGGGAGACCGTGGTTAAGGTGATGACACCTCCGGCGATGGCAAGTCCCACGGCTGCCAGGATGAGTTTGCTCTTGGCGACAGTGGCGACACGGGCCATGGTGCTGGCCGGGCCATGGCTGACACCGCCGCTATTTTCGGGCGCACTGCCCTCCGATTGCGGCATCATCTGGTCCAACCGCTGGCTTATCTGCTGCCAGCAATTGTCAGACGGCGTCATCTCATGATTTCCCAATATGTCTTTGATGTTTTTCATCCTTGCCTTATCTCTTCTTCTTTGATGTGTTTCTGCAACCATTGGCGCGCCCGGAACAGATGCACCCGCACGGTGTTTATGGGCTCTTGTATGATCGTGGCAATCTCCTCAAACTCATATCCTTCCACCTCTCTTAAGTTGAACACCACCCGCTGCTTCTCCGGCATCCCATCCATCATCTTCAAGATATGATCTGCGTCCAGGTTGGTTACAATATCCCCCGCCACATCCTCCATGGTTCCTAAATCCACAAACATTTCCGCCTCATACTGTCGCCGGTGCGCCCGTAAATAGTCTATGGATTGATTTACCATGATGCTTTTTATCCATGAGAACAATGAACAGTCATTCCTTTTTTGATATAGATCCAACTTTTGGAACACCTTCATAAAACCCTCCATCATAATATCTTCCGCCTCCTCTTGAGAGTTGCAGTATCTGCGGCATACACCGAGCATTTTAGGAGCAAACTCTTGATATAAAGAATATTGCGCCTTCCGGTCTTGCCTCAGACAACCCTCCAGAATGGATTCTATGTTCTTTTTCTCATTCACACCCTAAAGACGAAAAAACGGTTGGATTTATTACACCTCATTTTTAAAAATCAAAAATAAAACAAATTCCCAGAAAAACCAAACCGATGGAAAAGAAGAAGGAGATTTTATAAAAAGCAAAGGCAACCGGATTTTTTAAAGAGTAATTGCCAATAAAAGGAAGGAAGCTGTGTGAGTTTATAAGAGGAGGGACTACCGGTTGCCTTTGAACGTTGTCACACACTGCAAAAATACGAAAATCCGTTAAATCAAAATAATTATTTATTAACACAATATTAACAACAAAATACCATCGAAAAGTATATTTTTGCATTTTTATTGAGAATGAAATGTTGAAGGAAGAAAACTTGTTATCCTCGTTGAATATTCAGCAACAAGAGGCTGTAAAACAGATAGATGGTCCCATAATGGTATTGGCAGGTGCGGGTTCGGGCAAGACCCGCGTCCTTACTTACAGGATCGCTTATATGTTGATGCACGACATCAGCCCTTACCGTATCATGGCGCTCACCTTTACCAACAAGGCGGCTGCGGAGATGCGCGGGCGTATTGTCGATTTGGTGGGTGGCGACAAGGCCAAGGCTGTGACCATGGGCACGTTCCACTCCGTATTTTATCGCATTCTCCGTATAGAGGCCGAGTGCTTGGGTTACACCCACAACCTCACCATCTATGATACCGATGATTCCAAATCTTTGTTGAAAAACATCATCAAAGAGCTCAATCTTGATCCTAAAGTCTATACGGCCTCCTTGGCCCTCAATCGCATCTCTTCAGCCAAGACCAGCCTGATGTCGGCAGAAGAGTACGCAAACGACAATGAGATACAGCAGGCGGACAAGCGGGCGGGGAAACCGATGTTGGCGCAGATATTCAAAGTCTATAATGCCCGGCTGAAGAATGCCGATGCGATGGATTTTGATGATATCCTCTACTATATGAATGTGTTGCTGCGCGATTTTCCAGAAATTCTTTACAAATACCAGCAGCGCTTCCACTATATCTTGGTGGATGAGTATCAGGACACCAACTTTGCCCAATATCTGATTATCAAGAAATTGGCTGCTCTCAACCAGAATATCTGTGTGGTGGGCGATGATGCCCAAAGCATCTATAGTTTCCGTGGCGCTGACATTCAGAATATCCTGAACTTCCGGCGCGACTATCCCAATGCCGCCACCTACAAGTTGGAGCAGAACTATCGTTCCACCCAAAACATCGTGAATGCGGCCAATGAGATTATCAAGCACAACAAAAACCAGATCCACAAGGAGGTGTTCTCGCAAAACGAGACCGGCTCGAAGATCAAATTGTTGAGGACAGGCAGCGACAAGGAAGAAGCCTCCACCATCGCCAGCAACATCTTTGAAATCAAGATGAACGAACATGCCGACAACAAGCAGTTTGCGGTCCTCTACAGAACCAATGTGCAGTCTCGTTCACTAGAAGAGGCTTTTGTAAAACGTCATATTCCGTATAAAATCCTGGGTGGACTCTCCTTCTATAAGCGAAAAGAGATAAAGGATGTGCTCGCCTATTTCCGTCTGATCATTAACCATTACGATGAAGAGTCGTTGCGGCGGGTCATCAACTACCCGCAGCGAGGCATTGGCGACACCACCTTCTCCCGTATCTTGGCCACCGCCAACGAGCAGAAAGCCCATATCTGGGATGTGATCACCAACCCGGCTGCTTATCAGTTGCCAGTGAACGGTCCGACCGCTTCCCGCCTGGTGGAGTTTTCCGATATGATACGGGGCTTTGCTGCACAACTGAAGAAAACCGATGCGTATGAGTTGGCCAAGCAGGTGGTGCTGAAAACGGGCATTGCCAAAGCGTTAAAAGAGGTGCCTGACGAAAAAGAACGCCTTGACAATGTGGAAGAATTGCTGGATGCCGTCAAAGCCTTCATTGACAATCCTCCAGACAGTATGTTCAACGAACAGACGGGTGAAATGATAGAGGAGTATTTTCCTTCGTTGGACTATTTTTTGGAATCGGTAGCACTGCTCAGTGACACTGACGAGAACAAGAGTGGAGAGGATGAAGACAAAGTCAAGTTGATGACGATCCACTCGGCCAAGGGATTGGAGTTTGACTATGTCTTTATCACCGGCATGGAGGAGAACCTGTTTCCTTCCGCCTTAAGTGTCAATACTCCTTCTGAGATTGAAGAAGAGCGTCGTTTGTTTTATGTGGCACTCACCCGAGCCCGCAAGCAGGTGATACTGACATGTGCCCAGACCCGCTATCGTTTCGGGTCGTTGGAATTCTGTGAGGAGAGTCGTTTTTTGGAGGAGATTCCAGATTGTTACTTGAATATCACGAAGAAAGCCTCTTCAGGTAAAGGCTTGTTCTCCAAGGAGCGTAGTGATGAAAGCTTCCTTTCCGCCAGAACATCCTATTCTCGTCCGCACCAAGTCACAACCGCATCTTCGGCACCGCGAGTCAAGAGCAAACAAGAGGTCAAGACCGATCAAATAGGAACGCTCGCCACCAATGACCAGATTCAGCCCGGAGTACGCGTTTACCATACCACTTTCGGGTTTGGAACGGTGCAGTCCACCGAGAACAAAAACAGCGATGCCCGTGCCGTGGTGGTCTTCGATTCTGTCGGCACCAAGACCCTTATGCTCAAATTTGCCAAATTGATTATTCCTAAATAATTGACAATATGCTTTTTAGATCCAACATACCTGCTCCCGAATATCCATTTAAAATTGATTACAACAGCACCATTATGCTGTTGGGTTCCTGTTTTTCCGACAATATTGGCAACTATTTTGCCCGCCATCAGTTCAATGTGAACTCCAATCCTTTTGGTGTGCTGTTCAACCCGATTTCTATTGAGCGCTCCTTGCGGCTGCTGATGAATCCGGACCGGTTCGACAAAGACAGATATTTCTACAAGACGAGAGATTTATGGGTGAGTTTTGCCCATCATGGCCGCTTTTCCCGCGAAAACTTTGAGGATTTTGAGCAAAATATCATGGAACAGTTAGAGATGGCCTCCGACTTTCTTCGCCGTACAGACGTTCTGTTTGTCACTTTCGGCACCGCTTTCTGCTACAAGTTCATTCCTCGAGACCTGATAGTCTCCAATTGTCATAAGATTCCCAATTATCAATTCCAGCGTTTCCGGCTCTCCGAGAAGCAGATCGTAACGCAGTGGAAAGACACCATAGACATGCTGTTGGCAGTCCGCCCCGAGCTGAAGATTGTCTTCACGGTTAGTCCGGTGCGGCATGTGGGCGACGGGTTGCATGAGAACACGCTCAGCAAGGCGGTGTTGCTGCTCGCCACCGAGAAATTAGTGGACAACGAGCACACGTTCTATTTTCCCTCGTATGAGTATTTGATGGACGACCTGCGCGATTACCGGTTCTATGCCAAGGATCTCTACCATCCCAACGACTTGGCGGTGGAATACATAGAGGAGAAGGTGGCGGAGTCGTTTTTTGATCCCCAGACGGCTGAGCAGGTCCGTTTGGTGGCGCAACAGAACAAGTTCCGTGCCCACCGGCGGCTGCGGGTGGAGTAGAAAATGAGCCAAAACCATATCAAGATGAGAAACAGAAACCTGATAATCGTTACGCTGTTGCTGCTGTGTACCCAGACGCTATGGTCCCAAGAGGTTGACCAGCACCTGGACATGAATAACATGTCGTTTTTCAAGGAAGCGACAATGGTGGTGGAGGGCCGCTTCTATGATCCGTTGTTTTCATATGTGGTGAAAGACATTATAGGAAAGGAACATTATTATGGCATTTATCCGGTAATTACCAATCGTGTGTTTAAAGGAGATGCCAAGGCTGGAGATACTATCTATGTGGTTCAAGAACGCAAGGGGTTGATATCCCCACCAGTTCCACATAGAATAGATACTATATATCAAGATACCAATTGTACATTAATAGCTTTTGAAGCAGAACCGGATATTTTGTATGCAATGCCGTCAATAGCTTCTAGTAAAAACATTAATGTTATAGATCATTTTCAAAACGATTGTGTGATGTTTTTCAAAACATCTACATTCCCCAAAACTGATGATGAGCGATATGCTCATAAGCCTCAGTACCAATATTTGTATCCTTATGTTTTCTACGATGAAGGCACGAAACTGTATGTTTCAGGAGGCAAGTTCGCAGGATTGAACGACACGCTTTTCAATTCAAGAAACGATTTGTACCGGTTCATGTTGGAGGCAGGCGGGTACGACACGACGGTGGTGAAGATTTCGGAGCCGAAGAAACAGGACAAAAACAGGGATTACATCAACAGACCTCTCCCACCGGAAGTAGAACAGCGGTGGGGAGGTCAAAAAAAAAATACGCCCGACCAAAGATAAGGCCAATTTGTATATCACATTTTGGACACCACAGTTGATCTGAGTTTTTTTTATCATTGCACCCTATATGAAGAAAATGAGTCAAAACCCTATCAAGATGAGAAACGGAAACCTGATAATCGTTGCACTGTTATTACTATGCACCCAGACGCTATGCTCCCAAGAGGTTGACAATCACTTGGATATGAATAACATGTCGTTCTTCAAAGAGGCGACAATGGTGGTGGAAGGTAGATTTTTGAAAGCTGTTTTCTCCTACGCTGTGAAAGACATCCAGGGTAAGGAACATTACTATTGGATGTATCCTGTTATTACCAAACGTGTGTTTAAGGGGGATGCCAAGGCTGGCGACACCCTATATGCAATTCGCGAACGAAAGGCATTAATGCCTCCACCTGTCTCACACAAAATAGATACTATCTATATGGATGCTAATTGCTCTTTAGTAGCTTTTGAAGCAGAACCTGATGTAGTATATGCACTACCTGATATCACTTCTACCAGGAATATTCATGCTATAAACCATTTTCTAAACGACTGTGTAATGTTTTTCAAGAAGTCCACATTTCCTAAAACAGATGATGAACGATACGCCCATTTGCCCCAATACCAGTATTTGTATCCGCGAGTATTTTACGATGAAGGCACAAAGCTGTATGTTGACGGTGGAAAGTTTGGAGGATTAAACGACACAATATTCAACTCCCGGAACGATTTGTATCGGTTCATGTTGGAGGCTGGCGGGTATGACACTACAGTGGTGAAGATTTCG
>JAGCFD010000053.1 GCA_017650305.1 Bacteroidales bacterium | reverse complement strand
TAATTATAGGGTGATAGCGATGCATATTTGTCACTCATCGGATCCACGCTCAACCAGATGCTCAGGTCGGAGGAGTAATAACGTGAGCCAAAGTAGCTTAGGCCGGTCTCGGAGTCGCGTTCTTTGGCGGAGAAGGAGTAATTATCCGCAAAGACTTGGGAATACGATGAAAAATAATATGTAAGGTGTTGAACCATATCGGTTTGTAAGATGTGGCAAAGATAATAATTTTTTTAATATGCAAAATAATTCCATTTTTGCGCCACAACAATGTTTTGTTAAACGATGCAATATTTTGATTATAAGCGCCTTGTCACGTTGTTTGCTGCGCCAATTCTGCGCCAAAAGGCCCCCAATTGGCATCTTGATAGCTCATCCTACAATATATTATATATACAATAATGTTTTATTTATTACACTAATTTGTTACCATGACAATACCACTCATCAATTTCAGACCCGCGGAGGTCAAGAGAAACAAGGAACTCTATGTCTGCTACTATGTCCTGGATCCTGCCAGCGACAAACTCAAGCGTATGCGCGTGCGCTGCAACCGCATCAAAAATAGGAGGGAGCAGGTTCGATACGCCACACTGCTCTGCACAGAGATCAACAGGAAACTCTTAAACGGCTGGAACCCTCTTACGGGTGATGACCCTGCTCTGCGTAAAAAGGTGTCCGTGGCCGAGGCCGCCGCCTCATACGTCCGCAAGAGGGAGAAAGAACTAAGGAGGGACACTGCCCGTTCCTACAGATCAAAGCTGTCGTTCTTCTCCGACTGGTGCAACAGGACCGGTATCTCCGAGTGGCTCTGCGGCCGGTTCACCTCCGCCCACGCCTCCCAACTTCTGGAAGAATACGGCAACAGACGGGGAGCATGTTCGTACAACGACATGCTCCAATTTCTCAAGACCATGTTCAAATCATTCGTCACTGACGGTCTCACAAACCAAAACCCGTTTCAAGAGTTCAAAGGGAGGAAGCGCGAACGGAAGCGCAGAGTCACCATTCCCAGAGAGGACCGCGTCCGCATCCTCAACTATTTTCATAAGAGGAACATGACGGAGTATGTGGCCATGACCCGTCTGTGTTTCAGATACTTGGTTCGTCCCAAGGAGATTCTGATGCTCCGGATTGGGGATGTCGATTTCGACAATGCGCTCCTGCGCATTCCGCCCGAGGTGGCCAAGAACCACCGCGAGCGCACCATCGCCCTCGGTTACGATGTCATGCGGTATTTCAGAGAACTGCGAGGGCAGGGTTATAACACAGACAACTACATCTTCTCCACTGACTTCAAGCCGGGGCAACGTCTCTATACCACAAAAAATCTATTCACCGTATGGCAGGAGATGCGGGAGCGCCTCTCCATGCCAGACACTTACCATTTCTACTCCCTGAAGGACACGGGCATCACCGAAATGTTGGAGAGCGGGATGCCATCCAAATTTGTTAAAGATTTAGCCGGGCACCAATCTTTGGCAATGACCGAGCGGTACCTGCATGTGTCGGATGCAAGGAGAATCCTGCAAGCAAACAAGATAAGGTTTTGACAGAGAGAGGAGATCGTCTAATGGTGTGATGCTACTGAAAGAAGGATTCGTTGACCATTTCAGATATCAGGTATCCTCCTGTGCGTCTATTGCCTAGATATCTAACTAGACCATTTTTTTGTAGCGTTTGTATATGCCGAGCAACAGTGCTTTTGGAGATTTTAGTATTTTTGACTATGTCACTCAATTTACACTTGGGGTGTTCGGTTATATACTGGTAAATGACCATAGATTTTGATGACGTGACCAACAAGGAGGATGCTGGGTCTTGCTTAGCATCGTCAGTCTCGCTTTGATTATTCTCAGTTGATAGAAGTGCGTGTTCTATAAAAGGTAGCACATCGGGAGCATAGGATGCCCCAATGGACAAAAGCACCGGCTCTTGTGCATCACCCATCCGAATAGATACTTTGTTATCTTTGCATGAAATTATACTGGATGAACGAACCATCGTGTTCTTGGATATTCTTAAGAAGTCTTCTGAGCGGAACAAGTCTTGGACATCCCTCAAAGTTCCTCGTCTTGAAAAAATATGTCCGTCGAAAGTGATGAAGCGGCTGTAATTCTGATTCTGCTGAATATAGCAGACCCTGTCAACGTCAAGCAAATATGATGAATGGGACTTAGACAACGAATGCACCAGCAGTTGATGCTTGAGTTTTAATAGTTTGTAATCTTTCTCAAATAATCGTATTTTTAATTCCGTGGTATAAGCCATCAAGCCGGCAAAACAAATGAGTCCGCCATTCCTGTAAAACAGATTGAAAAAAAGTGTCCAAAAGATTTGTTTCCTCTCAACATTGGCAATCTTTGAATATACAGCTATCTGATTGCCTATAGTTATGCTAAATTCTACAATTGTTATAATAATGATTTCCAGTATGGACAAGAAATAAAAGAAGGCTGTCTTTTTGTTGTGGAAAACAGGATAAACAGTCCAATAATTAATGGCCATGGATGAAATCAGCATCAACGCAATAATACATTCCATCATTGGCTCCGCAGATGGCCGCAAGAAACTGTTTTTTGTGAAGAAATAATAAAACACTATGGAAAAAACGATTTGCCAGAATACTATTTTTTGTGACCGCCAATTACGTTTCATAATCCAGAAGATTTTACGTTGCAAAATTAGCATTTCTTCCGAAATAGCAGTCCGGATTATTTTCATTTATAGATGGCAGGACATTGCCAAATGCTCAAAACATGGTTTTTATGATAATGAATGGAAATTGTGCTAGAATTTCCATATTACATTGATTTGCACTAAATGCCTAATTGTCAAATGTAATCATTGCATCATTAATCTTGAAATATAGTCATTTTTATTTTATTCATCACAAAGTGACGAAATGCGGGGTGTTTCTGTTTTTCTTGATGGAAATAAATGCAAATTTGCAATTCTACTAGTTAATAAAAGTATTGTCATGAAAATTTTACATTTAAAAATTGCTCTTGCGATCATCCTTTTGTCATGTCAAGCATGTACCAAAATGGACGATGTCCAAAATTCCACAAACCGGGTTGTTCCTATGTTGACAGATTCGAAAGAATCCAGTTATCTTTTCACCATTACAATCGGACATCTGGCTTCGGAATGTGGTAACGCATGTATCACCATCGGAGGGAAACCGTGTCATCTTGACTGCATGACTCATGGGCACGTCTGTAACAAATCTGTTGCTGTCACACTTCAGTCAATTGAAGATGCAATTTATGCCACCACTATCGACACTTTTGATCTTACAAACCTGGATTTTTTCGTCATGCCACCTCGTTCCCTAAACTACACAGACGAGAACAACAATCGCATCTTTTTGAACATTCCTGGCCAAACAATGTATAGAGATACAACCACAAAGCAGTTCACGTTCACAGGGCTGTTTTTCAGCAACACGGCGGCGTATAGCAACTATTGAGATAGATGATGTTAATTGAATATATTTTTATAATATGAAACGATATAGCTGGTTCATCTTGGTCCTATTCTATGGGTTGGCGACAACAATCCAATCGCAAACAGTTCGCCCCACCGCCTGGCTGCGCGCCGACAGTGCAGTCTTGAGTGCGCAGTCTTGGGGCGATGTGTCCGGGAACGGCCTGTATGCCGTGCCGTCCTCGGGTTTCATGCCTTCGGAATTCTCCCGCATGAACTTTAACAAGTGCTTCGAGATTAGCGGCGCGGAGACCTTCTCTCTGCAATTGGGCATTAATGACTCCCGACAGTCGGACGTGATTGTGGTCTATGAAACCTACGACACTGCGGACGAAAACGCGCTGTGGCAGGTGCAGCTTGACACCACCAAGCGTATCGGGCAGACCACACAGCGGATCCTCAACGACAACGGACAAATCATTTATGACACGGCCAACCGCCTGATGTCTGTCATCAATTACTTGTCGCAATCGTGGCGGGAGCCCGAGGTGTGCGCTCCGTCACTCACCCTTTGCAGTGCAGACTCCCTACAACTCCACGGAAAAATCGCTGAGGCCCTGTACTTTGACCACAGGATTAGCGATACGGCCGTCATACAGTGGATCAGCTACCTGGCAGTAAAATACGGCGTGACCCTTGCACAGACCGACTACCTTGACAGCCGCCGGAATGTGATATGGGATTACATCAATTATCCCGGTTTTTGCACCTCCATCGCTGGTCTTGGCAGGGACGACTCGGTTGGGTTGTGCCAAAAGCAGACATATTTTGCTGACAATCAGATAGTCGTTGGTATCAACCAGTTGGCGCAGACCAACGAAGGGAATGTCTCCGCTATTGATGACGGCGATTTCATCCTATTCGGTATGGACGGAGTCCTGTCCTCCGTTTCCGAAATCTACACGCAGAGTGGCGAGACCTACGAGGTCATCGGCCGCAGCATGGTGCAAGTGACGGGCAATGCCCGCACATACAACACGTTTGTTCTTTTGGACACCACTGCCGTGCAGGATAGCATTGCGCCTGTTCTTCTGATAGACCGCAGCGGCACAGGCGAGTTCCCAGCAGGAGAGACCGAACAAATGCAGTCCTCTGGTTTGGACAGCCTCGGACATTACAGATACCATAATATACATTGGGACACAGACCAAAGCGGGCGGGATTTCTTCTGCTTCGCCGTGGCAAGCCCTGACACCATGGGCACACCGAAAGCATCGGCCATGACCGGCGTTGGCAATGGAACGACACCTGTTGACATGTCAAATGACGGTCGCAAAGACGCGCCATGGCACGTCTCTACAATTCATTACAGAATATCGCCCAACCCCAACCATGGAGACTTCACTGTGGAGATCGGATACCCCGAGGCGCAGGATGTGTCTGTGACCGTCCATGACGCGGACGGACGGCTGCTGCTCACCATGGGCGGCAGGGGACAGCGCAGTTACCGATTCGAGGGAACGGTGGGCACCGCCGGCCAATACCTGATCGACATCGTCTCGCCCAGCGAGCGTAAGACACTGAAAATGGTTGTAAACTAAACAAACACAAATAGATATGAAACAGCACCTGATTGCCATTATCGCCCTTTTGGCTGCCATCATCCTCGCCCTGTTCTCCTTCGACAAGGGGAACAGCCGCCATTCCGCCCGCTCATATAGGGCATACAGTTACAATGCGGTCCCGGTCACAGGGAGCGGCATCGGGGCGGCACAGCCCTCCCAGTTGCAGGAGGTCAGCAGGGAAAACAGCCTATCTCCCATGGCGGAACCACTATCGTTCGGAAGCTTTCCCGTGGTTCCTGTGGCGGAATCCCCGTTGAACACGCCGCCCTCCATGCTGGCAATCAGCGCGATGACGGAGCTCACTCCCGTGCAGCTGCCACCGTTGGATGCGGGCATGGTGAACGTGACGGGAGTCTTTGACGGAAACGGGCAGGCGGCGGGCTATAGGGTGAGTTCCCGCACGGAAGAGTTCGCCATCGCCGTGCCCTACGATCCCGAACTGCTGCCGCAGGGTTTCACGGAGGACGACATCCAGACCTACGTCTATGACAGGCAGTATCACCGCTGGATAGCCATCCAACGCGACTCCGTGAATGAAACAGAATTGCTGGTCTGCTCAAGGTTCAGGCCATGGGAGAAAGGGCTGTCGCATGCACAAGACGGCATGATTAGTCCGCGGGACGCGCTTGCGCAGGTGCAGAACATGATGTCCGTGACTGCTCAGGGTGAAGGAGGCGGGGACTCCCCGTTAGACTTCATCAATGCAGTGCTGAAGACCCCGGAGATGCCGGAGACCTCGGCCTATACGCCCACGAGCATCAAGGAACTGAAGGCCGCCGACCCGTTAGAGGGCCTGACGCTGATGCAGCCGCCCACGGCCAACAACAGCGGTACGGCTAACTTGAGCTATCCCATCGAAATCCCCGCAGGGCGGCAGGGAATGCAGCCAAACCTCGCGCTGACCTATAGCAGCGGCGGGGGCAACGGCTGGCTTGGCGTGGGCTGGGACATCTCCATTCCTTCCATCACCGTGGAAACACGGTGGGGCGTGCCACGATGCGATCTCGACAAGGAAAGTGAAGTATATGTGTATGAAGGTGAACAGTTGGTTACCAAGGATAGTGAGGGCTATTATCGCCAGATGCCTCACCGCACCAATCATTGGACAGACAGGCAAGACCTTGACCAGGACGGCTACGAACAGTTCTACCCGCGCAGGAACGAGGCTTTCGACAGCATCGTGCGCCATGGGGACTCGCCCTCCAACTACTGGTGGAGCGTGACCCACAAGAACGGGGTGACGGACTATTACGGGAAATATAAAGCAGACACTATTGTGAACAATGCCTGCGTGCTCCGGGCTGGGGCGGACAATGCCCATGGACCGATAGCGCACTGGGCATTGGCGGAAAGCGTTGACCCGTATGGCAACAGCGTACGGTATCGCTACGATGTGGAGTACCATAGCGGAATAACAAGTAGTTATAGCCCAGGAAGGCAAATTTACATAGACTCCATTCTCTACACTGCTAAAGGGAACGATCCCGGCAAATACAGGGTTGTCTTCACGAGACAACAGGGACGCGAAGACATCGCAATATCGGCCAACAGAGGGTTCAAAGAGGTGACGGCGTCCACACTTTGTAACATTGCCGTAGGATATGACAACAAGTACTTCAAATACTATATCTTTAAAACGGAATACGGGAGAAACACCAATTTCAAGACTCGGCTCAAGGAAGTGGCAGTGATGAATAAGACCACAGACACGCTGATGCTGTGCACGGATTTCAGGCCGCTTCCCCTAGACAGCATGTCCTTTACCCGATTTGATTACTATGATTATCCTGATGCAACGGAGTTGTTTGGTGACCCCGTGACCATGTCGTTGAAAAACGACACGATTAAATCCACGTTTGTGACCAATGGCGGTGCATGGGCCAAATCCACGGCCCTGGGCGGCACCAGGGGAAAAAGCTGGAACGCCGGAGGGACGATGACTGTGGGATTGGGTCCCGTGGTGCCTCTGACGACGGCAAGTGCCGGCGGAAACTTCAACTACAGCTGCTCACAGAGCGAAGGTGCGCTGACTGTCATCGATCTTGACGGGGATGGACTGCCTGACAAAGTTTACAAGAAAAGCAACGGGAAATTGTATTACCGCAAACACATTGCCGATTCGGAATACTATTTTCACTACGACCCCGAAGAACATGAGCTACAGGATTATTCAGACCCGGCTCATCCAGAAAGTTTGACTAACTTTCTTTTGGATGGGAGCAGCACAACCGCATGGGGTCTTCAACTCTCGCTCGGACTTGCCTATAGCGGCAGCTGGCCAACCACAAAGTCCACCACATCGGTATATTTTGCAGATGTGAATGCTGACGGGCTTCCCGACCTCATCACAGACGACGGCGTTCTTTTCAACGTCACGGAGCGGGATGGCACGGTCAAGTTCCGCAACTACTACACGATTGCTGTCGAGAATGCCGCTCTGTTCCATGACAGCACATTTGTCCACACAACCACGGACACCTGCGGAGGAATCCTCTTCAGCGGGAGGGTAAGCGACAGCATTACATGCCAGATGGAATGGAAACTGGATACTATACTTTATATCAGTCACTCTAATCACGCTTATGAGTCTGCAAACGTTTCGTTGTTCCACTATGCGGATTCTTTGGGGAGAACAGACAACTACAGATGTTTTTACATCTATTGTGATGATCCAGCATTTCAAAGCGAGATATGTGAGATAGACATCTATAAAAAGTATCTTGTGTCCTGTGATCCGTTCCCAACATCCACTTCGGTTTTCGACTTCCTTGAACGTGATCCTGACCTGGAGGTCGTGAAAGTGTGGGTGGCGACGGACAGCGGAACTGTGGACATCATCTCCAGCCTCCGCCAACGTCAGGACAGCACCGTCAGTTTCCTTCAGTCCAAGACGCGCGATGGTATGTCTTATGCCATCCAGCACAGCAATCAAGTGTTGGTCACTGCAGGCCATCTGTTGTCCGCCTCGACTACGGCAAATACCGTCATTCTCGCCAATGGACAAATCGGCAAGGATGACGGCTCTGTCCACCGCGACAGCACAAGGATTGATGTTGAGGCAGGCGATTTGATCTTTTTCCGGCTCATATCCGGTGACAACCATGCCTTTGACAATGTGGAATGGGACCAGACCATACGATATGTCTGGAATCCGCGCACATTCAACGCAGCCCAGGACTTTGTGCTGTCCGGGGACAAGTGTTTTGGCGCAGGCGCTTCCGGGAATACCAACAGTATTGACATATCTGTAAAGATAAGCACTGGAACATTGGGAAATTCGCAGGACACGCTGAAAGTGATGATTACGGACACCAATGGCAATGTCTTGCCAAACAAAAAGTGGGCACTCGAACTTGATGACAATTGGAACGACTTCGTTTGGCATCCCCTTGGCTTAGCCAACTCAACAGTTGTTCTGCAGCAAAGCGAACAGGTGAAATTCACCCTGTCGAGTTCATCTCCCGACTTTCCATGGGAAAAAGTGCACGTGACACCGCATATCAATTACTATGTGATGAACAACGACCATTACGACACGGTGGAATGCTACCCGCAGGTGAACATGCTTATCAACAATTATGACGGGTCTGTCCGCGACTCGGTCTATCACCGACTCTTCGGTCCCCTGTACAAGGGCTGGGGGCAGTTCGCCTACAACAACAACGACACGGTGGACGGCAAGGTTGTCCACGACAGCTATATCCATCTTGAGAAACTGGTGACGAACTGGGGAACAAACATGCGCAACAGCAGCGAGGCGAACAAAGTGAAAAAGAGACTGAAACGCTTTGATTTGAACATGCAGGACAGTGCTCAATTCCAGGAGAGTTCCTATATGGTTGGGGCTTTTGCTGCCGACACGCTTTACCATCCTCTGTCATTAAAGACGAGCTGGGTGGAAATGCAACCCGATTTCCAGCATTATGCCTGGGTGGGATACGGCAATGTTAACCACATCACGGACAGCATGATGAACAATACCCGCTTGCCTGCTTATCACTGCAACGATGCCACGTCTGACATTGAGGATTACGACCATCCTGTGCCAGTAGTGGCGCAGGGACTGGACGTGAAGACTATACGCAAACAGAACTACTCCAAGATGAAGAACCACTCGCTGTCTGCTTCCGCCCCGTTTGTCCCGTTCTCGGTAGGAGGTTCTTTGTCGAATGGTTACAACCTCATACTGACCGACTATATGGACTTGAACGGAGACCGCTATCCCGATGTTCTCGGCCCTTCGTTGGTGCAGTACACACAGCCATGGGGCGGAATCGGAGAGGTGAGCCCATTGGGGATATTGGAGAACGGCGTCACTCGATCCGAAACCTATTCCGCTGGCATGAATTTCGGCGGCAGTTTCGAAATGCCGTCGAGAGGGGCTTCCAACAACCCCAAAAACGCCAAGATCAGCTTCGACGGTGCGGGAAATGCGGGCGCATCCCATGGCGGTGGCAGCGACGAAACCTCCATGACATGGATGGACATGAATGCGGAT
The DNA here is from genome assembly GCA_017650305.1 of Bacteroidales bacterium. GTDB lineage: Bacteria > Bacteroidota > Bacteroidia > Bacteroidales > WCHB1-69 > F23-D06. The sequence goes on along the minus strand of JAGCFD010000053.1, from coordinate 3,953 downwards.
GGCCTTCCCGACAAGGTGGTGTGCAGAAATGGCTATCTAAAAGTGTCCATGAACAAAGGATATGGTTTCCTGGGCGAGGACACCTATTATTCAAGCCCTTATGTGCGGGAAGGCAATAGCAAAAATACCGGCTTGAATTTCGGGGGAAGTTTCAACATCGGTCAGGCCAGCATCGGTGGGGGCATTGGGGTGAACTTCTCCAAGAACGTGACAGGAAAGATGTTGATGGACTTCAACTCTGACGGCCTTCCCGATCTGGTTGAAATGGACACTTCAGGCAATCAGAACAAACTGAAAATACGTTATGCCAAGGGTAATGGAGACTGTTCAGAATGGGATACACTTCCGGTCCTTTCCGACCTCAGCTTTGGCCGGTCGTTCAGCGAGTCGGTGGACGTCTCTGTCACAGTGGGCTTCACGTTTATGTCCATTGTCAAATTGTGCGTGGGCATTTCAGGGTCGCCTTACAACCGCACTTTCAGCAAAGACAGTGTCCAGCTTACCGACATCAACGGGGATGGTTATATCGATTACGTGACTTCCCAGGATGAAGGGTGTATGACAGTGCGATACAATACCGGAGCCAAGACCAATTTGCTACGCAAGGTGACCAATTTCACGGGCAGCTATTTTGTGCTGGACTACGATATGCCGCTGGCCTGTTACGACAAAGCACAGCGCAGCTGGAACCTTGCCCGGGTGGAAACTCACAACAATGTGGATACTTGTCCGGTGGGCGGAAACCGCACCCTCACTACTTTTGAGTACGAGTCACCCAAGTTCAATCGCTATGAACGCATGGACTATGGCTACGGACGGGTCACGACATTTCAATACGACACAGAAGGAGGGGACACTCTCTACCGCTACACGGTGGAGGAATACGACAACGTGAACTTCAACAAGCGCGGACGCAAGACCCGGGACTGTGTGTATGATGCAGCTGGCAGCCCTTATGTGGAGCATATCTACGGCGATACCCTTTACGACTATGCAGGGAACCGGGTGACAGATGGCGGATGTGCCCGAACGGATGTATATGTAGGCAGAGAATCCGATATCACCAACTGGTACGAGGGCCTTCAGACTCCTCAACTTACTTCGGTGACACAGCGCGAATACGACCGCTACCGGAATGTGGTCAGTTACACGCACCGTGGCGACACAACTCATAATGACGAGTGGTTTAAGGCAGAAATTGACTATGCGACTGGGACACAGTACAATCTTGTGGCGCTTCCCGTCAAGATCGTCGTCAAAGACCAGGAAGGCAACACTCTCCAGCAGCGGACAGCCTCCTACTATCCTTCAGGCAAACTTTATAAACTGACCCGCCACAACACCAGTTGGGAGTCAGAGTTTGAGTTCTCTTACGACAATTATGGCAACCTGTCCCATTCCATCCTGCCAGGAAACGAGGCTCAAGAACGACTGGAATACAACTACTTTTACGACAACAATGTCCACTCCTATCCCGTCAAGGTGGAAAACACTCCCTTTAGTTTTGTCTCCACCGCTGAATATGACTACAGGTACGGCAAGCCGACTAAGACAGTGGACATCAATGGAAATGAAATGTGGTATGAATATGACAATCTTGGCAGAACAATTAAAATTACCGCACCCTACGAACAGGATAACAATGCGCCGTACACGATCAAGATGGAGTATCATCCACACAATTACGGTTCGATGAATATTGAACAAAACGGCGTCAACCCATACTCGTATGCCTGCACCTACCATTACGACCTCTTGGATCAGAACGACCCCATCAGGACGACTCTGATCACAGATGGTCTCGGGCGATTGCTTCAGACCAAAAAAGATGCCGAGATTGGCGGACACGAGAAGAGTATTGTGACGGGCAGGGTGAAGTACGACTGCCTCGGCAGGACGACTGAGCAGTATCATCCCTTTGAGGAAGACACCTCCCAGTACGCTGTCTTCAACCCCTATTTCGACACAGCCTCCCTCACTGCCACGTGGTACGACATTATGGACCGGCAGATAAAAGTGAAACTTCCCACAGGCGATAGCACGGTCGTGGAATACGGTTTTGCCAACTGGAATGGGAAAACATTGCTGAAAACCGTCACTACCGATGCGTTGGGCAACAGCGTGCAAGTGCTGAAAGGGACCATGGGGCAGCAGATAGCCCAGATAGCTCCCATGAACACCGTGACCCGCTTCGACTACGACTGCTTAGGACAGCTGAAGAAAAGTACAGATCCGGACGGGTTTGAGACATCCTACGAATACGACATGTTCGGACAGATGGTCCACCGCCGCCATCCAGATGCTGGGGATGACTGGTACGACTACGATCCCGCAGGCAACTTGACCATGCATACCAATGCTTCCGGAGAACATCTTGACTATCGATATCACTATAACCAACTCACCGATATCTACTGCTCTCTATATCCTGCCAACAATGTCCATTACGAATACGGCACGAATCAAGACACTGCAACCAATGCTGTGGGCAAGGTTGTCTTGCAGGAAGACGCTTCTGGTTGGCAGACATTTTCCTACGGAAAATTGGGTGAGGTTGTTGAAAATATTCGTACATTTGCGCTGCCTTTTGAGAATCAGCCCTATACATTCAAGATGCAGTACGAATACGACTCATACAACCGCATACAGCACATGACCTACCCTGACGGGGAGGTGGTAAGCTACGGCTACGACCGTGGCGGGATGCTGAACAGCATCACGGGTGTGAAGAATGGGGTGACGTACAAGTACCTGGACAGCATCCGCTACAACCGTTTCGAGTTGAAGGACACCGTCTTCTACGGTAACGGGACTCGTGCCGAATATACCTATGACAGCCTGCAGCGGTTGAGCCGCCTGCGCAGTTATGAACGAAACGGCTCACCCATGCAGGACATTGACTATGCCTATGATGCTGCAGGAAACATTACCGGTATTAGAAACTCCGCTACCATGCTTACCAACAATTTGGGCGGCGCGTATAATTGCCAGTACACTTACGACAGTCTTTATCGGTTGTCAAGGTCAACAGGCTTGTGGACCGGCGCGGACAGTCTGTCATATACGGTAGGCATGGAATACCATGCCAATGGCAGGGTGAAACGGAAACAGGTGGCGGCGGAGGTGTTGGTCAATGGCACGCTGTCCAGTGTCGCATATGACAACGGATACCAGTACGAGAACTCCCAGCAGCCCAATACACTATCCAAAATTTCAGCACCTGAAGTGGAGGTGCCGACCGGCATCATTCAAGAAGATCCTGTTGCAAATGGAACATTCATCCCGCAGGATTTCGTTTGGGATGCGGGAGGCAACTTGATTAAGCATTATACTGCTGGTGCTAAAAATTCACCCGAGCGTCTCTTCTGCTGGGACGAGCAGAACCGCCTGATGGGAGTGTCCGACAACCAGAACCTATCCCTGTACCTGTATGATGCTAATGGCGACAGGGCCTATAAGATCACGGGAGCCTACACCTCGCAAAATGTCAGCGGGCAGTGGCAATACTTCTACCTTTTGGACAATGCCACGCTCTATGCCTCGCCATACTTGGTGGTCACCCAGCAGGGTTACACCAAGCACTACTACGCTGAGACCGAGCGTGTTGCCAGCAGGATTGGTGGCGGCGGACTATCCCTGATAGATTCGGTGGAGGACTCCAAAATATATGAAGAGCATAGTAATCGGTCCTCCCAACTATTTGAACAGACAGTGGATTGCCTTCAGGCCCCTTATGCGTCGAGAGAATCACCTTTAGGCACGCTGTACGACTGGCGTGACTCTGTGCAGCAGGAGAAGGAGTGCTACTGGTACCATCCCGACCATTTGGGCAGCAGCAGTTGGATAACATTTTCTGGAGGAGAGGCAGTACAGCACTTGCAGTATTTGCCTTGGGGAGAGGACTTTGTGGATCAACGTGCTACCAGTTTCTCAAGCCGTTACTCCTTCTCCGC
>JAGCFD010000052.1 GCA_017650305.1 Bacteroidales bacterium | reverse complement strand
GAAAGTAAATGAAATCATGGCCAACCTGGAGGCCAAACATCCTGGTGAAAATGAGTATCTGCAGGCCGTTCGCGAAGTCCTGGAAACCATTGAGGAAGAATACAATAAGCACCCCGAATTCGAGGCTGCCAAGATCGTTGAGCGCATTGTAGAGCCCGACCGTATCTTCACATTCCGCGTGACTTGGGTGAATGACAAGGGTGAGGTTTGCACCAACCTCGGCTACCGTGTCCAATTCAATGCTGCTCTCGGCGCATACAAGGGCGGTCTCCGTTTCCACAAGGCTGTTAACGTCTCCATGTTGAAGTTCTTAGGTTTCGAACAGATCTTCAAAAACTCTCTGACCAATCTGCCTCTCGGCGGTGGCAAGGGTGGTTCCGATTTCGATCCCGTTGGCAAGAGCGACGCTGAGATCATGCGTTTCTGCCAGGCCTTCATGTATGAGCTGTGGCGCAACATCGGTCCGGATCAGGACAGCCCTGCCGGCGACGTGGGTGTTGGCGGTCGTGAGATCGGCTACCTCTATGGCGCTTACAAGAAACTGGCCCGCGAGCACTCCACCGGTGCCCTCACCGGCAAGAGCTATGGCTGGGGTGGTTCCCTCATCCGTCCGGAAGCTACCGGCTTCGGCGCTATCTACTATGTGGAGCGCATGGTAAAACAACAAAACGACACCATGGAAGGTAAGAGAATCGCTCTCTCCGGCTTCGGCAACGTGGCTTGGGGTGCTGCCACCAAGGCTACTGAACTCGGCGCAAAGGTTGTGGCTATCTCCGGTCCCGACGGCGTCTGCGAACTTCCTGACGGCATCGACCAAGAGATGATCGACTACATGCTTGACATGCGTGCTTCCAACCGCAACAAAGTTCAAGACATGGCCGACAAATTCCCTGGCAAAGCCAAATTCACGGCCGGCAAGAAAGCTTGGAGCGTGAAGTGTGACATCGCTTGTCCTTGCGCTTTCCAGAATGAGTTGAGCGAAGAAGACGCTAAGGAACTCCTCGCTAACGGCGTTAAATACGTTGCTGAGGTCTCCAACATGGGTTGCCAACCCGGCGCCATCGCTGCTTTCCAAGCCGCTAAGGTTCCCTTCGGACCTGGCAAGGCTGTCAACGCCGGTGGTGTTGCCACTTCCGGTCTCGAAATCTGCCAGAACGCCGGTCACATCAACTGGACGGCTCCTGAGGTTGACGCCAAACTGCACAAGATCATGAACGACATTTACGACATGTGCGTTGAGCACGGTCGTGAGGCTGACGGTACCATCAACTATGTTAAGGGTGCCAACATCGCCGGTTTCATGCGCGTTGCAAAAGCTATGTTAGCTCAAGGCATTATCTAATCCTGCGCTAACCGCAAAACGAAAAAGGAGGCTTCGGCCTCCTTTTTTTTGTGTCCTTTTTCACTTTTCCAAAACCTTGATTGGTAAAAAAATGGTGATTATATACATGATGGCACAAATATGATTGTGAAAACAGAACCTCTTTATTTGAGAGTGTTATACAAAGAGTGAACATCGCACTTTGCAATAAATATCAGTCTATCAGATAATTACAACCTTTAACTTTTCTCTTGATAGAAAAGTTACAAAAGATCAAGCCGACATGAATGCCGCCCGCTCTGTCCGCCCTCCAACAGCGGCCATTCACGCCGCGTCCGCACCGCATGTCGGCATCCCCGCCCGCGTGCTCTATGGGCAGATGCCTCCCTAAAGCCCCCTAAGATTAAATGAAAACGATTGGTTTTGCCATCGCTTTCATCTTTGTTGTGCCAGCATGTATATAACTCCAAAAAAAATATATCTTTGCACTTTCATATCAATTATCTCTGTCATGAAAATCCTTGAACGTGTCCGCAACAAGAAACAACGTATCCTGAGAGCCCTGTTCGGCACCTTCTCCGCCACCGCCCTCATGTTCACCTTCCAAGCCTGCTATGGAATGCCACCAGGCATCCTCCTTCAGCCCAGAGGCCAAGTGCTTGATGCTGAAACCGGCGAGCCAGTGGAAGGTCTTCAGGTCAATTTATGGATGCACCCCATTGACACTACCGACCACGAAGGCTACTTTGCTGGAGAGTTCCAGGAGTATTCCCCAGTTGAGTATCGTGTGGATGTCATAGACATAGACAGCACTGTAAACGGCTTATACGAGAGACTGGACACCACCATTTCTGCCGAACAGTTACAGGGTATGGAGTTGAAAGTACAACGAATCCATGAAGACTCCTAAGAGATCTCCTTTCAAACGTTGGCTTTTCCGGATATTCAGGAAAAATGAGACCGCCATCCGCGAGCTCAACTACCTCTTTTGGGAGTGCACCTGGCGATGCAATCTTTCCTGCCGGCATTGCGGTTCTGACTGCCAGTCGGAGGCCCATGTGCCAGACATGCCCTTTGAAGACTTCCTCCATGCCATTGCGCCATTGGAGAAACGCTATCCCCGCGATACCGTCATCATCGCCATCACCGGCGGGGAACCTTTGTTGCGTAGGGATCTGGCTGATTGTGGCAAGAAGCTGCGCGAGCACGGTTTCCGCTGGGGCATCGTCACCAACGGCATGTTGTACGACACCGCGCGTCATCAAGAGCTCGTCGCCGCAGGACTGTCCTCGGTGACCGTGAGTCTGGACGGTCTGGAGGAGACCCACAACTGGCTGCGCGGCCATCCGGAGAGTTACCGGCGGGCCATGAACGCCCTCCGTCTCATCGCGCACACACGCGGGCTCAGCTATGACGTGGTCACCTGCGTACACCAACGCAATATCGGCGAATTGTCACGACTCAAAGAGGAGCTCATCGCTAACGGCATCCGCTATTGGCGACTCTTCACCATTGCCCCCATCGGCAGGGCCGCCAGCAACGACACACTGCAACTGTCACGTTCACAACTGGAAGAGATGCTGCAGTTCATCGCCCAGACTCGCCAAGAGGGGCGCATCAACATCACCTTCAGCTGCGAAGCCTATACGGGGAAATACGAGGAGAGCATCCGCGACAGCTATTTCTTCTGCCGCGCCGGCATCAACATCGGCTCCGTCCTGATTGACGGGAGCATCTCCGCCTGCCCCAACATCAACCGTTCCTTTGTGCAGGGCAATATCTATCAGGACGACTTGATGGAGGTGTGGGATAACAAATTCCAGGTGATGCGCAACCGCGAGTGGATGCGCTGCGGGCCCTGTGCCAAATGTAAAGACTTCCGACAATGCCTCGGCGGGGCCATGCACCTGCACCCCACCCTCGACCAGCCCGTCCTTCGTTGCTACAAGTTCAGTTAACAGCCAACAGCTAATGGCTAACGGCTAATGGCTAACAGCTACAGATTCAGATTCTTCGCAATGGAGGAGCTGGTCTTCTTAGTACCCCAGATCTTGGTCATCACCTTCATGGATTCCGAAATATCCATCTTGTCACAGTGCTCCAGAATACGCTGGATGAAGATACACTGGTCCACTTCCGCATCGCCTTTCACGACAGCCTCAGACAATGACTTGCAGGATTGGTATCCGCAAATACGGCAGTCCACCTGCGGCAGGTTCAAGTTGATCTCAAAGGCGCGCTTCATCTTCTGCATAGCCGTGGCCAAGTCATCGTCCATCTTATCCATAGAACGAGGCTCCACATGGCCAAGCACACGCTTATGCTGCGCCAGGTAGTCGGTGTAGTTGAGCAAATCGTTATCCTCGGCATCCACCTCATCAGGCGACTTCTGCATGCGTTTGCGTTGGCGTTCCGTCATCAAGAAACGGTTGTTAGCGGTCAGGATACCGCCGGAACAGCTCTCATCGCAGGCGCGCAGCTCCAGGAAGTCGATGTCCTGGATGTCCTCATCTTCCAACTTCTCCAGGAACTCCGAGACATTATGGATGCCGTCGATAGCCAAATTGCGGCCCTCTTTGAGCAGATTAGCTTCGCCACCTGTGAGCGTGTAGTTGAGACTGGATTTTGAGAGACGGTGGAAACGGGTTCGCGCATCGTCACAGAGTTGGTACTCTCCCTGTTTGATGACACGCATCACCTTACTATACAAGAAATTCATATTAATCACCTTTGTCACAGGAGATTCCTCCTCCGTGGCCGGACTCTTGATAGCCGCGATCTTAGCGGCACAAGGCGTCACATAGAAGATTCCGATATCTTCCGCGGGTATATGGTCCTCTTCCGTCAACAGCTTACGAATATACAAAGCGGTCAGGTCCAACGGGGGTTTCATAAGGTAAAGATTCGGCACCAGAACAGGAAATTTCACCTGAATCAGTCGCACAATAGCCGGACAGAATGTGGAAATCAAAGGTTTCAACCCGTCATTCTCATTCGTTGCTTTCTGCATTTCGTCCCTGAGAAAGTCAACGCTCTTCTCACACTCAAAGACATGCTTGAAGCCAATATGATACAAAGCGGACAAGATTGTCTTCTCCTTGATTTTGTCCTCGAACTGAGCCATAAAAATGGAGGGCATCAGCAGCACCGGGTACTTGCAGTCGTACACCGTCTGGAAGTCGTCCTGCTCAATATAGATGGCATTGACGGGGCATGCGATATAGCAGCGGCCACAGTCCACACAACGGTTCGGGTCCAAGCGCGGGTGTCCGTCATCCACGTGAATAGCACCCGTAGGGCAGGCACCCGTACAATGGGCACAGCCGATACAAAGGTCGTACTTGAATTTTAGCGCGTGGTGGAAATCTTCTTGCATAGTAAATTATTGTTAATTAACAAAATAACAAATCATCATAATCACAACTTATGCGAAATGGTTGACAAAGCTGATGGTAGTCCCTACCCCAACCTCTGTGTCAATATGCATCTCATCGGAGTTGTTTTGGATATTGGGGAGGCCCATGCCGGCGCCGAAGCCCATCTCACGGACTTTAGGCGAGGCGGTGGAGTTGCCTTTTTGCATAGCCCACTCCACATTGGGAATTCCAGGCCCTTCATCCTTAAGGGTTATGCAGACCTTGTCAGGCTCCAAGTTGACGAAGATATCGCCACGGTAGGCATGCGCAACGATATTGACTTCCGCCTCGTACAAGGCCACTACGGTCCGCTTTACTATATCCGGACGGACACCCATCTTCTTCAGCATCCTTTTCACCTCGCTTGAGGTTGATCCGGCATTGGTGAAATCACCACCTTCAACATGATATTGAAAATCCATAAGCGATTGTTTTATTAGTAAATAGAAGGGAGTTCGGCGTTGTATAAGATACCCGAGGTTTTATACATGGAATATGGTGTTGAGAGTACCACAATGTCGTTGTCTTCCGCGATTTCAATCATATCCTCGGTCACCACTTTGCCGCGAACCACCAGCACCATCTGGATGTCAGCCATCTCACAGGTGCGCATAGACTGAAGATTGCAAAGGCCCGTCAAAAGCAGCAAGCCGTCATGATCCTTAATGGTTAGCACATCGCTCATCAGATCAGAAGCAAACACACACTCCACTTCTCTGTCCAAAAAATCTTCTCCTGTAATCACCGTAGCCTGTAACAGGTCGGCAACCTCTTTTAATGTCATGATTTAATCCAATATTTTAATGTTAATAATAAAGAATGAATAGGACTGCAAAGATAGAAAAAAAGCAGTATCTTTGCGCCTTCAAAAAAAAATTAATCCATGCATACAGAAGACGAGGAAGAAGATTTGGAATTTGATGCATTGCTGGAGAAATTCTCAGAGGCGGCAGAAAATGATTTTGAAGGGTTTTATATGGATAGTGAAGACCTCTTCGACATCATCTCATATTTTGTAGATGAATTTTATATTGACCAGGCAGAAGAAGGATTCAAGGCGGCATTCAAGCTGTTTCCTGACAATCCTTTCTTCATGCTTCTACACTCCAAACTTCTGGTAATGAAGGGTCTACACTTGGAAGCCGAGAAGGAGTTGAACTCCATCGAGAAACGCTACCCGGATTTGCCCGAAGTATATGTGGAGAAGGTGCTCATGGCCCAGCTGACCCATAAGGACGTAGATGCGGTTCGGTTGCTCAACAAAGCGATCTCACTCAAATATGAATTGCCTGAAGCCCATGCCCTATTGGCTATGGAATTCCTCCAAAATTCAGATGTAGATCGGGCATTCTCTCATATTTTAACAGCGGAAAGTCAAGACAAATATACGCTTGTGAACTTGGAGATGCTCATCTTTGCCAGTTTCACTTCCTTCAAAAGTAAAGACCTTCTCAGCTTCCTCACAAGACTGTCTGATGAATACCCCATGCATGAAGAGGTCTGGCGACTTCTCGGCATGACCTATTTCACTCTTGGCCAGAACCAGGATGCGCTCAACGCTTTCCAATTCCAATATTCCCTGAATCCTGACAACCTGCACATTCTCTTCAACATGGCAGACTGCTATTATCGGATGAATGATTTTGAACATGCATTGAAGCAATACCAGGAATTCAAGAGAGCAAACTTATATCCTGTGGATGTGATGATTGGAAGATGCCATTATCGGATGAATGAATACGACCAGGCTTTACAGGATTTCATCAATGCCGATCCCACCGACCCGCTCTACATCTTCAGGTTTGAGGGAATCATCAAGGTTTGCCGAGCCATGGACAATCTCCCCATGGCCAGAAACATTCTCCGAGACCTCTGGAAAAAGGAGAGCGAAACGCCTGTCCTTCTTGCCTTGGCACCCAGACTGCTTTCCCTACTCCACCCCGTCAAAGACCAGCAGGAAATTTTTGACATCTTCGAGAGATTATTCTATATGGATCAGTCTGAATATGAATTTTTCCGACTCGTTCTCCAACTCACTTATCACCATGGTACTCAGGAAGCTATACATTCAAGCATCGATCTGGTAAATTATTTTCAGGATTCGGTCATCAACGACACCTTCATCCAATATTGTCAAGGAGTGTTCTTCATGGAGTTAGGATGGTACGACAAGGGAACATTCCATTTAGAGAAGGCTTTCAGTGCTATGAACCAGGACGAATTTGAAGATTTCTTCTATATGTCCGGAAATCCTTTCCTGCTTCCGCAGGTCTGCGAGCTGGCAGAGCGTTACAGTCTTCAAATCCCTGGTAATCTTGAAGATGTGATCGACCTTTTTGAAGAAGAGGATGAGCTTTCCGAAGACTTTTTTTTTGATTCTCCCAACTATTAACATTCAACATGAAAAAGACATTAATCCTGGCCATCTGCCTACTCTGCATTTTTCAAACCACATTTGCGCAAGCGGACTCGACCGTCACGGCTGCAGAAAAAGTATCCGTAACAGACCGAGTTATAGGCTGGTACAACAGTCACCTAAACTACGGAACGGTCACCTTGTTGATGACCATAGAGAGTTCCTTCATACCATTTCCATCTGAGGTCATTGTGCCGCCGGCCGCTTATCAGGCTTGCAATGAAGATAACGAAGCGCTCTTCACCACCCCGTCCAAAGTGGTTAATGTATTGTTAGTCATCCTTTTTGCCACCTTAGGAGCCCTTTTGGGCGCCATCATCAACTATATCCTCTCCATGTTGCTCGGCCGGCCCATCATCTATTGGTTTGCCGACAGTAAAGTTGGGCATCTTCTGTTATTGAACAGCGAAAAGATCAAGAAGGCGGAGGACTATTTCATCGAGAATGGCAAAAGTTCCACCCTGATTGGCCGCTTGATACCGGCCATCCGCCAGCTCATCTCCATACCGGCAGGTCTCGCCAAGATGAACTTCGGCATCTTCGTCCTCTTCACCTCCATCGGCGCCGCGCTTTGGAATACGGTTCTGGCCTTCTTGGGCTACTTTGCCCACGGACAGCAAGACTTGATCGAGCAGTACAACGACGAATTGAAGATTGGTCTTTGGATACTCTGTTTTGCCTTTGTTGGCTATTTGATTTTCAAAGGAGTGCGGAGTTCCCGTGCCAAGAAAGCATCTTCAGAGAACAGCGAAAACGTAACCGAATGAAGCTTTACGGACTCATCGGAAAATCCCTGAAGCACAGTGCCTCCCCGGCCATCTATCAGCAGTTTTTTGTTCGTGAGGGGCGTGCCGACTGCCGTTACGTACTTTTTGAGTTAGCTGCCATGGAAGAGCTACCCAGCTTACTGGATAGAAATCCCGAGCTGATGGGTTTCAACGTGACATATCCCTACAAAGAGCAGATCATCCCCTACTTAGATCACCTGGACCAGCCAGCCAAAGAGATTGGAGCTGTCAACGTGGTGACAGTCGAGCGCAGTACGGGCAAAACCCTGCTCACCGGATACAATAGCGACTGGATGGGCTTTTCAGAGAGTCTTACGGGAGAAATGTTGCCGGAGCGAGCGCTCATCTTGGGCACGGGCGGGGCCGCGAGGGCTGTCGCATACGCCCTGCGGAAGCGACAAGTTGCCTACCAGTTCGTTTCGCGATGCGGAAAAAAGGGCGCCCTACGATATGAAGATGTTAGCGACGAGCTGATGCGCGCCCACCATCTCATTGTCAACTGCACACCCTTAGGCACAGCCGGGCTCCACGAAAATGAGCTTCCTGCCCTTCCCTACCAGGCACTCACAAGTCATCATCTCCTTTACGATTTAGTGTACAATCCTGCCGTGACACCATTCCTACAGCAAGGAATAGATCATGGATGCCATATCCAGAACGGAATGGCTATGCTGCACGCCCAAGCCGAGTTGGCGTGGCAATGGTTTCAAGACAATCTGACTTGTGTAGAATAAGGACTGAGGCACCTCTCCAGAAAGTCGCGCCTAACACTTCTTCAGCACCACCGCCGAGTTCGTCCCACCGAACCCGAAGCTGTTGCTCAGCACCGTATTCAGCGGCATCTCGACCGTCTTGGTTGCGATATTCAGTGGGGCGGAAGCCTCGTCTGGGTTCTCGAAGTTGACGTTGGGGGCCACAAAGCCGTGCTGCATCATCAGGGTACAATAGACCAGCTCGCTCGCACCGGCCATCCAGCATTCGTGGCCGGTCATGCCCTTGGTGGAGCTGATGAGGGCGTGCTGACCGTGGAAGAGGCGGTCGATGGCCAGTGCCTCGAACGTGTCGCCCTGGGGCGTGCCCGTGGCATGGGCATTCACATAGTCGATGTCCGCCGGGGTGACGCCTGCCATCTCCATGGCGCGGCTCATAGCCACCACGCTGCCGTCGTCGGAGGGTTGGGAGATGCCGCCGCCATTGGAGGAGAAGCCATAGCCGGCGACCTCTGCGAGGATGGTGGCGCCACGTTGCACCGCATGGTCGTAGTCTTCCAGCACCAATGCTGCCGCACCGCCGCTGGGCACCAGGCCGTCACGGTCGCGGTCGAAGGGCCGCGCCGCCCTTTGGGGATCGCCGACCCTTTTGGAGAAAGCCCCCAGCGCATCGAAGGAGGCCATCGCGAACTGGTTCACCTCCTGGGCGCCACCGCACAGCACCGTGTCCTGCAATCCCTGCTTGATGAGCAGATAGCCGAGGCCCACCGAATGGCTGCCGCTGGCACACGCCGCACTGACGGTGAAGTTGACACCGCGCAGATGGAAGATGCTGCTCAGGTTCATGTTCACCGTGGAGTTCATCGACTGGAAGATGAGACCGGAACCCAGCAGCTCCGTGTCAGGCCGCTGCACCAGCATCCGATCGGTTTCAATCACCGGCTTTGACGAAGAGTCGTTGCCAAAGATAACGCCCACTTCGTGGTTGAGAAGGTATTCCTCATCCATACCGGCTTGTTCAAAAGCCTCGCGGGAGGCCATGAAGGCGTAGGCTGCCTCCTGCGACAGGCCCGCGCGCAACCGTCTGTGCAATAAAGATTTCAGCTCCGGTTCGGGTACCATGCCCGTCAGATCCGACTGGTATCCGTAGGCCAAACGGTCGGGGTCGTTGCCGATGCCGACACGGCCCGCACGCAACGATTCGGCCACCTCGTCCTTCGTCGTGCCTATGCACGACCATATTCCCATTCCGGTGATTACAACTCGCTTGTCCATATACGATTCTAATAGGGCGGCAAAAATACGATTTTTTAGAAAAAAAATTTCTACCGGGTGCAACCCTTCCACTTATTCTTATCATTATAGGTGAAACAGAACATGTTTTGCTTAAACTATTCGGATTAACAATAACAATCAAAAAGAAAAGAAGATCAATAATACGATTTAGATTCTGGCATTTTATGTAGTTTTGCCGCGGAAAACACTTGAACTGCAAGGATGAAGAAAAGAATGAAGTCGTTCTGGACGAAGAAGTACAACCAGAACATAGCGAAGATGATCGGTGTATGCTACCGCTACGTGCCTGTGCGCGAGACGGCAGAGGATATCGCACATGATGCGTTTCTGACTGCCATCGAGAAGGCGGACACCTACAAAGGCCTCGGTTCTTTCGAGGCGTGGCTGATGCGTATCACCATCAACAAGGCGCTCGCCTACCTGCGTCAGGAGCGGAAAGCCATACCGCTGTCCTCCGAGTTCGCTGCCGCAGAGGAAGATGACGATAGCGCTTCCGCTGAAGGGATGATGGCTGCCATCAGACAGGCAGAGTTCACCCAAGAAGAGATCCTGGAGGCCATCGCCCAGCTGCCCGAGCATCATCGCACTGTCCTGAACCTTTACATCTTCGAACGATACACCCATCAACAGATTGCGAATCTCATGGGGATATCTGTCAACACCTCCAAGTCGCATCTTCTACGGGCACGCAGACATCTTCAGAAGATCCTATTTGAAAAATCAAAACAAAGAAAACCCCTGCTTATGTTCATGATTCCACTATTCAGCAACCCAGACAAGGCGTTCGACCGCTATTGCCGTCAGAAGATGGCTGGTTTTTCCATCTCACCACAGGATCCCATCACCATCGGAGAAGGGTCCCTGTCTTCTCCGCTATCACTCCGCCTATGGATGAATGCGCATACGCTTCCCATCATCGCCACAGGCGTGCTCACAGCCTCAGCGGGAGGCTTCTTTTGGGCCAACCATTCCCGCACCGTAACGCCAGACGTCGTTCCACCCATCTCCTTGGCAACAGACAGTCTCGACACAGACTCCCACGAGCTCCCAGCCCATGAAAGTCTTGAGGCTGCCAGTAATCCGGCGAGCACCACCGTCAAAGCACCCCGCACGTCACGACCTGTAGCAAAGGAAGATGCCGCGCCGCCGTCTGACACCGTCACCGACACTCCCAAGCCTGTCGTGGTCAAAAAGGTGGTCAAAAAAAAGAGACGTACCGTTGTCATTCAAGATTCAACCCAACCATAAATCCTACACCATGCTCAAAAAGATGTTTTTCAGTTTCATCGTGACAGGGCTGCTATCAGCCGTCTCCGTCACCGCATTTGCCCAAGTGGACGACCCTAAAACCAGTCCAGACACCCTCTACATCTACGAAGAAGAGGTTGTCTATGATACGCTATATGTTTATGATTCCACCTCCAGTTCCATACCAAAGAGCAAAGAGGAGCTCCTGCAAGCGCTCCAAAGAGACCGGGGTGTCGGAAAGCTGTATCACCAGCGAGGTGCCATGTACATCAACGGGGTGGGCGGTGAGTTGTTCCGTCTTAACGACACGGAGCTCAAAGGACTGCTCTCTGCCAGCGATTACGCTGAATATCGTAAGGCCAAGCGGAATACAGCCATCAGCATTCCGCTCTTTGTGGCCGGCGGGTGTGCGGCCGCATTCGCTGGAATCGGGCTTTATCAATTCTGCGCCGTCTTCTTCCAAACGGCAAAACTAAGAGATCAACTCCTTGAAAGCGACCGCTTGGGCCCGGACCTCTGGCGCAGCGCCATGGGAGGATTATTCATATTCGCGGGCAGCGCGCTCGCCACCACCGCTTTCATCGTGCCCGCGGCCATACTAACCATCCGAAGCAAAGTGCGATTCAACAATATCACACAGAACTTCAACGGCACGACAGCCAACATACAACTGGGTTTCAGAGCTGCGCCCTGCGGAGCTGCCATCACATTGTCATTCTGATAATTTCAAAACGGATGACTGCAGATATCTCTGTGTTATCGACTTCCGCATAGACAATCACAGTTATTCATGATTATATCACCAAGAAGTCTAGAAAAACCTGTATGAAAAAAGTATTGGTTTTGTTTTCAGCAGTTTTGATGCTGGCGGCCGTCTCCACATCATGCAGCAAAGGTTGCCATTGCTATGTGAAGACTGATGTCACCAACTCATTCCCCGTCTTTGAGGACGAGAGCATGAGCAAAGAAGACTGCAAAGCCATGGAGCAGAAGCTCAACGAAGAAGAAGGCATGGGAATGTCCGTTTACAAGTGCAAATAAAACCAGAGCACTCCACATGTCAGACGGCGGACGGTCAAATCGTTCCGCCGTTTATTTTTGGGGTAATTATATACATGATGGCACAGTCTCCCCTTTCGCGGCGGGCATGTTACCAACATCATGGCAGGTTTCACCCGCGCCGCGACCTATCTTACGCACACGCCTTTCCCCTGGGGTGAGGCGTTCGTACCTCACGTCTTCACCCCAGGCTACAGATCTGTATCCCCTACGGGGAACCGCAAGCCCGCACAGATGCGTCCGAGCGTCATGGCGACCGACCAGCGCACAGGCAATGTGGAATCAAGGTAATATTTCGCCATGGAGTACGCGGGCGGGAATGCCGACATGGCGAGGCGGACGCGGCGTGAATGGCCGCTGTCAGAGGGCGGACAGAGCGGGCGATTTCATGTCGGCTTGATCTTTTGTAATTTTTCTATCAAGTTCTCATTGAAATATTCAAACGGACATGAGAAATAACAAGGATTCTAGTTATATAGAAGAGAAAAGTTAAAGACTATAATTACCTAATAAACTGATACTTATAACAAAGAACGTTATTGCTCATTGCAATGAAATCTCGAAAAAAGAGGTTCTGTTTTCACCATCACATAGGTGCCATCAAGTATATAGTCCCCTTTTTTTATTCGCCACCCACCTTCCAACTGCGAACTGCTAACTGACAACTCTTAACTGACAACTTTTAACTGTATAGTCCTCCGTTCACCTGGATTACCTGCCCGGTGATGTAGGAGGCTTCCGGGGAGGCGAGGAATGCGACGGCGGCGGCCACCTCGTCGGGTGTGCCGAAGCGCTGTGCGGGGATCATCTTGCTGAGGGCAGCCTGATCCAGCTCGGCGGTCATGTCGGTGGCGATGAAGCCCGGCGCCACGGCGTTGACCGTCACTTTGCGCTTGGCCACCTCCTGTGCCAACGCCTTGGTCGCGCCGATGATGGCAGCCTTGGCAGCGCTGTAGTTAGTCTGGCCGGGGACGCCCTTCAATCCCGAAAGCGATGCCATGTTGATGATACGGCCATCGCGTTTGGTCAACATCGTCTTCACCACCCGGCGGGTGATGTAGAAGAAGCCGTTCAGCGGCGTGTCAATGACGCTATGCCAGTCGTCTTCATCCATCATGATCATCAGGTTGTCGCGGCGCGTGCCGGCATTGTTCACCAGCACGGAGATATAATCGTCGGGGTGCGACTCCTCCCACTGCTGCAAGGCTGCATCGACGGCCTGTGCGTCAGCGATGTCGAACTTCAGCAGCTCGCAAGTGCCGCCCTGAGCCTCGACCATCTGTTTGGTCTCCTCGGCAGCTGCATCGTTGCTTACATAATTGATGATGACGGGCATCCCGTCGCGGGAGAGGCGCATGGCCACGGCACGTCCGATGCCGCGGGAACCTCCGGTTATGAGTGCGTATTTCATTTTTTTAGAGTATAGGGTTTAAGGTTTAGGTTCTTGGTTAAAAGCCGAGGCGTTGTCTTCTAAGTAACGCCTCCACATTCCGCAGGTCCTCGTAGAACGGCGTATCCTCAATGAAGGCGGGGCATATCTCGCGCACTTGTTTGTATATCTGTCTCGAAATGGGGGCGAGTTTATCGGCAATATTCAGACAGTCAACGGCTTGGGCAAGGGCGATATACTGGATGGAGAGCACCTGCCAAGCGTTGTCGATGACCGTGCGGGTGAGCAATGCGGTGTTGGTGCCCATGCTCACAACATCTTGGTTGTCATTGTTGTTTGGGATGCTGTGCACATAATTGGGCATGGCCAGCGTCTGGCACTCGGCGGTGGTGGAGGTAGCCGTAAACTGGCACGCCTGCATGCCGTAGTTGAGCCCTAATTTGCCCATGTTGAGGAACGGCGGCAAGATGCCATTGATACGGTCATGGAAGAGATAGTTGAGCTGGCGCTCGGCGGTCATCACGAGACGGACCATTGCAATCTTGACTTTGTCCTGTTCGAGAGAGACGTAGTCGCCATGGAAGTTGCCACCGTGATAGACATTGCGGGTCTCGGGATCCACGATGGGGTTGTCACAGGCGGAGTTAAGTTCCTCTTCGAGCACGCGGCGGCAGTTGGCCAGGGTCTCGTAAATGGGACCGAGGATCTGCGGCACGCAACGCAACGAATAGTAGGGCTGCACTTTGTGGTCGAAGGTCGTTTCGGTATGGTCACCCTCATAGAGCTGATGCTCGCGCTGTTGCAGGCACTGGCTGTCGCGGGCGAGCGTGCGCATGCGGGCGGCGATGACCTGCTGTCCCTCGTGACGGCGCACCGTGTTGAGCGGTTCAGCCATCAGGTCGTCGAAGGAGCCGGCGATCTCGTTCATCATCACGGCGGCGAGTGTGGCCCAGTCGAGCAGTTGCTCGGCCTGGAACTGGTTGATCATCGCCACGCCGGTCATCACGCCGGTGCCGTTGGTGATGGAGAGTCCTTCGCGAATGTGGATCTTGAACGGCTCGAGTCCATTCTCCTTCAGCACTTCCGCTGCCGGCCGCCATTCGCCGTGGTAGTGGACGCTCCCCTCCCCGATCATCGCGAGGGCGAGGTGCGCCAGCTGCACGAGGTCGCCGCTTGCACCCACGCTGCCATGACGAGGAATCATCGGGAGGATGTCGCGGTTGATCATCTCCACCAAGAGCTTCACGAGGTCAGGATGCACACCGGAGCGGGCCTGCAGGAAGGTGCCGAGGCGGGCCACCATGGCGGCCTTCACGCACTCGTCGGGCAGCGGCTCGCCCGCGCCCGTGGAGTGACTGCGAATGATATTGTATTGCAAAGCGGTGAGGTCGGCATCGTCGATGCGCCATTGCGCCATCGGCCCGAAGCCGGTGTTGATACCGTATATGATCTTGTCTGCGCTGAACTGCTTCAGAAAATCGTAGCACTCCGCCACCTTGTCCATCGGCAGGTCGGAAAGGGCTATCTTCTTGTCTCCGTAAACGATTTTTTCAACGTCAGCGAGGGTGAAAATCGGATTCATCTCTACTCTAAATTTAGGGCTGCGAAGATACGATTTTTTTCGGTTTACACCTTCAAGCTAATCATCACATGTCCTCCATCAGTCCTTCACACAACGTACGGATCGTGCCTCGCCATCGGAGTCATATAAATCATTGTGCATGACAAGGGCATAGTTTGTATGAAGTCCCCAGTAATAGATATTGTTATAGCCATACGAGGTACTTGTGCCCGTGGCTGTCCAAAAGAAGGTAACATATCCAAGTCCACCGTATTCGCTTCCAATAGTAATCGTTGATGAACTGTCATAGAACCCTGCCGGAAGTGCGCCAAACCTGGCAGCATTATTGTGGGAGAGATCGTCATTGCCTACCACGCAGGGGCTCGGGAGGCCACTCGCATCCCAGCCGACCGTGGCGGCCAGCGATCTTCCAATCTGGCTATTGTCACCGCCGCACCAATACTGGCTCTGGCTTTTCAGATAGTTGAAAAGCTGCGTGCATTCGGCATCACTCGGCACATGCCAGCCGTTGGGACAAAGGCCCTGCACACCGCTCGGATTCGTCGTGCTACCGGCAGCGCCACGCATCACCGCCGACCAGTTGTACAGCAATCCATAGTTGTACATGTTGGTGGATACATTCATCGGATAATACCAATGCCCAATCGTGGTAGAGCCACTTTCGCCCTCTAAGACGGGCGTTCCATCGGCATACCGGGTCGTGCGCAAGTTTTCGCGCATCCAGCATTGCTGACCTATCTGAACGGTATTATACACATTCCCGTCAATGTCGACAAGCGATGGCGCGCCCGGACATGACCAAGCATCGCCATTCGGGTTGATGGGGATCGTGAAAGACTTCTCCTCCCCGTATGCAGTGCCCAAACTGTTGGTGGCGTATGCCCGCACATAGTACGTGAAGTTGGAAATCAGTCCGGACAGATGACTGGTGAAAGGGCCCATGCCACTACCTTCCACCGTATGTCGTCCGTAAACCGTTGGAGAGGGCGAAATGCTTATGCAAACACCACGGACCGTCGCAGTGTCACCCCCGTCATCCGTCACCTCTCCCCCACAGATAGCTGAGGTATCCGTGATGCCAGTGACGTTTGCCGTGATGACGGTTGGCAAGTACAGCTGTATGGCTGAAAACTGCAATACAAATGTCTGCGATTCCCAAAGAGGCTGCTCAATGGGTTGGCTTTCCTCTTCCTCATCATTGATGGTGGCGACTCCCACAAATTCCATCTGGTCGCCGAAATCAAAGGGCCGGGTGATGAGACCTCGGCTTTGGGATTTGGTTGGTAGCGGCATCGGATCAAAAGACTCTGCAATGCCCACGTATTGGATAGTATTGGAGCTCCCGCCATCATGGCACACCATCTTCAGCGACGTGGATTGTCCGTTATGATGGGCGGTCAGCAGATAAGTGCCTGCGAACGCCAGGGATATACGGAACTGATGTGCACCCGGCTGCAGAGACGTTTCATGAAACGTCTCTACCATCCTCCCGCTCATATCGGCAATTTCCAGACGCACAATCCCATCCTCGGGGACCGACAAGACCACGTCTGTGATGCCATCGAATGGGTTGGGCGACATTTGCAGGGAGAGGGCCTGTGCGGTTTCCACGTCATGAATGCCGGTCTGGTTCTGCAGCGTCAGCACCGTGTCAGGCCAGGGAAGAAGCACCTGCCAGCCTTTGGTGACATTGGAGACGCTCACATAATTCATTTCCACATGTTTGTTCGCGCCGTCACGCCCTGTAAAGGTAAGGGTGACGGTCTGGGCGGATCCAGCTATTGCGAAGAGGATGAGAAGACAGAATAATAGGATCTGCTTATTCATAAGGGTTGATTTTTATACGGCAAAAGTACAAATATTCTATTATCTCAAGCCTTATCGACCCAAAAAAGTAATCTCATCCTCCATCTTTACGACTTTTGATGCAGCCCGCACTCGCGGTGCTCGGGTGATTCCCACCACCAGCGGCCCGCGCGAATGTCTTCGCCAGGCTTCACGGCCCGTGTACATGGCTCGCACCCAATGCTCGGGTAACCCTTGTCGTGCAGCTTGTTGTACGGCACCTGGTGAGTCTTCACATAGTCCCACACTTGTGCTTCAGTCCAGTCGATGAGCGGATTGATTTTCAACACATTATGGTTTTCATCCCATTCAATCTTCTGCATATTGGTACGGGTGACAGACTGTTCACGGCGAAGTCCGCAGATCCAGGCATCGAGCGTTTGGAATGCACGACCGAGAGGTTCGAGCTTGCGCACATGGCAACAGGCGTGCCGTTTCTCAATGCTTTCGTAGAAGGGGTTGATGCCTTGCTCTCGCACAAATCGCTGCAACGACTCCGTTTGCGGACTGAAGACCTCCATGTGGATGCCGTAATGCAAATTGGTCTTATCGATGAGTTGGTAGGTCTCCGGGAAAAGACGGCCCGTGTCGAGTGTGAAAACCCTCGCTTCCGGACCGACTTTCATCAGCATGTCCGTTAGGGTCTGGTCCTCAATGCTCAGACTGGACGACAAGGCAATCCTGTCGCCATAAATCTCATAAAAATGTTGCAGCAGTTCTTCCGGAGCGGTCTCCGCAAAACGCACATTCAATGCTTCAATATCGTCTTTGAAATATCTCATAATTCTACATTGTTCATTGTACATTGTTCATGGCTATCATCCCCGCCCCCACCGTCTCGAAGCTGTCGGGGTCAATGAAGATTACAGAGCCTGTGACACGATTCTCAGCATACCTGTCAACCACTATAGGATTGGCTGTCTTGACTGTAATACAGGCAATGTCGTTCATCTTCAACGACGTCACTCCCTCTACGTGCTCCAAAGTGCTGACATCCACCTTGTAATCCACCGCTTGCACCATCGCGACAGTTTCCGACACAGCGGTGCGGAGGATGTAGCGTTTGCGCAACTGCATCTCCGTTTCGTTGAACCAACAGCAGTGCATTTTGAGTTGCTGGGAAATCGTCGGTTGCGGTCCTTCTGCATTTACAAGCATGTCGCCCCGGCTGATGTCAATGTCGTCCTCTAACAGAATGGAGACGGATTCTGGGGTGTGCGCCATATCCAATTCCTTGTCGGCCTGCATGATGGCTTTCACCTTACTCGTCAATCCGGAGGGGAGCACACGCACGGTGTCGCCCTTGCGCAACACACCGCCGGAGAGTCGTCCCGCGTAGGCGCGGTAGTCGGGGAACTTGTCGGAGATGGGTCGAACAACGTATTGCACCGGGAACCGCAACGGCTCTGTTTCGTCGCCCATTTTGTGGTCAATAGAGACTGTCTCCAACAAGTGCATCAGCGGGCCACCGGTGTACCAAGGCATGTTTTGGGAAGTCTCCACCACATTATCGCCATACTTGGCCGAGATCGGGATGAAGAGCAGCGAGGCGTGGATGCCGATCTTGGCGGCCATCTCCTCGTAGCGCTGCTGGATGTCCTTGAAGACCTGCTCAGAGAAATCGACCAAGTCCATCTTGTTGATGCACACAGCAATAAAAGGAATGCCAAGCAACGAGGCGATGTAAGAGTGGCGCACCGTCTGCTCCACAACGCCGTTGCGCGCGTCAATGAGGATGATGGCGAGGTCGGCGGTGGAAGCACCCGTCACCATGTTGCGGGTGTACTGGATGTGGCCAGGGGTGTCCGCGATGATGAACTTGCGCTTGGGGGTGGCAAAGTAGCGATAGGCCACATCAATGGTGATGCCCTGCTCGCGCTCTGCCCGCAGTCCGTCGGTAAGCAGCGCAAGGTTCACCTCTTCGTTGCCGCGGCTCCTCGATGCCTGTTCCACTGCCTCCAGCTGGTCCTCGAAAATCGACTTGCTGTCGTATAATAATCTTCCGATGAGCGTGCTTTTGCCGTCATCCACGCTGCCCGCGGTCGTAAACCGCAACAGCTCCATATCTAAATATCCATTATTCATACTACTAACTTCTAACTACAAACTTCTAACTAAAAGTACCCTTCCTTCTTCCGGTCCTCCATGGCTGTCTCACTGCGTTTGTCATCGGCACGGCCTCCGCGTTCCGTGATGCGGGTGGCGGCGATCTCGGCGATGATGTCTTCTAAGGAGTTGGCCTCGGAGATGGTGAGTCCAGTGCAGGTGATGTCGCCGATGGTGCGGCAGCGCACGCGGCGAGTGACCACCTCCTCAGTGGGTTTCAGCATCATGCAGGGCTCGGCAGCCAGCCATTGGCCATCACGGAGAAAGCAGCGCCGCTCGTGCGTGAAGTAAAGCGACGGCAGCGGAATCTTCTCGGCGTAGATGTACTGCCAGACATCCATCTCAGTCCAGTTGCTGATGGGGAACACGCGGAAGTGCTCGCCCATGTTCTTGCGTCCGTTAAATATGTTCCACAGTTCCGGCCGCTGGTTTTTGGGGTTCCACTGTCCGAACTCGTCGCGATGCGAGAAGAAACGCTCTTTGGCGCGGGCCTTCTCCTCGTCGCGACGCGCGCCTCCGATGCAGGCGTCGAATTTGTATTCCTCGATAGTATCCAACAATGTGGTGGTCTGCAAGCGGTTACGACTAGCATTATAGCCTTTCTCCTCCTTCACGCGCCCCTTGTCGATGCTCTCCTGCACCGAGCCGACAACCAACTGCGCCCCTAACTTCTCCACGAGCGCGTCGCGGTAGTCGAGGGTCTCCTGGAAGTTGTGACCCGTGTCGATGTGCAACAGCGGGAACGGAATCTTGGCGGGATAGAACGCCTTGTAGGCCAAATAGGTGACCACGATGGAATCCTTGCCACCAGAGAAGAGGATGGCCGGTCGCTCAAATTGCGCCGCCACCTCCCGTAAAACATAGATGGACTCGGATTCCAATTCTTTCAAATGAGTTAACTTGTACATTTATCTATATTTGTTTAATTGCCATTATTATTATTCATCATTGTATGCTATACCCCAACAACTACTAACTTCTAACTACTAACTGCCAACTAACTAAAGGCTCCGGACAGGTATTTTTGGGTGAGCTCGTGCTGAGGGTGATGGAACACTTGGTCGGCGGGACCTTGCTCGATGATTTCACCAAGATACATGAAGACAACATGATCGGCGATACGGAGAGCCTGCCGCAGGGTATGAGTGACCATGATGATGGAATATTGCTCTTTAAGCTTCACAAAAAGATCCTCCACGGTTTTGGCGGAGATAGGGTCAAGCGCGCTGGTGGCCTCATCGGCAAGGATGTATTCGGGCTCCACAGCAAGGGAGCGGGCAAGGCAGAGACGCTGCTGCTGGCCAATGGAGAGGCGGGCGGCAGGCGCGTGAAGACGGTCTTTCACCTCGTCCCAGAGCCCCACTCCGCGCAGGTTCTCCTCCACTCTGCGATGCAGTTCTTTGCCTTTACATAGATTGTTGATGCGGCAGCCATAGGCCACGTTGTTGAAAATGGACATGGGCAGCGGACATGGACGCTGGCTCACCAGCCCGATCCGACGGCGCAACTCGGTGATCTCCGAACCGCTGTGTATGATGTCCTGCCCATCGACCAGCACCTGTCCGGCAAGTCGGACCCCTTCCGTGGAGTCTATCAAGCGGTTGAGTGTCCGCAGCAAGGTGGTCTTGCCGCATCCCGATGGCCCGATGATGCAGGTGATCTGCCGCTCGGGCAACGTGACATTCACATCCTTCAATATGTGGGCATTCTTGATATGGATGTTGAGGTTTTTGACTTCTATCATATTGTTGACTATAACTATGACTATTGACTATGACTATTATCTGATCACTGTTCACTAATTCACACTTTATTCTTCGAAAACCTATTGGTGATGAATCTACCGGCGATGCTGAGGACGAGTACAATGACAGTGAGGACGAGGGCTGCGGCGTAGGCGCGGTCTTGCACCTCGGGGATGGGGCTACTGAGTTGGAAGAAGACAGCCAGAGGAAGCGTGGCAGCGGGTTGAGACAGGGACGTGGGGATGCTGTCGGTATAGCCAGCCGTGAACATCACCGCGGCAGCGTCCCCGATGGCACGCCCGACGGAGAGCAGCGTGGCAGTAGCGATACCCGGCGCAATCTGACGGATAACGACCTTCAGCGTCTCCCATCGGGTGGCGCCGAGTGAATAGGTGGCGTCGAGAATGTCGCGGGGAAACTCGCGCGTGGCCTCATCCATGGTGCGGATGAAAATCGGGATGATGAGCAGGGTGATGACGATGATACCACCCAGCAAAGAGGTCCGGAGACCGAAGAAGATCATGATGGTGAACGCGAAGGCACCATACACGATAGAAGGGACCCCAAAGAGCACGTCGAAGGCCATCCGTGCAGCGTAGGCCAGCTTAGAACCCGGCTTCAAGTAGACATTGAGATAAAAAACTACCGGAACGGAGACAAGCAGCCCCAACACCGTGGAGGCCCCCACAATGTAAAGCGACCCCACTATAGCGTTGAGGAAGCCACCCTCCTTGCCGATGTAGAAGCCGCCCCCGGGCAGACTGCTCACCATCTCCCAACTCATGGCCTTCCAGCCGTGCGAGAAGATGGTCCAGATGACACTGATCACCATGACGAAGACCACAGCCATTGACAACCACATGAGGACTTGGGCAATTATCTCGCGAACTTTCTTTGTTGTTGATACTTTCATTAGAGAATGCTTAAGGTTAATCGTTAATAATGGCTATTGGCCGAGTCGTTTCTCCATTCTGTAGAGGACGATACGGGACAACAGGTTGAAAATGAAAACGACCACGAAGAGGATGAGAGCCGCAAACATCAGCGCGGACTCATAGAGAGGCATAGAGAGCATCTCGCCGTAGTTGTTGGCGATGAGGGCGGGGATGGGATATCCGCTGTCAAGAGGGCTCTTCGGGATGGTCATCACGCAGCCGCAGACCATGAGTACGGCAATGGTTTCGCCCATGGCACGGGAGACGGCCAGCACGGTGGAGGCGAAGATGCCGGGCAGTGTTTTGCGCACCACGACCTTCTGACTGGTCTGCCAGCGGGTGGCCCCCAACGCCAACGAGGCTTCGCGCAAATCGCGAGGCACCATGCTGAACACTTCGATGAAAAGGCTGACTAACAAGGGAATCACCATCACGCCGAGGACAATACCAGCAGCCAAAACCGTGTAGCCCGATGAATATTCCACAAAATGCGGTGCAAGCCTGTCGGAAATGAGCGGTACGATGACCAAGGTACCCCAGATGCCATAAACCACCGAAGGCAATGCCGCCAAGATGTCCAATGCCGGAAACACAAACTTGCGTACCGCCGGACGGGCATACTCCGTAAGGTAGAAAGCGGTGAACAAGGAGACAGGCAGCGCCAGCAGGATGGCGATAAAAGTTACCCAAAGCGTGCCCGCAATGAACGGCAAGAAGCCGAACTCCCCTTTGATGGGCTTCCACTCGCTGGAGGAAAGCAGGCTCCACAGCGACTTCCCCTCCAACACCGGCACCGACTTCAGATACAACCCCACGAACATCACCACCACAAACAAGATGGAGAGGATGGTCAGGGCAAGCATGGTGGCGCCAGCCGTTTTGTCCTTGATGATTCTCGACTTATGCATAATATCTTAGCTTGATTCCCTTTTCGCGACTCACCCCACACTGCACTTCGCACGTGCGGATTATGAGCACTTTGCGCATCTAGCGCTCAAGGAATACCTCTTCAATGATTAACGGGTGGATTTCAGTTTGGAAAGGCCATTTTGGAGTTTATTCTCGCTGAGGCTGATGTAGCCGGCGGGAGCACACTCCTGCTGTCCGTCAGTGAGAATGTATTTCAAGAACGCCACGACAGCGGGACTGGTGGGCACCCCATTGCTCACAAGGTATAAGTCACGGGCGGGCGGCGAGGGATACTTGTCCTCCGCAACGGCTTTCACAAAATCATCTTTGGTGTCGTAAAAGTATTCCTCAGTCGTGATGTTGCCATCGTTGTCGCGATCGATGGGGAAGACAAAGAGACCCGTATTGGGCTTGCGGCTCTCTTCATCGTAAGCATATCCAATGTTGTTGAATCCAATGGCTAACTTGTCACGCTGCACAGCATTGGCCAGCCCGGGGTCGCCAAAGACAGCCGTGCCCTGGAGGTCTTCCTGCTTTTTGCCCATCCACATCGCAAAGGTTTCGGCCGCACCGCAAGCGTCGGAACGCGTATAGACATGGATCGGAGTGTTGTCAGCAGTGCCGAGCAGCTGTCCCCAGGTCTTGATCTCGCCAGAGATCCAGATCTTATAAGCCTCCTCTTTGGTGATGCCTTGCCGTTTCATGACAGCAGCATGCGGGTTCTCTGTATTCACGGTGATGACCACCGCATCTTTGGTCACGGCGAAAGGCAGCGCCCCCTTTTCCAATTCGGGAGGATAGACTTCACGGGAGACCATACCAAGGTCAACCACATTGGCCAAAACGTCGGTCATGCCCTTGCCGGCACCTCCTGCGGAAATGTCAATGCGCACACCCGGATTCGCCTTCTGAAACTCTTCGACCCATTTCACGGCCAACGGATAGAGCGCAAAAGCCCCGGAAATGGAGATTTCTCCTGTGAGCCCGCCATTCGACTGCGGATTCTGCTTCTTTCCACAAGAAACACACATCGCTAAGATGCAAATTGCTGATAAAAGGGTAATTGTTTTTTTCATATTGATAATTTATTAATATTCAAAATCATACATTATGCGCCTCAAAACTTCACGGAAACCATGGCAGTCAGGGTATGCCCGAACTGATCTATCTGGTAACGTTGCTTCAAAGTGTAGTTCAACTGCACTCGCACATGACGCTCTGGCCACCATTCGAGCCCCGCGGAATAGTATATGGAGGGAACATTGAAAGCATCGTGCTGATTATAACGGTAATAGTCGAAACGCAACACAGGACGGAGTTTCTGCCGCATGGGGATGTCCTTACCCCAACCAAAGTCGAACCAATAGCCTGCAATAACATAAAACCCTTGGGTGAAAGCAGGTTCCACGACTAAGCCATCAGGGTCTGGCGATGGATTCAACGAGGCTAAATCGGTCAATCCGGCAACATACTCGCCACGCACCACCCATTTTTTGTCATTGTATTCAGCACCTGCAGCATAGCGATAACGCCGACCATCCACACCAGTGGAAGCACCGTCATACAATATATTATATTTGCCCCAATAACCCGAAGCAGAAAAGATCATGTTCTTCACAAATGGGCTGAATTCTATTCTGGCTGAAATATCCTTGGCCATGTTGTCAGTCTTCACATTGATACCGTTTCCACCGAAAAGGCCGACCCCATACTTCAATATGGGAATCTTCTCGCCACGCACTTTCGCGGAGGCCAACGTACCCGTGAGCATGAGTCCAATTTCGCGACCATTAGAATAGGAACTAATGCCTGTCACATCCTTATATCCAGACAAAGCACTGATAACCTGCGCGTTCTCCGTCAGCTCTAAATCTAATGGGGAATATTTGTTCTCAATAGAAAACGGGATTTTGAACTGCCCGACCTGTAGTTGGACATATTGACAAAAGTTCACCTTAACGTAAGCATCAATCAAGCGGGGATTAGGGGCAAAGTCACCCTGCAATCTGAAGTCCACCCACTTGGAAAGGCTACCTTTAAAGTCGAGACGGGCGCGCCGGATCTGCATCACACTGCTTTGGACTCCACCGGCCTTATCATACATGTACTGGGCGTCAACCCACCCACCAATGCTCACATGCTCTTTTACTTGCTGCCATACGTCCTGGGATTTTTTCTTCGAGATAGTAT
Organism: Bacteroidales bacterium; assembly: GCA_017650305.1. Taxonomy (GTDB): domain Bacteria; phylum Bacteroidota; class Bacteroidia; order Bacteroidales; family WCHB1-69; genus F23-D06. Next base: position 61,992 of record JAGCFD010000052.1, on the reverse strand, counting down.
CCTGTGAAAATCCTACCATCGATCCTAACCATAAGGTGATCATTAAAAAAAACAGCCTTTTATTTGCCATACATTCAAAAGATATGCATTTTGAAAAAAACGGGCAAAAATAGGATTTCAGCAGCAGAATTCTGTCATTATTTGGCTGTAATATGTCATAATTTATCAATAATTTGTCATAATTCGGCAGGATCGGGTAATGGATTTAAGTTTTTTTTATTTTCGCCGTCATGAAAATTCTATTCTTCATTTTGTCGATTCTAGTTATCTCCAACATTATCACGTTGGTATTATTCATTCACAGCCGTCACTCGTATCGGAAGCTGATGCAGAAGAGTCTCCGCCAAGACGACGAATGTAACAATCTGGTTGAACCGATCGTCTTCGAAGCCACTGATTCCATCGATGATCTAAGCGAAAAACTGCTTCAGAAATTACAAACCAGCATGGAGCAGGGCAAATTGTACTTGAGGCCGGAGTTGAACATTCAGGATTTGGCCAAGGAATTGGGGACCAACAAGACTACGCTTTCGCACGTCATCAACGCTTGCTTGCATCAGAATTTTTCTTCATTACTAAACAGTTACAGAATCAAAGAATCCTTGAGTCTGCTGAGCGACCCTCAATATTTCCAGGAAAAGATGGAGGTGATTGGGGAGATGTGCGGCTACAGTAACCGACAGGTTTTTCATAAAGCATTCAAGAAGGAGATGGGGATCACCCCCAGTCATTTCCGTAATATCCAAAAGGCGACTGTCCGGGGAAAGTAAAGATCTTGCAGGGTCTATTTTCCGACGCCTCGCAGATCCACAAACTTCACGGGCTTCCGGGCGCTTGGCGGGAAGTTGATGCGCTGGACCTCCTCCACCGGGGCGATCTGCACGACCGGTGCCACGCGCACGTGCGCTCTAAACCGGTTCTTCAGCTCGTTGACGATCTCCTCGGGATGATTCTTGAACCGGGAATTCTGCTCCAAGACTTCCGCATTCAACCCGACCTTCACCACCACCTCATCGGTTCCCTGCTGTGAATCCTGCACATAGATGACATAGTTCTGCACAAACGGAGTGTTGTTCAGCACGTCCATCATGGCGGGCGGATAAAGCGTGGTTCCCTTCAACTTGATCATATTGTTCTTGCGACCCACCAACGGGGTGAGACGGTAACTATTTCTGCCGCAACGACATTGTTCGGTGATCTTCGCGCACATATCGCCCGTGCGGAAGCGCAAGAGCGGCATACCCTCCACGCCGAGGGTCGTCACCACCACCTCGCCAGTTTCGCCATCGGCCACCGGCAGGTTGTCTTCGCCGATGATCTCCACGATGATGAGCTCAGGGTGCACATGTCCGCCCTCACCATACTCGCACTCGCTGAAGGTCGCGCCCATCTCAGTCGAGGAGTAGGTGGCGTAAAGCTCAACATCCCATTTCGATTTGATCTGCTCGCCCAAAAGGTTGAGCGAGAAGTCTTGATTGCGCAGGCTCTCCCCTATCCCGATGATCTTGCGAATGCTGGAGTTTTGATAGTCGATACCGTGGTCCTCAGCGTATTGGACAAGTCGCGGGATGAACGAAGGCACGCACATGATGCTGTCAGGCTTGATGCGCTGGATGGTGTCCCACTGCAACTCGGGGATACCATTACCCACGCGGATGACCGAGGCGCCCAACTCGCGCAGTCCGAGGAAATAGGCCAGTCCGGCCATGAACCGCTTGTCGAGTGTAACCATCAACTGGAGGATGTTGCCGGGTTTCAGTCCGGCGCATTCGAAACTCTTCTTCTCGTTATAAGCCAGCCGTTGCAGATCCTTCTCGGTACAGCAGAAGGTCACGGGGTCGCTCAGCGTGCCACTTGTGGTGATGTAGTCGATCACCTTCTCCTTAGGCACACAGAGGAAGTCCTCGTTGAAGAGCTGCAGGTCTTTCTTCTCCGTGAAGGGGATGTTCACCAGATCCTCGATAGTGCGTATCTTCTCCACATGAATGCGGTAACGCTCGAACATACGCTGGTAGTAGCGAGAATGCTGCTGCAGATAGGCTAACGCATCGTGCAGTTTCACTTCTTGATACTGTTTGATCTCGTCAGCAGAAGCGAATTCTATATCTGGATTCCTGTCAATCATAATCAACGGATGAAAAACGGCCGCAAAGATAGTAAAATAGTTGGTTAGATGATCACAAGGATTCAGAACCCTCTCGTCGTTCTCGCACCGCCGCCGACCACGCTGGTGCGCGGACGGACGGAGCCGGAAGAAGAGGGTCTAACGGAAGACGATGCCGTACTGCTCTTGGCCGAAGACGAGGTGCTGCCAGAGGGTTTGGCCGTCGTCGTGGGCCTGCTGCCCGATGACGGACTACCGCTGGCAGAGGGCTTCCCGCCCGTGGAAGGTCTGGCACTCGCGGACGGGCCACTGCCCGAGGAGGGCTTGGCATTCGCGGATGGCGAACTTGCTGACGGCGCAGAGGGAGTCGATGCAGGCAGAGGGGTAGCGTGCGCCACCGGAGCGCCACCACCGGACCGCTTGTAGTTCGTGGTGCTGCCCACCCTGCTGATCCGTGAGGAGATGTTGTGGCCGCCCGTGGTGTTCAGGTCGTTATAAGTCACGATGACCGACGGTGTCTTGAGATAGCGGCCCCCGCTGTTACGCAGGCTGCCCACAAAGTAGTCGCGCACCTTCGCCAAGTCAATACCCAAGAGGGGCAGGTTGTTCTTGCCGATATGCCGCAACAGCTTGTTGACCTTCTGCGCCCGCAACATACGGTCGTAGGTCTCCCGACTGTTGACCATCGTACCTCGCGGGTAGGCCAAATAACGCACCAACTTCGTGTACTCCTCCTCGGAAAGCCCCTGTAGCATGGAACGAGCCCCACGGAACTCCCCAGCCAGATCAGCCTTCTCATGCTGGTTGACATCCCGGTAAATAGCCCGCTCATGCTCATCCGTATAGGTGAAGTTATACTCTTGTTCGTTCTTTCTCAACTGCTTGCTGACCTGCTCCTCAACATAAGCGGCAAAGTGAAGAGTCGTCAACGTGTCGGAGAGCTCATTGATCCTACTGTCTGTCAGATTCTTGAGGATGTCCAGCAGGTCACGGCAGGGCTTGGCCAACAGGTAGGGCTTGTTTGACGGAAAGGCGGGATGGAGCAGGTTGCCCTTGTAGGTGATGCCGTTATCCATAAACAGTTGATAAAGTGCGACATACTGCACCACACGGGCAATATCCGTATTGCCACAGTTGGCGAAATAGTTGCCCGCCTGCCGCTCATACTGCGCCCCAACGCTGGCACCGCTGCTCTGCGAATGGAAATAAGACACCGGCAAGGCCCCGGTACGGTTGAGCGTATAGATGGTGTATTCCGGCAAATCGATGGCGTACATGGTGTTGGCCGTATTCCAGTTATAAACCAACTCGCTGAGTCCCAACTTCTTGAACAGTGGTCTATCGAATGGAAAACGCCCAGGAGATGGATAATGATAGCATGCCTCCTGTATGGTGCCGTTCTCCGACCAGTCCTTGAGCAGCACATCGGTGATGGTGAGCAGATGCCCCAACTCGGTGTTCTCCAGTTCGCGGCTGAGGTAGGTGGGGCACCAGTCACGCCCATTGCTCATCTTGCCGGCCATGCAGTCGTTGATGTCAAGGCTCTGCGAGAGCTCCTTGCTGCTAATGGAAGCGACCAGCAGGACACTCTCCACCCGCAGGGGCGGCAGCATCTCCAACGGTGTCTCGCGCTCGCGACCGATGACCACCAACGTGGCGGAATCCCGCAGGGCGCCGAGGATAAGGTCCGCATCGAGGGCGAACCGACGGATGTCGCCCGCCTGCTCGGAGAGGTCACTGTCGCGACGGATGCTCCAAGCCACCAGGCCCGGTTCACGACTGAAGAAGACCCCGCGACGCTGTTGCTGGAACATATCGCTGACAGTCAAATCGTTGGCCGTGTCAGCATCATCAATAAAGGCTTCTCCCGCGGCGAAGAACCAGTCGTCAAACTCGCCCAAGGTGATCTGATAGTCCAGATTGTCGCCCGAAAAATAGTGTCGTTTCTCTCCGCCCAGCAGGTCAAGCGCATTGGGTTTATAATCAGAGAGGTATTGCTGCTGGGAGATCTTGGCCACGAGGTTATCCATGTTCTCGGTGGTGGCATTACCCAACACAACAGCCATATCCGTGACATGCCCATCGTAGCCGATCTTGAAGCTTCGTTGCGTAGTCTGATGGGTGAAGCGACTGCAAATATTCTCCAGGCTGTCGAGTTCGAAAAACGGGGCCGGCTCGGCGATGAGGATGATGCGGCTGCTGTCGGGGAAGGTGGCGGTGGCAATGGTCTGGTAGTGCATTCGGAAATCCTTCCGGAAGTTGGCATACAGCGAATCTAACTTCTGGAAGGCCATGGTGGATTCCACATCCACATTTTGGTTAGGGATGTACTCTTTCTTGAGCAGAACTGCGGTCTGCTGCTTGATGCTTTCGGCCACCTTGGTGTGCCTTCCGAAAAGGGCAAACAGACCTATGGCGAGAAGGATCGTCCCACCGATGATGAATGCCGTCCGTTTAGCTGTATGAGTCATTCTTGCACCATGAATTTCGAGCGGCAAAAATACACATAATTTGCTGTGCCGTGCGGTCCATTGAAATTTTCAGTACCTTTGCCTTCTTTAACAATCAGCATCGAAATCCAACTATGACTAGAACTGCATACTGAAGACCCCTTTCACGTCCGCGTTATGCAGAAAAGCAGTCATTTCTATAAACAATAATTAACGCGTTTGAAATAAATGCTATTTTTGCAAGCAACTAAACATGATTGAATATGAGACACATTCTTTCCACCATAGTGTTGATCGCACTCTCTTTCGGCTTGCTGCACGCTCAGGGCGAGAAGGCGCTGCTGAAGGCGCGAAAATATGAGGCCGCTGGTGAGAAACAGTGGCCGAAAGCCTTGAACTATTACCGGAAAGCAGCTAACGAAGGGAATCTGGAAGCTTTGTTCAAGGTTGCGGAAAACGACCTTTTGAGTGACCAGCCGTGCGAGCAAATCAAAACCATAGAACTCCTGAATCGGCTGGAGGATGCGGATGCTTTCAAGCTCTCCAACGCGTACAGAAAGTGCGGCGACATGGAGAAAGCGATTCATTATCTGAAGAAGGCGGTCGACGCTAACCATGTGGAAGCGGTGGAAAGACTGGGCGACGCCTACTGGTGTGGCAGAGACGTGAAAGAGGACAAAAACGAAGCGTTCCGTCTTTACCAACAGGCCGCTAACCTCAGCACTGGCTCTGAAAAGCAGCGTCTCCTCGAAAAAGTCGGATACTGCCGCGAATACCTTGAATATATAGCCCAGCACAACGAGCCTGACAATGCCGACATACCGTCCAACACTGAGACTGAGCACGAAAAAGGGGAAACAAAACCTTTGCCCGTCGAAGATATGCCGGAATATTCGGGCGGAATCGACAGGCTTATGAACTTCCTTAGAAATGAAGTGGTTTACCCTGAGAAAGCCCAAATGAACAACATCAGGGGCACGAACTTAATCGAATTTGCGGTGGAAAAAGACGGCTGTGTAGCTCATGCGGAAGTGAAGGTCTCGCTTTATCCCGCCTGCGACGAGGAATCGGTACGGGCGGTCTCGGCCATGCCGCCGTGGAAGCCTGGAAAGTCTGACGGAAGACTGGTGCGCTGTCTCTTCGAGATCCCCATCACGTATACTAAATAGTTATAGCATAACGGACTCAGAATCAACGAGCACCGCGCCGCAGCCAGGCAAGAAACTCATCCGGCCATGCGAGCACATCCTTGACTTCGTGTTTGTCCATTTTATCCCTGTTCACGCCAAAGCCGTGCCCTCCCTGCTGAGGATTCATGTAATAGACGTTCACCTTATCATACGCTTTCAGCGAGTCCGCCATCATCTTGGCATTATGCCAGTCCACGGTAGGGTCATCCACGCAGCTGAGCAGGAATACAGGGCAGCGCACCTGAGCGGCGTGCAGTTCCAACGAGAGGGAATCCCACATCATGGGGTCATGCTGGCGACGCTCTCCCATGAGTCCACGACGGGAGCGTTTGTGCACGTATGGTTCGCGCATGGTGATCACAGGATAGATGGGCGCCACGAAGTCGGGCGCGGTGCTGTCGGGCAAAAGTTCGGCACCACTCATCACCAGATGACCGCCGGCGGAGAAGCCCATCGCACCGACAGTTTTATAGCCCTTCGATTTAACGGTTTTTAACGCATCTTCCAGCGCATTCAATTGTCCCGGATATTGCGTGCAGCAGCTCCGCCGGATATGGGTGAACCACGACCACCAACCGGAGACGGGGTATTCCAAGACGTAGGCGGCATAGCCGTTGGCATTCAGCCACTGCGCCACCTCGCTGCCCTCACCGCGTTTCGCCAGCCAGTAATAGCTGCCGCCCGGACACACCACTACGGCCGTATCCGCTTTTCGTCCCTCGGGCAGAAACTCTGTCAACTTCTGCGCAAAGATATTGTCACTCAACAATATCAGGACAACACATACTATAAGGATTCTATATTTTCTCATAACTGCTAACTTCTAACTGCCAACTTCTAACTGTTTCACAATTCCGTCTTTCTCCCCCATCACGGCCTCGGCAGTCATCACCGCCGTGAGCGGCACGCCACAACAGCCGTGCAGGAAGACATTCTGGCCGGTCATCAAGAGGTTCTCAGCTCTGGTGCGAATCGGCAAATAGCCAGCAAACGGATCCCGGCTGTCTTTCTGCAATCCGTAGAGCGACCCCTCTGGCTCGTTGAAGTAGTCGCGGATGGTCAGCGGCGTGGCATCATAGACGGCCTCCACACACGCACGAAACCCTGGATGGCATAGTTCCAGCTTATCCAATATCTGCTCCGTGTGTTTTGCTTTCCACATCTCATACTCACTTCCGCGCTTCCCGACCGTTGTGTCCGCCCATCGTTCAACCATGGAAAACGGAGAGAAGACGATCACCTGCAAAGCCCTTGCGTAGGGGCCTTGATCCTTTTCGCACGGGGTGAAATAGACGAAATTTTGCGGCCAATTCTCTTCATCATACTTTCCGAACTGCCACACCTTGTCGTAATCGTCCCAGCCATAACACGGATGATTGAGATACGGGAACATTCCATCTTTGAGCACCACATAGACGCAATAAGCGGAATAGTTGTTCGGGGCAGCCGACAAACGCGCGCGGGCAGCCTTCGTGAACAATGGGCCATTGACAATTTTTAACATCGCTTGTGGATGGATGGAGGAGATGACGAGGTCCGTTTTCAGACTGCGACCGTCAGTGGTAATGAGAGACTGCACTCTTCCATCTTCCATGCGAAGGTCAACAACCTCCGCGTTGGTCAACACCTCGCCACCCAGCTCGCCAATGCGGTGCACCAACGCCTTAGCCAGCTGTTCCGCAGGTCCTTCAAAACGGTAATGACCACTGATATAGAGATAGTTGATCAAAGCAAAGATATAGGCCGGCGTGTATCCGGCATCACCCCCACACAGCGGGCTGAGGTAAGCTAACAGACTGCGCAACTTCGGATCACGCACATGGTCGGCAATGAACTGTGCTGAAGACTGGTAGAATGTATCATCCCCTATCGTCGCCTCGCTACCGGGCCTGAGGAAGAAGAAATCAACCTTGTCAGCCATAGCAAACAGGTGATCCACATAGCGTTGGATGTCATCCCGCTCTTCCGGAAAAAGCTGCTGGAAATATTTCGTGAAGGCTTCCTTGCCCTGCGGAATGCGGTAGCGAGTCCTGTCCTCGAAACAGAACACCTCGTCTCCGCAATCGGCATCGACCTGTCTATAGTGCAGCTGGTCCAGGATGCCGAGGTGACGGCAGATGCGGTTGAGCGAGCCACCGGGCTGGAGCCCACCCACCACGTGCATGCCGGCATCAAAGGTGACCCCGTTGCGGGAAAACGACTGCAAGCCGCCGCCCACATGCGCACTACGCTCCAAGACAGTCACCTTATAGCCCTCCTTGGCCAGAAGCGCAGCTGTGAACAACCCGCCGATACCGCCGCCGATAATATGGATATGATGATCAGTCATGATTAGCACTCTTATTGATTATCTACAGGAACCTTGTATCGATCCTGATATTTTCGGAAATGTCTCCAATACGCTGGTGTTTCCAATTCTTGACAAATCTCGGCATAATGATCCTGATAGAAATGCCGCATTTGCTTGGTCACCACGCGGTCACGCTCGCTATCCGTATCGGCCTGCACTTCCTCGTATGGACGTACACGTTCTCCAATCTCAATATGGATGTCGCCTCGCCTGAACATCAACTCCTCCTTAGGCAGCACATGGCCCACACCGTGCAGGAAGACTGGCAGGATATCGGCACCCAGTTCGCGAGCCAACGTGAAGGCTCCTCGGTGGAAGCGCAGGATCTCGCATTTCGGGGAGCGCGTGCCTTCGGGGAAGATGCAGATGGAATAGCCTCGTGCATACAGATCGCGAAGCCGAGGCAGATTCTGCTCCATGCCGTCACTTGCCGGATAGCACTCGGCCTTGCGGATGACCAAGCCATAGAACGGATTCCGCCACACCCAGTCGTTGGTCAGGAAGACAATCTTCGGGGTCAACGACATCATGCAAAGCAGGTCGAGATGGCTCTGATGATTCGCCACAACCACAGCGGGCTTCTCAAAGGTCTCGGCAGCGACATTGCTCTTGCTAAACCTGACAAACGGCAGATAGCGCATGTAAAAATTGGCCATTCTACTCAACAACGCATGATAACGCAGCTTCTTCTCCTCCGTGTTCTTCCCGAACAAGAAATAAACCGCTGTATAGGGAATCAGGAAGAGGAAAAGACATAGGAACCACACTCCGATAAAAAGGGTGTACAACAGTCGTCCGAGCGTGATGGGCGTTTCCCTTTTAACTCCTTTCTTCTTGGTAAGCCAATCGAAGATCAACGGCGGGATAAAGGTAGCCATCAGCACGACCATGGCCATACCGACGATCGTGACCAACGCCAGGGAGCGCAGGGCCGGATGCTTGGCGACAATCAGACAACCCACGCCCGCGAACATGATCAGGGCCGAGATGACAACACTATGCTTATACGAGGCAAGACGCGGTTTGCCGGTCGTGTACTCGTACAACAACCCCTCCGTGATGAAGATGGTATAGTCGTCACCCTGTCCAAAAATGAAGGTGGCCAGAATAACGTTGACGATATTAAACTGAATACCAGTAAGATGCATGATACCCAGAATCCAGATCCAGCCGACAGCCAAGGGCAGGAATGCCAGTAGGGCCAGCTCGATTCTTTTAAAGGAGATCAACAGGAAAATGAAAACCACCATGCTGCACACCAGCCCGATATAGTTAAACGAGCCACGGAGCATGTCCACCAGCTGATGTCCCAGATCGCTGCCCGAGAATGCGTACAAGCTCTCATCACCATCATCTAACAACGGATGCACCGCTGTAGGATCGGTTGTCTTGACGTAATTGACAATCCTCCATCCCGACTCCGCAGCATAAATATACTTGTCGGTAAACGGTTCCACGATGTCATTGAAGTCATCTATGTCAGCGACCTCGCATTGTTGGGTTGTCCTTTCCACAAAGGGCTGGAAAGCCTCATCCGTAAAGCCATGAGTTGCCGCCTTACGCTTAAACCCTTGAATGAATGATTGTCGGGACTCCTCTTGCCAGAAGGAATTCCAGCGGTCTACGGCAGCTCTCTGCTGCTGTTGGGATGGCAGCACCTCCCCCACTCCGCTGACGGACTGCACCGCCTCGCAACCTTTGAGCTGGTTGATCAAAGCTGCATTACGGTCCACCGTCTCCTGCAGAGTGGCACCTTCTGCCACAGCATACATCATGTCAGAGGACTGCACTTGGGAGAGTATTTCCAAGTTCTTCCGCTGCTCGGGAGTCATATAGTTGATATGTGACAGGTCGCTGTCAAAAGTGATCCGTTGGGAGAGATAGCCCAGGATAATCGTCACCACCAAGCCGACGAGGAATATCCACGGGCGGGCTTTGCTGCGGGACAATTGGAGGCTTGCAAGCTTGGCGAACAGCCGATGTTCGGACGGTTGGGGACGATGGTGCATGAACTGGGGCAGGAATATGAGCACGAAAAGGATCGTACCGATGAGCATCAGCGACGCGAAGAGTCCCAGGTCGCGCATGGCCTGTGCATCCAGCCAAAGCAGGCAGAAGAAGGCCGCCACCGTGGTCAAATTGCCAATGAAGAGTGGCAGCACCATCTCGCGCAAAGCCTCCCGCCGATTGCCCACCTCCTTATAAGCATCCAGGAAGTGCAACGGGTAGTTGGCCACAATGCCGACGATAACAGAACCGATGCCCAGCACGATAATGGAGATACCACCCCTGATGATGGCCACACCCGCCAGAGCAAACAAGGCCCCAAAGAGTATCGAGGCCCCCACCCAAAGGATGTCGGAGAGCCGACGATAATGCAACAACAGGATTGTGAGAATGAGGATAACAGCGATGGCAACCGCCAAAAGAGAATCGCGCTTAATCTGCGACGCATTGGTCGCCGCAATCAACGGCGCTCCCACCGCGGCAATGGCCACCCCGGGCACCTGAGCCTGGACCTCAGCAATCTTTTCATCCAAAAAATCGGACAACAGGCCATTCAGATGACTCTCATTGGAGCCATACGGACTGTCGAAAGTGATAATGCCATGTTGGCCGTCAGCTGTGAAGAGATATCCATCCATCACCTGAAAAGCGTCATTCAACTTCAAGGTATTCAGCCTTTGCAGCACGGGCGTGAACAGCTGCAGCGGATCATTCATCATGCTATGACGAAACATGCCTGACGTGGGGAACATCAGCATACGGTCAATCCGGCCCAACTGGTCCTCCACGAGGTTTGGCTCGTGCAATAAAGAATCAATACGCAGATAATCAGAATCTTCCAAGAGACAAGGCAGGTGGGCGTACATCGCATCCATCAAATCCAGAAACTGCCACTCGTCCACACTCACATTCAGGTTGTCTACCATCTCCTGATCGGAAAGACTATCGCCTAAGAGCTGCATGGACTCCTCCATCGCATAGAGATCAAAACTGTCAACGGCCGAGAAGACCAGAACAATCCTGTTCTGGGCCGCAAACTGCTGATAGACCTCCTGATATTTCAAACTCTTCTCATCACGGGGCAGAAACTTGGCGATGTCCTCCTCATAGTGTACACGCGATGCCAGGAAAGCAAAGAGCATGGTGAGCGTTACGGCTATAGCAATGGCCAAGCCGCGATGCTTCTCCAGGAAGTCATATATCCGCAAAAAAAATCCAGTCATGAGCGTGTATTGTCGCTATCAACTTCTACAGCAGTAGTTTACAAAATTCAAACTACGCCATAAAAAGATTGCAAACATACACAAAATTTCCAAACAGAGAGGACTACCCTTCCACCACTATCTCTTCGTGCATCTCCGCCATAGTTTTAAAGGCAGATAGTAAAGCAGCGCTCCAAAGGTAAGGATGGAATTGAGCACGCTGATGCGGAAAAAGTCCCAGAACGGTCTAAAGTGACTAACACGTTCATCCTCGGGTGGGTAATAGACACGCACAGGCACTGACATCACGGGGACATCACGCCATGCGGAGAAGACTAGCAGCTCCAACTCTGCCTCATAACGCGGGGTTATAGGCCAACGCAAGTTGATGGATTCCAAGGGGTAAAGACGGAATCCACTCTGCGTATCTTCCAACGGGATGCCCGTCTGCAGCCGGAACCAGAAGTTGGAAAACTTGTTGGCGAAGGTGTTCTTGGAGGGCATATTGTCGGCGGTCAGATTGCGCGCACCCACAATCAGCGAACCTCGGTTTCCCTTGAACGCCTCCAGAAACAAGGGGATATCTTCCGGATAATGTTGCCCGTCAGAGTCGATGGTAATGGCGTAACGGTAGCCAAGTTCCAAGGCTCTACGAAAGCCTTGCATCAGCGCATAACCCTTGCCCCGATTGGGAGCATAATCCACCACGTCAGGACGATCATCTTGAAAAGAATTGGTGATGAGGGACATCGTTTCGGGCGTGCTCCCATCGTTCACCACAATAATATTATGGGTAAATGACTGGATACGGCGAATGACCTCCACAATGGTCTTTTCGTTATTGTAGGTCGGAACGATCACACAGATGCGCTCCTCATCGCAAAAGTGTCCCCAGTCTTCATTCATTGCTTCACAAATACTAATGAGAACTTCGTAAATATCTTATCCTCAGCGGCTATACTTCCCTTGACTTTCAACTCGGCATCTTCCGGCTCCAGATTGTCGAAGGATATGACAACCGTCTGATCGGGTTGCGGCCTCAAGACCTCCAGATATTTAAGCGACTTGACTTCGCGAAGATGCAGTTTGCAATCAAGTATCATCTCGACCAGCTCCTCCACCATTCCAACCTGACAAACTCCTGGTGTCACAGGATTCCCAGGGAAGTGCGCTTTGAAAATGACGCTGTCCGGCAGCAGGCGTACCCGCGCGGACCTTTCGTCTCTATCGACAAGCTTATATAATTCGTTTTCTAACCTCATCTTTTCCTCAAAGATTTAATCATCATGAATTGAATACCGAATCTGAGATTTTCTCATTGAGTTTCACATTGGAGAAGGTGATGGTGGTGACATCACCACTTGCCTCTTTCATCTCGACTTTATAGACAGCATTGTGCTTATCATTGAAATAAAGATAGATAGATGAAAACATCTTCTTCAACTTGGCTTGTTTGGGGGTCAATTTGGCCACCCAAGTGTTTGCCTGTGTGTACATCTCAACCGAGAAGTCGCTACTATTGGACAGGGCTGCACCCGTCACGCTGTTCATCACAATCTGCGCGATGCCCTTGAACAGTTGTCCACTCTGTCCCTCCGCCTTTCTGGTCTTGCCGTCTTGCTGTATCAGCACCTGTTGGCCATCGTCCTTGACTATCAGGGCGTACTTGTTCGGTGAGGTATAAGCCCACTTAAGGTTTTTGCCTGCAAAGTACATCTGACCTTTGGATATCTGCTTCTCCTTGAGCATCGTGGAGTGACGCACCTGAGTGAAGTCACACTGGATCGATTTCACCGTGGATGTGGCTTTCGCGACCGTCTCCAGCATCTTCTTAGACTGCTCCGGGGAGGTCTTGGCCAGCGTTTGCGCCTCACTCCCCATCAGGGCAAACAAAATACTGATTATCAAGAATATCTGTCTCATTGCATTAACTGTGAACTTTGACTTTGAACTTTGGCTGTTAGCCATTAGCCGTTAGCTGTTAGCCATTAGCCCTGAATTATTAATTATTATCTATGAACTTTGACTTTGAACTTTGGCTGTTAGCCGTTAGCCGTTGGCCATTAGCCCTAAATTATCAACTATTATCTATTAACTATTAATTATTATCTATCATCTATTAACTCTCCGTTTCTCACTGTGCCACGAAATAACATCCCGCCATGATCAGCAGCACGCCGATCCAGCGGGTTGCAGGCACTGTTTCGTGGAATACCAGCACGGCGGCGATCATGCCAAAGACGTAGCTCAACGAGATGAGCGGATAGGCTCTGGAGAAGGGGAAGTTCTTGAGGATGTACATCCAGAGAACGGCACCTGTACCGTATGCAGCGCCGCAGGCCAGCCACCACCAATTGGTAAGCTGTGACGCAAAAAACGACCATTTCCAGGCAAATGTGTCCATTTTCTGAAGCGCAAATTTCAAAAAGACCTGTCCAGAGCATAGGAGAACAGACTGTATGATGGCCAAAACGATTAGTCTCATAGCGATATTTTTTGGATAACGGCACGGTCTTCCATGCCTTTTTGATGTATAATATTCACATTTTCAATCTCATAGATCGGGTGATCGCCCGGCTCCACGGAGAGCATCCACGCCTCGGAGCGATCCTGCACCTCCAGTTGGCCGAAAAAGCGGGGCTGTTGTTGTTGCAGTTCCGTGAGTTCATCATTGGCACACACTAGCGCTGTGCGCAGGAGTCCCGTGCGTAAGCGCAAAAGCGCATCCTGCAAAGCCAACTCAAAAGAGATGGTACGGTGGGAATAGGTCGTGTTGTAACCGTGATTCTTCGTATAGATGGCAATCATGGAAGCCACCGTGTTGTGGGTGGACTGCATGAAGCAGGTCGGCATGTTCATCTGCTCCCCTTCCTTCATCAAACCATCGAGCATCTGCACTGTATTCTCCATACAACCCATGGCAGTCCCGTTGATGATGGCGTCCGGCACCATGATGCCACTGGCTTCCATCGCCTTGAGTGCGGTCACAAGAGCTCGTTTCTGCAACTTGCCCATGCGCCGGGCCTTCATCGGAGGCAGGTATTGCCCGTATTCCTCCAATGGGACCTCTTTCACGATTGCTGTCACGTACACCTTATTCATAACGGGATAGGATTATAGACGAATCGTTGCCTCCGAAACCGAAGGCATTACACATCACATGATGCAGTTCCGCATCTAAAGCATTGCTTGCGGTAACAGGTGTGATGCATTGATCATCATTATTTTCAAATTCAGATTGAGCAGGCAAAAATCCTTGTTGCATCGCCATGAGACAGAAGGCCGCCTCCAGGGAACCCGAGGCGCTGGTCGTATGTCCGGTTAACGATTTTGTGGAGGATACTGGCGGCAGCTGGTCGCCAAAGACGCGCCTCAGCGCAGCGCTCTCAGAGGCGTCATTGTTGGGGGTTCCCGTGCCATGCGCATTCACATAGCCAATGTCGGATGTTGACAACCCCGCATCGTCAAGGGCCATTTTCATAGCCCGGAAGGCGCCCTCACCATCTTCCGAAGAGGCGGTCTGGTGATGGGCATCGCAGGCATTGCCTGCACCACTGAGCACCCCAATGATCTTCACGCCACGTCTCAGCGCCGAGGTTTCGCTCTCAAGCACGAGATAGGCCGCGCCCTCGCCCAAGTTCAGGCCCGCACGGGTCTTGTCGAACGGACGGCACCGTTGCCGATCCAGGATCATCAGCGACTTAAAGCCATTGAGGTGAAACAGCGACATAGCCTCCGCGCCTCCTGCCACAACGATGTCGCGCTCGCCGCTTTCGATCATCAGCTTAGCGGCAATCAAGGCATTCATGGCGGAAGAGCAGGCCGTGGAGACGGTAGCCGTATAGTTGAAGTCGCCGCTGTCATCGGCGATGGCATTGGTGGAAGCGCCACAGTCGTGAACATCGGACACACCCTCAGGCAACGGGTTGGGATAGAGCCGTTCCGTGACATCCATACCTCCGACTGTGGTCCCCGAGATCAGGGCCAGGCCAGCGTGGTGTTGCAGATTTGCCATGGTCAGCGCCTCCCGCAGAGCCACTACTCCCAAGAGTCGGGTGCGCGAGCAGGTCGGCCCGGGAGGCAGTCCCAGCATCCAGCATAGCTCGTCATTCCCCATCGGGACTTCCCCGATAGGAAACTCCAAGTGGTCGGTAGGCAAGAAGCGCGCCGTACCGATGCCGGAGAGTCCCTTCTTCAGCGCATACGCATTGGCCTCCACACCCACTCCGAGTGCAGAGACGACTCCCATGCCGGTGATGACAACCCGTGGATACATCTATTTGGTTCGGTTTGCAGCCACGTAGTCGGCCATCGTGCGCACAGACGTAAAGATCTCCTTGCCCAGCTTCGGATCCTCAATCTTGATACCATAGGTACGATCGAGCAGCACGATCAGCTCCAAGACGTCAATAGAATCCAGACCGAGGCCCTCTTCGCCAAACAAGGGGGCTTGTTCGTCAATGTCAGCTGGCGTCATCTCCTCCAGATTCAACGCCTCAATCATTTTCGTTTTTAATTCATCAATCAGTTCCATATCTTTATAGGTTTACTTATCCATTAATAGCCTTCCGTTATGGTTAAGAAGGCTTCAAAATCATCTTCTGAAATGGCTTCCACCCATCCCGCCAACACGCTCGTAGTCGCCGGATCCAGAAAAGCCCGGTCTATCGCCTGGTCCATGGCCGCCTCGGACATCTCCGGCAGGAGGATAAAGTCGCTCTCGCCATGATATTTGTTCCGGATGGCAATCTCGCCGGTGACGATGTTCGGGAGTGTATAAACAAACACCGCCGGTGACGGGTAGAACTCCTCAGGATTGTCTATTGTCTGCTGGAATGTTGTATCGGCATTCCAAGAAGAATTTCTATTGAACAGGAGTATCGCGCGGTCGTCTGCAGGCTGAAAACGCTCTTTCCCCTCTGCATTCAGCAGGTACTCGGAAGCGATGAAGCCGACCTTGCTCAAGAGATCCATCTTGAAGAACTTGGGATATTCTATGGATGCCGCATGATACAACGAGGTGAGGAAAGACTCCCCCTCCACCGCCATGGCCACGCGTTTACCATCCACCTCCAAGGTCTGACAAGTCAATTTAACCGAATGTGTGATCCTTTTCTTCATCGTACAGCAATTAACGGGTAAAGGCGGCGGCGGCATTACAGCCTCCAAAGCCGGACAATAGTTTCACAAATGAGCGTTGGCTTGTCTTCATCGTCTCCGCCGACACTTGAAGGGGCACGGAGACTCCAAGTCCTTCGAATCCGCGGGTGGCGGGGACAAGCCCATGGTCCAGGGCACACATGGTCAGGAGCACCTCCAACACGCCGGCGGCACCAAGCGTATGGCCATAGTAACCTTTCAAGGCATTCACCGGCACACTGGCAAGGTCCGCCCGGCTAATGGCGACAGCCTCCATCTCATCATTGTAGAGGGTTGCCGTCCCATGCACATTCAGGCACGCCAAGTCCTTGGCTGACAAGCCACTTCGCTGCAGCACGGCTTGGAGTGCACGATAGCTGCCTTCTCCCGTGCGGGAGGGGCCGGAGATATGGTTGGCATCGTTGCGCACGGCAGCCGCCATCATCTTCCAAGAGGTGTCAAGAGCATAGTCTTCGGCAGCTTCCCAAACTACGGCAGCAGCAGCTTCGCCCAGGTTCAACCCTTTCCGACTGTCACTGAATGGATGGCACTGCTCCACCGACAAGGCGCGCAATGACTGGAAACCCGCCACGATGAAGGGCGAGAGTGCATCGGCACCAACGACCACCGCAGCATCATATTGTCCAGACAGAAGGCAACGATAAGCCTCCATCTGGGCACACAGGCCTGATATGCAGGCATTGGAGACGGTTATCGGTGTATTCGGGTTGCCAAAATAATCAGCAAGCAGCTGGGCCGTATGGGCAGGGGTGACCCTCTGCATATCGACCGTTTTCTCAGAAAGCAAAGACACATTGCCTTTGGTGGACGACAGCACAAAGAGGACCCTTTCTGACTTCGGGTCTATGCCACTCTGTCTGACCGCTTTCACAGCCGACAGCAACGACAGCTTCTCAAATCGTGTACATGCTGGGGATGGAAGTCTGGGCAGTTCGACTTCCTCTTGGAATGCAGCCTCCAACAGATCATCGGGGATCAGGGAGAGTTGGCAGGGGAAGGGCATGTTCCAGCAATGCTCATAGAGACGCAACGCAGAGCGCATCTCAAGCACAGCTTGGAAGTTCTCCTCCACGGAAAAGCCCAGAGGCGTAATCATGCTCTCGCCTATCTTCCTGACTATCATACACCAATCCTTTCTCCCGACAGGGCTATTTTCAGTTCAGCGGAGGCGATTCGGCGCTCACCGACAAATGTCTCGGCTGATATCAACTTCATATCCATCACCTCTTCCAACACCTCCATGCGGGTCGTCAGCACCTCCCCGACTTTAGGGGCAGTCTCCACCCGCATCTTCTTAACAGAGCCAATATAACCGATCCTCACGCCATCCTGTCCTCGCAGATACTTATCCACAAAGCCCAATTGGGCAGCACAGGTCTGCGCAATATGCTCAATCAAAGCATAGCATTTCAGCATTCCATGCTCGACGAACATATTATCTGCCCGAATTTCCAACGAGGTAACAGCGGTCTTCAGGTCTGCAGAGAGCAAACGATCCACCATCACCATCGGTGGTTGTTGAGGGAGCAAAGATTGTATGTGGATATCGGTAAAATTCATTGTCAGGCTTGCCAAAAATCGTAATAGTTAAACCATTGATAGGGGTATTTCCGGACTACGGACTCCACATGGTTGGCGTACTGTTGTGCCAAATCAGCAGCCTTGTCACGGACGGAAGCCGACTCACTCTTCAGCTGTTCGATGTAGATATGATATTGCTTGGCTGACTCTTTCATCACCTGGATTGAGAGGAGGGCCACATCGCGTTGAGCCGCCATCATAAAAGGACCCAGCGGCAGTTTGGCCGGAGCGCCCAGCAAGTTGCAGGTCACCGTCTTCTGGTTATGCACCACCCGATCAGCGGGGATGCTGACGCTCTCTCCATTTTCCAATGCACTATTCATCAAGAAGATATGCGACATATCCTCTTTCACCAAGATCATTCGGATATTCGTATCGGCGAACATCTTCTGGCGATTCTGCATCACAGATTCAGCCTCACCGCCAAAGACGAGGGTGTTATATCGTTTTTGGGTTGCCACGAGGGAATAGCCCGCCAGCTCATAGTTACCGACATGGGCACTCAGGATCAGGAAGCCCGGCTCTGCAGCAGCGCAATCCTGATAAAGTTGATATTGGTCGATTTGGAACTCAAACTTCCCGCCTGCATAGCAGTAAAATCGATCCAGGATAACCTGAGAGAAGCGGCAGAAGTTGCAATAAGTCGCGAAGAAAGACTTCACGGATGAATAGCCAAGCCTATGGTGAAAAAAACGATAGGTAGGACGAAAGCCCTTGGAAAAGACGAAATAGAAGGGGACCACAAACAGAGCGACGAAGCCGTACATAAGCCGTAACGGCACAATCCTCATGATCCGAATGAGGTTCCGGTGCATCCACGAGTTACCGTCAGTAGTGCCCTGCCAAGCCCGCTCAGCTGCCATAGTCTATGAGATTATGCCACCTTGGATTCGATATAATCGTAAAACTGGGAAAGGGTTTTCACATTCTTCATATCCTCAGGTTTGATTTTAAACCCAAACAGTTTCTCCACGATGACTACAATATCAACAAAATCCAGGCTGTCGATGCCCAATTGTTCCTTCAACAAGGCTTCCGGCACCAACTTTTCCTCCTCAATCTCTAACTCTTCTACCAAAAAAGCATTCACTTTTTCTTCTATTTCACTTCTATTCATCTTTCTATAAAAACTCTTAACACAAAGGATGAAAATACCTTACAACACATTTCGTGCAGTCATCCTTTACAACCTGCACATATCATTCATAAAAAATGCAAAAATATAAAAAAAACAAGTACGACTTGTCCTTGCGCTCACTCATCATGATTTTTTTCGGCATATCAGAATGGTGTGTCCCAAACCGATCATATCTTCGGACCTTTCCACCTCCATGCCGGCATTTTCAACAAGCGTGATCATATCGTCGGAATGATACATCTTGCTATTGCCGTTGGCGATGGTGGTAAAATAGAGGCTGGTCATCACGAGGCAGAAAGCGGCGGTCTCGAACTTTTGCCGATCCCAGAATGTCTCCATGATATAGAGGCGGGTGTCTGGTGTCATCACCTCGGCAACACGGTTAAGAATTCGGGATATCTGTTCTTCGCTGAAACAATCCAAGAACTGGCTCATCCAGACGGCATCATAGGAACAGTGGGCAGGCAATGGGAAGTCCGGTTTCAGCACATCGGTGGCGAACCCATCGACCCTGTCGGCTCCATCCTTACCTGCCGTCTGCTGGCGCATCAGTTCCAACTGTTGGGGGAGATCCACCACGGTGACCTGCACTTCGGGATCGTGTTGGACGCATTGCATCGCCCATCGTCCGGTATTGCCGCCGATGTCCATCAGATGACGGACAGGCTTGGAAAAGACAACTTTCAGTGCTGTCTCAAAGGCCGTGTCGCTGTAGAAATGGTCAAAGGCAAACCAACTGGAGGAAGCAGGCTCCGGCAAGGAGGAGAGGCCTTCATAGACAGTCGGCCAGTCTCCGAGCGTCTTCAATCCAGCTGGCTGGCCCGTGCGGAAAGCATCCTCCAGATAGAACATCCCCTGATACACCACATCGTTGTTGAAATCCATATTGACGCGGGTGGAATGGTCATGCAGGAGGAACCAGCCGATTTTGGCAAGCGAGTAGCGATTTGTTGTGGTGTCGACCGTTACCAAATGCATGGTCAGAGAAGACTCCAGCAGGCATTTGGCAGCATATTGGGATATCCCCGCCTTTTCAGCCACCTCTTTCTCGGTGGAAGGGGCCTCGCCAAGCATTTCCAGGATACCCCATTTGACCATCAGTCTGGCCACCTGGAACATCATCGGTCCAAACGTGTAAAATTGCGCCATCCGTTGTGCTTCAAGAGCCGAATAGGAATCCGCCTCGTAATGCCGTTTCAGACTATCATTCAAGTACATAGAAACATTTTTTTCAAAAAATAACAATCTGCAAAAATGCAAAAAAATAGCAGATACATAACGGCAGATCTGAAAAATTAATTGTGGTACTGAATAATGATTCATTTTTTATATCTTTGCAACCTTTTTGTAATGAGCAGCAAGACTATCCATATTATCTTCACCCTTATCTTCTTGTCTTCCGTTGTCTCAGCCCAGACTTCCGTCAACATGGGTTCGCAGACTTCGGTACAAGGCTGCGACTACTATGTGTATGACAATGGCGGGGCCAGCAGCATCTACGGTCCCAACCTCAACCAGACGCTCACCATCTACCCCACTGCCAACCAGGGAAGCATCGCCTTGGAGGTTGTTTCCATCGACATACACCAGAGCGACACCCTCTTCATCTATGACGGTCCCACAGCCACCGGTGCTCCTATGGTCTGGCTTAACAACAGTAACCAAACCAGCTCCACTTTCCAGACCTACGCTGCCAGTCCGGAGAATGTCTCCGGTGCGTTGACCTTGCGCTTTCACTCCTCCAATTTCCCCACCACACACGGAAGCACCCACGGTGCAGGCTTCAAACTTCACGCCACCTGCGCACCCGTTTGCCAGCCATACCAGATTGTATTCGACACGGCTCAATGCTCCCACCTGCCCGTCCTGCATTCTGACGACAACTACTTTTATCTTGACATTTGTCCTCAGGAAACCGTCCATCTCAGTGTCAAGGGGTTATATCCGAACAATCACATGCATGGATACGGGCAGCAGGATGCGACCACCCTCTTTTCTTGGAAACTTGGCAACGACACCACCCTCAACGGCACGGGTCTCACCAGCCTGACCCACACATTCCAAGATGCGCATGGATATGACATCTCCGTCATCACCTTAGATTCGCTGAGTTGTCCTGCCAGCCAGCCCATCGCATTTCGTTTACGCACCTCCAAGAACCCTTTGCATGCCATTCAAAACCTGCCGCAGATTTGTGTCGGGCAGTCGGTCACGCCCAGCATCGGGTATCCCAGCAACAATCAGTTTCAGCTACAGGAGGTCAGTTACACCCAGCAGACCAATCTGATCATCCAAGACACGGTCTTCCTGCCCGACGGCATCAGTTGTCCGCCTTACGGCACCTATTACCGCTCCAACGTGACATTCACCGACTTCGCCAATGAAGCCTCGATATCCAGCGCCAACGATTTGCTATTCGTCCGCATCAAGATGGAGCACTCCGCCATTGAGGATCTGGTCATCAAGATTTACTGTCCTAACGGCCAGAATGCCACCATCCTGCCCCACCCCAACTATGCTTCCGACTGGTCGATTGGCATGTACCGCATCAACTTGGGCATCGCCCACCGACCTGACGAAGGCACTTGCGACCCCAGCATCAACCCCATGGGAGAGCCTTGGAACTACATTTGGTCAAACAATAGCAGTTTGGGCTACAACTATGCTCCCGCCAACGGTGTCTTATACAACGATGCCAATATCCACAGCCAGTACAACCCGCACTGGGACGTGGGCACATATCACCCCAGTGTGGATTCATCCAACATTGCCAACATGACCCACATCTACCATCCCTACCAGAACTTCTCCTCGCTAATCGGATGTCCCCTCAATGGCAACTGGTACATCCAAGTTCAGGATTTGGAAAACCAAGACAATGGCTATATTGTGGAGTGGGAGTTGGCGCTCAACCCTGCCTTATTGCCTCAGAACTGGTCTTACGAGGTAGGATTGGACACCGCCTATTTCTCCGGGATTGGGGTCTCCGGGAACTCACTAACGGGAGTTACAGCTGGCCAACAGACCTATCACTTTCATGTTCTCGATGATTTTGGATGCGCCTACGACACCGCTTTTGCACTTCAAGTACATGCCATACCCGACGTGGACTTGGGCGAAGACCGACATATTTGTGAAGAACAAAGCATCATCCTCGCGCCATCAGACATCAACAGCCATTACAACTACTTATGGAATACCGGTGACAACAGTGCCAACCTGACCACCTCTTCGGCGGGAGAGTATGTGCTCACCGCCCGTCTGATGAATGGCTCGCAAGTGCTTTGTTCCGGGATCGACACCGTCTCGGTGGAGATTGTGGAGACTACAGAAACGTTTCTGACGGATGAGATCTGCGCAGGCGTAGCCTATTCCAACAACGGCTTCAACATCGCTGCCAACACGTTGGACGGCTTGACCGAGTACACCACAACCCGCACGCTCACGGGCACGGAAGGGTGCGACAGCCTCGTAAACCTCCATCTGAACATCCTGCCATCCTATCATGAGCATATCCAAAAATTCGCCTGCATGGAATATTCCTGGGAAGGCGAAACCTATACCGAGAGTGGCGATTACGACAGGCTATACCAAACTGCGAAGGGATGCGACAGTCTCGTCACCCTACACCTCTCCATTGGTCATCCGGAAGAGAATGAAGTGTGGGAAACCGTATGTGGTTATTACCTATGGAACGGGGAGGTGATTGAGGAATCGGGAGACTACTTCCGCATGTTCACCTCTCTGCACGAATGCGACAGTGCCGTCAACATGCACTTGACCGTCATCGACACATTCCTACGACTAACATCCACCAACCCTGATTTCTGCACCAACCAGGAAACCACCCTCATAGCTGAAGGGCTGAATTTTGACAACTACCATTGGAACACGGGCGAATCCTCCACCTCTATCGATGTCACCTTCAGCGGTCTATACAGCGTGACGGCCACCAACAGTGCTTGCGAGAGCATTCAGCGGATCACGATCCCGTTTTGTCCATTGGTCTTGAATCTGCCCAATGCCATCACGCCGAGCAATGGCGACGGATTAAACGATGTACTCTTCATTTCGGATTATGCCCAGATGAGAATTTCTGATTTCTCCATCAGCATCTTCAACCGATGGGGCGAGATGGTATTTTTCTCCACTGACAAGAACTTTGTTTGGGATGGCAGCGTTCGCGGAAAGCTGGCGACCGATGCCACCTACTCCTACGTTATCCGCTGCACCGACCACAATGGCCGTCCCTATCAGTTCACGGGCAGTGTTACGGTGTTGTGAGGGACTGTGCCCGCCATATTATATAGTTGACATTTTCAAATTGCGTCTGGGCCTCGTACGAGCCCCAGGTGAGAAGGCTATCTGATGAGGGGCGACAGAAGCCGAAAGACTGGGCGCCTGTCAGATAGATAGCCTGACGAACCCCTAAATCTTCAAGTGCCTGAGCAAAATCGTGAAACGACTCTTTGGTATGGCTGCTGACCATCACAATCCGACCGTCCAGCTCGCATAAAGAGTGACGTATCGCCTTGTTTTTCGGCTTGTTATCCAGCATTTTTCCGTTGCTCACCAAAGGATATTGTCGGAAGAAATAGCCCCCTTTCTCAGTAGCCTCCTCAAAGAGGGATGTGTTTTCAGCCACGCCCACATAGACCCGATTCTCCACGATAGCGCAGAAACCGGCTTTGGCTTTCCCCCATGAAATCGGCTCGCCCTTCAGCACAAAGGCACCCACAATCTTCTGATTGTCAGCGCGTATGTCTGCAGCCTGAGCAGCCATGACGATGGATTTGTCGAGCGTGTCAGGCATGCCCAGCATCAACTCGGCATGTGCATTCTCGGGAATCAATATCCGCAGTGGGACGTCATTGATGACCGTGTCCCACACCAAGACGGCTGAGGGTCCATTGTTTTTCTCAACGACTGAATCCACCACCGAAGTCGAGATCATAGAAGCTTTATTTATCTTCGAAAAATTCTTCAAAGTAAGCAGCGAAACCACTGCAACGGCTATCAGAGACAGAACCATCACAATCCAGAACCATTTCTTCCGAAAAAACGGTTTGGGCAGCACATTTCTTTGGCCAATCACTCGGAATTCATCATCTTTCATGTCGTCAAAGTATTTCATTTTTCCATTTTGCTTCAACATATTTCTTCATATCCTTCAAAACATCCTTGTCTGCTTTCAGGGTATATTTAAAAGTACTGTTATCCGACAAAATCAGCACTCCTTTACTCGGGATTATCACATGCACATAATCCACATTTACGATCAGGCTCTTGCCAACACGCACAAAATCCTTCTTGTCAGAGGCGATTTTCTCAATATAGTCATCCTCAATCTTTCCCAATTGCAGCGTGACAGTGCGGGATTCATTGTCGCGGGTGTGAATGTCAGAATAATTGCCGGCAGCAGATATATAGACCACATTATCCAAGACGAAACGGATAAATTCAGTGGTATTTCTGATGATTAGGAATTCTGACATAGGACATTAATTTTGGCGCAAAAGTACAAAAAACAAATGATTGCGCCACTCACAATGTATGAAATAGAGGTTATATTGTATGAAATTTGAAAAACAGGAGTTTTTTGCGGATGAGTTCCCGGGGATCGGTGTGTATGGACACAACTGCATCAGAGGACATTCGCGTGATCATTCGGAACCGAAAAGGGCCGCAGCAGTCTTTCCTGTCTTAGTAATCCACCCTGTTTTCAAATACTTTCCATCGCTCAAAGGTTTCCGCGGCGATATCTGCGTCATGTTGTTCTGTCGGGATAGAATACTGGCTAATAGGCTTGCCGATCTCCTCGTAAATAAAGGTATCGTCAAAGCCGACTTCGGCAGCAACCTCACAGGGAGCTCCATAGTAGATGCGATCGGGTCGTGCCCAGTAGATTGCCCCGAAGCACATCGGACAAGGTTCGCTGCTGGCGTAGAGCTCGCATCCGTCGAGTTGGAAAGTGCCCAGGTTGCGACAGGCATCACGGATAGCCAGCACCTCGGCATGGGCTGTAGGGTCGTTATCCACGGTCACCATATTGCGACCACGGCCCACGATTTCACCGTTTTTCACCACCACGGCGCCGAAGGGACCGCCCTTGCCAGTCTCAAAGCATTCATTGGCCAAGCGTATGGCCTCAATCATAAACTTCTTCTCGTACATATCAGTTATTTTAGAGTGGGCAAAAATAAGATTTTTAAATGAATTCTCTCGGATCCACCATTTTTTGATAAAATTCGCGACATGTTTGGGCGCACAACCGCACAAAGTGCCATCAGGCAGATTGTTTCCCTGAAAAACCAGTGTCCATTAGATCCTGAGAGAAATCGTCAGGCTGGTCAACAGGCTATTAATGAGTAGAAAAGAAAAAAAATGCATTCGTCGCGCAGCAAACAAAAAAAGTGTATTTTTGCACCCTCAAATTTTGAGAGTGTTCATTGAACGCGCCGAAGTGGTGGAATGGTAGACACGAGGGACTTAAAATCCCTTGCCCATTACGGGCGTGTGGGTTCAAGTCCCACCTTCGGTACACAAGCGGAAGTAGCTCAGTTGGTAGAGCACGACCTTGCCAAGGTCGGGGTCGCGAGTTCGAGTCTCGTTTTCCGCTCTCTGTAGAGACGTTCCACGGAACGTCTCTCTTTTTTTTGACAAAAAATCAGCAATTTACTCAGGTAAGTTGCTGATTTTTGCTTTTTCTCTTGACCTGTTTTTTTTTCAGGTCGGGACGCCGATAGCGCGACAATGCTATTTCCATTCCATTTGAGCATTTAAATGACTAGTTGGATTAATCGAGAAAAAGAATATATTTGCAGTTTCTAAAACCAGCCACAAAACACTGGCGAAAGAAGATTGTATGTTATCTAAAATCAATTAATTACGATTAAAAAAGCAACAATATATGACATCTTTCAAACAGGACTCTTTACACAGAATAGGTCTCTACCTTTGCCTTATCGCTATCCTGATCACATTTACCAGCTGTCGCAAGCATAAAAATGACGCCGATGCATACGGGGTTTGCGAAGCTACCGAAATCACAGTTTCTTCTGAAGCTAACGGCAAAATGTTGGAATTCAACATTCATGAAGGTGAATCCTATGATGCCAACCAGGTGGTAGGATGCATTGACACATTTCAGACTTACCTGCAGATCAAACAGTTGGAATCATCAATTAAAGCGACACTTGCGCGCCGTCCCAATGCCACTTCCCAAGTAAAAGTTCTGGATGACAAACTCAACACCTTAAACAAAGAGAAACAGCGTGTCAGCAACCTGATTGAAGCCAATGCCGCATCAACCAAGCAGTTGGACGACATACAGGCTGAGATCAACATCACAAGGAGCCAGATTGCGGCCACCAAGTCAACTCTTTCCACTCAGGACCAGTCGCTTCTGGAAGAGGTTGAAGCCATGCGTTTCCAACTCCAACAGCTTCAGCATGCTTTGGAGAGTTGCCGCATCAAGACCCCCATCGCCGGCACTATCATCAACAAATACATTGAAGAGAACGAATTAGCTTATCAAGGGAAACCGCTTTTCAAGATTGCTGACTTGAACAACATGTTCATCAAGGTCTACATCACCGAAGACCAACTCTCATCCATCAAGTTGAACCAGAAAGCCGTCGTACGGTTAGACAAGCCTGACGGCAAATATGTCAAGCTTGACGGCAAGGTCACATGGATCTCCCCGAAGGCGGAATTCACCCCGAAGATGATCCAGACCAAAGACGAGAGAGTCAACTTGGTATACGCTGTCAAGGTAAGTTTCAAGAATGACGGATCTGCCAAAATTGGCATGCCAGGAGATGTAGTTTTCAAATAAGGTCTTCGGGCTGTGGATGCGCTCAACATACAAAAAGTCAACAAGGTTTACAACAAAACCGTACATGCTCTTCAGGATATCAGTTTTGACATCCAGGAAGGCGAGCTGTTCGGTCTTGTAGGCCCTGACGGTGCGGGCAAGTCCACCCTATTCAACATTCTCACCACCCTCTTGCTACCCGACTCCGGCGACATCCGGATTTTAGGCATGGACCTTATCAACGACTATAAGCAAGTCCGCCAGGAAATCGGATATCTTCCGGGGACATTCTCCTTGTATCCAGACCTTTCCGTAAAGGAGAATCTAGACTTCTTTGCTGTCATGTACAAGAGTGATATCGATGCCAACATGGACCTCATCCGTCCCATCTGGCGTCAGATAGAGCCATTCAGCAAGCGCAAGGCCGGCAAGCTATCCGGTGGCATGAAGCAGAAATTGGCACTCTGCTGCGCCTTGATTCACAAACCCAAGATTTTGTTCCTGGATGAGCCCACCACAGGTGTGGACCCTGTCTCACGCAAGGAGTTTTGGGAGATTTTGCAGACCATCCGCACTCAGGGCATCACTGTTTTGGTCTCCACTCCATACATGGACGAGGCCACGCTTTGTGACCGTATCGCATTGATACAGAACGGCAAAATTTTAGGAATTGACACCCCGCAAGCCATTATCGAGCATTTCAAGGGTACGTTATACACTTTCAAGAGTGCCGATATTTTCTCACTGCTGGAGGCCTTGAAAAGCTGTCCGTTGCAATGCAATTACTACCCATACGGCGAGTATTGCCATATCGCCTTCTATGAAGATATGGAAACTGCCATGCCAAAATTCCTGCAATTCCTGGAAGACAACAAACAGGAGCATGGCGACATTGAACCCATTCAACCCTCCATCGAGGACTGCTTTATTGAAATCGTCAAAATGAATCGCCATGAATAGTATTGAAGTAGAACATCTTACAAAGAAATTCGGCGATTTTATTGCTGTCAACGACATCAGCTTCCAGGTTAGAGAAGGTGAGATTTTCGGGTTTTTGGGTGCCAATGGTGCCGGCAAGACCACAGCCATCAAGATGATGAGCGGCTTGTTGCAGCCCACTTCCGGCACGGCCATGGTGGCTGGATACAATGTGGTCACCCAATCCAAGCTCATCAAACGCAATATTGGCTATATGAGCCAACGCTTCTCGCTCTACAACGATTTAACGGTTTTTGAGAACATGCAGCTCTTCGGGACCATCTACAAAATACCACGCCGGGAGCTAAAAGAGCGCATCATGGACAGTCTGGCACGATTGGACATGACCAAGCAGGCGAATCTGCTGGTCAACTCCATACCATTGGGTTGGAAACAGAAGTTGGCCTTTGCCACCGCCATCCTCCACAAGCCCAAGATAGTCTTTTTGGACGAGCCCACCTCAGGCGTAGACCCTATCGTGCGCCGCGAATTCTGGAATCTCATTTACGAGACCGCATCAACGGGCGTAACCATATTAGTAACAACGCACTACATGGATGAAGCCGAATATTGTCATCGCATATCCATTATGGCAGATGGCGTCATACGGCTATTGGGCACACCTGACGAACTGAAAAAGCAAGTCGGAGTCAACACTATCAACGATGTATTTGTGGAATATGTGAAACATTAACGGACTGAAGAGATGAAAGAGCTGCGCATGATATTAAGGAAGGAGTTCATCCACATCATCCGTGACAGGATCACGTTGATGTTGGTATTAGCCATGCCTGTGGCACTGGTTCTCCTATTCGGTTTCACCATCAGCGCCGACATCCACAATGCCCGAATTGCCGTTTTGGACCATTCCAAAGACAGCCAGTCGCAGGCCTTTGTCCGCAAATTATCCTCATCCAACTATTTCCAAGTAGTCTCCTATCCTAACACGGAAACTGAGATCGACTTTCAATTCAAAGAGAACAACATCAAGCTGGCTATCGTCATCCCTCAGAACTTTGAGAATCAGCTTGAAAATGAACATAATGCTGTCATTCAGGTCATTGACGATGTATCGGACCTCAACATTGCTTCCATTCTGAACAACTATGTGAGAGCTGTTGTGCAGGAGTTCCAAAATGAATACAACAAAAACACCTCCATGGGGGAACCATTCAGCATCACCACCAAGATGATGTACAACGCCAATATGGAGAGTGTTTACATGTTCGTCCCAGGCATCATCACACTCATCATGATTCTGGTGACGGCCTTGATGAGCTCCATCACCTTAGCACGTGAAAAAGAGACAGGCACCATGCGCATGCTCTTCATCACCCCTGTCAAGAAAGTATATGTGGTCATCGGGAAGGTGATTCCCTACATGATCATCTCTTTTATCAGCACCATCGTCATCATCATCATCAGTGTGTTCGTATTCAAGATGCCTCTCAACGGCAGCATCTTGTTCCTATTGTTGCTCTGCATCATCTTCATGCTAACTGCGGCATCGTTCGGCATGCTGATCTCAACTATCAGCACCACCCAGCTCGACGCCATGATGATCACCATGATGGGCCTGTTCCTCCCCACCGTACTGCTCTCCGGCTTTCTCTTCCCTCTCAACAGTATGCCGATGATTTTCCAGATTTTAGCCAATGTGTTCCCTGCCAAGTGGTTCATCTTAGCCATTAAGGATGTGATGATCAAGGGTTCTGGATTCTTCGACGTATGGGAATATCTGACCATCCTGTTTGCCATGGCCGTTATCTTCATCAGTATCAGTCTTAAAATGTTGGATAAAAGAAATTAGGTTATGAGAACAATTTTGATACTGATCAAGAAAGAGTTTTTGCAGGTGTTCCGCAATCCATTACTGCTGAGCATTCTGATAGTTGCGCCTATGGTGCAATTCATGATCTTCCCTTTCTGCGCAGACTATGAAATCAAAGTTCTGGACATCGCCTTTATCGACCATGACGGTTCCAGCGTTTCAAAAGATATCATCAATAGTTTTAACGCATCGGATATATTTGTCTCGCACGGCATCATCCACAATAAAAAAGAGGCTGACAAGATGCTGCAGCACGACAAAGTGGATATTATCGTTGAGTTTCCGAGTCACTTTGAGCAGGACCTCATGAATGGAGACGCAACCCGAATAGCCATCACAGCCAACGCGATCAACACAACCAAGGCTGGCATTGGTGTAGGCTACACGCAGGAAATCATCGGTGGGTACATGCAGCAATTCCAGGAAAAGCACATGTTTGTCACTGAAGAAGAGCAAATACCTTCAAGATTAAATCTCTCCTACATATACTGGTACAACGAGCAGATGAACTACAAGAACCTCATCGTACCAGGCATCTTGGTCATACTGGTCACGCTCATCGGTTGTTATGTCACTGCCTTGAATCTGGTGCGTGAAAAAGAGATAGGCACCATCGAGCAGGTCAATGTCACTCCGATCCGTCGTTGGCAATTCCTCATAGGCAAGATGATTCCATTTTGGATTCTTGGCATGGCGGAGTTCATCCTCGGTATTTTTATCATGAAGATTGTCTTCGGGATCACTGTCCAGGGCAGTTTCCCCATGTTGCTTGGCATCACGGCCATCTACCTGTTTGTCATGTTAGGGTTAGGATTCTTCATCTCCAGCGTTTCTGAGAACCAGTTGCAAGCCATGTTCATCGTGCTCTTCCTCTTCATCATCTTCGTATTGCTGAGCGGTCTGTTCACCCCAACGGAGGGCATGCCGCAATGGGCGCACCATATCAACTGGCTCAACCCCATGTCATTCTACATGACGGTCATCAAGAAGGTGGTACTGAAAGGCAGTGCATTCATCAGCGTTCAGAAAGAGACCCTCATACTGTCCATAATGGCTGTTTTGGTGAACACTGGAGCTATTTTAAGTTATCAGGAAAAGAGTAAATAATGAAACGGTTTCAGCATATAACGGCACCCCTCATCCTTTTCCTGCTTGTCGGATTTGTTTTTCCCGTCAAGGCTGGGAGTACCGATTCCTTGCTCCAAAAGAAGGCATATGTTCATCTAGGTTTTGAGGCCGAATGGAACAAAGTACTGCGAAATCATCAGATCTTTCAATCAGGCAATGGTTATGGCGGATGCGCCACTTTGACCTTTTCCACCAATTCCATCTTTTCTGTTGGCATTGGCGCGGGGTTTAACAGATACTATATCGCCCAAGAGGTTGGACGCCACATACACTACATCCGTTACCATCTATTCATGACACGGGAATTCTTCACATTCCAGATCTTACCCTATAAGAAAAACTGGACTCCTTTCCTGAACTTCAAAATCGGCATGACACAGTTTATCGGTCCAGACGAGTTTCGGGAGTTGGCATCCGAAAACAGATATGCTCCGATAAAACTCTTGATGAGTATCACCATCGGCGCTGCCCACAGATTCCACCATGGCGACATCCTCTATTTTGGTGTTTCCTTTGACAGCATCAGTCGAAACTACGCGCTGACAACAAAAGTGGGATACCGTTTTCAATTAAATCATCGAAAAGAACTTATATAATACCATTCATACAAAAACCACCTATTCATGCTGATATTAGAAAAACCATACGTATCTGAAACATTGATCAAGACTGCCATCGAGCAGCATCTCCCGGTCCTGCGCAACGCCATGTCGGAACAGATTGTAGCGAACGGATATCCGCTTCACCTCTACAACGACGAAGAGTTTGTGGCCGCCTATCAGCAACGCGGACGTCTCTACACGATGTCGGAAAATGCTTTGGGATGGTTGGTAGAGCACCTGCCCGACCAGGAGTTATTAGATAAAATCGCATTGTTGAAAGACAAGGCAACTTTCCGCCGCATTTGCCGTGACATGTACCCCGACTTCTTCTTCTGCGAGGAAGAGATTGCCAAGTTAGGCAGCATCAAGGCTGACGAGCTCCCCTACCCTTTGGTTTTGAAGCCATCCATCGGCTTCCTGAGCGCGGGAGTCCATGTGGTGCATGATGTGCAGGAATGGCAGGCTGTCATCCGCGACATCCAGGAGAACTTCCACAAGGTGAGTTCCCAATTCCCGGAGTTTGTCATCGGCACCCAGAAATTCCTGGTAGAGGCTTACATCCACGGTGAAGAGTATGCTGTGGACACCTATTTTGACGAGAAGGGCACTCCGACCATCCTCAACATCTTCCACCATCGGTTTGCCAACGAATCAGACACCTCCGACCGTCTGTATTGTTCCAGCAGAGCTTTATACGACCAATACGAAGAGCCGTTTATGAACTTCCTCGTGCAGCTCAACAAGGTCTTGAAGCTGCATGATTTCCCCATGCACATTGAGTTCCGCTACGACGGCAAGCGAGCCATCCCCATTGAGATCAACCCGTTGCGTTTCGCCGGATTCTGTCTCAACGAGTTGCAGACACACATCAGCGGATTGCACCCCATCGTGGCATATCTGGAGAACATCCATCTGAGCAAAGAGGAGATGTGGCAGGGCAAAGAGCAAGACACATATAGTTTCCTTGTTTTGGAGCGCCCCGCCGATGCCAGACCGGAAGAGGTCTTCAATGAGAAGAAGTTCCGCGATGACATGATGGATGTGCTGGAGTTGCGTCCCTTGGCCGACCCCACCGTAGGAGTTGCCGCTACTGCCTTCATACGTACCGACGATGCGCACAAAGCTGAGTTGGAGCACATCTTGCATCTTGACATGCACGATTATATGATTGTCAAATAATTTTCTATCTTTGCGCTCTAAAGCAAAAATCTCGGCGATGGGAGAAAAGATCAGCAAACATATCATCAGCAGGCAATGGCTCACCCTAACGATAAGTTTGGTTTGCATCTTCAACCTATCCTCGTGTCAGAACAACAGTCTGCACCACCCCAAGCCATCGTGGTTCAAATATTACAGTGCTTATTCTTCCAAAGATGTTCAGGATTACTACCAACGAGTCATCCCAGAATACACAGACCCGGACTCCAACATTCAGTATGGGATCCGCACTTTCTACGCCCAACGCGACTATGAGCCTTTCTGGACTGAAAAAGGGTTAGACGAGTCTTTGAGCAGCACGCTACTGCAGTATCTTGCCGAAGCTCCCAACCATGGCATTCATCCAGACGAGTTTGAGTATGGATTCATTGTTTCTATGATAGATTCTTTGAAGAATCATCGGGTAAAGAATCAAGACAGTATCTTGAACAAAGTGCTATTGGATTTGGAATTGGCCATGACCCGATCCTACCTGCGCTATGCCTCCGCCTTGCGCTATGGCATCAGCGATCCCAAAGTTGTTAACGGCGGCAAATGGCTCTACAAGTATGAGAAGCCCGACACAGCATTTGTGCAAGAGGCGCTTGCACAAATAAAAGATCTTGAGAAAACACTGAAAACCATACAGATAGAGGACCCCGTCTATAAACGTCATCAAAAAGAATTGGCGACATGGTATGGCAAGACCGAGTCTGAACCAGACACTATAGCCGTGGGCGCGTGGCACAGACGCACCGAAGATGCGCATTACCGGCAGCTTAGCCGCCGTCTCAAATGGGTGGGAACACTTGACAGCGCTGTGGCGGACACAACCCGCCTGACCCCTGCCCTTCTGAAAGCCGTCAATCTTTTCCGCGCTGACAACGCCATCCCGACAAGCGACACCCTCGACAAAGAAACCATAGAGAAGCTGAACCGTCACGCAAGCTACTACATCAAGCGGCTCTCGGCCAATATGGAGCGCCTTCGTTGGCATGTCACGCCCGCCAAAGGCCGGACCTTTATCGCCGTCAACATTCCCGACTTCACCTTATGCACCTTTGTGGAAGACACGGTTGCCTTCAAGACCCGTATTTGTTGCGGCCGCACTGCCAACCCGGCGAAAGCATCTTGGCGGAAGAAGTCCAACGGCCTCATTCTCGCCGCTAAGAGCGAGTCTCCCCTGCTGCACAGCAACATCAACTACATCGTTCTCAATCCAGAGTGGAACATCCCGTACGACATCATCAAAAACGAATACTACTACAAACTCTGCAAGAGCAATACGGCGGTGGTCAACAAAGAGCATCTCTACATCAAGGACTCCCGCAACGGACAATATGTGAAACCGGAGACAATCGATTGGACTAAGGTTAACAGACAGAACATACCCTATCGTTTGTATCAGACATCGGGACGGTATAATGCTTTGGGACAAATCAAGTTCAGCTTCCCCAACACTGAATCCGTGTATCTGCACGACACGAACAACAAAGGGGCGTTCAAACGGAGAGTGCGCGCCCTCTCGCACGGCTGTATCCGCGTGGAGAATCCTTTTGAATTGGCCGAGGTGATATACAACTACAATGATTTTGACACCATTCGCAAAGAGCAGATCAACATCATCATGGGAGGCGAACCCACCACTGAGAAAGGAGAGAAATACCTGGAGAAATTAGAAGAGCAAGACTCCATCCGCTACGAAAAGCTCTCCGAATACGACAAACAGTTTTACCGCAAGTTGATGCCCACCTCCATCCATCTTAAAAAACAGATGCCTCTCTATATTGAGTATTTCACATGTTTCTTAGATGACAAAGACAGGATGCAATATCGTGAAGACATCTACTACAAAGATGACAACATTTTGATTTTCACTGGAATGAGCAGATAGGCTATGATTACACGGGAGGAGTTCAGGGATCGTTTGCATCATCATTTTTCCTTTGAGCCCACGCCATCGCAGGCGGAAGCCATCCAAAAATTATCAGAGTTCATCTTTGATCAAGGCGAACAATTCCTTTTCATCATGAAAGGTTATGCCGGCACCGGCAAGACGAGCCTCATGAGCGCACTGGTCAAATCATTGGATGAGTTGCATGTGCGCACCATCTTGTTGGCTCCCACGGGACGCGCCGCCAAGGTGCTCTCGCAGTACACCGGCCGCAAAGCATATACGATCCACAAATGGATATACCGGATTGCCCAGCGTGGCGGCGCGCACTATTTTGTCCGCAAAGAGAACAAATACCAGCACACCCTCTTCATAGTGGATGAAGCCTCCATGATCTCCTCCGAGACCAATATGGACGGCTTGGGCATGGCCAGCCTTTTGGATGACCTAATCGACTATGTCTATTCGTCGCCCCACAACCGAATGCTGTTTATCGGAGATGACGCCCAGCTGCCGCCAGTGCACTCATCGGAGAGTCCCGCGCTCTCTTTGGACTATATGAAATACACCTACGACGTCACTCCATACACCTGCAGACTTACGGATGTGGTTCGTCAAGCGCAAGAGTCTGGCATTCTTGTTTCCGCCACTGCCCTTCGCGACAAGATCGACACGGAAGACTACTTCCCTCCCCTCTTCAGCGCAAAACCCATGCCTGACGTTATCCGCATCAACGGCGGGGAACTCGAAGAGTTGTACAACAGTCTGTACGGGAAATATGCCTCTGAAGAGATTGTCACCATCACCCGCTCCAACAAGCGCGCCAACATCTTCAACCAGGAGATCCGCAGTCGAATTCACTTCCGGGAGAACAGCATAGCCACTGGAGACTTCATCATGGCCGTAAAAAACAACTACTACTGGGTTGACGAGTTGTCAGAGATCGGTTTCATAGCCAATGGCGACATCATGGAGGTGATGAGCATTCATAGACAGCAAGAGATTTATGGCTATCACTTCGCCGACATCACGGTCCGTCTTTGCGACTATCCCGACGAACAGAATATAGACATCAAAATCATCCTTGAGAGTCTGGATATTGAGAGTGCCTCGCTATCCTTTGAGGACAACCAGCGCCTGTATCAAGCCATTGCGGAAGACTATCAGGAGATCACCGACCCCCGGGCGCGATTTATACGCATCAAGAACGATCCATACCTCAATGCTGTTCAGGTTAAATTTGCCTACACCCTCACTTGCCACAAAACCCAAGGCGGACAATGGAAGCAGGTGATCATCGACAAAGGATTTGTGCCGGAAGACGGTTTTGACAAGGAATTCCTCCGATGGCTATACACCGCGCTCACCAGAAGTACCGAGCAGGTGTATCTGTTGAATTTTGAAGACGAATATTTCGATTAGAGACTTTGCAGAGCTTGACAAATCTGGTGCAAGCCTTTCTCCAATGTGGCGCGCGGGCAACCTATGTTGAGTCGCATGAAGCCTTCCCCGTCGGCGCCATAGTCAGTGCCGCTATTCAATCCCACCTTGGCCTTTTCTATCATGAGACGAACCAATTCATCATGAGGAAGACCGTACGACCTGAAGTCCAGCCAAAGCAGGAAGGAAGCCTCGGGACGCATGGCCACAACCTTCGGGGCATGACAGGCCAAATAATCTATGGCAAAGTCCACATTGCCCTGAAGATATTGAAGTAATTGCAGACGCCACTGCTCTCCATAACGGAAAGCCGCTTCCGCACCAATATAGGCAAAAAGATTTCCCAAAGAGAGCTCATTTGCATCCAGATAGTTGAAGAACTGGCGACGGATATCCGGATCGGGCACATAGCAGACAGAGGAGCCCAAGCCTGCCATATTGAAAGTCTTACTGGGAGCAAAGAAGGTGATGGAGTTATGGAAAGCCTCTTCGGAGACAGTGGTGAAAGAGGTATGCTTATGTCCAGGCAAGGTCAAGTCGGCGTGTATTTCATCGGCGATGACCAGCACCTTCTGACGGTAGCAGACCTCTGCGATACGGCGAAGTTCTTCCGGAGTCCAGACAGTGCCACACGGGTTATGGGGATTGGCCAAGATCATCACCTTGCACACTTTAGCCTTTTCCTCAAGATCCTCATAATCAATCTCAAAACGACCATTCACAGTCTTCAGGCTGCTGCTGACAAAACGGCGGCCACTGCGATGCGGGACGTTCAGGAATGGCGGGTAGACAGGTGTTGTCACCAAGACATTATCACCATGTTGGGTGAAAGCCTGAAGCACGAAGGCGATGCCCTGCACCACTCCGGGTATAAAGTGCATCTTCGACCATTTAGCCTCCACACCATAATGCGACTGGAACCAGTTGACCACGGCACAAATGTATGAAGCAGGTGCAAAGGTATAGCCAAAGACCTCGTGGTTACAACGTTCTTTAACGGCATTGACCACAAAATCAGGGGTTTTGAAATCCATATCGGCCACCCACATCGGCAGCACATCCTGGGTACCAAAAACCTCCTTCAACATATCATGTTTCACGCATGACGTACCGCGTCTCTCAACGGGTTCATCAAAATTATATTCCATATTCTTGGTGATTAAAGATTCTCAGCTATCAGTTGTTCCAACATATCCAGCGCATCCGGGATGGCTATCGGGTTGGTGAGTTTCTCCTTGGCCTTATAGACGCAGACCAGTCCTTGGGAGGCGCCCACGATACCGTAATCGGCATCAGCCATCTCGCCGGGGCCATTAACGATGCAACCCATCACGCCAATTTTGAGGCCAGGATGGTTGGCGAAACGCTCTTTGACCAGATTCACCACCGACTGGATATCGTATTGAGTGCGACCGCACGACGGGCAAGAGATAAACTCCGTCTTGCTCATACGAATACGGCATGCCTGCAAAATTATGGCGCGGAGTTCGTCCAACTGGGCAGGAGTCTGGGTATTGTTTTCAAGAACAACATCTTTGATATGGTGGTAATAATAGGCATAGCCGGCCATGGCTGCGGCACTGACCATCCACTCCTCAGCATCAGCGATATGAGCGGTGTAATACAGCGTTTGGCCTTGAATCTTAGCGTCTTGAGGATTCAGTCTGGAAACCGTCTGCACGATGCGATGGGCAAATGGAGACTCATTCTCAGGCGGCTCGGTGAGGGATACTCTTATGGTGTCGCCCACTCCTGTCAGCAACAGGGCACCGATGCCGGCGGCCGACTTCACCCGACCTTCAATGCCGCATCCTGCCTCTGTCACTCCAAGGTGGAGCGGATAAACCTGGCCGCGTGCTCGCATGGCTTCATGGAGCCGCAAGGTGGCTTCTATCATCGTCTGCACATTGCTGGACTTCATAGAGATGACCATCTTATGGAAATCCGCCTCTTCGCAGATGTCGAGCCACTCCATAGCCGACTGGACCATCGCTTCGGGGGTGTTGCCATATCGGTTCAAGATTCTGTCGCAGAGAGAGCCTTGGTTGATGCCAAGCCGTATGGCAGTACCATGGGCCCGGCATATTTCCAATAGCGGGCGGGCGCGCTCGGCCATGCGTCTGACGGCATCAGCATACTCCTCATCCGTCATCGTGAAGGAGGCGAAAACACGCTTGTCTACATAATTTCCAGGATTGATACGAACTTTCTCCACGAAGGAGGCCACCGCTTCCGCAACCTTCGGATTGAAATGCACATCGGCCACTATGGGCACGGTATATCCTTTCCGACGAAGTTCATTCTGTATCTGTGCCAAGGAGTTGACCTCCTTCATGGAAGGAACCGTCAGACGCACCATTTGCGCGCCGGATTCCACCATGCGCTCGCATTGTGCCACGGAAGCAGCGACATCCAAAGTATCAGTATTGGTCATGGACTGCACCACCACGGGAGCGTCTCCACCCATCAACACTTCGCCGATATGAAACTGTATGGTACTATGCATGATTCTGCATTTTGCTGAAACCCTGAGCCTTTATCTCAATCTGATGGTTGTCATTCGTCATCAGTTGGCATCCGTATGCTTTTTCCTTGATATAACCAACGATGGAGACATTCGCCACATTTTTAATCCTCTCAAAATCAGCCTGTTTAATAGTAAACATCAGTTCATAATCGTCCCCGCCGTTAAGTGCGGCTACTGTATGGACAATGGAGAAATGTCTTAACGTGTTGAAGGTCAATTCAGTCATTGGGATTCGTTCCTCAAAGATGACGGCGCCCGTATTGGAGGCGCGGCAGATCTGCATCAGGGCGGCGGCCATACCATCGGACACGTTGGTCATGGCAGTTGGGATGATGTCCTCGCGGCGCAGTGCCTCGATGATATCCAAGCGTGCTTCAGGACGCAGTTGACGTTGCAGGAGATAGTCCTGACCGGCGAAGTCGGGTTGCACACCGGGATTCTCGTCAAAGACTTTCTTCTCTCTTTCGAGGAGGAGGAGTCCGGCGTAGGCGGCGGCAAAGTCGCCAGAGACGCAGATCAGCTCATTCTCGGCAGCGCCTTGGCGTCGGACCAGATGTGCGGGTTCGCACTCTCCTGTTGCCGACACACTGACGATCAGGTCGCGGCGGGAAGTGGTTATGTCCAGTCCTGTTATGTCGACATGCAGATTCTCGCAGCCGGTGGCCACGCCATCCAACAGATCCTGCACCGCTTTAAGGTCAAAGCGATTGGATATGGCGACGTTGACCGAGAGTTGTGTAGGGATGGCATTCATGGCCAGAATGTCCGAGCAGACCACTGTCACTGCCTTGTAGCCGAGATATTGCAAGGGCACGTAGGTGAGATCAAAATGGACATTCTCCAGGAAGACCTTTGACGAGGTGACCACATATTCGGAAGAAGGGGACAGGACAGCGGCGTCATCTCCGATGCCGACCACTGTGGATCCGTTTTCTTGGACGAATCCCTTGGCCAATTCAGTGATAAGGTCATATTTGCCGACAGAGGGGGTTTCCTCCGCGACCGAATGGTTCATATCTTGCATATAATTTGATATTGACTATACGTAGTAGTGCTTGGAAATCGAGGTGCATTGTTCGATGCTCTCGATGACATCGGCCATCAGTTTGGCGACAGAGACGACACGCACCTTGCTGCACGGGCGTTTCAACGGGATGGAGTCTGTGACGAGCACTGTCTCCAGTGATGACTTTTCTATTTTGTCCAAAGCATCGGCGGAGAAGAGGCCGTGAGCACACATGGCGTTCACGCTCTTGGCACCCATGGCCTTGATGGCTTCGGCAGCCTTGCAGAGCGTACCGGCAGTATCGATGATGTCATCTACCAAGATCACCTCCTTGCCACGCACATCACCCAGGATATGCAACGATGCAACCTCGTTCTGTTTTTCTCTCTGCTTGAAGCCGATGGCGAGGTCGCAGTTCAGTGCCTTGGCGTATGTGGAGGCACGTTTGGTACCGCCCGTGTCGGGAGAGGCGATCATAATGTCGGGATTGTTCAGGCTTTGGATGTATGGAATAAACACGTTGGAAGCGAACAGATGATCTACCGGCACCTCAAAGAAGCCTTGAATCTGGTCGGCATGCAGGTCCATGGTGATGACACGGCTTACGCCTGCAGTTGTCAGCAGGTTGCACATAAGCTTGGCGCCGATGGATGTTCTGGGCTTGTCTTTACGATCCTGACGAGCATAGCCAAAATAGGGCATCACCGCGATGATATTACGTGCAGAAGCGCGCTTTGCAGCATCAATGGCGATGAGAAGCTCGATGATATTGTCTGCAGGTGCGAACGTCGGCTGAATGATGAAGACGTCTTTACCACGGATAGTATCATTGAAATACACCTGTATCTCACCGTCTTTGAACTGCATAATGTCCACCGGGAATAGCGGCATGTCAAGTTGTTCTGCGATGCTTTTGGCTAATTCAGGATTGGCACGACCGGCCACCAATACATAGTTTTTATCCATAACTGCTTAATATTTATTGATTTAAAAATTATCAAAGCAAAAAGCAAAGATACTCATACTCTCGTTAGCCTGCAACTAAAAGATATAAGAACTTATCAACACTTCAAAGATGGCCATTGGCTGTTAGCTATTGACTTCTAACTCCCAACTGACAACTTCTTCAATGGTTTTGCATCAGGTACTCTTTGATAAAATCATCAATTTCTCCGTCCATCACGGCGTTCACATTTCCGGTTTCATATCCAGTACGCAGGTCTTTCACCATCTTGTATGGTTGCATAACGTAGCTTCGGATCTGGCTACCCCACTCTATCTTCTTCTTTGAGCCTTCCACTTCGGCCATCTTTTCGCGTTTTTTCTCCAATTCAAGTTGATACAGGCGGGATCGCAACATAGTCATGGCCATCTCTCGGTTCTGGTGTTGGAAGCGGGTAACCTGGCACTCCACGATAATGCCGGAGGGATGGTGGTGCAGACGCACCGCGGTCTCCACCTTGTTGACGTTTTGTCCGCCATGCCCGCTGGAACGATAGGTGTCCCAGGTAATGTCGGCAGGATTAATCTCGATGACAATATCGTCATTCACAATGGGATAGGCAAAAACGGAGGCAAAGGAAGTATGGCGTCTGTTGGCTGCATCGAAGGGAGAGAGGCGCACCAGACGGTGCACGCCGATCTCGCTACGCAGATAGCCGTATGCGTAGGGGCCTTCCACCTCGACAGACACAGACTTCACGCCGGCGACGTCGCCATCCTGCTGGTCAAGCATTTTGGTCTTGAAGCCATTCCGTTCCGCCCAGCGCAGATACATACGCAGGAGCATTTCCGCCCAGTCGCAGCTCTCCGTGCCGCCTGCGCCCGCATTGATGGTAATGACCGCATTCAGAGAATCCTCTTCGTTACGCATCATATTTCGGAACTCCAGTTTCTCAACTTTCTGAAGAAGAAGATCATAGGATTGCTCCACCTCTTCCGGAGTGGCCTCTCCAGACGCCAAAAAGTCGTTGAGGATAGTCAGTTCCTCGCCCTGTTCCGCCGCTTGTTCGTAATCTTTCACCCAGGTCTTCACCAAGGCAATCTCCCGCAGCAACTGTTCCGCCTTCTTAGGATCATCCCAGAAGTCAGGTTGCTGACTAATTGCTTCTTTTTCTGTTATCTCAGCTTGTTTGGCATCGATGTCAAAGATACCTCCTTAGCTCACCGAGCCTGCTGAGGATTGTTTTAACCTGTTCGTTTGTTATCATATTATAATGATGTGTTTAAGCGTTTAAGAAAGACAAGATCTCTCCCATCTCATATCCTTTAGTCAATAGTGAGCGTATCAGTTTGGAGCGGTCATCAGCATCAGC
This sequence comes from Bacteroidales bacterium, assembly GCA_017650305.1. Taxonomy (GTDB): domain Bacteria; phylum Bacteroidota; class Bacteroidia; order Bacteroidales; family WCHB1-69; genus F23-D06. The sequence continues at coordinate 20,076 of JAGCFD010000052.1, read as the reverse complement.
TTTATTCAAGCGTTTCCACTTGGCGACCGTGTCTGCGAGCATCTGCTGATACTCTTCCGGGTCAATGCCGGCGATAGCTTCGTCGATAATCTCAGGTGCGACACCTTTGGCATAGAGTCCCTGGCGCAACTTGAGTCGCCCCCATTGGTTCTCGCGCATCTTCCCTCTGACGAACAAGGCGGCAAAGCGATGGTCGTCAAAGAAGTTCTGGTCTTTGAGACGGCGAAGGATCTCCTCGCGTTGCGAACTCGAAATGGCCAGGCCTGTCATTTTCTTGCGCACGTCAGCCTCGCAGCGTTCCTGGTAGGCGCAGTAGCGTTCCATCTTCGTCAACACGTCAGCAGGCACATCCATTTTTATTCAGATTTAGTGTCTTCAACATTAGGGATGTTCCAAAGGATAATCTCATCCATATTGCTATTATAGTAATGATGCTCCAGCAGATGATAGCTTTGGTTGGCTACCAGTTTGATGCGTTTCTTATATTTGAACCTCCATTTAGTCAGGATGGAGGGGAAGCCATGTTTCAGGAAAGCATGCACGAAGGGATGAACGATCACGGTGACCTTGGATTCTTGTTGTTTTTCAAAGAGGAACTCCAGGGTATTGTTGATTTCATCCTCAATCAAGATGGCGGGTTTCACCTTGCCGGTGCCTTTGCAGGTCGGACATTGTTCTGTGGTCTCTATGATGGTGGCTTGGCGCACGCGTTGGCGCGTGATCTCCATGACACAGAACTTGTTAAGAGGCAATATCGTGTGTTTTGCTTTGTCGTTTTTCATGTACTCCTGCATCGCCTTGTAGAGTCCGGACTTATGTTGTGCAGTGTGTAAGTCCACAAAATCGATGGTGATGATACCGCCCATATCGCGGAGGCGCAGTTGACGTGCTATTTCCGCGGCGGCGATCATATTGGTATTCATCGCGTTATCCTCAGGCGTTTGATTAGACTTCAGGCGGTTTCCGCTGTTGACGTCAATCACGTGCATCGCCTCGGTATGTTCAATGATCAAGTAAACCCCGCTCTTGACGGTCACCACTTTGCCGAATGAGCCTTTTATCTGTTTGGCGACGTTAAATTGTTCGAAGATGGGTTTCTTGTCGTTATACAGTTTGATGATGCCTTCTTGAGCGGGTGAATAGGTATGGATATAGTTTTTCACCTCATTGAAGACATCCTGTGTGTCGATATAGATGGCGTTGAAGGAGTCGTTGAGCATTTCACGCAGGAGTGAGGAGACGCAGTCGCTCTCTTGAGAGAGGCAAGCGCCGGCTTTGGCGGTGAAGAGGTTCTCCACAGTCGTGTCCCACTTGTAGCGGATTTTGTCGAGGTCAGCGGTCAATTCTTCGGCGGACTTGTGTTCCGCGACTGTGCGGATGATGATGCCGAAGTTGCGGGGCTTGATGCCCTGCACGATGCTGCGCAGACGTTTGCGTTCCGCAGTGCTTCTGATTTTCTGGGATATGGACACCTTGTCGCCGAAGGGCACCAGTACGAGATAGCGGCCAGCGAAGGAGACCTCCGTGGTGATACGCGGTCCTTTGGTGGAGATAGGTTCCTTGGCCACCTGCACCATCAGCATCTGTCCTGATGTGATGATATCGCTGATTTTCCCGTTTTTAGGTACCTCTTCGAGATATTGTACCCTGCTAATGCTCCGTTTGCCAGTGGTGATAGCTTGACTGACAAACGCATTGATGGTCCGCGCATGGATACCGAGGTCCAGATAGTGCAGAAAAGCATCCTTCTCGCTGCCGATATCCACAAAGGCGGCATTCAAACCGGGCATGATCTTCCTGACCTTGCCCACATAGATATTGCCTACAGAGAACTTCGCCGTTGATTTCTCCGTATGGATCTCCATCAGCTTTTTATCCTCCAACAGAGCCATCTGCACCTCGTTGTCGTGCGAGGTGATAATCAGTTCTTTTGAAATTTCTGTAGTTTCTTCCATATTTTTAAATAAAACAATGAAAACTAAATAAAACGATGATTGTCCTATTTAGTTTTCATTGCAATTATACTCATAAAAGATTATTTGTTTTTATGTCTGTTCTTTCTGAGACGTTTTTTTCTTTTATGAGTAGACATTTTATGTCTTTTTCTCTTTTTACCACTTGGCATAATAGATGGATTTAATGGTTAAGTATTATTTTTTAGTATTCTTCACAGCGTTAACGAAAGTCTTGCAGGGCTTGAAAGCCGGAATATTGTGGGCCGGGATGGTAATAGTTTTAGCCTTGGAGATGTCGCGAGCTGTCTTTTGAGCTCTTTCTTTGATGATGAAGCTACCAAAACCTCTGAGGTAAACATTGTCACCTCCAACCATGGAGTTCTTAACGCTATCCATGAATTTTTCCACGATAGTTTGCACAGTTGCTTTGTCTAATCCGGTTTTTCCGGCAATGTCATTTACGATATCAGCTTTTGTCATAATAATGATATTTAATGATTTTAGGATAATTTTTTTGAGCGGCAAAAATACAAATAATTTATTCAAATTCTTCACTTTACGGATTTTTTTTTCAACACCATTGATTTCACAAATAAATAGGGACCTTTCAAGGCTTCCCGGAAGGAGTTCAGTGGGGGTATCCGAATGGAAGAAAGCGGATTTTTTCGGAGGTTACCGGATTTTTTCTGCAACTTTTGTAGCCAAGCGGCTGGCCCCGATGCGGAACATGTTGCGGTTCATCCAGGCGTTTCCCAAGACGTTGTGAAGGAGCTTCACATAATAGACAGCGGTATCGGGGTCGGAGATTCCACCCGCCGCTTTGATACCCACTTGCTTGCCCGTTTGCTGATGATGGAACTTGATCGCGTCCATCATAACCAGGAAGGCTTCAGGAGTGGCATTGACAGCAATCTTGCCAGTTGAAGTCTTGATGAAGTCGGCGCCTGCAGCGATGGCAATTTGGGATGCTTTGAAGATATTCTGAGGGGTTTTCAGCTCGCCTGTCTCCAGGATCACCTTCAGCTTGGCGTGTTTGCAGGCATCTTTAATGGCCTTGATCTCGTCGTAGACTGTCTGGTAGTCGCCTTGCAGGAATGTGCCGCGAGAGATCACCATGTCGATCTCGTCAGCGCCCTGCTCCACTGCATAGCGCACTTCCGCCACCTTGACAGCGATTGGGGACTGTCCGGCGGGGAAAGCTCCAGCCACGGAAGCCACGGTGATGGGTTTGTCGCGCAGCATCGCCGCCGCCGTTTTCACGAAAGGAGGATAGACGCATACCGCCGCCGGCATACAGGACTTCTGTTCTTGAAAGTCCAGGGCTTTTTGGCACAGCTCTTTGACGACCTGATCATTGTCGGTACCTTCCAAGGTGGTCAGGTCGATACTTCCCAGAATGAAACGGTACATTTCCTGCTCCGACATGGGAGCGGGACGCAGGTTGATACTTTGCAAACGATGTGCTATCTGATCTGTTGTGTAGGGATAATTCTCTATTGTCATACTATATGATATTTATCATTGAACATTCTTTTTGAAACGGTCCAGGTCCACCTTCAGGGAGAAGATGTGGGAATATTGGGCGATGGAGAGATTGCCGAGGTCTGTGAAGGCGTAGTCGATAGAGACGATGTTTTTGATGCAGACACCCAGTCCAAGATTGATTTGGAGGGTCATCTTGTTCTTGCCATCGAAGTCCGGCTCCCATTGGAAATTGCCGATGCCGGCGCGCAGTGCGACGATCTTCTTATAGGCAAACTCCACGCCCAGATGCGGATCGATGCTGAGCACATTGCTACGGATTAGCGTATTGCGCTTACCATCGAAGGTGCAGTCGAAGTCGAGCGCCACGGTGCCGTTGAAGCCCTTGCCCATCTCGAAGCGTTTAGCACCACCAAGCAGGAGTTTCGGAATGGTGAGTTCCAATCCGTTTTCGGGAATCTCATTGCCCGTTTGTTCGAAGACCTCAATGACCTGGTCGGAGAGGTCATAGCGCCACGCATTGAACGTTGAGGTACCGTCGCGCAGCATAGCGCCCGCCTGCCATCCTTTATTATTATATTGTAACCCAAAATCAAGTCCAAAGCCCCATGCACGGGCGAACTTGCCAATGCCGCGGGTGATAATTTTGGCGTTAGCCCCTAAGGAGAGACCCTTCACATTGGCGAAATTATAGGCATAGCTCAGCAGGATAGCATTGTCGGCAGCAGAGAAATAGGTAATGCGATCATAGTCCACATTTCCTTGAGCATCAATCAGTTCGGTGGTATTCATAATATTATCCACTCCAAAACGGATGTAGGAGAGCGCCACCGTATTGCGGTCATCTATCTTGAAACCAAGGCCGGCGTAGTCATATTTGGCGATACCGGCGAAATACTCGGCATGCATCAGCGACAACTCATAGCGTTTGTCCATACGGCTCAGTCCCGCCGGATTCCAATAGGCGGCAGTCACATCCTCGGCGATGGCCGTCATGGAATTTGCCATGGCCAAGCCACGCGCACCAATACCCAACGAGAGGAACTCGTTGCTATATTTGTTCTGCGCGAATCCGAAGAAGGCACAGAGCAAGAATGCCGTTGCTAACAGTATCTTTTTCATCTATTCGGTAGATTTCTTGTTTTTAGCATACTCTTTCCGATCGCCATCAAAGAGTTCATATCCCAGAAAACGGCACTCTATAGCGCCATTGAAGAGAGTTTTCTTCAGAGACGGACGTAGTCCGATGGCATTGAGGGCGTCCTTGTCGGAACTGATGACAAAGGCGCGGCATCCAGCATAATGGTGTTTCAAGGTGGTGCCGATGTTTCCATACAGTTCTATCAGGTCTCTCACCTGGAGTCTCTCGCCGTATGGAGGATTCATCATCACCAGAGCGGGCGTGCGCACAGGCTTCGTGTTGACAATGTCTTTACGCTCCAGCGTGACAAAATCCTGCAGTCTGGCTTTGATGATATTCGTCTCGGCGATATCAAGAAAACGACCGTTGATGTCGGACCCATAGAAGTTTATGGGCACATTTTCCTGAATCTTAGCCTCTTTGCGAACAGACATCCACAGATCGCGGTCAAAATTCTTCCAGTGCATAAATCCATAGTCGCGGCGATAGAAGCCGGCGGGGATATTCAGGGCGCGCATGGCAGCCTCCACGAGCAGGGTTCCGCCTCCGCACATGGGGTCGATGAAGTCACATTCGCCATTCCAGCCGGAGAGCTGGATCATGGCAGCACCCACCACCTCATTGATGGGGGCCGGGTGATTGGACACCTTATAGCCGCGTTTGTGGAGCGACTCGCCAGAGCTGTCCACAAAGAGCTGGGCCTCGTTTTTGTAAATATGCAGAGAGAATTGAACATCGGGGTTATCCTTGTCAACGGAGGGACGGGCATCATAAAGGTCACGGAATCGGTCGCATATAGCATCCTTGGCCAGCAGGGCCGCAAAGAGCGGAGTCTTGAAGATACTGTCCACATTGGTGGCATGCACCACCATGGTTCCGCGCTCATCGAGAAAGCGTTCGGCGGGGAAATCGAAGATCTGCTCATAGAACTGGCGGTTGTTGACGAAGGTGAACTTGCATTGTCGCCACAAGATGCGCAAGGCTGTACGACAATAGTAGTTGGCACGGTACATCATGCCCAGGTCGCCTTCGAAAGCCACAGCGCGACTCATCACCTGACAGTTCTTGGCTCCCAGCCGCGTCAGTTCTTCAGCCAACAGGGGCTCCAGATTGGCAAATGTTTTAGCAATAAAATATTCAGTCTTTTCCATTATTACGAATCGGCTGCAAAGATACGTTTTTATATTCAAAATTGCGGGATTTACATTATATTTTTTTAAAAGTGTATTCGCTGGTTCAATTTTTGATTTTTTTATTATTTTTGCACTTGTTCCAAAATTTGTAACAAAAGATGTGTAAATCACAACAATATACGCTAATAGAGGCTGCCGGCGGCATTGTGAAGAATGAAAACGATGAAATCTTGATGATTTTCAGACGGGAGAAATGGGATTTCCCGAAAGGCAAGGTCGAGGCAGGCGAATCGTGGGAGGAGGCCGCCCTGCGGGAGGTCACCGAGGAGACTGGCGTGCAGGGCCTTCAGCTGGGCGAGGCGCTGCCCATGACGGAGCACACCTACATGCTGGAGGGAACACCCATCCTCAAGCACACCCACTGGTATCGCATGAGCGCCCCAAAACAGGCACTCGCGCCCCAGACGGAAGAAGACATCGCCCAAGCCCTTTGGATCCCCCAGGCGCAAGTGGGGAGTCTCTTAGAGGAGAACTCCTTCCCTACCCTCATCACGCTGTGGGAAGCATACAGGAGAGAGCCATTACTTTATTAAGTTATTAAATCATTAAATTATTAAGTTATTAAGTTATTGCATTATAAAATGTTATGAATGGCATTGCACGACATATGGTTTGGCTTTTAGTCCTTATCCTTTGGGGGATGGTTCGGCCACTCACAGCGCAGAACATCGCCGGCTATTGGGAAGGCTGGATCACCGTCTTCGGTGACACCCTGACCATCGGCGTCTTCGTGGAGCAAGGCGACAGTCTTCACGTGGAGCTGGACAGTCCCGACCAGTATGCCTTTGAGATCCCCACCGACGAGGCGACGTGGACAGACAGCGTATTGTCGTGGAAGATAAAATCCCTTGGCGCGTCTTTTCAAGGGAAGCTGTCGGAAGACGGGCAACAGATCAAGGGCACCTTCAAGCAAGGGATGAACTTTCCCTTGGTGCTCGAGGCCGGACATGAGCGGAAAAAGCTGAACCGGCCACAGGAGCCACAACCGCCCTACCCTTACACCGAAGAGGAGATCAACATCAAGGAGCCGCAAGGGCGTTACAACTACGTATCGGGAACGCTGACGCTGCCCGCCACGGAAGCCAAGGCCTTGGTGATCCTCATCTCCGGTTCGGGATGGCAGGACCGCGACGAGAGCATCTTGGGGCACAAGCCCTTCAAGGTGATCGCCGACGCCCTGACACGAGATGGCTACGCCGTCTTCCGCTATGACGACCTGCCCAAGGCAGTGTTCCAGAATGCCACCACGCTGGACTTCGCCGACGTAGTCAACAGAATCCGGGACACGCTCAGCCAACATCCGGCCCTGCGGCACATACCTGTAGGATTGCTCGGCCATAGCGAAGGCAGTCTCGTAGCCTACATCGTCGACAACAAACGTCCCGTGGACTTCATCATCACCATGGGCGGGGTGGCACAGCCCATCCGACAGATTCTTTGCTACCAAAATGCAGCCATCGCCATGGCTAACGGGGCAACCTGCGAGGAGGCCTCCCAGAGCACGGCCGAGTCTGACCGCCTCTACGCCATCGTGGAGAAAGCCCCCACCCGCGAGAAGGCCATGGAACGGATGAGAAAATATCTCGAAAGAGGTGGCGTGCGCCGGACAGCCAAGTCGCTGGGCTTCAATCCCAACCAGCTCCAGCACCAGGCCATCCAGACCCTCTGCTCCCCCTGGTTCTACACGCTCTTCCATCTGGACCCCAAGCCCTACATCCAGCATCTCTCCTGCCCCTTTCTCGCCATCAACGGCCAACTGGACCTGCAGGTGGAGGCAGACCAATCCGTCAGGCTGATGCGGCAGTACCTTGACCCGGAATCCAACAAGACTCCATACTCCTTTTATGATGCGCCCTTGGCATACCACACCTACCGCATCATCCCCTCTGCCAACCATCTGCTACAGACTTGTCCGACAGGAAATCCCAACGAGTACGGGACTATCGAGGAGACCATCAGGCCGGAAGCATTACAGCTCATGACCGATTGGCTCAACCATATCCTCAATCATTATTATTAAAATCATATTATTAACATCTAAAATATTTTCACAATGGATTTATCAGGAAGAAGAGAAAGTAAAAATGTAGTTGACCGTCGAGGTTCCACTGGAACCAAAGTAGGAGCTGGCATCGGATGCGGGGGTATCATCCTTATCATCATCATTTCCCTCCTAACGGGGAACAATCCTATGGAATTACTCCAGAGGATAGGCAGCCAGCAGCAGTCCCAAGGCCAGACCACCACACACGTATCATCTCCAGAGGAAGACTCTCTGGCCGTTTTCACCAAGAAAATCCTGGCCGGCACCGAGGACATCTGGACCGAAGAGTTCCGCAAGATCGGCAAGACCTACCAGCCTCCGAAGTTAGTATTGTTTACCAACAGCGTGCAGTCTGGTTGCGGCAACGCCACCTCTTCTGTGGGTCCTTTCTACTGTTCTGCCGACCAAACCGTCTATATCGACCTCTCCTTCTTCATGAATATGAAGAAACAGATTGGGGCCGATGGCGACTTCGCCTACGCTTACGTCATCGCCCATGAGGTCGGTCACCATGTGCAGAACCAGCTCGGCATCCTCAATGCTGCGCACCAGAAGATGGCGCAAGTCAGCAAAACCGAGAGCAACAAGATCAGTGTATGCCTGGAGTTGCAAGCCGACTACTTCGCCGGCGTCTGGGCACACCACGACAACAACCGTTTCAAATCTCTTGAGGACGGCGACATTGAAGAAGGTCTGAATGTGGCCTCCAAGATTGGCGACGACTATCTGCAAAAGCAGGCTTACGGCTACACCGTACCGGAGAGCTTCAACCACGGCACCTCTGCACAGCGTGCCCGCTGGCTGAAGAAAGGCCTCACCACGGGCGACATCAACGGAGGCGACACCTTCTCTGTAGGATATAACAACCTATAATCACTACGGTGCTGACGCATAACGCCATAGAATACACCCTACAACACCTCTTCCGTGTGGCACTACCCCACACGGAAGACTTCGTTTTAGGCTTCTCTGTTGAGAACCTGTTGCTGACCATCCAGCTGCAGGACGGCTTCACCGTCTCCATTCCTTTGTTGGATGAACAAGAGGAAGAGGCTTTTCTGAAAGGGCAGTTGCCCGTCTCCGAGCTGGAGGAGTGCGCCGACCACACCAGCGAGGTGATCGTGTTCCGGCCAGCCCATTATGAGTCTGGCGAGCTGAAGGTGGAGGACAAGCATGTCGATTTCTATTTTGACATCGTCACCCCCTCTTTTCTGCTGCTTTCACGCAAGGAAGAGACCTTGACAGACGCGCGCGACCGTCACGGGCGCTTTCGCTACCAGGACAGTCTATCCCGTCGGTACGGGCTCATCACGGTTCCCTTGGTGGACGAGTACGCGCTGATCCTACGGGAGAAACTGCTGGAGGCCGGGTTCCCCGCCCATCGTTTGCAGAAGAGGCAGGGGCGGCTGATCCCCACCCACGACATTGACCATCTCATGCGCTTCACGGGTCAGTGGCAGGCCTTCAAGTCCATCTTCGGGCGCGACCTGCTTATTGACCGCAAGCTGCGGGTGGTAAGGCATTCGCTACGCGAGTACCGCGAATGGAAACAAGACCGCTGTCGGGACCCCTACATCACCGCCATCCAGGACCTGGTAGAAATGGAAAAAGGCCTGCCTGCCATCTTCTTCTTCATGGCACAGACGGCTGAAGACCCAGATGCTGCATACGACATCAGAGCGAAGGAGACCGCCGAGGCTCTGCGGATGGTGAGCGATGCCGGCATGACGATCGGCCTGCATGGCAGCTACGACAGCTATGACGACGAGCAGTTGCTCAGCGCCCAGCGCCAGCGCCTGCAAGACGCGTCAGGGAAGCCTGTCACCTGCGGGCGGCAACACTACCTGCGCTTTGAGGCCGGCGCCGGCGGACGACAACCGTCCTTGGAGGTCTGGCAGAAAAGCGGCATCACCGACGACTATTCGCTGGGCTACGCCGAGCACCCCGGCTTCCGATGCGGCACGTGCCACCCCTACCCCCTCTACGACCTCCAAAACGACAGAGCCTCCACCTGCATCGAGCACCCGCTCATCCTCATGGACGGCACCCTCTTCGACTATATGCGCCTCAGCCTCCAAGACTGCAAGTCACTCATCCAAAAGCACTACAACAGCTGCATGGCAGTCGAGGGCGACTTCGTCATACTCTGGCACAACCACCTGCTGCGGAGGATCTTCTATCCTCTCTACCAAAACCTTTACAAACCATTTATTCAGCAGCATATTAGCAACACCTAAGATGATTCAAGTTTTACACATCATTCAATCCTACAACAACCCGAACTGGACTCTGCTCAAGGATCTCTCCCAAGCAGAGATCAAGCAGGTGGTTCTCCAGACCCCGGAAAGCCAGAAATCCACAGAGCAAGATGGTTATCTGCAGACCATCGAGATAAGCCAGGTACAACCTGCCGATTTCCACCTCATACACGCCCACAGCTGGCTGACAGACGGCAACATCGCCCGGGAGCTCCATCAAAAACTTGGTCTCTCCTACTGCGTTACCTTAAGAGAAGAAGACATTCAGCATATCCGTAAGATGTCGTTAAAAATGCATTCCGACCGGATGCTCATCCTTCAAGATGCCGCGAAAGTGATCTTTCCGCATCCACAGTTCTTTCATGCCTTCAACCAGGCATTGTCAGACAGCCAAGCCAATCAGTTGTTCAGCAAGACCATCACCATCTTCCGAAGCATCAATCCGCTTTTCCTTCAAGAATTCTTTCTGCACAAGCCCGTTGCGCTGGTAAACATCCGTTTGTTATACATCGTGCAACATGAAGGATACGAAGAGGATATTTCGATCATCTCCAAGGCTGTGAAAGAGATCAAACAACAGAATCTGAACGTTTCGCTTACCTTAGCGGCCGCCACTCCTACCGAGAAACTGAGAGCCTTAGCGGGACGCATCCCAGAATCATCCACGACCTCCTTTGATTCTGACAAAGCACTAATGGAGCTCTATCGAAACCATGACATGGTCCTGATGATTGGAGATCAGCTGCCAACAACCAGTCACTATGTAGAGGCCATATCGCAGGGCATGCCGGTCATTTTTTCACGCAACAGCTGCTTGGACGGCATTTTCAATGACCAGACCTGTCGGATTGAGAAAGACAATGCACACACATTGGCTGAAAAGATCATTGAAATAAGTCAACGTTATGCCACTGCCGTACAGCACATCAGCGAATTGCGACCCTTACTCAAGTTCCACAAGCAGGAGATTGTACAGGAATACCAGCGCGTCTATTCCATTTGCGACAGCCTGCAACATCGGAGCCCAAGGTTATAACCACAAAGGGGATTACCGCAAAGGCGCAAAGGGCGCAAAGGGGATTACCGCAAAGGCGCAAAGGGCGCAAAGGGGTAACCGCAAAGGCGCAAAGGGCGCAAAGGGGGTTACCACGAAGGCACAAAGGACACAAAGGGGTAACCGCAAAGGCGCAAAGGGGGGTTACCACGAAGGCACAAAGGGCACAAAGAGAAACTATGATATTAAGGGAGGGGACAGTTCAATGTCATTGTTCAAAGTTCAAAGTTCAATAAAAACCGTAAAGGGCACAAAGAAAATAAAAATGGAGTGTCAAGTTCTTCTTGGCACTCCATAATTTTTGATTATCCCCTTTCATTTAGCGTTTGTTTCTCTTACACAGATCAAAGACCGTCTTGACGGGGTTGAAAGTCTCGATCGGCACTTCCACAAAGACCGTAATCCAGTCACTCATGGCACCGTTCCACAGGCCTGGCAGCTCCATGGCTTTCAGGTCGCGACCATTATACGACTTACTGGAGATGAATCCAGTCTCGGGATCGACAAAATCTGGCAGATTGAACTTTTGTCCTTTATAGTCCTTGATGGCACACACCAAATCCACGGGATTGAAGTGAGTAGCGTGTTCCAAGATATTGCGTTGTTCATCATTGGACTTGTCGATTTGGGAAGACTCGACAATTTGCAACGAGCAGGCGCCTTCGTTGTCTTCCACCCAGAATGGGCCGCCGCCAGGCTCACCCTCATTTTTCACCATACCACATATACGCAAAGGACGGTTCAGTTTATCGTAAAGAGCCTCTACAGAACAATCTTCGCCCAGCGAGATTTGCAATTCAGACTCTGCAAAATCCATCATTTCGCACAAGAGCATCTCATCCACACCGCCTTCATCTATCCGCTTCAGATAACTAAAGATACGTTGTTGCAGCTGAATCAGATAGCCAGCCAGCACTTTCTTGTATCGAATGGTGGGGGCTATGCGGTCTTCCGTAATGACATTGTCAATATTTTTCACAAAGACAACGTCGGCATCCATCTTATTCAAGTTATGGATAAGGGCGCCATGACCGGCGGGACGGAAGAGCAGGTGTCCTTCATCGTCTCGGAACGGAGTGTTGTCCGGATTGGCCGCGATAGTGTCTGTGGCAGGGTCTTGGACAGAAAAGGTGATGTGATAGGTCACCCCATAACGCTTTTCATATTTCGGGACCACCGCACGGACGAGTTGCTCGAAGCCATCCTTATGAGAGGGAGAGATGGTAAAATGGAGTTGGCATTGACCGCCATTATTGGCATAGAGTGCAGCTTCTACAAGATGTTCTTCCAGGGAAGTACGGATTTCGTGTTCATAGCGATGGAATCTCAGCATACCTTTGGGGAGATTTCCATAATTCAGCCCTTCTTCCAGGAGCAGATAACGGATAATGGTGCGGTAGTCGCCCTGCTGGCGCACATGTTCCAGGTCAAGACCTGCTTTCCTCATCACCTCAGTCAAATCCTCATAAAAGGGATAGATGGGTAAATCATGCAAAAAGGTCTCGGCTTTTGCGCGCAGGGACTCCGGATCATCTGTCAGAATGGCAAAGAGATCCTTGAACATGCGGGTTGCTGCACCCGACGCAGGCACAAACTTGAGCAGTTTAAGACCACAAGTAGCGGATTCATAATCTGCTTCAATCTCTTCCACCGCCTCTGGTGAAAGTCGGACGATGCCATCGTCAATGACAGCAGCCCGGTTCAGACGAGCAAAGGGAAAACCTTGGGCGAAACGCGCCAGTTGCTGTTCTACAGTGGAGACATCACATCCGTGACGCTTTATCATTTCTTGATCTTGAGTTGAGAACTGTTCCATATCTTTATGTTTTTATTCTATTTCAGATTGGTATATCAGACAATCGGCAAATCTACACAATATTTTGATACGAGAAACCACTGATTCATTTTTGTTTCCGGCGCCCATACATTCCAACTTCAGACTGTTCTTTGATCATTGTTCGTCATTCACTAATTTTTCCTATCTTTGCACCGCTTTTTGCGAATTATTGTTTAACCTTAAAAATAGAGACATAATGGAAGAGAAAAAAACATCCATGATCCGATTGAGAATGAGCTCACAAGACGCTCATTATGGTGGTAACTTAGTTGACGGCGCCCACATGCTGGCTTTGTTTGGCGATGTGGCCACGGAACTGCTCATCATGCAAGATGGTGACGAGGGTTTGTTCTGCGCCTACGACAATGTAGAGTTCCTCGCTCCAGTGTTTGCCGGCGATTATATTGAGGCTGTCGGTGAAATCACGAAAGTGGGCAACACCTCCCGCAAGATGGTCTTCGAGGCCCGCAAGGTCATTGCTCCGCGCCCTGACATCAGCGCTTCTGCCGCCGACGTGCTCCCCGAGCCTATCGTAGTCTGCCGCGCTTCCGGCACCTGCGTGGTTCCCAAACAATGCCAACGGAAAAACGATTAATTTATTAAGTTACTAAGTTATTAAGTTGTTAAATTATAATAGGTTGCTCCTTGCACCCTCATAGCTTCATAACTTCATAATTTCATAGTTTCATAATTTCATAGTTTCATAATTTCATAGCATAAATATGGATAAACTGATCATTACCGCCGCTATTTGCGGTGCGGAAGTAACAAAAGAGCAGAATCCCGCCGTTCCTTACACGGTGGAAGAGATTGTCAAAGAGGCCAAGTCGGCTGTGGATGCCGGAGCTGCCATCGTACACTTGCATGTGCGCGAGGATGACGGCACGCCGACCCAAAGTCGCGACCGTTTCCAGGAGTGCGAAGAGGCCATCTACAAGGCATGTCCCAACGTCATCCTGATCCCGTCCACTGGCGGTGCTGTAGGCATGACTCCCGACGAGCGTCTGCAATCCACCGACACCACTCCCATCCCGGAGATGGCCACATTGGACTGTGGTACCTGCAACTTTGGTGACGAGATCTTCGACAACACCATGCCGACGATGCGTGCCTTTGGCAAGCGCATGATCGAGCGCGGCATCAAGCCCGAGTACGAGTGCTTTGAGATGGGCCATCTGGACACCATCTTGACGATGGCTCGCAAGGGAGAGGTTCCCGGCGCGCCCATGCAGTTCAACTTCGTGTTAGGCGTTCCCGGCTGCACACCCGCCACAGTGCCCAACCTCTGCTGGCTTGTCCAGAACATCCCGGCAGGCTCCACCTGGACCTGCACCGGCATCGGTCGCCACGCCTTCACCCTCGCCGCTCCCACCATCGTGATGGGCGGCAACGTGCGCGTGGGCTTTGAGGACAACCTCTACCTTGAGAGAGGCGTCCTCGCCAAGTCCAATGGCGAACTCGTGGACAAGGTTGTCCGCATGGCCAAGCTGCTCGGCCGCCAGGTGGCCACCTCCGACGAGGCTCGCGAAATCCTCGGCCTCGCCAAGAGATAATCTGACGGATTAGTCAACAAAAAAGGGCGCTGAAAAGCGTCCTTTTTTTTATAGTCCATAATCTCAATACACTCAGAAGCCCATCGGCATGGCGGCCATCGCCGACACGGCATGTGTGGCAGAAATGCCCATCGCAATAAAGAGCTTGTCAATCAAGATATAGCAACCGATACCGGCCAGATAACCTAACAGAGCGTACGGGGTGATGTGTTTCAGATACCAGATAAAGTCTATCTTCTCCATTCCCATCACGGCCACGCCAGCAGCGGAACCGATGATGAGCAAACTGCCACCCGTACCGGCACAGTAGGCCAGGAAGACCCAGAACAGATGGTCCATCGGGAAGGTGTACATACCCATGGCACCAGCCACCAAAGGCACATTGTCGATGATGGAAGACAAAATACCGATCACGGAATCGATCAGATAGAAATTGCCGTGGAAGATATTGTCAAGGCTGGAGGCCAGCATGGAGAGATGTCCTGCGCTCTGCAATCCAGACACAGCCAGCAAGATACCGAGGAAGAAGAGAATGCTGGGCAAGTCAATGCGTGTGAGCACACCGGCGATGGTAAAACGGCGCTTTTCGTCTTGACTGGTCTTATGCAGAATTTCTGTGACAATCCAGAGGATCGAGAGGCCCAACATGATACCCATATAGGGTTTCAAGTGAGTCAGTATCTTGAAGATGGGGACAAACACCAGAGCAGCAACACCCATGAAGAAGATCAAATTGCGCTGCCAAGTGGGGATACAGGTGTTCGTCTCCTGTTTGGGTCGTTTGGAAGCGTCAATCTCGCCACGTTCCACGAAGGAGACCACGATAAGCGGAATAATCATAGAGACAAGGCTTGGGATGAGACAATGCAGCATCACGGCACCTGTGGAGACGCGACCTGCAATCCAGAGCATGATAGTCGTCACATCGCCAATAGGGCTCCATGCGCCACCGGCATTGGCTGCCAAGATGACCATACCGCCGAAGAACCAGCGATCGTGTTTGTCGGGCAAGAGTTTCCGAAGCAGAGCAACCATCACGATGGCTGTGGTCAGGTTATCCAGAATGGCGGAGAAGAAGAAGGTGATGAAGCTCAGGATCCAGAGCAGTTTCACCTTGTTGGTGGTCTTGATATTGTCAGTGATAATGTTGAAACCGCCATAGGTGTCGATCAGCTCCACCACCGTCATGGCACCCATCAGATAGAAGAGGATCTCCGCAATGTCGCCCAGATGTTCAATCAGTTCATGGGTGGTGATGAAATCAATAAATGGGTGCACAGAGTCGGGGTGCGCAGTTTTGAAAGCTTCATAGCCTGCTCCGAAGCCAGAAGATTCGAAAATGCCTGGGCCCGTCAGAATATAAACTGTCCAGATCAGCACGCCAGTCAACAATGCAAAAGCCGTTTTGTTGATTTTCAATGGATGTTCAAGGGCTATGCAAAGGTAGCCAATGACAAAAATGACAATCATTAAATAAAACATATCACTACAATTTTAGATTTTCACTTAGAAAATGCTCAGAGAAATACCCACTGACATCGGGTATATCTTAGGTCCCTTGCCCGCTTCAAAGAGCGGTGTTGCCTGGAAACTGTAATACACATCCACAAATTTCCAGCCTATACGGGTATAGACATCCACATTGTATTTCAGCTTGTTTTCCATCCGCAGGTTCTTCACCATGATGGTATCGGTGGCTGTGGTATAATCCTGTCCTTTGTATTTTTGCGAAACCTCGGCTATCAAACCAATGCGCGCACCCACGCTGAATTTGAAGCCGTTTTCATGACGATAACGGAATTCCAACGGGATATTAACACTCAAGTAGTTCATCTTGAGAAGATTGTATGAAACAGCCGATGGAAGAACATTGTATTTCATCATATCACTGGCTTTATCATACAATAAGAGAGCATTACTATATTGTGTATGATAGGTCACACCTACACCCAAACCAAAGGAAAGAGGTTTTTTCTTGATCTGAAAATCCCACATAGCAGAGATGTTGAAACCCGGATCAAACTTCTTGTAATTCACTTGTGACGGCATACCCATCCAAAAGGAGTGGAAGATATCCATAATCAACCGATCTCTGAAAATCACCGGTTTAGCTTCGGCATTCTTGTCTGTTGTATAGGGAGTCACATCATTTTGGGCGCTCAGGCTCTGCACTCCGAGAAACACCACCATAACCAGTAAAAAAAGTCTTTTATACATCGTGTTAGATTTCATCAATTGAAACTGCAAAAATACAAAAAATTACATATCGCCTTCACCTCCAGAATATTCATCCTCAGCTATGCGCACAGGGCGATTGCGATAATTATTGAGTTTATAAGTCAGGTTCAAGGATATGTTAAAACCGGAGTTCTCTCGCACACTGTAGGATTCATAACCGATAGGTTCATCCAGTCCCGACCATGAGGAGACCTCCATCATACGCACTTTCGGAATGAAATAAAGCAAGTTACGAATATTCAGACTGACCACCAATGAATTGTCGAGGAAGCCTTTCTTCAGGCCCAGATTCAGACGATAGTTGGCGGAACGACGACCCTGGCCGATGCCGTATGTTCCCCAGCCCATACTGCCGGAAGTCAATGTAGATGAACGATACCGGAAATCGAGTTGCAAGTCGAAATCCTTGCCCATCGTAAATGTCTGGCTCACGCCGGCATTCCAAGCCCAGTCGCGTGACAGGTTTTCATCCAGCAGGTTGTCGCTGTCGATCAAATTACGATAGAAGCTGCCCGTCACATTGACGCGATACACCTTCTTCACCCGGTAGCTGAAGAAGATCTCCACACCGAAGTTCTGGCTTTTGTTGAGGTTTTGGTAAGAGGTCATCGTGTAGGGCATGTCGGTGAGTGGATCACGAAGGATCTCGGTATAGCGAGTGATGAGGTTCGTGCGGCGTCTGTAGAAGGTAGTGAAGGTGAAGGAGCACTTCTGCTGACTGTACATATAGCCCAGCTCGAAGGAGTTAGCAAATTCGGGCTCCAGGGCGGGGTTTCCGGTAACGCGGTTTTCGCGGTCTGAGTCATCCACAAACGGGTTCAGCTGGTGGATTCTCGGGCGCTGCACACGACGCGAGAAGCTGAACTGCAAAGCATGATTGTCTGTGATGTCATACTTGATATGCACGGTCGGGAAGAAGAAGTTGCGGGCAAAGTGGCCATAGTTGAAGTAGGAATAGACCGTGTCGATGGATTTCAGATCGGAGATGGTATAGGACATCTCCCCGCGCAGACCCACCTGCACCTTCAACTTTTTCCAGAAGGTGTTAGAGTAGATGAAATAGAGGGCGTTCAGATATTCGTGATACATGAAGTCGTTGCTGCGGGACAAGTCTTCCACGCAATCGCTATCCGAGGTTCCTTCAAAACGGGCGTAGTCCTGCCCCACCCCACGATAAGAGAACTTGTAGCCTGTCTCGACACGCCCGCCATTGCCCAGGGGCGTTACGAAATCCAACTGGGCGGCCACATCGCGATGGAGGTCGGACGTCTCCGTTCTTTGGTAAAAGTCCGGCACATCCAAATAACTCTTTTGGAGAATCTGGTTAGATCCATCGCCTGACCGTTGTGTATAAAACAGGTCGGCAGTCAGCTCCATCCCTTGCGTCTTGAAAGTCTTTTTGTAGTTGACGGAAGCATCAACACTGTTGAATTTACGAGGGCTCAAGCCGGTTTGGTCATAATAGTAGAATGTGTCGAGGGGCGAATAGGTGATGGAGTTCAACTCGCTCTCACGTTTCATCTTGCCGAAATGGCCGGAAACATTGAAAGTGATCGTGTTATACTTGTTGATGTAATAGTCCAATGACGCACTCACATTGTGGAAACGGTCGCGGTTCTGGCCGTAGTTGGTCTGCTCCATGCGGGTAGTGTCTTCACCATACCAGGAATTGCGCCACATGGTGCCGGCATTGCGGAATCCAAAGCTGCGGATGCCATAGCTGACAAAAAGGTTGATCTTGTTGTAACGGTAGTTAAAGCTGAGGCTGCCGTTATAACCGTTGAAGTAGAAGTGGTGCTTGTCATTATAATGCAGCATGGCGGTCGAAGCGCCGATAGAGGCCATACCGTTAAAACCGGATTCCTTCTTCTTCTTGAGGACAACATTCAGGATGCCCGCCATGCCGTCGGGTTCCAGACGGGCGGAAGGGTTGGTGATCACCTCGATACTCTCGATGAGGTCGGCGGGAATCTGGTCGAGGGTCAGGTTAGTGGGGCGGCCATCCACCAGGATCGTGACATTCTCGCTACCACGGAGACTCACATTGCCTTCAATATCCACAGAGACGGAGGGAATCTCCTCCAGCACCTCAACGGCAGTCTGGCCAGCGCTGGACACGCTGGATTCAACATTATAGACTGTCTTGTCGAGATTGCTTTGGATCATATCGCGCTGTGCTTTGATGACGACCGTCTCCAAGTCCGTGGCCTTGTCTGTCATCTTGAACTTATCGATCTTAAAGACGGCGTTGTTCTTGCTGACGGTAAAGGGTGCAGACGTTGTGGTATGGTAACCCATATATTGGATTTCGAGAAAATAGTCGCCGAAGGGGATGCCTTCTATGCGGAACTTGCCTTCGGAATCGGTAATACCATACTGGGCGACGAGGGAGTCGGAAGTCTTCTTAACGTAGATGGTCGCGTACTCGAGAGGAACGCCGTTAGCATCCACTATAGAGCCGCTGACGACACCGGTATTATGATTCGCTCCAGGAGTGGGCTGCATCTCAGGTTGGGCCCAAACTGGAGAAGAAAGTGCAAGAAGAAGTATGGTTAAAAATGTTATTCTACTGATTTTCATACAATTAGATATAAATTAAAAACCTGCAAAGATAGGATTTTTTTTAAGAAATGGAGGAAGAAAAAATGTGTTGTGATTTGCTTTTAAAATGTATCTTTGCAGACTGAATCAACAACTTATCGGGCCAGGCTACATGGGCAAACGAGTTGTGATTTGCTTTTAAAATGTATCTTTGCAGACTGAATCAACAACACGCTTTTTAGAAAAAAAGCACGAAAAACAGTTGTGATTTGCTTTTAAAATGTATCTTTGCAGACTGAATCAACAACTTGAGGTTATCAGCCTCCGGGCGGATAGTCGT
Organism: Bacteroidales bacterium; assembly: GCA_017650305.1. GTDB lineage: Bacteria > Bacteroidota > Bacteroidia > Bacteroidales > WCHB1-69 > F23-D06. The sequence goes on along the minus strand of JAGCFD010000052.1, from coordinate 440 downwards.
TGTGATTTGCTTTTAAAATGTATCTTTGCAGACTGAATCAACAACACCGGCAGAGACTGGCCAGAGGCAAAGCGTGTTGTGATTTGCTTTTAAAATGTATCTTTGCAGACTGAATCAACAACGACAATCTACAAAATCCTTTATAACACATGTTGTGATTTGCTTTTAAAATGTATCTTTGCAGACTGAATCAACAACCCGTCACATGCGGCCCTTTTTTTGTGCATGTTGTGATTTGCTTTTAAAATGTATCTTTGCAGACTGAATCAACAACACAAAAAGAACAACGGACATCCTCCAATACGTTGTGATTTGCTTTTAAAATGTATCTTTGCAGACTGAATCAACAACACAAGGTACGAAGACAATAACCATAACCGAGTTGTGATTTGCTTTTAAAATGTATCTTTGCAGACTGAATCAACAACACGTTATTCAGT
>JAGCFD010000051.1 GCA_017650305.1 Bacteroidales bacterium | reverse complement strand
ACCGAGACCCAGACAATAGTCCCAAGGCATCGTGCTATCCAGACAAACCTCTTCCCCCAGAAATTGAGAAACGATGGGGGAAAGAAAGTCAAAAAAAATATGCGCCCGACCAAAGATAATACCAATCTTTACATCTCGTTTTGGGACACCACAGTTGAAATATAACCACACTCTTCATAAGGTTTGTGTGGAAGTGGATTTGCAGGTGCATACCAATAAACAGGATGTGTATTTTGATGGAGGGCATATTTGGATTAAATATGACACGAGCGTTTTCAATCCAAACATTGTCAACAGTGGTTTTTTCAATGCTTCGTTTTGTCCAGAATTTCAGAACGGCAGCTATATTTTTTATGGAATAAACAATGAGACTGCAAACACGATGGATGTGTTGGGTGGCTTGAGTTATAGTTATCCTATGCAAAGAATACTTCTGGACACCGTGCCAAAGCCATTTATCCATCTGGCCTTTGCAGTTTCATTGGACAGTGTCACGCATGGTGTTGTCTTTTTTGCCGATACGGCACTATATGGAAATCCCACCTATGCAAACACTCCAGATGCGGGATTCTCCAATTATTATAGTTTTAATCACATATATGTTCAGTCATCAGACACATTTATTGTGATCAATAATAAGAATCCGATTATATTAGAAATGGATAATCTAAACAAAATTGCGGGAGTGGGAGACACATTGTCTATTCGCGGGTTGAACTTTGGCAATATAAAAGGAGAGGTTTTCTTTAGAACCGCAGATGATGGAGGGCAGTCTTATTTGCGTGGACTTGATGACCAATATCACATATTCTGGAGTGACACGGCAATAAAGGTTTTGGTACCGTCGATTGTTTATAAAGGATACGAGAATTTGAATCAGATATGGAGTGGTGGAGCCGGTTCAGGAATGGTCAAAATACAAACGCTTAATGGAGATACCAACGTTAATAATTTGTCGAATGATATTTCTGTCAAATATTCTGTTACGAACCACAAATCAGAGTGTTTAATTAGACGTGTTTATCTGGCTCGCCAGCATTGCGATTATGACTACCAATTTACCCTGCATCAAAGTTTGGAAAATGACACCGACAAAATAACAGTTATTGATAGTGCCTTGCGTTTATGGTCCCGGTTGACGGGTCTGACCTTACAATTGGAGCGGGATACCAATGGTGATTTGGTCTTTGAAAATTTGGAAAACGTTAATGGAAAGAATATCATATCGCTAGTTCCTTCATTGGATAAAGGAGTGATGAATACTACAAAATCTTTGCTTGGATATATCAATAGTGCTCATGATACTATTTTATTTAGAAATACAGGATCTAATATTAGAATTCTTCAAGAACCGACAAATTGTCCTTGGGCTTATTATTGGTTTGGTTCTGTTGCTGATAATTTAAGTTTTTATCAAGCATTTCTGCATGAAATAGGTCATATTCTCCTTTTAGAACATGTGAATAATGAAGCAGAAGTGATGTATTATGTCGTTAAGAAAAACACCTATATCATCGTCCCAGATACCGGCAGTTGGGCGGTGAAGGGTGTGCTGGCCAATATTGAGGCGAGCAGGAATATCAATTGGTCCGCCAACTTGGGATTGTATCCCATCGGGGTGCGACAACCTCAGATACTGGTCGCGGGAGACAATCCTCCCTATATCTGCAACGGGGAACCCATCACCCTGCAGTCCAACTATCCCGATGACCAGCTCGCATGGTCCACAGGGGCCACTACATCTGCCATTACGGTGCAGCAGGCTGGTCAGTACACCCTGTCCCTTACAGACCATGGCTGCACCTTGTACGACACCCTCTTTGTCGGCACCTCCAGCTTGCAGGCCAATCTTGTGACGGTCGATGCGGACTGTCCCAACCATGCCAACGGTTCCATCACGGCGAATGTGACCGGGGACCATTCACCTTACACTTACCAGTGGAACGGCAACGGCATGGCCCCCGCAAATACTTCCCAGATCACGAATCTTTCCCCGGGAACCTATTCTCTCACCGTCACGGACGATGCGGGCTGTCAGATACAGTTGGAAGAAAGTGTATCTTTCGATACGGAAACGCTGCAGGTCTGCATCCCCGGTTATTATGGGTGTCCTGCAACGCTGGCGCCTTTAGGAGACTATGGATGCCGGAATCCCATATTCGCAGTTGTTTCAGGCGGAGAGACCCCCTATCAGTATGGATGGTATGTGGGGGATGGCGGAAATTCATCGCTGCCCAATCACGTGGTATATATCTCTACTGTGGATTATGTGTGTCCGAACAATATCCCGCCAAGGAAGTCTCTCTATCTGCTGGTGCAGGACGCTTGCGGGCAGTCCAAGGTTGTGGAGATCACCTCTATCATGCTAAACGGGGTTTCTGATGACCCGGTGGAGGTGAAACTGCGCCCGAATCCGGCCACAAACCATGTGGAGGTCAGCCTTGATGTGGAAGGGCAAATCGATATTGTGGAAGTGTATGACGTGTGTGGCAAACTGCTTCAAACGGCAAGAGGTGGCAGCCAAACGGTCAGCCTTTCCGTCTCCGCCCTTGCCTCGGGACTCTATTTTGTGCGGGTGAAGTCTGATGCGGGTGAGGTGGTGAGGACGTTGGTGAAAAGATAATATATGCGCAACAGAACAAGTTCCGTGCCCACCGGCGGCTGCGGGCGGAGTAGAAAATGAATCAAAACCATATCAAGATGAGAAACAGAAACCTGATAATCGTTGCACTGTTGTTGCTATGCACCCAGACGCTATGGTCCCAAGAGGTTGACCAACACTTGGATATGAATAATATGTCGTTCTTCAAAGAGGCGACAATGGTGGTGGAAGGCCACTTTTTGAAATCAACACATACCTATGTCTATGTGGTGGAGGACATTCAGGGGAAGGAGCATTACTATGGTATTTGGAAGGTCATTGCACATAAAGTTTTCAAAGGGGATGCCAAGGTTGGGGACACCATCTATGTGGTCAGGGAAGGCACTTCATGGAAGAATGCAAAATATTCAATATATGAGTTTTTCTATGAGTTTGACGCAGCGACGGGAGGGTATAAATATGTGGATATGGATGTGGATTATGATTATTCATATCTTCCAATAGTCCGTTCAAAGCATATTTTCGTGGATGTTGAAAATAAGGAATATAGAGATGATTGTGTGTTGTTTTTCAAGGAATCTTCTTTTCCAAAGTCCAAGGAAGAACCGTATGCCTCTTTGCCGCAGTACCAGTATTTGTATCCATGGGTTTTTTACGATGAAGGAACAAAGCTGTATGTTGACGGTGGAAAGTTTGGAGGATTAAACGACACGCTTTTCAATTCAAGAAACGATTTGTACCGGTTCATGTTGGAGGCAGGCGGGTACGACACGACGGTGGTGAAGATTTCGGAGCCGAAGAAACAGGACAAAGACAGGGATTACATCAACAGAACCCTCCCTCCGGAAGTAGAACAGCGGTGGGGAGGTCAAAAAAAAAATAAGCCCGACCAAAGATAATACCAACCTCTATGTCTCGTTTGGGGCACCGCTGCGGGCGGAGTAGCGGTTTAGTTGTTTACCACCACTTTCAGAGTGTGGCTGTGGGTTCCTTGCGTCGTCTTCAATAAATACAGGCCATTGCTCCAGTTGGCGGTGGGGATGGTCAGCTGTGTGTCGAAACACCAGGCCGCATACAATGGCTGTCCGGAAACGGAGAACACCTCCACCCAAACGGCTTCCCCACAGTTGTTGTGCACGGTCATATTTCCCGTACAGACAGGATTAGGGGTGACATGTACCGCAAGCGGCTCTTCCAGTTCCGGAACGGAGAGAATGTCAGGATCTGTTTCCAAAATGGGCATATAGTTGACTCTCCCGTACATGGGATTGTCGGCGTAATGGAAGATGACACTCTCCACCTGCAAGGAGTCGCTGCTGCCCCAATAATTACCGATAGCATCCATGTCGCTCGTGGCATTGTTGTACAAGGCGTATGTGATGCCATCATTTTCATTGTCGATTAGGCAGTTGTAGCCAGGATCACTGGCGGTGCCCAGGTCTATGTGATGCTTGTTGATGGCGGTGATGCCCCACAAGTTGCCGCTGATGTAATTGCGCCGGATCTTGGCGGCACAGGTGCTGTCACTGCCATAGATGCTGATGCCACTTCCGCCATTCATGGGGTTGGTTTCCAAGTTGTTGTCGCGGAACTCGTTGCCTTCAATAATGGCGTAGATGTCGGACCCGTTCTGGGTATAACCATAACGGTTGTGAATGATGGTGTTGCCCCGGATGACGGCGCAGGTCTGGCTTATATTCATCATGTTGGCGATGGCGATGCCGCCCGACATGGTAGCATAGCCTTCTATAAGGTTATTTTCAATTCTGATGGTGTCGCCTGCCACACCCGGACCCAAGTTGATCTGGGGTTGGTTGAGATTGTTCAACACATTGTGATAAAAGGTGTTGTTGATAATCTTCGGCGCACCGGTCACATTGACGGCCGAGTTGATGGCTGCCTGACGGTTGTCGTGAAAGTAACAATTCTCGATAGTGGGGCTGGCATTCATATATTTGATGCAGGGTTGGGCAAAATAGCAGAATTCGCATCGGTCGAAAGAAACGTTCTGTTGCATGATCATAATGTTATTGCCAAACTCAAAACGGATGTTGGAAAAAGCACAGGCTCCCGATCCATCAAGGATGATGTCGTAGAAGTCGCCATTGCATTGGGTTGTGTTGCTGGAGAAAACCAGCGTGTCGGTGCGCGGTTTGCATATCATGCTTCCGTAGATGGTGAAAGAAAGGGTGGTGAAGCAGAAAACCTCATGGGTGTTTTCATCGAGCAGTAGCGTGTCTCCCGCCGAGATGGTGAGGGATTGTGTCAGGGTAAAATGGCCCTCCGATGGCGAGTGAATGGCATCTGGATACGCAGTCGCGAGGTCCTGGAAGGTGTAGGCAGCACCGTTTCCCGGGGTCACCACCTGGGCATAACCTAACGAAAATAATAAACAGAAAAGAAGGGTTGTGAAAAATCTCGTCATAATAAACAAGTGTTTTAACATGTTGATACTTAAAAGAAAAGAGGAAGTCTTGTGGACGTTCCTCTTTTGGTACCGAAGGCCGGGATCGAACCGGCACGAGTGTTACCTCATTGGTTTTTGAGACCAACGCGTCTACCGATTCCGCCACTTCGGCTTGGCGGCTGCAAAAATACAAAAATTATAATACGCTCCAACAAAAAAATAAAACCACTTTTCTGCCGTTATTTCAGTGTATATTTTGTAATTTTGCAGCCTTATTTTGAAAGAGAAATGAAAAAAGCGATTTGGATTTTTGTTGTGTTGGTGCTGTTGGCCACCTCCTGTTCCCGGAAAATAGTGGGAAGCCCGCGCCATCGCCGGGACCGCAACTGCGGATGCGAAATGCCTACACCATGCCCCCAAGACTCCCTGCTAACTCAAATCTATTATGAATAGACCCAATGCTTTTTGTGTTTTACTGGCAGCACTGTTGACACTGTTGTTGTGCTTTACTTCCTGTAATTCCTCAGACAAACAGGTGGTCATCAGTGGCGATATCCAGCATGGCAGAGACAGAATGATTCGTCTGGCCCGTTTGGATAATGCGGAAATTGTGAAGTTGGACTCGGTCAGAATGCGCAATGGACATTTTGAGTTCGTCTTGACTGCCGCCACAGAGGAACAAAAGGAGATATTGGCCCGCCCCATGTTGTATCAGCTGAGTTTGAGTGACGACAATACCCTCACTACCATGGCACAGAAGGGCGAACATATCATTATTTCGGCAGATGCGGATAACCTGATACAAACCTATCGGGCCAAGGGTGGGCGAGAGGCTGTCTTGATGACCACCCTGGACAGCGCGTTGACAGCTTTTGTAAAGCAGGTGCAGCCGCTCTGGGATTTTTACCAGCAGCATATCGACAACGACACCCTTCGGGAAAATGTGGAGGCCCAATACTATGAGTTGGTGAAACAACACTCCCGTTTTCTCCGCCAATTTATCAAAGAACATCCTTCAGACATGGCTTCTTATGTTGCCTTTTATCAAAGTTACAATCGCCTTCGTTTTTTTGACAACAACAAAGACTTTGATTTGATGAAAACACTGACAGAAACCTTGTCCGCCCGATACCCCAACCATCCTTATCTGCAGAAGATGCAGCAAAAATTAGAACTTTTAGAATACCAACAATATGATACTGATTAACATAGGAGATGAATTATTGATTGGCCAGGTGGTGAACACCAACGCCGCGTTTGTCGGACAACAGATGGCTATGGCCGGAATAGAGATGACAGAAGTGCTCACCATTGGCGATGCGGGAGACGCCATCCGAGATGCGATAGTTTCCTCTTTTGAGAAAACAGACTTGATCATCATGACGGGGGGTCTGGGCCCCACCAAAGATGATATCACCAAGAAGGTGGTTTGCGACCTGTATCATAAAGAGTTGGTGATGGACGAAGCCACGTTGCAGGCAGTCACCCAGCGATTTGCCGACCGTTGCATGGCTTTGACAGAGACCAACCGTCAGCAGGCTGCCATGCCGGAAGGATCTGTGGTGCTGCCCAATGCTTTGGGCACAGCGCCTGGATTGTGGATAGAAGAAGATGGTAAAGTGCTGATCATGTTGCCAGGCGTGCCTTTCGAGATGGAGCGATTGGTAAAAGAGGAGGTGCTTCCCCGTCTGCAGGCCCGTCGCACGGATCATCATGTTATTCAATATCGGGTTTTGCAATGCACGAACATTACCGAAAGCGGCCTCTCCGATTTGTTGGAGGAGTATGAGAGACAACTGCCGGAGAATCTATCCTTGGCCTATTTGCCCAAGCCGGGAATCATTCGTCTTCGCCTGACGGGCAGGGGCGAGGATTCTGCAGCTTTGCAAGAGACGTTAGACATTCAGTTCCAGTTGCTGAAACAGTTTGCTGGTGAATATGCTTTTGCCGATGAGGATATTGAGGTTGAGGAGGTGGTCGGAAAACTGTTGCTGAAGCGCAATTGTCGTCTGGCTACCGCCGAAAGCTGCACGGGTGGTTACATTGCGCATCTCATCACCTCTGTGCCTGGCAGTTCGCAATACTTCCAGGGCTCTGTGGTTTCCTATAGCAATGAAGTCAAGCGGGACATTTTAAATGTACGGGAAGACAACCTGCGCCGTCGCGGGGCGGTCAGCGAGGAGGTCGTCAGCGATATGGCCCTCAACGTGATGGGCTTGTTGGACGTGGACTATTCGGTGGCCACCTCGGGCATTGCCGGTCCGGATGGCGGAACGGAGGAGAAGCCCGTGGGCACGGTATGGATTGCTGTTGCCACGCCCGTGCGTCTGGTGACACAGAAATTCCAATTTGGAAAAAGAATGGGCCGCCAGCAGATCATAGAACGCGCCGCCCGCGCCGCCCTTAACATGCTTCGCATTGAGATAGAGAAAGATATCCGATGAAATCTATCGTTGACCGATTCCGCCAATATCTGATATTGGAGCGCAACAACTCACAAAATACCGTGGAGGCTTATATCCACGATGTCGAGTTGCTGGTTGATTATCTTGGCGAAACTCCACCGGAAAAGGCCACTACCGACCAGCTCAAAGGTTTTTTGCAGAATCTCTACGAAATAAACATGACCCCACGCTCTCAGGCCAGGATATTATCGGGGTTGAAAGCCTTTTATTTCTTTCTGGTATATGATGGGGTTTTGTCGGACGGAGATAATCCCACAGATTTGTTGGAGGCACCCAAAATAGGCATGCATCTTCCGGACGTACTCTCCATAGAGGAAATAGAGGCTATTATCGGGGTGATAAAACTTGACACACCCGAGGGGCATCGCAACCGAGCCATGGTAGAAATCATGTACGGCTGCGGGCTCCGTGTCAGCGAGGTGGTGACTTTGAAGATGTCGAATCTCTATTTTGATGATGGTTTTATCAGAGTGGTGGGCAAAGGAGACAAAGAACGTCTGGTTCCTATTGGCGAGATGGCAATCAAACAAGTAAGTTTCTATATTGACGGGGCCCGGAAGCACCTGAAGATACAAAAGGGGGAGGAAAACTATGTTTTTCTGAACAGGAGGGGACATCATTTGACACGGGAGATGGTTTTTATGCTGGTTAAAAAGTGGGCCAAAGAGGCGGGAATAGAGAAGACCATCAGTCCGCACACCTTCCGCCACTCCTTTGCCACGCATCTGATCGAGGGTGGAGCTGACTTGCGCGCGGTCCAGCAGATGCTCGGCCATGAGAGTATTACCACCACGGAGATATACACCCACCTCGACCATGATTACATCCGTAGCAATATAGCTTCTTTTCATCCCAGATATCGCGTTACAGAATAACGATCTTCATTCAGGTTCTGTCGGTCTTTTCCTATTATTATATTGTATATATTAGAGGAAGCGAAAAGAGGTCATCTTTTGAGCATGCCAAAACAGTTTTTTCCCCTCTTCTTCGCGAGGCAAAGATGACAGGTTTTTGCAGATTTTTCTCAAAACTCTCCGAAAACGGGTCTCGGAGGGGTGCGAAAAAAGGCCGAAAACGGGCGGAAAAGGGCGTTTTTCGGGGTGTCCGAGGGTGTAAAAATCAAAAAAATGAAATTTTTTCTCGCTGATTATCAGCAAGTTGACAAAAAAAGTAATTTTTTTTGGATGGAAGCGGTACAACGTATCGCGAAAAACGCTATTTTTGCGGTCCCAATTGAGAGGGAAACGGAGATGAGAGGAATTGGGGAGAGTGCATTGAAAGAATGGAAAGATGTAGCAAATACTCAAGGAAAATTTCTTTGGAGATTCGCAAGCGATGAAGTCGGGACAGACAAAAAAGAAAAAGATATTAAATAGGATGGAGAGTT
>JAGCFD010000050.1 GCA_017650305.1 Bacteroidales bacterium | reverse complement strand
GCGACCCTTATTCATAACTTTACGGTTTGAGGCCGCAAAGTTACACTGTCATTTCAAATCAAAAAGTCAAAGAACGCTTATAAATATATAAAAATCAATATGTTACAAGAAATTTTCAAAAATTATCGCATCAGTAGTAATCATAGTTCATAATTCACTTATGGCTATTCAAAGCGATCAAAGTGATCACAGAGCCTTTCCACGAAGATATCAAAGTCCAAAGTTAAAGTCAATGTGAAAAGAGCGTTGAAGGCAAGCGGTACAACCATATTTTTTTTATATTTGCCGCTTTATTTTTATTTATAATATTTATAACATTAAAAAGAATGAAAAAGAGCTTTCTGCGCATTTCCATTGGCTGTATATGTTTGGCAGTCACCCTTATTACGCAAATCAACGCCCAGTCCCAATATGTCAATCCGCTGGTAGGCACGGCCGAGCACGGCCACACCTTCCCCGGCGCTATTGTGCCCTTCGGCGCCGTGCAAGTCGGCCCGGACACCCGTCTGGACGGCTGGGATGGCTGTTCAGGCTATCACTACACCGACAACCGCATATACGGTTTCAGCCACACCCATCTGAGCGGGACAGGATGTAGCGATTATGGCGACATCCTCATCATGCCGTTCTTCAAGACAGCTTCTGTGAAGAATGAAGAGTATTCCTGCACCTTCTCGCACAGCAACGAGAAGGCCGCCGCCGGATATTATGAAGTGACTTTGGACAATGGAATCAAGGTTGAGTTGACCGCCGGTCAGCGCGGAGCCATTCATCGTTATACCTTCCCGAAAAAGGGAGAGCGTGGCATCGTCATCGATTTAACCCACCGCGACAAGACGCTGGCTTCCGGCATCACCCACCGCGACAACGAGTTCTTCGGATTCCGCCGTTCAGAAGCCTGGAACCCAGACCAGTACTGCGCCTTCTCCATCATCCCCTCCGAGCCCGTACAGCGCATCGAGTATTACGTCAACGACAAGCTGGTGAGCAACCACGACGTGCGCGGTGAGAATTGCAAAGCCATCCTCTATTTCGACAAGAAAGTCAAGAGCGTGACCCTGCACGTCGGAATCTCCGCCGTTGACATTGAGGGAGCCATGAAAAACCGAGAGGAAATCATGGGCTTCAACTACGACCAACTCAAAGCCAAAGCCATCCAATCGTGGGATAAAGAGCTCAGCAAAATCGAAGTAAGCAGCAACAACACCGAATATCTAAAGGTATTTTACACAGCACTTTACCACTGCTTCACCTCTCCTTACCTTTACACAGACGTGGACGGACGCTACCGTGGCATGGACAAGGAGATCCATCAGGTAGATGCTGGCAAGACGGTCTACACGGTCTTCTCCTTGTGGGACACCTACCGCGCCCTGCACCCATTGTTGAATATCATCGACCAGAAACGTTCCTCCGACTTTCTCTACACATTCATGCAACAGTACAAGCAAGGCGGCATGCTGCCCATCTGGGAACTCTCCGCCCATGAGACCTGGTGTATGATCGGCTACCACTCCATTCCGGTCATCTGGGATGCCTTCCAAAAAGGTCTTATTCCTGAATCTGAGCAAAAAGCATTCCTTGATGCGATGGTCAGCAGTGCCAAAATGGACGTTTACGGGCGCAAACCCTTCGCCGACAACGGCTTCATCTCTGGTGTGGATGACAACGAATCAGTATCCAAGACTTTGGAATACGCCTACGACGACTGGTGCATAGCCCAATATGCCAAAGCCATTGGCGAAAAAGAAATCTACAAAGAGTTCATCAAAAGAGCTCAAGCCTACAAAAACATCATGGATGAAAACCACTTTATGCGTGGCAGATTCAATGGCGGCAGATTCACTCCTTTCAATCCTACTGAGGTCAACAACTATTTCACAGAAGCCAACAGCTGGCAATACTCCACATACGTACCCCAAGACATCCCCGAGTATGTCAAGATGCTCGGCGGTTCCGTGGAAGCACTCCGTTTCTGGAAAGCGCTCTTCTCCGCGCCATCAGGCATCACCGGCCGGGAGCAGTCCGACATCACGGGCATGATCGGCCAATATGCACATGGCAACGAGCCCAGCCACCACGCCGCTTATCTTTTCGACTATCTTGGCACATACAAACACACACAGCAGTACACCAAGCAGATCATGACAGAGCTGTACTCTTCCAAACCCGACGGTCTTTGTGGCAATGAGGACTGCGGACAGATGTCGGCATGGTATGTGTTCAGCGCCATGGGTTTCTATCCCGTATGCCCCGGCAGCAACGAGTATGCCCTTGGATTCCCGTTGTTGGACAAGGCCGTAATCCATTTGGAGAACGGAGCCACCTTCACCATGAAAAAAGACTCTGACAAGCCCTACGTCAAAGAGGTGCTGTACAATGGTCGCAATCTAGCGGCGCCCTTCATCTACTACGACCACATCAAACAAGGCGGCACCCTTGAGTTCAGAATGACAGACAACGAATCAGAGTGTCTGAAGTTTAATGACAAGCTGACGTTGGATCGGTGTTACACCATCCCTGAAGAGGATCAGCTGACCCCGGCACCCTGCATGTCCACCACTCAAACCACCTTTGCCGAGCCATTCAAACTTGAGTTGCGAAACTATGCCCCTGCCAATATAGCAGGATATGCCAAAGGCACTCAGATATACTTCACCACGGACGGAACCACGCCAGACAAAGAGACGGGCACCTTGTACAAAGAGCCCATCACCATCTCTACCGCCACCACCCTTAAAGCTGTAGCCTACAATGAGAAAACCGGTTACAGCAAAGTGGTCACCGCCAATTATAAGACATATAACAGGGATAAAGATGTCAAATACATCACTCGTCCCGCCCCGCAATACTCAGCTGGCGGAGAAGATGGCCTCATCGACAACGAACGCGGCCCCATCAACTACCGTATTGGCGGATGGCAAGGCTTCACCACCGATTGTGAAGTAATTATCGACCTTCACAGCGTGAAACCCATCACCACCATCGGTGCCGGCTGTCTGGAAGAGCAGCGTGCCTGGATATTCCTGCCTAAGGGTGTCGAGGTGACGGTATCTGAAGACGGTGCCAACTACCAGCCTTTTGGCAATATACTCGTCACCACTGCCAAGAAAGAAGGAGCGCACATTGAGAACTTGGAGGTCCACGGACAGGCCAACGCCCGCTACGTCAAGATCAAGATCCGCAACTACGGCAAGTTGCCCTCCTGGCACCTCAGCGCCGGCGAGCAGGCATGGTTGTTTGTAGATGAAATCTGGATCAACTAACTAACGAATATAATTTCTCAAAATAATAGCAGACTATGACATTACAAGAGTTTCAAGAAGACATCAGAAGAGGTATTCCTTCCCAGATACCCCAAGCGAAACCTTACGACACGACCGTCAATCACGCGCCGAAGCGTAAAGATATCCTAACCAAGAAAGAGAAGCAGTTGGCCTTGCGCAACGCTTTGCGTTATTTCGACCCGTCGCAGCATGCGCAGTTAGCGCCGGAGTTCGCCAAGGAACTGCACGACTACGGCCGCATCTACATGTACCGGTATCGTCCCGACTATGAGATGTACGCCCGTCCCATTGACGCCTACCCTGCCAAATGCCGTCAGGCTGCCGCCATCATGCTGATGATCCAGAACAACCTGGACCCCGCGGTGGCACAACATCCCCACGAGCTGATCACCTACGGTGGCAACGGCGCCGTCTTCCAGAACTGGGCTCAATATCGTCTGGTGATGAAGTATCTCTCCGAGATGACTGACGAGCAGACCTTAGTGATGTATAGCGGTCATCCGCTGGGGCTCTTTCCTTCCCACAAGGATGCTCCCCGCGTGGTGGTCACCAATGGCATGGTCATCCCCAACTACTCCAAGCCTGACGACTGGGAACGCATGAATGCCCTGGGAGTCTCCCAATATGGCCAGATGACTGCCGGTTCGTACATGTACATCGGACCGCAAGGCATCGTGCACGGCACCACCATCACGGTGCTGAACGCCTCCCGCAAGATTGGCGGTGAGATTGGCGGCAAGCTCTTCGTGACCGCCGGTTTGGGCGGCATGTCGGGCGCACAGCCCAAAGCGGGCAACATCGCCGGCGTCGTCTCCATCACCGCGGAAATCAACCCTGCCGCCACGCAGAAGCGTTACGACCAGGGCTGGGTGGATGAGGTGCACGACAACCTCGACGAACTGTTCGAGAAGGTCAACGAGGCCCGCGCCCAGAAGATTGCCAGATCCTTCGCCTATCAGGGCAATGTGGTGGACCTGTGGGAATACTGTGCCGAGCACGATATCCAAG
>JAGCFD010000049.1 GCA_017650305.1 Bacteroidales bacterium | reverse complement strand
TTGTTGATCCGTTTTTGATTTGGTTATTTTGGTGTTTAAAACGGTCAACCTATTTCAGGCATTGACATGTTATGGCAAAGCACCTCCCGTAATTTCTTAGTTTCTTAACTTCTTAGTTTCTCATCGGGTTCATCACCCCATAAGGCACGTCACGAACGAGCCCCCCCCCAACATTTCAACAATTCAACGCTTCAACAATCATCTCGGCGGTATGCCCGTCGCCATACAGATCGTCGGTGAATAGGCCGGGCATCTCCGTCATGATCTCTGCCATACGGATGATGTCAGTGGACTGTTGCCCTACGATGAAGTTGTAGTGCCGGTTGACGAGTTCCATCCACTCTGTTTCCCGACGCAGGGTGAGACAGTATTTGTGGGAGAAGTAGGCCTCTTTCTGCAAGCCGCCGCTGTCAGTCAGCACCAGACGGCAGTGTTGCAAGAGATAGAGCATCTCCAGGTAACCGACCGGCTCGATGAAGCGGATGGCAGTCTGCCCAAAGGGGAACCCGTGGGCAGCCAGTGCTTGGCGCGTGCGCGGGTGCAGGGGCATGACAACGGGAATGGTGTGGGAGATATGCTCTAAAGCCGTCATCAGCTGACGCAAGATGTCGGGGTCGTCAGTGTTCTCAGCGCGGTGGAGGGTGCAGAGATGGAATACCGCGGGCAGTGTCTCTTGGGGAGGCTTCGCCAAGGCGCGATAGTGGAGCGCTGCGTCCTTCATGATGTCACCGGTGACTAGAATCCGCTCTTTCGGGATGCCCTCGTTAGTCAAGTTGTTGACAGCCAGTTCCGTGGGGCAGCATAGGAGGTCGCTGATGCGGTCAGTCTCCTTGCGGTTGTACTCTTCGCGCATGGCCTCGTTGAAAGAGCGGAGACCTGCCTCTATGTGGCAAAGCCGGACGCCGCACTCCTTGGCCGACAAGGCGCCCGCAAGCGTGGAGTCGGTGTCGCCAAAGACCACCACCCAGTCGGGCTGCTCCTCCCGAAGGATCTCTTCCAAGGCGATCCGCATGGTCTCGACCATCTCCTCGTGGGGCAGACTGTGGACGTTCAAGTTGTATTTTGGCACCGGCAAGCCCAACTGGTCGAAGAAGAGCTGCGACATGTTGGCGTCGAAGTGCTGTCCGGTGTGCACCAAGATCTCCTCCATGCCGGACGTTTGTTGGACGGCATGACTGAAGACCGCCGCTTTCACAAACTGCGGTCGCGCTCCGATGACGGTGACAATCTTCATGTGGGCAGCCAGAATGGATGATTAGCGGTAACGGATGTTGTCGATGAGTCGCACGGCGCCGATATAGACGGTGATGAAGCCCATCACACCCTCGGCATCGTCGAAACTGTTGACGGTCTGCAAGGTCTGGTCGTCGGCCATCTCGAAGTAGTCGAGGGTGAAGGCCGGCACCTTGGCGATCTCGTTCTCCACAAAGGCTTTGATCTCGGGTACGTCACCCTCAATCTCTGAGGATTTGAGGAGTATCTGATGGATCTGGGCGGCCGTCTCGAACTCTTCCGGTGTGAGGCGGCGGTTGCGGGAGCTCATGGCCAATCCGTTAGGCTCTCTGACGATGGGGCAGGGGATGATGCGGGTTGTGAATTGGCACTGGCGCACCAGCTCGCGGATGACGGCGATCTGTTGGTAGTCCTTCTCTCCGAAGTAGGAGTTGTGCGGGTTCACCCAGTGGAAAAGCCGTCCTACAATGACGCCCACGCCGTTGAAATGACCCGGTCTTGCCGCGCCCTCCATCACGTTGGCTACGGAGCCGAAGTCGAACTGCTCGGCCGGTGGGGCTGGGAAGACCTCTTCCACCGTGGGGGCGAAGATGTAGTCGGCGTTGTCGCCAATGAGTCGCACGTCGTTGTCCAGCGTGCGGGGATATTTCACCAGGTCCTCCTGGTTGTTAAACTGTACCGGATTGACGAAGATGGAGACGAACACAACGTCGTTCTCCGCTTTTGCGCGACGGATCAGGGAGAGGTGACCTTCGTGCAGGGCGCCCATGGTGGGCACCAGACCGATGGTCTTGCCTGCCGCACGCATCTCTTGTGCGGCGATGGTCAATGCTTGGATGGATGTTATGATGTTTGCAGCCATTGTGTTAGGTGTTAAGGGTTATTGGATGTTCTCTTGAACCATCTCTTTCAGATATTCGATGATCTCTGGAGAGTTGATGGACATGCCGTCTAAGGCCTCATAGATCTCGTTGGTGTCGAGGAGATAGTCCACCTCGTCATCGCCCTTGTAATGGAAGAGGAAGCGGATGTCGGGATAGGCGGAGATGGTCAGCACGAGGGTGCCGGCGAGGTCGCCCATCGGGGGACGGTCGATGTGGGTGAGGCCGAAGATCGCGGTGACGACCGTGCCCACGCCTACCGTGGATTGGATGTCGAGGGAGCCGCCAGTCATCTCGGTGTTCTGCTTGAGCAACGGGAGTCCCAGGCCTACCTTGCGTGTGGTCCGCGTGGTGAAGAAGGGATTGATGACCTTCTCTACCATCTCGGGCGACATGCCGCAGCCGTTGTCCTTGAAGATCAGCGTCAGCGTGTCGGCTGCATGGTCCTCCAGCACCTCCAGGGTGATCTCCGTGGCCTTGGCGCGCGTGGAGTTCTGGAGGATATCCATAATGTGCATGGAGAGGTCTTTCATGACTTACGCATTTAGCATCATGTACAATTGTCCGGCTACCTCAAAGGTCTGCTCGGTGGTGCCCAATACGGGAATCTCCTCCTCCTTGGCCTGCTCTAACATGTCCTCGTCTGGCTCGTTGCCCTTGACCAGGATCACACAGGCGAGCTCTTTCAGGGAGGCGATGGCGATGACGTTCTTGTGCGTCTGCAGGGTGACCCACGCGTGGCCCTCCTGGGCAAAGCCCATCACATCGCTCAACAGGTCGGACACGTACCCGCCCTTGATTTCGTTGCCCAGATTATTTTCTCCAGAATAAACCTTCAGGTTCATTTTCTCGATAATGTCTTTTACTGTCATAATGTATTGTAGTTTATAGTGGTCAGTTTACGGTTTACGGTTTAAAAGGTTAAAAGGTTAGGAGGTTAGGAGGTTAAGGGGTTAAAAGGTTAAAGTCAATAGTCAAAGTTCAAAGTCAAGGTTCCAGTTCGAGTAGCACCGCTCTTCCATTCTCTCCGTGCAGGGCCATGCGGAACTCGTCGAAGCTGCGGGTCTCCATGCGGAGCCAGCAGGGCGAGAAGGCGATGCGGTCGGGGAAGTGAGCGTCGGAGCTGCGGGTGAAGGTTTTGTTTTTCAGATATTTGTGAACTTTCAGAATCTCCTCTTTGATGCCTTTGTCGGAGAGTTCCACGGCATCGTATTCCAGGTCGAAGGGGATGAAGCCGAGCTGGCCGATGAGACTGTTTTTCTGTTTGTCGATGTGCGCGGGCACGAACAAGCCGCCCAGGGAGTGCACCTTGTCGGCGATCTGGTTGACGGTCTGGTCGATGGCGGAGGTGAGCAGGCGGGGCTCCTCATAGACGATGTTCATCTCCTCGTCGATCTGCACTTGATCGCCGAAGAAGTCGGGGTCGTTGGGGATGTCGGGGAGGTGCTCGTCAAGGTAGGCTTGGAAAGCATCCAGCGATTCGTAGTCGGGGAAGTAGCCTAAACAGTGGGCCTCTTCCTTGGTGGTGACCTCTGCGCCGAAGAGGACGAAGATGTCGCGGTTGTGGGAGTAGTGCTCCGCCAGCCGACAGTGCCGGGTAGCGTTGTGGTCGGTGATGGCGATGACGTCCAAGCCGCGTTGCTTGGCAATATCAATGATGTTGTCGGGTGTCATCTCCAAATCACCGCAAGGGGAGAAGAGCGTGTGCGTGTGTAAGTCTGCCTTGAAGAGGTTCACAATATGGGTGTTTTATCGGGCTGCAAAGATACAATATTTCTTTGAAACTCTACGAGGCGGCAGAGTCGCTCTTAGTACAGCCTGCTGTTTCCCTCTTTCAGTTCCTCATCCGTGGGCCACATCTGGGTGATGGTGTCCACATCGATGACCACGGGGATGCCATACACAGGCGCGGACGGTTTCTTGGGCTTTGGTGCAGGCTCTGGCTTTGGTGCAGGCTCCGGCGCAGGTGCTTCCACCTGAGTAGTAGTCTGATGGAGTGACGCGGCAACTTCAGCGGTTTTGTCAGATTCCGAGGGCATCACTTCAGCCATCGTGGCCGTGGTATCCGTCACCGACAACGTGCTGTCTTCGGCCACGACCATGACCTCTGGAGTGGTTTCCGGCTCCATCGCCTTCGAGGTGTGCAGCAGGTTCCACAGCAGCACGCCCACGCCCACCACGGCTACAGCACCTATCGTGCATAGCCACGGGGTCAGGTTCTTGAGCCCGGCAAAGCGGCTGTACTTGCGCCAAGCAGATGACTTGTAGCGGTACGTCGCTTGTTCTGTCTTTTCTCGTATTAATTGGTCAAAATCACTCATAATCACTTTAATTACATTCTGTTCAACTCCATAATCTCCTTTTTCAGCCGGTTGCGGGCGGCGTTGAGGTGCCATCCGGAGGTGCTCTCCGTGATGCCCAACTGCGCGGCGATTTCCGAATGCGAGTAACCTTCCATGACGTACATGTTGAAGACCGTCCGCATGGTGGCCGGCAGCTGTTGTATCAGCCCCACCAACTCGTCGGCAGACATCTGCGCGATGGCCTGGTTGAAGTCCACCCCCGTTTCGGGAACATTGGACAGCTGGCCCAGTTCGGTGGTCTCAAACTTCATCGCGTATTTGCGACGGTAGTCCAAGGCCGCATTCGTCATCACCTTCCGCATCCAAGCTGAGAAAGAACCCGTGTTTTCATATTTGTCAAGGTTGGAAAACACTTTCAAGAAACCTTCGTTGAGCATGTCCTCCGCCTCCTCGGTGCTGCCGGCATAGCGCATGCACACCGCGAACATCGGACTGTAGAAATGCTTGAAAAGCTTGTGCTGGGCACGGGGGCGGCCTTGAATGCTCTCCTCTACCCAACGGGCTATTTTGGCATTTTCACGTTCACTCATCATAAATAACGAAACTGGAAACCGGAATCTTGGGTTCTAAAATAAAAAAAACTGTTATTTTATAAATTTGAAGCCTACCGACACCACGAACATGTTCTGGACACGGGATTTGGAGTCGTTGGTGCTTGTCTTGTCGGCAGCGATATCGTATCGTCCGTCTATGGTAAAACGCCAGATGTCGAAGCCGAGGCCGAACTGACCGCCCCACTGCAGATGCGAGGCCACATCCTCGACTGACGCGCTCTCCAACAGATGGTTGTTGATCAGAACCGCCGCGCGAGGACCGAGCAAGAGATGCATCTTGAAATTCTTCTTGTTGACGAAATGATAACCCATCAACAAGGGAATGTCCAGGAAATGCTGGCGCATGGCATAGTTTTCACGGAACTCGCCAAGGATGTTTTGGAAATCGGTATTCCGGAAAGAATAATTCACCTCCGGCTGAAAATAAAACTGATTGCCAACACGGAAGAAAACACCTAAATCGAAACCTCCCGAAAAATCCTGAAAGTCATCCAGAGAGACGAAATTGCCAGCCACCTTCACACCCAACGAGAACTGCGCTTGAGCTCTGTCTGTCACGGCAAACAACAGCAATCCTACCAACAGCAGCGTCTTGAAAATGTTACGGTTCATAATATTCTTGATTAGATGGTTAAAAAATACTATGGGATAACGTGTCAATGGCAGGTTTTATTTTATTCCTCCCAGCCGTCAAATATTTCAGGCCCATACACATTGTGCTCGCCCTGGTGATGCGGGGCCCACACCTGTGCGAAGAAGGGGCTGTGTGCGCTAAGGTCGTCATAGTCCCAGGCCGGCGGTATGCACTCATCGCACCATTGGCCGCCCTCCAAGACTAACTTGGGCGAGGCCTCGAAGGTATGCCCTTTATGGCAACGCCACTGCAGCTTCTCGGCGGGGTCGCCGGAATAGGAGGTGGAGAGCAACTCTCCGCCACGGAACGCCGCTGCCTTCTGCAACTCCTCCACAGTCAGCTCCGACAAGGGTTTGCTCTCGTCATAGCCATGGTCGATATGCACCGCATCGGCCGGATTTGCCGACACCTCCAGGTCCATATCCTTCCAGTCGGGGATGTTGCGCCAGGCCTCTTCCGTGCCGTAGTAGGCATGGATGCGGTTCATGTCGTGATGCTTGATCCACCACTGCGTGCCCCACTGCTTCTTGTAGGCAACCGGCCGCATGGCCCACTTGATGATGAAGGCCGGGGCAAGCTTGGCCAACTTGAAGAAGCCGGGCAGCGACTTCTGCATCTTGGCAAAATACTCATCCACCGGCATATACTCGCGGAAGTGCAGATAATTCTCCAGCTTGTCGGCATCAAGATAATATTGCCCGTGGAAATTACGGAGCACAAACCAATTGGAGTTGAAGATTTTCTCAGGCTTCGGGCAGTAGCAGGTCTTCAGGATCTTGCATTCGAACTCATAGTTGGTCATACGGTAGTCGGGACCGCTGCTGATATTATAGAAATGATTCCAGAACTCATCGGGCACATCGTCGCCGCAGACATTGGCGAGCAGGCGGCCGGAGTCTTCCACGGTGGCCCACTCCAAGACGCCACGGATAGGCACGTGGAACATGATGGGGTCGAAGTTCTTGAGGATGCCGGGATAGAGGATGCCGGACTGGCGCAAAGAGACCCAATGTTTGAGGCCGGAGTCGGCGAAAAGGCGCTCCGCCTTGATCTTGCTGATGCCATAATGGTCATAGACGCTGGTGCACACCGGATCGCCGATGCGGCCCCAATGGACGGGCTCGTTACGGTCGGAGGTCTGCGCCACAGAACCAATATAGACCGCCTTGATGTCGTCAGCGTTGGGTTGCGCCAAGATAGCCCTCACCACATTCTCCGCAGCAGTCACATTGACGTGCATCGTCTTTTTGGGATAGTAGTCGGCCGAAGGGGAGACCATGCCGCCTACATGGAGCACATAGTCGGCGCCCGTGACACCCGCCAGCACGTCCTCGTAGCGGGTAAGGTCGCCCCAAACCACCTTGATGCGGTCCATAAGAGGCGACAACTTCTGTACATTCTTCTCACTCTTGCGTGCCAGCACCACAATATTATACTGCTCTTGTTTCTTGAGCAACTCCTGCAGACCGGCCCATCCCATCACGCCAGTGGCACCAGTCAGAAATACGGTTTTCTTCATTTTATCCGAATTAAATAATTATTCTTTTAAAAAGCGGCAAAAATAATAAAATGTCGTCTATCTGCCACCCGAAAAATCATAACCTTCAATCAATATTTCTTTTCAAAGAAAATCGTTCCAATGCAGTTTTTTCAGGAGATTATATACCTGATGGCCCAAATGTGATGGTGAAAATAAAACCTCTTTTTTCGAGATTTCTTTGCAAAGAATAACATTGCGCTTTGCTATAAGTGTCAGTCTATTAAATAATTATGGTATTTAACTTTTCTCTTGTTAGAAAGTTACAAAAGATCAAGCCGACATGAAATCCGCCCGCTCTGTGCGGACTCTGACAGCGGCCATTCACGCCGCGTCCGCACCGCATGTCGGCCTGCCCGCCCGCGTGCTCTATGGGCTGGTGTCCCCCCTAAAACACCCTAAGATTAAATGAAAACGATTGGTTTTGCCGTCGGTCTCATCTTTGTTGTGCCATCAGATATATAATCTTCTTTTTTCATTTCATACAATATCCAAGGGATTTCATACAACGAACTCTTGACTATGCTGGTCAGTAAGATTCTTTATTCTATTTTTGCAGTCCGTTCTCAAGTGAGACGTTTAACAACAATACAAAAACACCCAAATTTATTCACTAAAAAACCTTAATGTTATGGAAGAAAAAGAAAACAACAAAACAGAAAAACAGGAGATGACGGAAAACGAAGCTCAAGTTGAAGTGCCTCAAACATCTAATGAATCTCCCACGAATGAAGATGCCCCGGTAAAAAAGAAAAACACCTTCTTGAGATGGCTGCTGTTCTTAATCATTGCAGGCGGAGTCGCTTTTGGTGTCACCAAAATTGTGAAACATCACCAGAATAAACACGCATACGACTACTATGATGACTACGAATATGAGCCGAGTGACGAGATCATCTCTTACAAGAACAACATCATGAACATCGTCAATCCTCTTACCCAAAAGGTCATCGTCAAGGATATCGATTGGTACTGTGGATACGAGAGCCGCAAAGACACCATCGTCCTGTTTGCCAAAAACGGGAAACGCGGATACTGCAATGTCGTGACCGACAAAGTCATTGTGGAACCCACCACCTATACCAAAGCCTGGATATTCTCAGAAGGTCTGGCGGCTGTGGAGAAGGACGGCTATATCGGTTTCATCAACACGAATGGCAAGGTGGCCATTGACTTCAGGTTCCCATATCGTGGCAACCCGCTCTCCGAGTTTGTCTTCCACAACGGCCATTGTGTCGTGGCTGACTCCGCCAACAAGATCGGTGTCATTGACTCAAAAGGCAACTGGATCATCAAGCCGCTGTATGACCATGTGGAAGCCACCAAAGACTATGCGATCGTCTATACGAAAGGTGATTTCAAGAAACAGATCGACTACACGGGCCAAATCCTGAACGAAGGCATCATTGACTACATCAACGACATCTATTATGATGTCACCTATACGGACTTGACCACCGGTGAGCCCAAAGAAGGTGAGGAGAAGAACAGCAACTTCTTTGAGTATCGTGTGGAAGGATATTCCGGGCTGATGAACAATCGCGGACAATTCATCACCGCTCCCATCTACACTGACATCAGCGGTATTTCACCTACGCTCTTCGAGGCAACCCTACAAGACTATTCTTCCGTGGTCATCATTGATCAGAATGGAAACGTCATCTCAGGAATAAAATCTGGAAACAAATAGCCATGAAACAGTAAACCACTGAAGGCAAATTGCTGTCTGCCAACCACATCCCCCAATCCATCCAACGCCCGCTCTTTCTTTGTTAAAAATAGAATTTATTTTTTTCATTGATTAAAAAATATTTTACTATTTTTGCCACATGAAAACAAACTTCAACTTTACGAAAGGCGAATGGATTGGGGCGATGGCGCTGGCATTCTTGACACTAAGCAGCTATCTCATTTATTATCTGTATGATGGAAGAGAAAAGCCGCGCTATGATTTCTCGGCATTCGAGGCTGAGATAGTGGCATTTGAAGAGGAGCAGGCGTGCTTGGCCGACTCTGTCGCGGCGGCACGGACACAGGGGCGCACATACGAAAGGCCACACTATACTTGGGGAGACACCAACCCGCGCAACGGCAAGTATGAGCGGAAACCGATGTATGAGATTGTCCGTCTTGACCTCAACCGATGCGACACCGACGCCATTAAGACCGTGCCGCAATTCGGGAGCAAACGGGCGGCCAAGTTGGTGGAGTACCGCGACAAGCTGGGCGGCTTTTACAGTTTTGAGCAGTTGAAGGAGGTCTATGTGCTGCAAAGCATCGACACGGCCCTGCTGCGGAAACACTTCTTCATCCGTCCTGACGATGTGCGCAAAATCAACATCAACGCTGCCACCTACAAGGAACTGATCCAGCATCCCTATTTCGATGCCTATCTCACCAAGACCATCCTTGCCTATCGGGGAAAGAATGGGCAGATTAAGAACCTTCAAGAATTGCAGCAGATCACCCACGCTTACCCTGAGCTGATAGAACGGCTGCAGCACTATGTTGTGTTTTGACCAAGCCCGACAAAAAAAGAAGGGAGACTATATGCTTGATGGCACCTTGTATACCCAAGTGTGTTGCTAATAGAGGGTTTTTGTGGAGAGAAGGGCTTAGTGGCAAGAGCCTCGGCAAATCATGTTGGGATTAAAATGCAGTTTTATTTTTTGACTTTTAGCCCATCTTTGTTGTGCCATCGTGTAAATAAGCACCAAAAAAAGTTGCAACAATCCGAAATTTCGTTAAATTTGCAGCGTCGTTTCCAGAAATGCAGGCAGGTGTGATAGACAGCATTCCTGGATGCGAAAGAATAATGTCTGTATTAACAAATCCCCTTCAGTATGAATAAGGTGAAATCATGGATGGTCTGCGGCATCGCTCTGGCAGTGCTTGTCTCATGCTCTACGACGCGGAAAAATACAAAAGTGCAGGGCTTGGACCGGCTTCCGCCCCTTTCTGAATTGTTTGTTACCCTCGACAGTATCGTGAAGGAAGGGTGGCAGCTCTACTATTCGGAACGTGTGAGCTGGATAGCCTCTGACCTTTTTATGGAACACTACGATTTGGATAAAAGTGGCGGTTATTTGACCTGGCAGCCGAATGACAGTGTCTGGTCCACAGTCTTCTATGATGTGCTCGGCAAAAACTGTATCTTTGAATATCGTTACAATTTCGTCTCCCAACAAGATAAATCCATAGAAAAGCAGCGCCCGCTTTCATCAGCAGAACAGGATGCTGTCAAACAGCAAAAGAAGATGCTCGACAAGGCATTGGACAGATATGGCGACAGTCTGTATTTTGCCAACAAGACGTTCGGTTCCCCCAATGTGGATGTAGTACAAATTAACAGTAAACTGACACGTCTCTATTTCCTGCAAGGCACCGTGAAAAACAATGTTATTCCATTCGGGAACGACTACTCGATAGATTTCGATCAAAACCTTAATCCGGTGGCGTTTCGCCGGTATCATAACTCTCTTATCGCCGCGCAGACGATAACTGATGATGGAGGAAAAGTTGAAACAATCATGCACTCTCATTTGAAGAACAATCCCTACATCACCCCGACGGATATTTGCAATTTTTTGCTTTACCGCCCAGAGGATCTGGATATGTTTTTTGTTTACAGTACTGCCTACAAGTGCAAGTTCGCCTATTCTTTCAAACTGAATCAGATTATTACGGTTACGGAGTAGCATGGTCTCTTCCTTGAAAATCCCTTTTAAAATACTAATGATATGAAAAAAATTGCCTTTTTTGTTTTTGCCCTGCTTCTTGTTCAAGTAGTGAACGCGCAGAAGTTTGTTGTCCCTGAAATCCCTGGGGACATAGATAAATCCGAGTATGCCCAATATACTCAGGATGCCATGAACTGCATCGACTGGTTGAAGAATCACACTCCAAGTGACAAACAGCGTAAGGATGTGGCGGCATTTGCATTGTGGTGGCTCACGGGAACTCCTGACGTGCACATGGTGCTCACCTCCGACATGCTGAAGTTTGAGGATGGGAACCTTCTCCTGCTGTTGCTGGGCGGCTGGGCCGAATACGCCATCCAAAACCAGGATGAAGACCAGCTTGAAGGTTGTTTCGCAGGAATGAACGCCGCCCTGGATTACTATGTGAAGTATAATAAGATGATCCCGAAAGATAAGGGAGCTGAGAAATTCCTCAAGATGCGGGACAAGGGGAAGTTGAAGTCCTATCTGGCCAAGTCGATGCCGGAGTAATCTATTTTCCTCGTCCCTTCCATTTTATACTCTGTGTAAATCCATTAATGCCCTTATAATCCTATGAAACGACTTCTGTTATTTATGATAATGGTCACAGCGCAGGCCTTGTGTTTCGGACAGGGCAGTGCGGTGGTGACCTTCACCGGGCGCGACGCGAACAATCACTATGTGCGGCCCGACAGCATCGTGGTGGAGAACCTGACGCGGCACTGGACGGAGACGATGTACTGGTCCGACACGGTCCTGACGCTGCATGTGGGCACGGGCATCGGCAACCTGACCATGGTCGGCGGCATCCGCGTGTCGCCCAACCCGTTTGACGGCACCGCGCAGGTGGAGGTGCCCGTGGCGGAGGCGGGCGAGGTGCGCATGCAGGTGACGGACATGCTGGGTCGTGTGTGCGCGCAATACGGCGGCAAGCTGCCGTCGGGCAACCATCAGTTCCGGGTGACGCTGGAGCACCCGCAGGTGTATGTGCTGACGGTGTGCTCGGGCAGTCAGCGCTGGAGCGCGAAGCTGGAGAACGCGGGTCGCGGGTCCGGTGACGGGATTGTCTATGCGGGCGCGGCGGACAACGTTCCGGGGATGCTGAAGCTGACGCCGGCGCGGCCCTTCCAAATGGGTGATGAGATGCGCTACTCGGGCTACGCCTCCGAGCAGCGGAGCCAGACGGTGACACGCTATCAGACGACGGACGAGACGGTGCAGCTGGTCTTCATTGCGGACGGAACCCCCTGTCCTGGCGCACCCACGGTGACTGACATCGACGGCAATGTCTATAACACCGTCCATATCGGTGACCAGTGCTGGATGAAGGAGAACCTGCGAGTGACGCGGTTTGAGAATGGGGATAGCATAGCATTTGTGCCTCATTCTGAATTAAGTGCCACTGTTCCGTATCGTTATGCGCCTGATCAAGAAACCCTTAACGTGCCCATTTATGGATATCTGTATAATTGGCCTGCTGCTATGCATGATGAACTGCCTAATAATCTTGTTCCCAGTGGAGTGCAAGGCGTATGCCCGGATGGATGGCACTTGCCCAGCCAGGCTGAGATCATGCTGATGGTGAGTTATGTGAGTAGCCAAAATAGGTACTGGTGTGACGATAACAAAAACAATTTAGCCAAGGCATTGAGTGACACGTTGGGTTGGGTAGCAAATCCAAATAATTGCCCTTCTTGTTGCCCAAGTAATGACTCAAGTACTAACAATGCTACTGGTTTTTCACTTGTACCCGCTGGATGGAGGTATTATTATGGGTGTTTTTTTGGACGTCTTGTGGAAATGTGGAGCACGACCTTTTATAGTAATAGAGTAAGTGCCCTATCGATAGATACAACAGATCCATATGTGTCATATATGGAATATGCTGAACGTACAGACGGCTGCGTGGTTCGCTGCCTAAAAGATTAATGATTAGCTATAAAATAAAGTTTGTATATGAGATTGCGCTTTCTTTTTTTACTTTTAACATTTAATTGTTTGGCTCTTCCAGCTCAACAAATAGATCAGTTGTTTTATCATTACAAAGATACGGTCTTGTCCCTTCCACTAAATACTCAACATTTCTTTGTATATGTGGACACCAATGAAATATCATTGGAGAGGCTCCAGCGATTGTACGAGGTGACGGAGATAGTAAATAGTGTGGTGCCGAATGTAGTGGGATTGCAGATGTTGTGTTCACAAAAGAAATAAATGACTATCTTTGCACCCTCGACTTGCGTCATCTTGACGGAGGATTGTATTTCATCCAGGCGTTGAAAGCCGATGGAGGCATCTCAACCGCCAAAGTGATGAAGAACTGACAATGAAACCTGCCCCAACCTTTATAATTTAATAGTTTAATGATTTAATAACTTAATAAAAATGAAAGCCCTGCACTACTTTTGGATAACCATCATGGCCTTGTTGTCCGTTCTTACGCTGTCTTGCGAACCGGAACCAGAACCCGAGCCGCCCAGACACGAGATGCCAGACCCCTATATAATTCCAAAGCCCTCCGATCATTTTCGCCCATATAACAAGATAGAGGGCAGATGGGTGTTTTGCGGTGGATCCACCAATGCGGATGTGAAGCCCAATTGCCTTACGCCCCTTTTCCCTCACCAGTACGATACCTTGCGGTTTACGGCTGATTCGCTATTTTATCTGAATTCCAACTCCGACTATTTCTATTATTACAGTTGTACGGATAGCATCTTGCATTATGGGAGAAACCCAAGTAACATGACCTATTCTAAAAAGGTAGAATTTAGGAACAACGATAAGGAACTGCTAATAAGAGATTGGATAGCGGGTGATAGTCATTTAGCCTGGGCATGCTATCACAATATAGACCGGGGTGGATGGTAGTTGAGTGAACAGGGGATAGTGAATAGGGGATACAGTCGCGAAGAAATCATGATTTAATAGTTTAATGATTTAATAACTTAATAGAAATGAAGAAATTACTTTTGGTTGTGGTGGCGCTCATGGCGCAGGCTCTGTGCTTCGGTCAGGGCGGGGCGGTGGTGACCTTCACGGGCCGCGATGTGGACGGGCACTATGTGCGTCCCGACAGCATCGTGGTGGAGAACCTGACGCAACAGTGGACTGAGACGATGTACTGGCCCGACACGGTGCTGACGCTGAACGTGGGCACGGGCATCGGCAACATGACCATGGCCGGCGGCATCCGCGTGTCGCCCAACCCGTTTGACGGCACCGCGCAGGTGGAGGTGCCCGTGTCGGAGGCGGGCGAGGTGCAGGTGCAGGTGACGGACATGTTGGGTCGCGTGTGCGCGCAATATGGCGGCAGGCTGCCGGCGGGCACGCATCTGTTCCGGGTGTCGCTGGAGCACCCGCAGGTGTATGTGCTGACGGTGTGGACGGCCCGGCAACGGCAGAGCGCGAAGCTGGAGAACGCGGGTTGCGGCGCCCGTGATGGGATCGTCTATGCGGGCATGGCGGACAACGAGCCCATGCTGAAGCTGACGCCGGCGCAGCCGTTCCAGCTGGGCGACGAGATGCGCTACTCGGGCTACGCGGGGCCACAGCGGAGCCAGACGGTGACGCGTCACCAAAGCGCGGACGAGACGGTGCAGCTGGTCTTCATCCAGGACGGCAGCCCCTGTCCTGGCTCACCCACGGTGACCGACATTGATGGCAATGTCTATAACACGGTGCACATCGGCGATCAGTGCTGGATGCGGGAGAACCTGCGGGTGACGCGGTACGAGAATGGGGATATGATCCCTAACTACGGTTATAGTTCAGTTTTCCCTTGTCGCTATGCTCCCAACAACGATGTTAACCAAGTCCACGTCTACGGCTATTTGTACAACTGGCCCGCCGCGATGGGCGGAGCCTCTTCTTCAAATGCCGTGCCCTCTGGAGTGCGCGGCATTTGTCCTGACGGCTGGCATCTGCCAAGCCAAGAAGAGTGGATTGTGTTTTGGCACTATATGGATGCCCAATCCCGCTATGCTTGCTACATCGATGAGCTTCACTATTTTGCAAAGTCCATGTCATCAACTGTTGGATGGGATGCCACATCCTATCCTTGTTCTCCAGGCAATGA
The DNA here is from genome assembly GCA_017650305.1 of Bacteroidales bacterium. Classification (GTDB taxonomy): domain Bacteria; phylum Bacteroidota; class Bacteroidia; order Bacteroidales; family WCHB1-69; genus F23-D06. The sequence goes on along the minus strand of JAGCFD010000049.1, from coordinate 12,857 downwards.
CCAAAGTTTGAATAATGCCAGCGGTTTCAACGCCTATCCGGCTGGTTATTGTTATAATGGCACTCCGATGGCCTTTGGATACAATACCTACTTCTGGACTGCTACAGAAAACAACTTCTTTGGGTTGGTGTGTGGCCGGCCTGATCCTGTTTGGGTTATACACGAGGATCCTACTAGTGGTTATTCTGTCCGCTGTGTGAAGGATTGATCCTGCTTCCTGCATTATTTTTCCCAAGGTGCGCTTATTCCAAAATTTTGATGTATTTTTGCAGCCTAATTGTCAATAGGCTTATGCAAACTTGTAAGATATATAACGCGTCTGACAATGCGTTGCCGGCGTACGAGAGCGCTACCGCCGCCGGCGTTGACCTGCGGGCCAATCTGAAAGAGCCCGTGACCTTGGCTCCCGGCGAGCGCAAGCTCATCCCCACAGGCCTTTTCATGGAGTTGCCCGAGGGCTATGAGGCCCAGGTGCGCCCGCGCAGCGGTCTCGCCATCAAGCACGGCATCACCGTCCTTAACAGTCCCGGCACCATCGACCCCGACTACCGCGGCGAGGTGATGGTCATCCTGATCAACCTGTCGGATACTCCCTTCATGATTCAGCACGGAGACCGCATCGCCCAGATGGTGATCGCCCAATACCAGCAGATAGAATGGCAGCCCGTCGCCAGCGTGGAGGAACTCTCCGCAACAGAGCGCGGCGCCGGCGGATTCGGCCACAGCGGAAAGAAATAGACTATGAAGAAGATCCTCTTATATCTTTTGCTCTCAACAGTCCTGTTCTTGCCAGCCCTCAACGGCCAGTCCAAGAAACAGCGCAATGTGGCCGCCACCGACAAGGCCTCAGTAAGCGCCCGCAAAATTGCCGTCGCCTACACCGACGGCCTCAAAGCTTATTATACGGGTAACACCAACGAAGCCCTCAAGGTCTTCAACGGCATCCTGCTCGACAATCCTAAACACGATGCCTCCCACTATATGCTGGCCAGGATCGATGCAGATAAAAAAGACTATCGTTCCGCCATCTCCCATCTTCAAGCTGCTTCCAAAATCGACAAGAAGAATGTCTGGTATAAGGTCGATATGGCCCAATATTATCAGGAGATTGGAGAATATGCCACTGCCATCAAACTCTGGGAACAGGTCTGCAAGGAGAAAAAAAACGAATACTATCTCATGAATCTGGCCGGATGCTATTATGAGATGCACAGATACGATAAGATGATCCAGGTCTATGACCGCGTGGAAGAGATCCTCGGCTATCAAGGCGAACTTACCCAATACAAGGTCCAGGTCTATCTGGCTATGGATAAGGTGAAAGAGGCCGCGGGCGAGTATGACAAACTTATCAAACAATATCCTAATAACGCTGAATATTACATCAAGGCCGCTACTATCTATGCCACCAATGACATGTTGGACAAGGCGATGCCCTATTTCTCCAAGGCCGCTGAACTTGACCCTTCCAATGCTGAGCTGTTGGCGAACCTCTTCAGCTACTGGTTCTATCAGAAGGACCAGCCGCAGACAACCCATTTCATGACGCTGGCTTTCCAGTCGCCAAAGGTCTCCTGGGCAGATAAACGGTCCATGGTGTCGCAGTATCTGGCAACGTTCAATAATGCACAAGCCACCGAACAGGCTCAAAAGGTGCTGGAGGGAGAGTTGAAGAACAGCCGCGACAATGCGGAGGCGTTTGCTTTTCTGGCTGGAATATATCTCGCTGAGAAAAAAATGAAGATGAGCGCCGACACTTTTGAGCAAGCTTTCAAGCTGGATCCCTCTCTGCTGGCCGACTTCTTCAAACCCTATCTCTCGGCTGTCGAGAACCTGAACGAATGGACCCGCCTGATTCCCTTTGCGGATGATCTGCTGGAACTCTATCCTCAAAATGCGAATGTCTATATCCTGCTGGGCGGCGCATACATCGAAGCGAAAGACTATGACAAGGCAATTACGCTGCTGACCAAAGCCATGACCTTCGCATACGAGAAGGAGGAACTATATAATATATGTAAAGCATTAAGTGATGCCTATCATCAAAAAGGAGATTTAGACAAGGCTTCTGAGTATGACCAGAAGGCACACCGATATAAATTTCAATAACCTATGAGTGAAGAAGTCACTATTTTGGACAAGACATTTGTCAAGTATATCCGCGATGAAGAGATTAATGCGGCGGTGGCCCATGTGGCCGCTCAAATCAACCACGACTATCAAGATGAGCCTCCCTTGATTCTGATTACTCTCAACGGGGCTATTGTCTTCGCAGTGGACCTGTTGAAGCAACTCTCCATCAATGCCCGCATCACCTGCGTGAAACTCTCTTCTTACCAAGGAACAGAGTCCACCAACAAGATCAACCAGCTCATCGGCCTCTCCGACGATGTGCGCGGGAAGCGAGTCCTCATCGTAGAGGACATCGTAGACACCGGCCGCACCTACCAGCATCTGTGGAACATGTTGCACGAGGCGGGTGTCAAGGAGGTGCGCATCGCCACCATGACGCTCAAGCCCGAGGCCTACAAACTCGACCTGCCCGTTCATTACGTGGGCTTCTCCATTCCCAACAAGTTCGTCATCGGGCGCGGCCTCGACTACGACGGCTACGGCCGCCAACTCCCCGATATCTATCAGCTGAAAACGGAGGGGAATGGTCGTTAGCCATTAGCTTTTAGCCATTAGCCATTAGCTTTTAACCCGTTAACCTTCTAACCTCCTAACCTTGACTTTGAACCTTGACCTTGAACTTTGACTTTGACCTTGAACTTTGACTATTGACTTTAACATTAACCCTCTAACCCATTAACCCTCTAACCCACTAACCTTCTAACCCACTAACCTTCTAACCCGTTAACCCTCTAACCCACTAACCTTCTAACCTCCTAACCTTGACTTTAAACTCTTAACTTTTAACTCTTAACTGATCATTAATCACTGTTCACTATAAAAAATAACACAATGAATATCATTCTTTTCGGTGCCCCCGGTAGTGGCAAAGGCACACAAGCAAAACTCTTGACAGAAAAATACGGATTCGATCATGTCTCCACGGGCGATCTTTTTCGCTATGAGATGTTTCATAACACCCCGCTGGGCCTGAAGGCCAAGGAGATCATCAACCGCGGCGATCTCTGTCCCGACGACATCACCCTCGGCATGCTGAAGAACCACATCATGAACCATCCCGACAGCAAAGGCTTCATCTTTGACGGTGTGCCGCGCACGATCCCCCAGGCCAAGATGATGGACGACAAGTCCTTCTTCGAGACTATGGTTATCGACATGGTTCTCTATCTCTTTGTGGAGATGGAGGAGGTGGAGCGCCGCATCCTCAAGCGTGCCGAACTGGAGAACCGCGCCGATGATACCCCCGAGGCCATCAAAGTGCGCGTGCAGAACTTCTTCGACCAGACCATGCCGTTGGTGGACTACTATCAGAAACAAGGCAAGCTGGTGCAAGTGGACGGCATGCAGACCATCGAGAAGGTCTTTGAAAGTCTTTGTGCAGAAATCGACAAGCGTTTGGTATAATGAATGCTCCAGAGCATAAGAGAAGAATTGCGCTCTTGGGCTCCACGGGCTCCATGGGCGTTCAGTCCTTGGAAGTCATTGCCGAGCACTCCGACCTGTTGCAGTTGGAGGTCATCGCGGCCAACAGCAGCGCCGACCTGCTCATTCAGCAGGCGCGGACATACAAGCCCAATATAGTCGTGGTGGTCCAGGAGGCTGCTTGGCGCAAGGTGAAGGATGCTTTGCAAGATGAGGACATCAAGGTCTTCTGCGGGGAGCAGTCGCTGTGCGATGTCTGCGAGATGGAGTGCGTTGATATGGTACTCTCTTGCATTGTGGGTGTCGCGGGCCTGCGTCCGATATGGCATGCAATTGAGGCGGGCAAGCAAATAGCCCTGGCTAACAAGGAGACCCTCGTGGTGGCCGGCGAGCTGATGACACGCAAGGCGGCCGAGAATAGAGTGCCGCTGCTTCCAGTTGATTCCGAGCACTCCGCCATCTTTCAATGCCTGGTTGGCGAACAGTTCAACGAGATTGAGAAACTGCTCATCACCGCTTCCGGAGGCCCGTTTCGCGGTCGCCGTAAAGAAGAGCTGGCGGAGGTCACCGTGCAGCAGGCGCTCAAGCACCCCAACTGGAGCATGGGCCCCAAGATCACCATCGACAGCGCTACGCTCATGAACAAAGGGCTCGAGGTCATAGAGGCCAAGTGGCTCTTCAGCGTTCCATTGGAAAAGATCGAGGTGGTGGTGCACCCGCAGTCCATCGTGCACTCCATGGTGCAGTTCGCCGATGGCTCGGTGAAGGCACAATTGGGTCTCCCCTCCATGAAGCTGCCCATCCAGTATGCGCTGACCTATCCCTTCCGTCAGCCTAACAATATGCCGCGGCTTTCCTTTGCCGACTATCCGAGCCTTACCTTTGAGAAGCCCGACCTGGAGGTCTTTCCCTGTTTGGGCATTGCTTACGAATGTTCCAAGAAGGGCGGCAACCTTCCGTGCGTGATGAATGCTGCCAATGAGATGGCAGTCGCATGGTTCCTCCAAGGGCGCATCAAATTCCTGGAGATTGCCGAGATTATCCGCAAGACGGTGGAGTCGGCGACCTACTGTGTCCCGCAAAGTGTGGACGAATACTTGCAGATCGACAGGGAAGTGCGTGCCAAATTGCAAAATGATTATCGCTGATGGAAGGTCTGGTGGTGAAATCGACTGGCAGCTGGTATGATGTGCGCTGTGCGGACGGGCAGGTCTTCACCTGTCGCATCCGGGGCAAGTTCCGCACTCATGGCATCAAATATACTAACCCGGTGGTGGTGGGCGACACCGTGACGTTCGAGATGGAGAAGGATGGCACGGGGATCATCTCCAAGATCTTGCCGCGCCGCAACTACATCGAGCGCAAATCCACTAATCTCTCGAAGGTCAGTCATCTGATCGCTTCTAATATAGATATTGTATTCTTGGTCGTCACCTTGAAAGAACCCCGCACCTCGTTGGGCTTCATCGACCGTTTTTTGGTGGCGGCCGAGAGCTTCCGGATACCGGTGTGCCTCGTCTTCAACAAGATGGACCTGTACGATGGCGAGGAGCTGGCCGAGGTGGAGGCGTTGTGCGCCATGTATCAACGGGTGGGCTACGATACGCTCTGCACCTCAGTTGTCACAGGACAGGGTATCGAGGATTTAAAAGGTCGGTTGGAAAGTAAAGTGTCTCTTTTCAGTGGCCATTCCGGCACGGGCAAGTCAGCGCTCGTCAACGCGGTGGAGCCGTCGTTGCAGCTGAGGGTGGGGGAGATCTCCCAACAGCATCACAAGGGGAAACACACGACCACCTTCGCGGAGATGTTCCCCTTTGCGGGCGGCTACCTGATGGACACGCCCGGCATCAAGGAGTTCGGTTTGATCCGTTACGCCAAGGAGGAGGTGCGCGACTATTTCCCGGAGATCCGTGAGATACAACACGAGTGCAGGTTCAGCAATTGCCTGCATATTCAGGAGCCCGGTTGTGCGGTCCTGAAGGCGGTGGAGGAGGGCGAGATTCCCGCCAGCCGCTACCTGAACTATGTCTCCATTATGGAAGATGAGGATATGTCACTTACAGAGTGGCAGCTACGATAGCTGTGGGCCTTTGGCTATTAGCTATTGGCCGTTGACCGTTGTCCATAGGTTCAATGTTTCCAATTTTCGTAAATAGCTAATAGCCAATAGCTAACAGCCAAAGTGGGTGGTGCGGTGGGTAAGCGCAAGTTATTCACATAAGAGCCTCAAAAAAAAATATTTATAAACAATTGATTGTATAAAAAAAATTATTACTTTTGCCGCCAATTTGATAATGAATGGATTGTCAAAGGCGCAACGGTGTATAACCCGTTGATTTTAAAGTAAATAAAAGAAAAATAAAGATTAATAAAACAATGAGTAAGAACAAGAAATTAGCCGCAAATGCGCGTAAAGAAGCAATGAAAACGGTGTATATGGCTCGATTAGTTGATAATCCGACCTCACCGCGCAAGACAAGAATCATGGCAAATGTGATTCGTGGAAAGAATGTGGACTATGCAATGAGTGTGTTGAAATACAGCCGCAGAGAGTCCGCTGAGAAACTGTTGAAACTCTTGAAGTCAGCAGTGGCAAACTGGCAGGTTAAGAATGAAGGTGCCAGACTGGAGAATGCAGATTTGTATGTCAAGACCATCATGGTGGATGGCGGTCGTATGTTGAAACGTATCCGCACAGCCCCTCAAGGTCGCGCCAACCGTATCCGCAAACGTTCCAATCATGTCACTTTGATTATTGCCGACAGAAATACGGAAAATAACAATAATAATATAGAAGAATCACAAAATTAAAATTAGTATGGGTCAGAAAGTAAATCCGGTAGGCATTCGCCTGGGTATTGTCAGAGGTTGGGATTCTAATTGGTATGGCGGCAAAAATTTCGCCAGTAAGATTGTCGAAGACGACAAAATTAGAAGATATCTCAACGCCAAGTTTTCCAAAGCCGGTATCTCCAAAATTTACATTGAAAGAACACTGAAGGTAGTCACCGTGACTATCAGCACCGCCCGTCCGGGCCTTATCATAGGTCAGAAAGGTTCCGAGGTGGACAAACTGAGAGAAGAATTGAAGGTCCTCACGGGCAAAGAGATTCAGATCAATATTGTGGAAGTGAAGCGTCCCGACTTGGATGCTCAGTTAGTGGCACAGAACATCGCCCGTCAGATTGAGGGTCGTGTGGCATACAAGAAAGCCATCAAGACTGCCATTTCCTCCACGATGCGTGCGCAGGCACAGGGTATCAAGATCACAGCTTCCGGTCGTTTGGGCGGAGCTGAGATGGCCCGTGTCGAGCACTTCAAAGAGGGTCGTATTCCCTTGCACACCTTGAGAGCTGACATCGACTATGCATTGGTGGAAGCTAACACCACTTATGGTTGTATCGGTGTGAAGGTATGGATCTGCCGTGAGATCGTTTACGGTAAGCGTGACCTCTTCGCCATCCAGGATGCTGGCAAGGACATGAAGGCTCCTCAAAGACGTATGTTCAGAGGTGGCAACCGCAAAGGTGGTGCTCCCCGCAACAACAACAGAAATAATAACTAATACCGACGCCAAGATGCCGGTTAAAATAATAAGTAAAAATACTAAACATTAAAAGCAATGTTACAACCGAAAAAAACCAAATACAGAAGGCCGCAGAAGGGCAGAATGAAATCCATCACCAAGCGTGGTGCGGAGATTTCCTTCGGCTCATTCGCCATCAAGACGCTTGATCAATGCTGGATCAGCGCCCGCCAAATAGAAGCAGCCCGTCAGGCCATCACTCGTGAGATGAAGCGTGAGGGTCAGCTTTGGATTCGCATATTCCCCGATCGTCCCGTGACCGCTAAGGGTTTGGGTGTACGTATGGGTAAAGGTAAAGGTACTCCCGAGTCTTGGGCAGCACGCGTCAGCCCGGGCCGCATCCTCTTCGAAGCCGACGGCATTCCATTGGAAGTCGCTCGCGAAGCTATGCGTCTCGGAGCCCAGAAACTCCCCGTGCATACCAAATTTATTGTTAGAAGAGATTATTCAGAAGAAATTTAAGCGTTATGAAACAGTCAGTTATTAGAGAACTTACCACGGCAGAAGTTAAAGAAAGATTAGCCGTTGAGAAAGAGAACTTGGTAAAAATGAGACTCAATCACGCCATTTCTCCATTGGAAAATCCTCATACAATCAGAGACCAGCGCAGAACTATCGCCAGATTGCACACTGAGTTGCGTCAACGTGAATTAAATAACAAATAATCACCGACAGTTATGGAAAGAAATACTAGAAAAGTGAGAGAAGGTGTCGTTGTAAGCGACAAAATGGATAAGTCTATCGTAATTAAGGTGGAACGTAAGATGAAACACCCGATCTACGGAAAGTTCCTGAAACGTTCAACCAAGTTTATGGCTCACGACGAGAAGAACGAGTGCCATATCGGTGATAGAGTTAGAATTATGGAAACCAGACCCTTGAGCAAGAACAAGTGCTGGCGATTAGTAGAAATCATAGAAAGAGCTAAATAATTATGATACAACAAGAATCAAGATTAGCAGTTGCAGATAATAGCGGCGCAAAGGAAGTCCTCTGTATCCGCGTATTGGGTGGCACCAAGAAACGTTATGCAAGCGTGGGTGACAAAATCGTTGTCGCCATCAAGAGTGCCATTCCCTCCGGTCAAGTAAAGGCCGGTACCGTATCCAAGGCCGTTGTGGTCCGTACGAAGAAACCTGTCCGCAGAAGCGATGGTTCCTATATTCGTTTCGACGACAACGCTGTTGTGCTGTTGACCGCTGGCGACGAGTTGCGCGGTACCCGTATCTTCGGACCTGTGGCTCGTGAGCTGCGTGAGAAACAGTACATGAAGATCGTGTCTTTGGCCCCGGAAGTATTGTAATGGTAAATAATCAATAAAGATACAATTGACAAAGACCAATTGGTAAACATTAAAAAAGCAAGAACAATGAAATTGAAAATTAAGAAAGGCGACATCGTGAGAATTATTGCCGGTGACGACAAGGGTAAAGACAGTCAGGGCAAGGTGCTTGAGGTGTTACCGAAAGAGAACAAAGCCATCGTGGAAGGTTTCAACCTGATTTCCAAGGCTACGAAACCCAACGCCAAGAACCCTAATGGTGGTATTATTAAGAAAGAAGCTCCCATCCACATTTCAAATCTGATGCTAGTGGACGCTAAAGGAAACGCTACCCGCGTGGGAAGACGTATGAATGACAAAGGTAAATTAGTTAGATATTCTAAAAAATCTGGAGAGGAGATCAAGTAATGTACACACCTAGATATAAAGAAAAATATTATAATGAGGTGCTTCCCGCCCTCAAGGAACAATTCGGTTTCAAATCCGTAATGCGTGTTCCCCGTATCACCAAGATTTGCCTCAACCAAGGCCTCGGTAAGTTCGGCATCGCCGACAAGAAAATCATCGACGCCGGTGTGCAGGAAATGACCATGATCGCTGGCCAGAAGGCTGTCCCCACCAAGTCCAAGAAGGATATCTCCAACTTCAAGTTGAGAAAAGGTATGCAGATTGGCGTGCGCGTGACCCTTCACGGCGACCGTATGTATGAATTCCTCGACCGTCTCGTTTCCGTGTCTATCCCTCGTATCCGCGACTTCCGCGGTATCAGCGACAAAGGTTTCGACGGCAGAGGTAACTACACCCTCGGTATTCCCGAGCAGATTATTTTCCCTGAAATCGATATCGACAAGGTTGCCAAAATAAACGGTATGGACATCACTTTCGTGACGACCGCCCAGAATGATAAGGAGTGTTTAGCCTTGTTAAAAGAATTTGGTTTACCCTTTAAAAATCAGAAATAGTTTATTATGGCAAAAGAATCTTTAAAAGCTAGAGAAGTAAAAAGAGCAAAATTAGTTGCTAAATATAGCGCCAAGCGCGCAGAACTGAAGAAGATCATGAACGGCTCCGATTATGATGCTAAAAGAGCTGCCGATATCGCCCTTCAGAAATTACCTCCCAACTCCAATCCTATCCGTTTGCACAACCGCTGCAAGCTGACCGGCCGTCCGAAAGGCTATATCCGCCAATTCGGCCTCTCCCGTATCAACTTCCGCGAGATGGCAATGAAGGGCCTCATCCCCGGTGTAAAGAAAGCTAGTTGGTAATTATTCACTTAAAGAGAAAATAAGATTATGAATACCGATCCAATATCAGATTATTTGACTCGTTTGAGAAACGCTATCCGCGCTAATCATAAGGTGGTGGAGATCCCCGCCTCCAACGAGAAGAGAGCTATCACCAAGATACTCTTCGAAAAAGGTTATATTTTGAACTATAAGTTTGTGGATGATGTACACCCGAAGATGATCAAGATCGCCTTGAAGTACCACCCCACAACTAAACAATCCGCCATCAGCACCCTGGAACGCGCCAGCCGTCCCGGTCTCCGTAAGTATGTCGGCGTGAAGGAAATGCCCTCCGTGCTCAACGGCCTCGGCATCGCCATCGTCTCCACATCCCACGGCATGATGACCGACAAGGAAGCTAAAGCCCAGAACGTAGGTGGTGAAGTTATTTGTTACATCAGCTAATAGGAGGAATCGTTATGTCAAGAATAGGAAAATTGCAAATCGCTATCCCGAGTGGGGTAGAAATCAAAAGAGACGAGAAATCTAACATCGTCACCGTTAAGGGACCGAAGGGCGAATTGACCCAATATGTGGATCCCCGCATCTCCCTCAATATTGAAGACGGTCACCTCCATCTTACCCGCCCCAGCGACAACAAGCGCGACAAAGCCATGCACGGCCTCTACCGCGCCCTGCTGAACAATATGGTGACGGGCGTGTCCCAAGGTTTCCAACAGAAACTCGAAGTCATCGGCGTTGGTTACAAGGCTGAAGCCAAAGGCGACCATCAGCTCGACCTCGGTTTGGGTTACTCCCACAACATCCTGTTCGACTTCCCGCAGGAGATTACCGTTCAGACCATCAATGAGAAAGGTAAAAACCCGATCATTATCCTGAGCTGTATCGACAAGCAGTTACTCGGCCAGGTTGCCACCAAAGTTCGCTCCTATAGAAAACCTGAACCTTACAAGGGTAAAGGTATCCGCTTCGAAGGCGAGTATGTTAGAAAGAAAGCTGGCAAGTCAGCTGAAAAATAATCTTTTAAATTTGTTATTATGGCTTACAATAGAAAAGAATATAGAAGAAAGCGTATTAAAAACCGCATTCGTCGTATCGTCAGCGGTACGGCCGCCCGTCCGAGACTGTCAGTTTTCAGAAGCAACCGTGACATCTATGTGCAGTTGATCGATGACCAGGCAGGTGTGACCTTGGCTTCCGCATCCTCCAAGCTGGCCGGTATCGCCGACCAAAAGGTGACCAAATGTGAGAAATCAGCTCTCGTTGGCAAAGAGATCGCTCAACGCGCTCTCGCCGCCGGTATCAGCGAGGTTGTATTTGACCGTAACGGTTATCTGTATCATGGTAGAGTTAAATCATTGGCTGACGCTGCCCGCGAAGGTGGTCTTAAATTTTAAACATTAGAAGTATGGCAAACAATAATATTAAGAAAGTTAAAGCTACTGACATCGAGCTCAAAGAGAGAATGGTGGCAGTCAATAGAGTTGTTAAAGTGACCAAGGGTGGTCGTATCTTCAGCTTCGCCGCCATCATGGTGGTTGGTAACGAGAACGGCATCGTAGGCTACGGCCTCGGTAAAGCCCGCGAAGTCTCCACGGCCATCTCCAAAGGTACGGAAGATGCCAAGAAAAACCTCATCCAGGTGCCCATCCTCAAAGGTACGATTCCTCACGCTCAAGAGGGTAAGTACAGTGGTGCAACCGTATTCATGAAACCTGCTGCCCCTGGTACCGGTGTTATCGCCGGTGGTGCTATGCGTGCCGTCCTGGAAAGCGTGGGCGTGAAGAACGTGCTCGCCAAGTCCAAAGGCTCCTCCAACCCGCACAGCGTGGTGAAGGCTACCATCGACGCACTCTCCAAGATGCGCGATGCTTACTCCGTAGCCCAAGTGCGTGGCGTCAGCCTCGACACCGTATTCAACGGATAATACACATCTCCACAAGTATACGCAAAAGCGGTCTGCCGGTAACGGCGGACCGCTTTTTTAGTTAAGAGATAAAAGTTAAGAGTTAATAGTTGTTTGGGGAGGGGTTAACCTCTAATCGCCTAATCGCCTAAACGATGCTGTACGGTGTCGCCCCTAACCTAATAACCTTCTAACCTAATAACCTCTTAACCTCTAATCGTATAATCGTCTAATCGGTAAACCCCATTGCCACCCCCCCCCCCCTTAATTTCTTAATTTCTTAGTTTCTTAGTTTCTCTTTGTGTCCTTTGTGGTAATAATTTAATGGTTTCATAATTTAATAACTTCATAAAAAATATTATCTTTGCCCCGAAATAATAAAACAACACGGTTATGAAAAAAATCTTCACCCTTTTCTTCCTGTTGCTTGGATTTGCGCTCGGTGGCGTGGCGCAGAACCAGTATTGGAATTATCAATCCCAGAACTATGTCACTAACCCCACCAGTGCCGTCTCTATTGTGCATAGTAACGGGATGATCTATTTTTTTCAGGCAGATGTAATAAATTCTACCATGTCTGTGACCGAAATAAATCCAGTTACCATGTTGCCCACAGGGAATGACAAGGGTTTGTCAACATATTCAGGTCTTACTTTTGAAGGAGGGTTTGAGGATATGAACGGAGACTTTGTCCTGTATGGATATCGAAACAACGGCAATAGCAGTTTATTTCCTTTTTATATGGTCATTGACCAATATATCCCCTCGGCTTCCATCAATTATTTAGAAAATACGAATATAAACGGCCGCTTTGTGAGAGGGTGTTCCGGTTATGACGCCTATGGCGATCTCACATACCTGTTTGTGATGGACAATGGCAAGTTGTTTGTAAGTGAACCACAAAGTTTAACTGCTAACTATGTTGTCACACAGGGTTTTGGCTATCCTTATCAGGATATATCTTGGGATGATACGCACCAGATGTTCATAGCTTCCGGAACGGCCCCGGCCCCTTCCGTCCAATATTCTTCGGGAGCGTTCGTGGAAATGTTGCAGGCAGACCTTCCAGCTGCACAGCAGAATCCCAACAACGTCATGAGCGCAACATACCAATATTCCATTCACAACCAGAATATCCTGAATGGTGCGGAATTCCAAACCTTGCATGTCCAAATTGACGATGGACACCTCCTGCTTTACCATGATCTGCGAAGGGACCTGGGGGATGTTGTTTGGCTGACCCTTGTCAAAGAATACTATAACAACAACCACAATGTT
>JAGCFD010000048.1 GCA_017650305.1 Bacteroidales bacterium | reverse complement strand
GGTATTGGCGGCAAATATCGCCAATTTTTGAAATGCCGCTCTCTATTTCCAGGACTTTCTTTCTTTTGAAACTTTCGCTGAAACGCCGCCTGATGCGTTCCTCTTTTGTTAAATTTTCCATGTTGACTAGCTTTGGTTTTTAGACTGTTTTTATACCATAGGCGGTCAACTTATTTCAGGCATTGACAGGCAAAAATACAAAAAACACGCAGAATATTGAGGCATAACAATTTTTATGTACATTTGCGCCTTCATTGAAATCATGCGTTATCATAAGCAGTTATATCGGTTTGTCCGTTTCAGGAAATTTCTGGAGAAACACTTTAGCTCCAGGGGTATCATCTTGATATTGAGTGGCTTGATAGGCATTTTGGGGGCAACCGCAGCGGTGGTCATCAAGAATCTGCTGCACCTCACCTCCATAGCGGTCAGCAAGATCTTCGCCTACTTGGCTGTCAAGTACCTGTATCTGATTTTCCCTCCGATCGGCATCCTGCTCACCTTGCTGTTTGTGAAAAAGATTGTACGAGATGACTTGAGTCATGGGGTCAGCATTGTCTTGAAGTCCATCTGCAAGAGTGACGGCAAGTTGCGTTTTCACAACGTCTATTCCTCCATGGTGGCGAGTTCCATCACGGTGGGTTTTGGCGGTTCAGTGGGACTGGAGGCGCCCATTGTGCTGACGGGCTCGGCCATCGGTTCCAACGTCGGCCGATTCTTCAAGATGAACAGCAAGCACACCACCTTGTTGCTGGCGTGCGGTTCTGCAGCGGCCATGGCAGCCATCTTCAAAGCTCCCATCGCGGCGCTCGTCTTTACCTTCGAGGTGTTGATGCTCGACCTGACGGGCAGCGCCATCCTGCCGTTGCTCATCTCCGCCATAACAGGAACGGTCATGTCGCTGCTCTTCTGGGGCAAGACGGTGATGTTCACCTTCGATCCCACGCAGACATTCCTGATGGGCAACATTCCGCTTTATATCGTGTTGGGACTGCTCACGGGGTTAGTGTCGGTCTTCTTTCTGCGCACATCACGCTGGATAGACCGTCAGATGAAGCGCCTCCACAACATATACGCGCGGGCCATCATCGGCAGCCTGATGCTCTGTGGTTTCATCTGTCTTTTCCCGACATTCTTCGGAGAGGGTTACAACAGCATAAACTCCATCATCAACGGGGACTTCAACCATCTGTTTTCCAATTCTCCGCTCTCGGAGTTCTTCCAGCGGCCCCACGCTTTGTTGCTGGGTGTTCTTGGCATCTTCATGCTGAAGGTCTTCGCCACCACCTTGACCACCTCCTCCGGCGGTGTGGGCGGTGTGTTCGCGCCTTCCCTGTTCATCGGCGCCTTCGTCGGGCTCTTTGTCGCCCTCATGGCGCAGCAGTTCCTTCCCTGGGACGTGCCGACCGCCAATTTCGTGTTGGCAGGCATGGCTGGCGTCATGACCGGCATCATGCAGGCTCCCCTGACGGCCATCTTCCTGATTGCGGAACTATCCGGTGGCTACACCCTGCTTATCCCGCTGATGATTACCGCCACCTGCTCCTACATCAGTGTCCATCCATTTGAGAAATATTCCATCTATACCTACCATCTTGCCGAAAAGGACAACCTGAAAACCCATAACAAAGACAAATACGCCCTTCGCAAACTGCAGTGGAACAAGATCATCGACACCAACATCCTCACCATCCCCATCCACAGCACCCTCCGCACCTATACGGAACTCATCGCCCGCAGCAAGCGCAATCTGTTTGTCGTAACCGACGATGCCAACCATTTCGAGGGATTGTTGGTGATGGATGACCACCGGCCAACCATCTTCGACCAGTCGAAATACGACACCCTGTTAGTCGAGGACTTGATGATCGACCCTGGCGAGTTCATCTATGACGATGATACAGCGACCGCCGTGCTGGAAAAGTTCAACCGCACCGGCAACTTCAACATGCCGATTATCTCTCGCGACCGCGAATACATCGGCTTCGTCTCCAAGGCACGGTTTCTGGCGGAATACCAGTCGTTCATCGCCGCCGAATCGGAAGACTGATCTTGAGCCTGACTTTGAATTATGACCATTGAGGGTAACAAAAAGTCCCCGTTTGTCATTCTTCCTGCAAGATTTCGGAAAATAAAAAAGAGAATGATGATGATCACTCTCTTTTTTTTGTTGGCGGACCGGACGAGACTAAGCTTCTCTTTTTCAAGATAGGGTTATCATTTACTGATTATCCATATTCCATTTCCAAAATGGCAGCACCTCAATTGTACCTGTATCAGTTTGGATCGTGTCGGTTTGGTTTTCTGTGATAATCAGCCCATTATGAATGGAGAATGTACGCATTGCTTCTTCTATGCCTGTCGTTTCACGATGCAGGTTATCAGCATTTAGTTCGGCACATACTTGTAACAATTGCGAGGGAGTTCCTTTTTCCACCACCACAAAATCACATTCACCTTTCCCTTCAAAATAACAGATGTGCGGATATTGGTTTCTCAATGCAATGTAAACAAGATTTTCCAAAAGGTGTCCTTCGTCTGTCATGGAATGGGTGGAAAGCGAGTAGGCAAGTCCGGTATCAGCGGCGTATATTTTTTTTGGACTGACCATTTGCGAGCGGACAGAGTAACTGTATTTCTCGACAAATAAAAACAAATAACTGTTTGCCAAATAATTACACCAGTTCAAAACGGTATTGGTGGCATTTACGGAGATTGCTTGTTTAATTTTTGAAGCTGAGAATTTGTTGCCGACATTCTGCATAAGGAAATTTGCCAACCTTTGCAGGGATGACACTTCCTTGATACCGTACCGCACAATAATGTCGCGGTAGAGAATATCCTGAAACAGTGTTGTGAGTTGCTGTATGTCTCCAGTCTTCAAATATTCGGGAAAACCTCCGGCAAACAGATATTCGTGGAAGGATTCGTATGAAGCTGTTTGAGATTTCAGTTTCAGAAATTCGGTATATGAGAATGGGAAAAGTTCCATCTGAATGTGCCTGCCGGTAAGGTGGGTACCCAACTCCCGACTTAACAAAGAGGCATTGGAACCGGTAATTACAACTTTATAATGATTATCCAATTTCTGTCGCACATAAACCTCCCAATTAGGCAATGATTGAATCTCGTCGAACAGGAGCCATTGGGCATTATATTTCGCGATGACATTATCAAGGCGGGCATAATCGTTCATGGCGAAGTCCATCAGCAGAGGATGCTCAAAGTTGATGTACAATGCAGGTTCGGGAAGTTGACGGTAGAGTTGGGCAAGCAAGGTACTTTTCCCACAACGCCTGATGCCGCTGATGACGGTGGCATGTGAAGCAATACTACCCAATGGGATAGTCTTTTCTCGTACGATTCCTGTCTCATCCGTAGAGATTCTATCGTGCCATTCTTGTATTACTTGATCAATAGTCTGCTGTAATATCATATTTATCAGTTTGTTGTAAAGTTGTTCATTTGAAACGAACAATGTTGTTCGCTGCAAAAATACAAAATTTATAAATATAAAGTTATACCCACTTACGAAGATAGCAGTTCCGTCTCCTTATCTTTTTGCCAGTCAACAAGTTTGGTTCATTTTTGGCGCTTTATCTTGGGAATAAAAAAAAGAGATGCAATGAAATGCATCTCTTTTTTCTTGGCGGACCGGACGAGACTAAGATTGTTCGTTGCACTTGAATGTTGCAGTTGTTCGTATTCATTTAATTACCTTGCAAATAAATGAACACCAGCAAAATACGCACAATTAGTAAAAAGAACACACGGTGTAAGGGTTAGCAAGATGACGCCTTCTTATCGTGGCGGTGCATTTTTTTAGGGGTTGAAAAATGCACGGGGTGAAGATTCTGGAAAATTTGTTCAATTATCCTTCACGGAAAGGAATAGCAAAAAAATTTGGAATCCAATATTCCATCATTTCCTCAGATAGTCTTGTATCTCAAATGTAACAATAAAAGACCCTATTACACAAACGACAACGAATTTCCACATTTCTTTTTTGATTTCTTCCCACGTTAAAGGCGCGTGTCCGAGAAACTCAAAGTTGTGCAATAACAAGATACTTGATAACAAGTAAAAAAGAAACAAACAAACAAAGAAAATGATTTCACTTTTTGTCACACTCTTCTTTTTCATTATTGTTAGATGCATTAAAAAGACAATATGGTTTTTAATATTTTTTTTCTCTTTGAGTTTTCTGTGATACAATGAATCATTCCAGCAGCTTCCGCCCCTCCTCCGTGAGCACATACCGTTGCGTGGGACTGTTTGGAGAATCGGGTTGCGTCATCTTAATCACGCCCATCTCCAAAAGCGTATCCAGATAATGTTTTTTGAACTTGCTTGCATTGGTCATCCCCATTAATTTCCGAATCTCTGCAGCAGGTGAGGCCTGTTTCATACTTGTAAGCAAATATTCTACTTGGTCCCTACTTAATCTCAACTTAGTCCCTACTTGGTCCCTACTTAGGACATTACTTAGTCCCTCAATCATATTCTTCTTTAACCCATCATTATCCCATCATTTAGTTTATCGTTTCGACTATCAGTCCCTCTACTTGGTGACTACTTGTCCACAAATCACACTCTGTCAGCAAGTTCGGTGCATTTTTGGTGCATTTTTTTGGACATAAAAAAACCTCATAGGTCTGTTTTTCAATGACTTGTGAGGTTTTTCTTTGGCGGACCGGACGAGACTCGAACTCGCGACCCCATGCGTGACAGGCATGTATTCTAACCAAACTGAACTACCGATCCGTTTGTCGTTTTGACGGCGCAAAAATACATTTTTTTTCAATGCGCGCAACCTTCTTCAACTTTTTTTTATTTTTAAATCAACACATTTAATACCAGGTATTTACAATCATTAGAAGCGCCACGTCATTCCAAAATAGTAGAGGAATGGCAGCTGGTAAATGATATCATTGGTCATTCTGTTGACATAAAATACATTTTTATAATTATAGACATTGGACAGGGAGACACTTAATTCGATAGTATTTCTCTCGCCAATGTAGAATTTCTTTTTCGCGCCGATGTCAAGACGATGGTAATGTGGCAACCTGGCCTGATTCAGCTCTGCCAACAAGAAATAGACTTCCTCATTACTGGACACATAATCATCATTGATACTGGTCGGGACATAGTGTGGATAGTAGGCCTGAGTCTGTGTGAACGGGAATCCCGTGCCGAAGTTCCAGCGGAAGTCAACCTGCCAGGATCTCCGTTTCCCGAAAGCATAAGACGCCAACAAGTTAATATTATGTCTTCTGTCGAAATGCGGGTTATAGTTCACCACACCGTCGGTACGTTTCACCCACCCCAACGAATAGACCAGCCAAACATAGAATCCCTTATGCTCAAATTTCACTGTCACGTCACCACCGTACGCCATACCTTTTTCCCAGAGAAATTCAGTTTCATCATCAAACATCTTGTACCGATTGGCAGAAATCAGCTGAGAGAAGTTTTTAAAATATCCTTCCACGTTGATGTTCAACTGAGGCAGTGGATCATATTCAAGACCCAGAATTATATGTTGAGACTTCTGGAGACGGCCCTTCATGGTATCAGCCCAGTTAAACATATAATCTGACAGAAGGCTTTGGCTTACCGGAGAAGACATAAAGCCATTGAAAAGGCTTACCACATCGCGGTCGGAGCTTACTGAAATGATATTCTGTGAATAGAGACCGCCCGCCAGCTTCAAACGCAACTTTTTGTTAATGTTGTATTTAACAGCCAAACGAGGTTCCGGAGACGCTTCCCCTAAAGAATAATAGTACTGCAGTCGGAAACTGGGCTCAAGAAGCAGCTTGTTTCGGAAGTTGTACTTATATTTGATAAACACCGACAGGTCTGTCGTATGATCCTCAATATCGATTTTAGACCCCCAAAGTGTGTGAAACATATATTCGGTGTTATAACCCACAACATCCAGACCAACTTTCAAGAGACTTTGTCCTAAAAAGTAATTAAATGTCATGTTGAACGTGAAACCGTTCATAGTGCTTTCCCTTGGTTTGTAGAGTTTATCATCAAGAGAGGACTTGTAGTTAGAGTATGACAGGGCGCCCTCGATAGTGGTGGGCACAGAACCCGGCACTATCATAAAGTTGGCTCCAATGCCCCAGTTGTCCCATGCATAATCGGCCACGGAGCTATAGTTGACACGATCGTCGAAGTTAAAACCGAAGATATTAAGTTTTGTGCCATTCAGGGTGGAAAGGGTCAGTTTTCCATAGAAGTCGAGGAAGTTGTAGGGAAGTCCGTTTTCGGATGCATAGGGGTAAAACACCTTGGCAGATTGATTAAGATAGGAGCCTTTCCCTGATAAAATAAAGCTGAGTGATGTCTTGCGTTTATCTTTAAGCTTCACAATAGGGCCTTCGAGCAGGATTTGCGTTTGGATGTTGCTGACATCCACCTTTCCGGAGATTCTTTTTTTGTTGCCGTCACGGGTTTTGATATCCATCACGGAAGATATTCTACCGCCGAACTCAGCGCCGAAGCCGCCCGTATAGATGTCGGCGGAGCTCATCACGTCCATGTCGAATACAGAGAAGATGCCGATAGAGTGGAAGGGGTTGTAGATGATGGCGCCGTCGAGAAGCAGCATGTTCTGAACGGGTGTGCCGCCACGCACATAAATCTGGCCACCCTGGTCTCCAGTGGAGATGATACCCGGCAGCACCTGTAGATATTGTGCAAAATCGGGTTGGCCACCGATGGAAGGCATCTTGCTCATATCTTTGGGCGTGACACTGATCACAGAGGTTCTTGTCTCTTGTTCCCTGCGTTGTCCTTCGCCCCTGATGGTCACTTCACCGATTGTGGTGGAGCTCGGCACTAACGTATAGCGCTTCACAATATTGGTATCGCGACGGACCACCACCGTATCATAAAGATCGTTATAGCCCATCATTGTGACCTTTACCACATACGTTCCTTTCGGAATCTTGGTGATGATAAAAGATCCCTTCCCGTCAGACATCGCACCATAAGAAGTCCCCTCCAAATGAATCATACAATACCCCAACGCTTCTCCATTGGAATCATCATAGGTAAAGCCTTTTATCGTAGTATTCTGAGACCAAACCGTCAGAACTGAAAAAAGCAAGAATATAAAAAGAATACACTTCCGCATTATCTACATATTTTAAGGGCGCAAAAATACAAAAAAATCATTCGATTTTTATACTTTTGCAGCCTGATTTAAAAAACCATTATGATTAGTTTTGTAAAAGGCAAAATTGTGTCGGTCACTCCGGCATACGTCATCATAGAAACAGCGGGCGGAATCGGCTTCTGCGTTAACATTTCGCTGGCTACTTACTCTCAAATCAAGGACTTGGGCGAAGTGACTTTGCACACTCATTATATCATCAAGGAAGACGCACAGGTTTTGTATGGTTTTGCGAATGAGGAGGAGAGAGAACTCTTCCAACTTCTCATTTCTGTCAACGGCGTGGGTCCCAACACGGCCCGACTCATCCTTTCTTCCATGTCTGTGGGAGAAGTGCTGAATGCCATAGCCACCGACAACGTCAAAGCCATCCAGTCTATCAAGGGTATCGGTGCCAAAACCGCCCAGCGGTTAATCATCGAATTGAAAGACAAAACCAAGAAATTGTCGCTGACAGATGCAACAAAAATTTCAGTTGCATACAATAATAATAAATATGATGCGTTAACCGCATTAGTCGCTTTAGGATTTCCAAAGGCCGGAGCAGAATCTGTCCTTGACAAAGTCATTAAAGCTGAAGGGATTAATTTATCAGTGGAAGATCTGATAAAGAAGGCGTTAAAATATTTATAGTAAGAACTTTTGAAAAAGATAAGTCTCAACAAAATACTCTACTGCGCATTGGCACTTGCATCCTTGTGTGTCTTTTTCACCATAGGATATGCTGCCAACGCAAGAATGCAACACTCATCGATTCGCGCTCCACAGGGTGACGAGGAGGCGACTGTCAACTCTTCTGACACTATTGTTTCCACGGATTATGTGATGGCTGCCATGGCCAATCGTCCCATCACACCTCCCGACTCCAACGAGGAGTCCGGTGTGCCCCAACCCGACAACAATCCGTTGAGCAACCCGCATTATAGTCCTTTCTATCTGCAAAACCCTCCTGGTGTTGGCACTGTCATCCAATACAATCCCGAGACCAACACTTACGAGTTTCAATATCAGACTGGCGACGTGCCATTCGGACCGGGCGCCTACATGGATATCAACGAGTACATCGACTACGATCTCCAACAGAGCATTGAAAACTATTGGCACTCCAACAGTGTGGGCGCTTCTGGCAAACGCACTGGCGGCGGTGGCCTGATACCGGAACTGCACGTTGGCGGCGATCTCTTCGAGAGCATCTTCGGCAGCAACACCATTGACATCCGCCCGTCTGGTAATATCGAGGTGAAATTCGGCGTCAAGCACAACCGGACCCAAAACTACTCTCTGCCTGTCAAACAGAGGAGGCACACCGACTTTGATTTTGACCAGGACATCCAGCTCAACATGATTGCGCGAGTTGGCGAAAAGATCGAGTTCAACCTCAACTATGCAACCAACCAGCTGCAAGTCGGTACCAACAACGACCTTATGAAGTTGAAATATGCCGGCAAGGAAGATGAGATCTTGCAGTTGATAGAGTTCGGTAATGTGACGATGCCGCTCAACAGCACCCTGATCACGGGAAGCCAGAACCTCTTTGGTGTAAAGGGACAGTTCAAGTTCGGCAACCTGACCATTACGGGTGTGGCAGCCCAGAAGAAGGGCGCCACCCAAAGTGCCGCCATCACCAATGGCGCAGCAGAAGAGGAGTTCTATTTCAGTGCTGACGAATACGAAGAAAACCGTCACTTCTTCTTAGCCCAGTTTTTCCGCGATCACTACAACGATTATCTGAGCACACTGCCGCTCGTCGGCTCCCCCATCGTCATCACTAAAATAGAGGTCTGGCGCACCACCATCGGTGCCGCCACCAATGAGAACCGCAACATCGTCGCCTTCACCGACTTGGGTGAGGCCGATCCCGAATTTGCCTCCTTCTCATACAACCCCATGTACGACGGCGGGCAATATCCTGACGACCAGATCAACAACTTGATGATGCTGGTGGATACATCCCTGTACCGCAACCTTTCAACCGTTTCCGCCAACATGCACTCCATCGGTTTGACCTCTGGCAAGAACTATGAGAAACTCGAAAGTGCCCGACTGCTCAGTCCCAGCGAATACACCGTCAACACCAAATTGGGTTTCATCTCTCTGAACTCCGCATTGAATTCAGACCAGGTGCTGGCCGTTGCCTTCCAATACACTGTTATCGGTGATGATAAAGTCTATCAGGTCGGTGAATTCTCCAACGAAGTGACCGCCCCTGAATGTATCCGCGTGAAATTGCTGAAGAGCAGCAACACCAACACCAAGTCTCCACTCTGGAAACTCATGATGAAGAATGTATATAGCCTTTCCGCATATCAGGTTTCCAATGAGAAATTCCGTCTGAATGTTCTCTATACTGGTGATGCAGAAGGTGTACCCAACGGCTTCTTCACCCAAGGCTCCGAGCAGGGCATCCCGTTGATTCGACTGTTAGGCTTGGACCGTTTGAACCAACAGCAAGACCCCAACCCTGATGGTATTTTCGACTTCATCGACAATGCGGCTACTGTGGGAGGTACCATCAACTCCTCCAACGGTCGCATCTACTTCCCCACCGTCGAACCTTTCGGCAAAGACTTGAGAGCTGTCATCACCGAACCGGAGCTGGCTGAAAAATACGCCTTCGACTCCCTCTACACGATGACCAAGACGATGGCGCAGCAAATCACCAACAAAAACAAGTTCTACATCGAAGGTACTTACCGCTCCTCCTACGGTTCCGAATTCCGAATCCCCACCACAAATGTGGCAGAAGGCTCTGTCAAAGTCACCGCTGGTGGTATCACCCTCCAGGAAAATGTGGACTACACGGTCAACTACGACATGGGTACCGTTTCCATCATCAACCAAGGTTATCTCAATTCCGGAACTCCCATCAACATCACCTGGGAGCCGGAAGATGAATATGGCACAGACCAATATCTCTTCGGAGCCAACTTAGACTACACATTCTCTCCGAACTTCAACATCGGTGCCACCCTTATGAATCTGAGAGAGCGGCCCATCACCAACAAGGTCAACTACGGCGACGAGCCCATCAACAATTTCATTTGGGGAATGAACTTCGCCTATAAGACGGAGCTTCCGTTCGTCACTAGAGCGGTAGACCTGCTCTCCTTCCACAGCACAACAACCCAGTCCTTCTTGAATCTGGAGGGTGAGTTTGCCCATTTTGTTCCGGGTCATTCTCGTGCCATCGGCAAACAGGGCATCACATACATCGACAATTTCGAGGCGTCTAAGACA
This sequence comes from Bacteroidales bacterium, assembly GCA_017650305.1. Lineage (GTDB taxonomy): Bacteria > Bacteroidota > Bacteroidia > Bacteroidales > WCHB1-69 > F23-D06. The sequence continues at coordinate 23,376 of JAGCFD010000048.1, read as the reverse complement.
ACCATCAACCTGAACACCTTTGCCAACTGGGTGTTGGCCTCCACGCCACAAGGGCAGCCTGACATCTTCCCTGAGGCCGGTGTCCTTTCCGTCACCGACAATCCTCGCAAACAGCTGGCATACGGTTACAACCGTGCCCATCTTTCTTGGTACATTGTAGACCAGTCCGTTTTCTACAATGGCAATTCCGCCACACCGTCCAACTTGACCGCAGAGGATCTTTCAGACCCGTACGCCCGTGCCGTCTATGAGCCGGAGCTCTTCCCATACAAAGAATACGATGGTACTACCATCTCCACCTACATGCCGGTTTTCAACTTGGCTTATTATCCCTCTGAAAAGGGTCCGTACAACTATGATGTGACCGGTTCAGAAGGATACTCCCAAGGTATCAACGATGACGGCTCCCTGCGCGACCCCAGGTCTCGTTGGGCTGGTATCATGCGTAAGTTCGACAACACCGACTTCGAGTCATCCAACTACGAATATATTGAGTTCTGGATGATGGATCCTTTCATCAACAACGAGACCCATTCGGGTGGTAAACTCTACTTTAACTTAGGAGATATCTCCGAGGACATCTTGCGTGATGGTATGAAATCCTTTGAGAGCGGGCTACCTGCTGACGGCAGCGATGAAAACATAGAGTACACGGCTTGGGGCCGTGTGCCAACCGTACAGCAGATTGTCAACGCATTCGATTTGGAGGAAGAATCTCGTCTCAACCAAGATGTGGGTTATGATGGTTTACGCGATGACAGTGAGCGTCAATTTTTCAACGACTCCTACCTCCAGCTTATCGCCAACACATACGGCAACACCTCTGGGGCCTATCTTAAGGCAATATCTGACCCCTCCAATGACAACTACCACTATTTCAGAGGATCAGACTATGATGCAGCGGATATCAAGCTCGTGGAACGATACAAATATTATAATAATGCCGATGGCAACTCCCCTACTGACAACCAAAGTCCCGAGAATTACCCCACCTCCGCCACTCCATTGCCCAACCTGGAGGATATGAACAACGACAACACCCTCAGCGAGGATGAAAAATACTACCAATACGTTATCAACCTGTCTCCGGAACACATGGTGGTGGGCGAGAACTACATCAACGACGTCTATGAGGCTGTCTCCTCCCCGCTACCTAATGGCGAGCGACTGACTACCAAGTGGTATCAGTTCCGTATCCCGATCCATAATCCCGACAAGGTTGTCAACAACATTTCCGGTTTCAACTCCATACGTTTTATGCGTATGTTCTTACGCGGTTTTGAGGAACCCGTCATCTGCCGTTTCGCCACCTTCGAGCTGGTGCGCAGCGACTGGCGCACATACAACCTGAGTCTGCGCGAAGAGGGCGACTATATTCCCTCGCAAGGTGACGGCGAAAGCTCTTTCTACGTCGGTACGGTCAGTTATGAGGAGAACTCCAACAGAACGCCCATCCCTTACCTGTTGCCGCCGGGCATCGAACGCGAGACTATTGCAGGCTTGACTATCCGCCAAATCAACGAGCAGTCTCTTACCATGAAGGCCATTGATTTGGAAGATGGTGACGCCCGTGCCGTTTACAAAAGCACTGCTTACGACCTCCGAAACTTCAGAACCATTCAAATGTCCATCCACGCAGAGTCCGTACGCAGCTCCAACGACCTCCAAAAGGGTGACATCACCACCTTCATCCGATTGGGTTCCGACTTCACCGACAACTTCTATGAATATGAGATTCCGGTGGAGATCACCCCTTGGGGTGTGGGCAAGGACACCCTCGCCATCTGGCCGTTAGCCAACAACATGGTCATCGATCTCGACTCCTTAGTGGCTATGAAGATTGAACGTAACCTGGCTGTCAGACATGGTGACTTGGCCAGCAATCTGATTCCTTACACTAAGATATTGGAGGGAGGCAACAGAATGACCGTGGTCGGCAACCCCAACCTTGCTGATGTTACAACCATCATGATCGGTATCCGCAACCCAAAGAAACAAAGCGTCATAGACAATGATGACATGGAGGCTAAATCCGTGGAGGTTTGGGTCAACGAACTTCGACTGGTCGGCTTTGATGACAGACAAGGCGTAGCCGCTCTGTTGCGCGCCCGCATGAACATAGCCGACGTGGGTGACATCACCGTGTCTGGAACCTACTCCACCCCAGGCTTCGGCGGAATTGAGCAGTCGGTAACCGAACGTTCTCACGAGACCAACATCAACGTCGATGTCGCTACCAATATCGACGGTGGAAAACTCTTCTTCCCAGAGAAGTGGAATATCAAAATCCCATTCCACTACGACTACTCCATGGGTATGGCCATGCCGGAGTACAACCCCCTGAATCCTGACGTGAAGTTGCAACAAGATCTGGCATTATGCGAAAGCGCTGAAGAGCGCGACTCCCTCCGCAAGATGACTACCTCCTTTACTCAACGGCAAAACATCAACCTCATGAATGTCCGAAAGGAACGCAACTTTGAAAGCGGATCCAAGATGCATCCATGGGATATTGAAAACCTGGACTTCTCCTACTCCTATTCAGAGTTGATACAACGAGATGTGGATCTGGAGATGAACAATGAATATAAACATGACGGCGAGTTGGGCTATACCTTCAGCACCAACCCGAAGAACTACCGTCCTTTCAGCAAGATGAAGTGGACGCGCAACAAGTGGCTGCAGCTGATTCGCGACTTCAACATCACACCGATGCCCAAAAATGTGGTGATAAGAACCTCCCTGCGCAGAGAGTTGCAAGAGTTCAAATACCGTCCAAAGAGCCAAGGCAACATCATCGTGGACACCAGCTATGTGAAGACCTTCGACTGGACGCGTAACTACGCCCTCAACTGGGATATCTTCCAAAGCTTGAAACTGGAATTCAGAGCCGATGCCTCCGCCCGCATCGACGAACCAGACGGACGCATTGAGACCAGACTGGAAAAAGACTCCATCTGGCACAACATAGGCCGCGGCGGACGCACCACCGACTACAGACAAGTATTCAGCGGCACCTACCAGCTTCCTATCAACAAAATACCTTTGTTCAACTGGATCACCGCCAATGTCCGCTACCAGTCCACCTACCAATTTACCGCATCCGCCCTCTCATTGGCATACCTGGGTAACACCATCCAGAACTCCAACAATATCCAGGGCAACGCCAATGTGAACTTTGTAACTCTGTACAACAACATTCCCTACCTGAAAAAGGTGAACCAGGGCAGCAACCGGAAACCTCAGAATCAAAATCAAAGCACCTTAAGGGACAAAAATCAAAAGAAAGAAGATAGAGAAGAAGCCAAAAATGCCAAGGACTCTTTGGAGAAACCCAACTATGGAAAGATCATTCTGGACGGGACCCTGCGTTTCATCATGATGGTACGTAACGTATCCGCCAACTACACAAGAGGTTCGGGTACCACGCTGCCAGGATATATGGGAACACCCAAACTGTTCGGTATCGACCTCCACGACAAGTCTCCTGGCTTCCTGTTCGTCTTTGGTGGCCAACCAGACGTGCAAGCCATTGGCGCTGCAAACCACTGGCTCACCACAGACTCGTTGATGAACACTGCCTACCAGCGAACAATGAATGAGAACCTCAATCTGAGGGCCACCATAGAACCGTTCCGCGACTTCCGTATCGAAGTGTCAGCCACTCGCCGTTACACCGAAAACTACTCCGAATATTTCCACGTGGATGAAGAAGGTGTGCTTTATCATTATACCCCGCAAAGAAACGGCTCCTTCAGCATGACCTATTGCGGCTTGAAGACATTCTTCAAAGACTACAACCAACTCTTTGAAGATTTCCGGGATGTACGTCTTCTCATCGCCAATCGTCTTGCCGAGGCTAATGAAAACTACTCTGGTGAGGTAAATCCCGAGACTGGTTTCCCGGAAGGCTATAGCGAAGTGTCACAAGATGTTCTTATGGGCGCTTTCTTTTCTGCCTACATGGGCAAGGATGCCGAGAAGATGGATCTCTCCACCCCATTCCTGAAAATCCCGCTGCCCAACTGGCGCCTGACCTACAATGGTTTCTCCAAAATCAAAGGCATCGACAAAGTGTTCCAAAGCCTCTCAATCGCACACAGCTACACCTGCACATACCAGATCGGCGGTTTCGCCACCAACCTCGCCTATGTTGATGGCGGCGGCGCACTGAACGCTCTGGGAGACTTCATCCCACGCGAGGAATTGAACCAGATTGCCCTGTCAGAACAATTCGCACCGCTTATCGGCTTCGACATGACACTGCGCAACAGCTTACTACTCAAAGTAGAGTACAAACAATCACGCAACGTGGCTATCAGCTTCACCAACAATCAGATTACCGAATCTGCCAGCTATGAACTTGCCGTTTCTGGCGGCTACCGTTTCAAAGACCTCAAGGTCGGCCTGGTCTTCGCCGGACAAAAACGCCAGTTTGTCAGTGACCTGAATCTAACCGCCGGTGTCGGCATCAAAAACAACTCCACCCAATTGCGCAAGATCCAGGAACTTCAAGACCAAGTGACCGCTGGTACTCTCACCGCAACTATCAATGTCGCCGCCGAATACCAATTCAGCCAAATGGTAGGCATCAAATTCTACTACGATCAAACTATCAACAGACCGAAAGTTCAGAACCAATACAACAACATGAACTTCGAGACCGGTATCGCCCTGCGACTGATGTTATCTCAGTAATGGACATTTCCGCAGTTTTTGACATTACGCTATTGAAAAATTGTGTTTTTTTATGATACTTTAAAATAGGATTTTATTATTTTTGCGGCTCATAAAAATAATTAGGATTATGAAAAGACTTAGATTTTTTATTCCGATATTGCTGGCTGCCTTCGTAGCTTTGGCTTTTTCTCAATGCAAGAAAAACCATGACTGCACCATGCATATTGAATGTTACTATTCAAACAATGGCATTGATACTGGAGAGGTATGCTCTAATGTACATATTGTAGTGGGAAAAGAAGAATATGCCGACTATGCTCGTGCGGACGGATATACGAATGCAAACGGTGTCTTTGAACATGTTTTCCCCTACCCCGCCCTGCTTGATGTGGTAGCTTCCAAAGCTGACACCACCCTTGACGAGGAAGGCAACATCGTAGAAGTGAAGTACTATACTGGCGCCGCCCAAGTGCAAGTCAATGACGGCGAAACCACTTCCAAAACCATCTTGATGGTGCAAACATTTTAACTATATTCACTCCACTCACTCTGCCTTTTCTGCCATCTCTATCCCGACCAGATTGATGACCGAATATTAAATTCTATGTTTTGAAGAAGAAAATAATCGGTGAAATAATACTCATTTCCGCCACCGTGTTTTTGGTGGGTGCGTTGCTTCTTCGCGGAAGAATTGACTACACCCCTATCTCTAATATCGTCAAACACGAGAAAAAAACCTACCATCATAGCGACACCCTGAAAGCGCTGATCTTCTATCATGCGGCCGACTATTTTGTTTATCATGGTCAAGTGATCGGATTCCAATATGACATGATCAAACAGATAGCCAAAGACTTCAACATGAAGGTGGATATTGCGATTGAGGCCGATCCTGACAGTATGCTGATGAAGTCTTTCACCAACAAATACGACATCGTCAGTTTCGACTTCAACAAGAGTTTCTTCTCCCCGATGTATCTGACGCAGTCGGAACCACACTCCTACACCTACCCCATCTTGCTGATGCGCAAGAACATGGTCTTCGACAGCTCCGCCACCCATGTGGCACACACGCCGGCACAATATTTTCAAAAACTCGATTTCAGCTCTCTCCAGATGCCTAAAACCTGGCGCCAAGAGGATCACCCCGACAAAACGGTAGAGGACTTGATTGAAATGCTGGAAGACACGCTTATCGACTATGTTGTCTGCAACCATTATATCGCCATCACGCTTCTGCCCTTCTATCACAACCTGGTGATGGGCCCGAGAATCGGTGAGGACTTTCCGCGCAACTGGATATTGAATCCCAAAAACAAAACCCTCAACGACTCCATTAACCTATGGCTTTCCAATGTGAAACCGACAAAATTCTACAAAAAGATGACGCTGCGATATCTGTCGCAACACTCGCAGGTCATCAACAACTCTTTCGGCAAGAAGAAAGACAACATCTCCACGTATGACAACTGCATACAGGCTGCCAGCAAACGACACGGTCTCGACTGGCGCTTTGTATCCTCCATCATCTATCAGGAATCTCATTTTTGCACGGATGTGCTGGGCATCGGAGGCAGCTATGGCATCATGCAGATGATGCCCGTCACCTACGAACGATATGGCCTAAACGACACCTCCACCGTAGAAGATCAAATACGGGCCGGTGTCAAGTATATTAGTTTTTTATACAACATTTTCGCGAACAAAGTAGATACCAACGACATCTACTATTTCGTAGCCGGGGCCTATAATTCCGGTCCTGGACACATTCTTGATGCTATCACCCTTTGCAAAAAATACGGAGGCGACTCTGAGCATTGGGAGTCTGTGAAAGAATATCTCCTCTTGAAATCACATAAAGATTACTACAGCGACCCAGATGTCAAATGCGGCTATTATCCTGGAAAGCACACTGTCAACTATGTGCAGGAGGTGATGGATCGTTACAATGGATATAAATTAACCAAAAAAGAATGAAGATTTTAATCATCGGTCGTGGCGGCCGGGAACACGCCATCGCTTGGAAAGCGGCCCAATCTCCCTTGACTACCCAATTATACATCGCACCGGGTAATGACGGCATGCGTACCATCAACAACGTACCTGTGGAGCTGGTACCCATTGACGAACAAGACTCCGAAGCCTTGGTGGCCTTCGCCCGCGACCATGCGGTGGACCTTACCATAGTCGGCCCTGAGGCAGCACTCATCAACGGCATCGCAAACCGCTTTCATGAAGCAGGACTGACCATCTTCGCCCCCACGGCGGAAGCAGCCAGCATTGAAGGCAGCAAACAGTTCGCCAAAGACCTGATGATCAAATATAACATCCCCACTGCCACATTCCAAATCTTTGACCAATATGAGAAGGCATCCGCCTATCTGAAAGAGGTGGGCGCTCCTATCGTCATCAAATATGACGGCATCGCCGCCGGCAAAGGCGTGGTGGTTGCCATGACCATCGAAGAGGCCGACCAAGCCCTCCGCGACATGTTGCTCGACCACAACTTCGGAGACGGAAAAGTGCTGATGGAGGAATTTCTGCAAGGTCCCGAATTTTCACTGCTCACCCTCGTCAATGGGCGACAGGTGGTGCCCCTCGTCATTGCCCAAGATCACAAACGTGCTTATGATGGCGACAAAGGTCCCAACACCGGCGGTATGGGGGCCTACTCCCCAGTGCCGGTCATCCCGCAGGAACAGGTAGACTGGGCTGTGAAACATATCATGCAGGCCACCGCAGATGCTATGGTGGAAGAAGGCTGCCCCTTTACCGGCATCCTCTATGGTGGACTCATGCTCACCGCACAAGGTCCCAAAGTGATTGAGTTCAACGCTCGCTTTGGCGACCCGGAAACAGAGGTGGTTCTGCCCAAAATGAAAAGCGACCTCATCCAGCATATTCTGGATCTGCTGGCAAACAAACCGGTCACACCCGAGTTTTACGACGAAGCCTTCCTCGGCGTGGTGCTGGCCGCCAAAGGATACCCCGGCAAATATGGCAAAGGATTCCCTATCCGCAATTTGGACCATGTCACCCAAACGGTTTTCCACATGGGCACCAAAATCAAAGATGGTGAATGCGTATCCAACGGCGGACGAGTCCTCTTCGTGGTCGGCAAAGGCAAAACTCTGGCCGAGGCTCAACGAGACGCCTACGAGGGCGTACACAAAATAGCCTGCCCAGACCTATTCTTCCGCGAAGACATCGGTTGGCAGGCTATCCGATAATTGTTGGCCGTTGGCTATTTGCCGTTAGCCATTGGCTTGGCTATCGTTTATTGGATTTCTCCACAGCAGCTTCCTGTTTGGCAATCTCCTTGCGCAACTTCTCCGGAAGCTCACTGCTCTGCATGCATTGGTGACAACGCATGTCTATTGTATACATACGACCAATACAATAGTTGGAGTGTTTGCAACCGCTCTCTGTCACCTCTCCGGATTGCAGCTTGTTGACAAAGTCGGTGTCGTGCAAGACCGCACGCGCCATCTGGAAGGCCACAAAACCCGAGTCAAGAACCTTCTCCATATCCTCTTTTTTCGTCATACCACCCACATAGATCAACGGCATCTTGAGAGCTTTACGGAAACGCATCGCCGTATCATAGAAATAGGCGTCCTTGTAAGGTACGGTGGGTATCATGAGACGGCCCGCAAAAAACAAACCTAACTTGAGCCACCAGAACTTCTTGACATCCATATAGTAGGCAAGAGTCTTCAACGGCATGGCACCGCGCATCACATGCATCGGAGCCTTGCTCACAAAACCGGCTGTCAACACCAGTGCATGTACACCCAATTTTTCCAACTCTTGGGCCACCTTGATGCATTCTTCCTCCTTCATGCCACTGCGGAATCCATCAAACATATTGGTCTTCACCACGATGGCCATATCGTCCTTAGCCTCTTCCATCACCTTGGAGATCACGAGCTTCATAAAACGCATACGATTCTCCAAAGAACCGCCAAACTCATCTTTGCGATGATTGGTATAGGGAGACAAGAACTGGCTGATCAGATAACCGTGACCAGCATGAACCTCGATACAGTCGAAACCAGCCTGACGGCACAGGTTGACGGCCTTGCCAAAATCCTCCACCAACTCGTAAATCTCAGCCTTCGTGATCTTTCGGGTAAAGGTGGGAGAATAGAGATTGAAACGGCCAGACGGGGAAATCGGCTTTTGACCGCAAGTGGAACGGTGGGTCATGTTGCCACAATGGCCAATCTGGATAGAAGCTTTCGCTCCCTCCGCATGAATGGCATCGGTCAGCACCTTCAAGTCCGGCACAATCTCTTCGCGCAACCATAATTGTCCGTCAAAAGAGAGACCGCTGCGACTCACTGAGGCGTATGCCACCGTGGTCATACCGATACCACCCTTAGCGACAGCTCTATGGTAATTCAACAAATCTTCTGAAGGCTTGTTCCCATAAGCCATATTTTCAAATGCAGCAGAACGGATCGTGCGGTTGCGCAACGTGACCGGTCCTATCTGACAGGGAGTAAAAATAGTAGAATCTGACATGTTTCGTTATTTTTTCGTATAAAATCGTATAACGAACTTTCTATCATATTATTGTATCCAAGACCATAAAAAATTATTCATTGTAATACCTTGTTTGTCAAATCCTTACAAATCTAAATGCGTTAAAAGAGCTTGTCAAATGGCGATCTTGTGATATCAAACACCTCTCTTTTCACAAACAAAAACAGCGGTTTCTATTCCCAATGGTATTACAAAAACATCCATGAAAAAAAGGAGCAGTAAATCATTTTTAGGCATAAAACTTGTATTCGTCAAATAAAAAATAAAAACTATATTTGCACCCTAAAAAGATAGAGAGGGCAAAACGTTTGTCCAGAACCATCAAATATCTTTTAAAATATTGAATATTAACAATTTATAAAATCAAACGCGCTATGGCAATGGATACACAAACCTGTTTGAAACAGACGAAAGATAATATGAATGCTGCTGTCTCATTTTTTGACAGGAGCTTGCAAAAAATCCGGGCAGGCAAGGCTTCTCCGCAAATGCTGGAGGGTTTAAGAGTTGAATATTATGGCAACCCCACGCCCGTGGATCAGATAGCCAACATCAACACCCCGGACGCTCACCAGATTGTCATTCAACCGTGGGAGCGCAACATGCTGCCCATCATCGAGAAAGCTATTTTGGCTGCCAACCTCGGCATGACTCCTCAAAACAATGGAGAGTTCATCCGTCTTGTAGTGCCCACTCCGTCTGAAGAGCGTCGTAAAGAGCTCGTGAAGAAGGCAAAGCAAGAGGCCGAGCAGACCAAGGTTTCCATCCGCAACATCCGTCGTTCGGCCAATGATGAAGCCAAAAAGATGAAAGATGACGGTATTGGCGAAGACTCCATCAAGAAGCTTGAAGCCGACATTCAGAAGGTGACTGACGAAATGATTGCCAAGGTGGATAAAATCGTGGAAGCCAAAGAGAAAGAGATCATGACCGTATAGAATTATAAATCCTTAAATATTTTCAATTATGAATATTCCCGCAAATTTGAAGTACTCCAATGACCACGAATGGTTAAGAGTTGAAGGCGAATTCGCTTTCGTAGGCATTTCCGCTCACGCCGCTAATGAGTTGGGCGACATCGTTTTCTTGGATATCCCCTCTGTTGGTGAGACCCTTGACAAAGACGAGGTTTTCGGTTCTATTGAAGCCGTGAAGACCGTGGCTGACCTGATGCTGCCTGTTGGCGGTGAGGTGGTTGAGTTCAACGAGGCTTTGGAAGGCGAGCCCGCACTCGTCAACTCCGATCCTTATGGCGAAGGTTGGATTGTGAAGATCAAGATGACTGATCCCGCCGAAGCCGACACTTTGATGGACGCTGCTGCTTACGAAGCTTTCATCGGATAACCAAAACTATCCAAACGACTAAGGAGAGGACGCGCCAACATCGCATCCTCTCTTTTTATGTGGCAGAAAATTGTATCTTTGCCGCCGCTTTTGAAAAAACAACTGACAACTGAAAAATAGACTATCATGTCCAATATCCTATCCCTCATTGGCCGACCGAATGTCGGGAAATCCACCTTCTTCAACCGCCTTATCAAAGCCAGGGAAGCCATCGTGGACTCCGTGGCAGGTGTCACGCGTGACCGTCACTACGGCAAATCCGACTGGAATGGCTACGAGTTTTCCGTCATCGACACGGGCGGCTATGTGGTAGGTTCTGACGATATCTTCGAGGCAGAAATACGCAAACAGGCCACCTTGGCCATTGAGGAGTCTGACGTCATCGTTCTTATGGTGGACGGACGCGAGGGTCTATCCCCGTTGGACGAGGAGGTTGCCGACATCTTGCGACAGAGCGGCAAGCCGTACTATTTGGCAGTCAACAAAATTGACAGTCCCTCCAACTATTTCGACTATGCGGAGTTCTACGCTTTGGGCATCCCCGAAGTATTTCCGATCTCTGCCGTATCTGGCAGCGGCACCGGTGAACTGCTCGATGCCGTAGTCAAACATTTCTCCAAAGACAAAGAAGAAAACACGGACGACCTTCCGCGCATTGCCATCGTGGGCAAACCAAATGTGGGCAAATCGTCTATCATCAACGCATTCTTGGGCGAAGAGCGCCACATTGTGACCCCGTTGGCCGGCACTACCCGCGACACCATCTTCACCCGCTACAAGAGTTTTGGCTTTGACTTCTACCTTATCGACACCGCCGGACTCCGCAGAAAAAGCAAGGTGGAAGAAGATCTGGAATTCTACTCTGTCATGCGCGCCGTACGCTCCATTGAGAATTCCGATGTTTGCATCGTGATGGCTGATGCATCGCAAGGATTTGAACAACAAGACCTTAACATCTTTGGCCTCGCCGCCCGCAACCATAAAGGCGTCGTCTTGGTGATGAACAAATGGGACCTTATCGAAAAGGACACCCACACGCACAAGGAGTACGAAGACCTTATCCGCAAGCGCATAGCTCCATTCAACGACGTGCCGATCATCTTCACCTCCGTAAAAGAGAAACAGCGCATATACAAAGTGTTGGAAACAGCCGTGCAGGTATATCAAAACCGGACACTCAAGATCTCTACCTCCGAACTGAACAACACCCTGCTGCCCATCATCCAGCAGACACCTCCCCCGATGAACAAAGACAAGGTGATTCGTATCAAATATGTGACCCAACTGCCATTGGCCTACCCTGCCTTTGCCTTCTTCTGCAATCTGCCGCAATATGTAGTGGATTCATATAAACGATTCTTGGAGAATCAAATACGCAAACACTGGAATTTCAGTGGAGTACCAATGGAAATATATTTTCGTAAAAAATAGCAAGCTGGCTTTTCATGAGCAACATCTATAACCACCATCGGAATTTCATCCTTTATGGTTTGATAGGAGGAATCTGCACCCTGGTTGATTTCCTGGTCTTTTACCTGCTTCAGCTGGCAAACGTTCACTATCTGCTCGCCAATGTTATCAGCTTTAACTGCGGTATCATCAGCAGTTTCTTCATGAACAGGCATTATAACTTCAAGATAAAAGACAAAACAGCATCCCGTTTCTTGTCTTTCTATCTTATCAGCATGATAGGATTAGGAATATGCGAGCTGCTCCTTTGGCTTTTCGTGGATGGATTTCACATGAACAACCTGCTATCCAAATTCATTGCCACGATCTTAATCGGATTAGCTCAATTCATCTGTGTGAAGCATTTCACCTTTAAGAAATCTGCTTCAAACATTGAATGAAGTGATCCACATCCTCGACTGTCGTATCCCAAGAGGTCACAAGACGAATCTCTCCAGTATTTTCATTCCAGACATAGAAAAAAGTCTGTTGCAGGAGTTTTTCAATCTTGTCTTGCGGCAACTTGAACAACAGAATGTTGGCCTCTGTTTTTTGCGTAAAATCTCTATATCCGGCCTCTTCTATCCGTGTACGGAGATGCTGCGCCTTCAGGTTGGCGTTGGCAGCATTTTGTCTCCAGATATCATGCTCAAGATAAGGGATAAACTGGCAGGCGGCATAACGCATTTTGGAATAGAGTTGGGCACTCTGCTTGCGTAAATACTTGAGATTTTCGGCCAGCTCGGGGCGGAAAGCGATCACCATCTCCCCCATCATCAGGCCATTCTTGGTGGCGCCAAAACTCATGATGTCCACCCCACAATCCACGGTCAACTCTTTGAAGCTCTTCTGCAAAAACAGGGCGGCATTGGCAATGCGGGCACCATCCAGATGCAGATACATACCATAACCATGGAGAAAATCTGCAAGCGTCTTGATTTCTTCGGGAGTATATACGGTGCCCAATTCGGTACATTCAGAAATATATACCACTTTGGGTTGTGAGTGGTGTTCAAAACCGAAATTGATCAGATGTGGAGTGAGGAGTTCCGGAGTGAGTTTGCCGTCCGGAGTCGGAATGGTCCGAAGAGCCGCATGTGTCATGAACTCGGGTGCTCCGCATTCGTCCACGGCAATATGGGCCGTCTCCGCGCAAAGTATGGAGTTAAATGGCTGCACACAAGCGCGCAAAGAGACCACGTTTGCCCCTGTTCCGTTGAAAACGAGATAGGGCTCTGCTTGAGGGCCAAAATGCTTTTGCACAACCTCACGCATCTGCTGTGTATAATCATCGTCGCCGTATGCTATCTGATGATCATGATTGGCATCTATAATGGCTTGCATAATGTCAGGATGAACCCCGGAATGATTGTCACTGCCAAAACTTCTCATAAGTCTATTTTTTTAGTATGAAGTATTATTAATTGTCATTCAAGCGAATGAAAATAAAGAGCATGATGGTAAATGCCCAAAGTGAAGAGCCGCCATAACTCAAGAACGGCAAAGGAATACCGATAATGGGCAAAATGCCGATAGTCATACCGATATTGATAAAAAAGTGCATGCTGATGATGCCGGCGATCCCATAACCGTAATATCGGACAAATGGCACCCGCTGGTTCTCCGACAACCGTAGTATGCGTATTATCATGGATAGGAATAGTGCAAAGATCACCAGCGTGCCAAAGAAGCCCCACTCCTCCCCTATAGCACAGAAAATAAAGTCGGTGCTCTGTTCCGGCACGAACTTCAGCTTAGTCTGGGTGCCTTTCAGATACCCCTTGCCAAACATGCCGCCAGAGCCGATGGCAATCTTAGACTGGTTAAGGTTGAAGTCGGCACCTTTCGGGTCGGAAGTTTTGCCCATAATGGAAGCGATACGATCTTTCTGGTGTTTTTCAAAAGCATGTTCGTAGATGAGATTCACCGAAAAAACGAACACCACGCTGATGACATAGATAATGATATCCCGTTGCATCTTCTTCTTGATAGCCCTGTCTTTCAGCAACATCAAGACGAACACAAACGTCAGGACCGCGATAGCGTAGGTTTCGTTGAACTTTAGGGTGAAGACGGACAGGAAGGCTGCCACCAGCACTAAGACGAGCAACTCGCCACTAAGTCCTTCCCGATAGAACAAGAGGATGAAGGAGAAGAAGACAAGGGCCGAGCCGACGTCGTGCTGAAGGATCACCAATATGATAGGGATGAAGATAAAGGCGGTGGATATTAGCCAGCCGTATCGTTTTTCGACAGCCGTTTTGCCCTCGTTAAAGAACTTGGCCAGCGCCAATGCGGTGGCCACTTTCATAAACTCCACCGGCTGGATACTAAACTCCCCTATCTTAATCCAGGCCTTGGCACCGGAGATTTCGGTGCCGACAAACAAGACCAGAACCATCAGCACCAGACAAAAGAGGTAGAAATGATAGGCATAGTGCTGTATTATATTCTTGTCTATCAACAATATAACAATACACAAAAGAATAGAGGTTCCAATCCAGATCAACTGTTTGCCATACGGACGGGACATGTCGAAGATGAAATTGGAGCCATCGGGAATATAGCAAGTGGAATATATAGTGATCCACCCTATCAACACCAAAGCGATGTAGAAGAGTATCAGGCGGATATCATAGCCTTTTGAATGGTTCTTATAGCTGTCAACAGATTTCATCGGAAGCTAAGTTCTTTCATTCGTTTTTCAAGATCAGTTCTCTCGACCTTGCGGTTGAGGTAAAACTCTGCGAGGAGGCTGGCGATAGGGCATGCCACAGAGGCGCCGAAGCCGCCGTTTTCCACCAGGCAGAAGATGACGATTTTAGGATCGTTGGCGGGAGCAATGAGAGCGAATACGGAGTGGTCGGCGCCATGGGGGTTCTGGGCAGTACCTGTTTTGCCTGCCACCTCAATGCCGGGTATTTGCGCGCCGCGGCCAGTACCGGCCGTGACCACCATCCGCATGCCCTGCAACACAGTCGCAAAATGCTGGGGTTCTATTTTCGAATAAACCTTCTCGCTAAACTGCGTGGTAAGGCTATCCCGATGACCGATAGCGCGAACAATGTGCGGGCGGATATAGTAACCCTGGTTGGCAATCACGGCCAACATATTGGCCATCTGCAAGGGCGTCACAGCCGCCTCACCCTGACCAATGCCCATGGAAACAACTGTATTGCCATTCCAGGAGTTGTTGTATTTCTTGTCAAAATAGGCGGCAGTGGGAATACTACCCTGCAACTCGTAGGGCAGGTCCGTCTCATATTTCTGGGCAAACCCCATGGAATGCATATAGTCGAGCCAGGCCGTATAAGCCTCGTCAATGTTCTTGTATTTTTTTCGGTTAGACAAGATGTTATAATAAGCCCGGCAGAAATAGGAGTTGCAGGAACGCTGGATAGCCGAATAGATGTTCAAGCCACCGCAGTTGTGACAATGCACCACATGATTGCCGATGTGATAACCTCCGCCAGAGCAGCTGTAAATGGATGTAGGTGTGACAATATGTTCCTGCAGCGCAATCAGGCCATTGGCCAATTTGAAGGTAGAGCCTGGCGGGTAGCTGGCCTGCAAAGCCCGGTTAAACAGAGGCTTCTTCGGGTCTTCCTGCAGCATAACGTAGTTCTTGGGGCGCGCCGTACCCACCAAGAGGTTGGGGTCGTAGCTCGGACTGGAGATGATACAAAGAATCTCACCTGTCTTAGGCTCAATAGCGACCACACTACCCCGCTTGTTCTTCATCAACTCCTCGCCATAGCGCTGCAGCTCCATGTCCAACGTGCACCAAATAGAAGTGCCTTGGATGGCCTGTTCATCTTCAGCGCCGTTGTCATAACTGCCCATCTCGCGGTTATGAACGTCCACCAGCACCACACTTTGTCCCTTATGGCCGCGCAACACCGACTCGTATGCCTTTTCAATACCGCTCTTCCCGATATAGTCACCCATCTTATAGTAGGAGTCCTTTTCCATGTCCGCCTCGTTGACCTCACTCACATATCCCAAGATGTGGGCGGCAATAGGGTACGGATATTTGCGCAAGGTTCTATTCTGCACATAGAAACCCGGAAAAGCATACATCTTCTCTTGCAGAAAGCCATAGTCTTCCTTGGAAATCTGCTGCTCAAAAAGAGAAGGGAGAATCTTAGAGTATTTGGTAGCTTTTTCTATCTTCTTCTCCACCTGTTCTTTAGTGAGATCCAACACCTTGCACAAAGAAGCGGTGTCAAACTCTCGCAATTCAGAAGGCACTACCATCAAATCGTATGCAGCCTCGTTATAGACCAGAAGGGAGTCATTGCGGTCATACACCAACCCTCGGGCCGGATGTATGGTCTTGTATCGCAAGGCGTTCTGGTCCGCTTTGGTTTTATAGCCTTTGTTAAGAATCTGAATAGTAAACAGGACAGCCAGGTAGAGAAATGCTACAACTCCCAAGGCTGTCACTATAATATAATACCGATTTCTTCCAAAGCTGCTATCCATTTATTTTGATCTCTGCTCCAGATTGGCAATAACCTCCCGAATTTTCTTTTTCTGATCCTCGCCGACATGCACCTTGTCAAGTTCCGCGAAACTCTTGGTCATATAGTCATGAACGGCTTGGCTGGTTTTTTCGGCAATCTGCAGTTTTTCATAGAAACCCTTGACACTGGCGAACTTCTCTTCAAAATCCATCTCCGTGGACTCATAACATTGTTTCAACAGCGGTTTTTCCTCTGGAGAAGCGTCTTGCATGGCTTTCAGATAGAGATAGGTTTTCTTGTTGTCGCGAATGTCGCCGCCCAAGGATTTTCCAAAAACGGTCGTGTCGGCATAGACATCCAGAAAGTCATCGACCAGTTGGAAGGCAATGCCCAGGTTGATACCCACTTGAAACAGGGCCTCCTGACTCTCTTCGTCTGCCCCGGCAAGGATGGCACCCGACTTCAGACAACCGGCAAACATGACCGCTGTCTTCAAGTAAATCATTCGGATATACTCATCAATGGATACCTCCTCTTGGGTTTCAAAATCCATGTCATACTGCTGGCCCTCACAGATTTCGAGGGTACAGGTGGCAAACACTTCAGAAATTTTGAGGATGGTTTTCTCGTCCACATTCAGCTTGAGAAGTTGTTGGAATGCCATGATGGCGAGGGCGTCGCCAGACAGGATAGCGCTATTGGTGTTCCATTTTTTGTACACGGTGGGCTGCCCACGACGAATGGGGGCCTTATCCATAATATCGTCATGGATAAGTGTAAAGTTATGCAACATCTCGAAGGCGGCGGCCACATATTTGGCCTGACTCAAATCGCCGCCAAACATCTCCACCACGTGATATACCATTTGGGGACGAAGACGTTTGCCCGATTGTTTAAGGGTATAGGCTATAGGGGCGTAGAGTGTTGCCGGCTCTTTGCCTTCGAACATCATGTTAAAATAATTCTCTAACTCTTGCATCTTAAAAACAAACAGTTCTTTTGTTCTACAATTTCTAGAAGAATCTCTGCATATCGGCTTTCAACACCTGCATGGCACGGGTGATGATGGGTTTCTGCGCAGCCACCGTCAAGATAGCCTCCGCATAGGTCATCCCCTCAAAGCTATCAATCTGCTCAGCCACTGTGGTGATGATGGTGATGACGTCATCCATGGCGTCTGTGATGCTTTTCCAAGTCTCATTGGAGATATAAATCTGCTGGGAGATGTTATGCTCATATTCAGAGCGAATGGCCGTCATAAGGAGGTTTTGCTCTTCTGCCACCGTCAGACCGGGAGCATGGATGCGCAACACCAATTGATTGGGGTCTATACGCTCCAAAAAAAGCGCCATGCGTTCGTATGCCTGCAGGCGCAAAGGCATCACGATAGTACGTGACGCCTTCGTCGCCTCCAAAGCTTGCTCGTTCATGCTCTTGGTGATCCACTGTTTTGAAATCGCCACAGCACCCAACATGAGCAGGAAGAAGCATATTACAATAACCAATTCCGTTGTCATCGGTTTGAATTTTGATTAACCACAATAGAAGTAGTCAAACACCATCTTCTCCATCAACTCGGGCTTCTTCTCAATCTCCTTGCGGATATTCTTATCATTGAAGGATTTCAGTCTCTTCACAATGTCGTCAATCATCTCGCGGTTGAAAACGCCATGTTTTTCGAAGATGTCACGATGGCGGCTCAATTCGTCAGCTGACTCCCAGCAAGATGTGGGCAGTTGGGCAAGGCTATTCAGCAGCTCAGCGTTTTCAGCTTTATGAATGTTGACGTCAACATAGGTCTTCTGGGCGAAGTCGAGGGCGCCTTCCATTTCAAAACCGTGGCGAGCAGCGCACACCAGACCGGCAATCAGCAGGTAGATGTCGGCAGAGCCGTCCGGACAGCGGAACTCGACAGTCTGTTTCTGAGAACGGTCCTCTTTCACTGCTTTCTCCAGCGGGTTCAGGTCGGCCACCACGTCGTTCTTATGAGTCCAGCCCAGCGGCACGCGCACGAGGACGGAACGGTTGCGGTCGCCCCAGCAGATAGAGGTGGGAGCCTCTTGGTGAGGCACCAGACGGAAGTAGGAAGTGGGGTTCGTATTGCCAAAGGCGGTCAGGGAGCCAGCGCAGGTCATGTAGCCAGCAATGGCGGTGTGTGCGATGGAGTTCAACTTGCCCTTGGTTACATATTGGTTCTTGCCGTTGGCATCCACAATGCGGGTGTGGATATGCAAGCCGCTACCAGCCTTTCCGGCCGTGATCTTCGGAGCGAAGGTTACGTCCAAACCATACTGGTATGCCAAATTGCGGATAATCCACTTGGCAATAATCAGCTGATTGGCAGCCTCCACAGCGTCTGTCACCAGAAATTCGATTTCATTCTGCTCGTAAATCTTTCCATCCATGGTGAAGTTACCAACCTCGGAGTGGCCATATTTGATCATGCCGCCCGCCTTGGCAATGTTGTACATGCACTCGGCGCGGAAAGACTCAAACTTAGTGAACGGAGCAGACTCGTGATAACCTTTCTGATCCGGAATCGTGTACAGCTCCTCGGCATCACCAATGACATAATACTCCAGCTCGCCCATAGCCTGGAAATAGAAACCTGTCACATCCGTGAAAGACTTGCAGGCTTTGCGCAGAATATACTCTGGTGAGTTCTCCAACGGCTTGCCATCCTTATTGTAATAGGAACAAAGCAGCGACAGGGTCGGAATCTCAGCAAAAGGATTGATAAAGGCCGTAGAGAAACGCGGGATAACATACAAATCGCTGGAACCAGCCTGGATGAAGGACGGAAACACGTTAGAACCATCCACACGCTCACCGTTCGATAAAATCTGCTCAAGATACTCTTTATCGTTGAGAATGAAACCCAACGTCTTAATACGTCCATCTTCAGCCACATAATGGAAGTTGATCATTTTAATCTCCAACTCCTCCACAGCGTGGATAATGTCAGCTTTTGTAAACTCTTTTGGGGCTTTTTTCAACAGTTGCACCAAGGGATTCATGTTCATTGTCAGATTGTCTTTCATATTATTGAGATTTAAATAATTTGTCTATTTAGCGGGTGCAAAGATAGTGATTTTTCTGCATAAAAAAGAGAATTGAAAAAATAAAAAAGGCTGCCCGAAAAGAGCAGCCTTTCATATTGTCAGTAAAGATTATTGACTATTTGGTCAGGTGCAGTTTGTAGTTGCAGAAGCCATATTCAGTAGCCAGGCGGACCATATAGGTGCCGGTAGCCACATTCATGGAGATCACCTCTCTAGAACCGTTCACATTGCCGGCGTAGATCAGTTTGCCATAAACGTCATAAATCTGTACATTGTCGATGCGGATACCATTCTCGTTCACGATATAAACGTTGTTGGTTTCGCTGTAGACACTGATCAGAGTCTGGACATGATCCTCAATGCCGTCAGGATTAGCGAATACATCCAGAGTTCTGAAGGTACAACCGTTGGTCCATTCACTCGGGTTGTTGGCAACGCAGTTAGCGCGAACCATCCAAGTGTAGGTGGTAGAAGGATTCAAACCAGTAAGGTTGTAGGTCAATTGTGTCGTATTGGTAGTCGTGAAGGTGGCGTCGCCAACAGCCTTGTATTGGATGTCGTAGGACTGTGCACCAGGATGATACCAAGAGAGCGTAGCCGAAGTAGTATCGATGAAGATGGTCTGCATGTTAGTCGGGATTTCACACTCCATCAAGCGGAAGGTCACATTGATCGTGTGGTTAGCCACCACATTGACGAAGGTATAGGAGCTGAGAGCGCCCATGTTCATACCGTCAACCGTCACAGCTGCCACCTCATAGCCGTTAGCAGGTGTAAAGGTGTAAAGCTTGTTCTCGCCGAAGTTAACGTTAGCAACACCGGTCGGGTTGATTGTACCGTTGGCACCAGCGGAAGCGGTGATGGTGTAGCTCTTGACAGTCATGGTGGCGGTCAAGGTAGCGTTGTTGGTAACAGCAGGCAAGGTGAGGGTGTAAACACCGTTCACTTGCGGAGTGCTGTTCATAACATTGGTACCGTTGAGCGTGATAGCCGTAACATTATATCCAGTATTCGGAGTGATCACGAAGGTCGGAGTAGCACCGTATTGAACGGTGGTGGTACCCGGTGTGATGTTACCGTTGGCAGGTTGGGTAACGGTTACCGTGTATTCGTTGATGTCGAAGGAAGCATAAATAGTGTGGTTAGCCGTCACACCCATGAAGGAATAAGTATTGACAGCACCCACAGAAACACCGTCAACATAAACGTTAGCGATATGATAACCGGCGGCAGGAGTGATGGTGTAAGTCTGGTTGCCATTGTAAACCATGTTGGTTACACCGTTCGGAGTGATAGAACCACCGTTGCCAGCAGTAGCCGTGATCGTGTATTGATACTGAGCGAAGGTAGCGGCAATCGTATGGTTAGCAGATACAGGAGCGAAGGTGTAAGAAGTGACAGCACCCACAGAAACATTGTCCACGGTCACATCAGCAACACCATAACCAGCATTAGGAACGATGGAGAAGGTCGGAGTAGCATTCTCAGCAACCGTGATGGTAGCAGGGTTGATAGTTCCGTTCTCACCAGCATTCACCGTGATGGTGTATTGATATTGTGCGAAGGTTGCACTGATGGTGTGGTTAGCGTTGATGTGAGCAAAGGTGTAGGTCGTTGCGGTCAAACCATTAGCCTGAGTGTAATCAGTCGTCACACCGTCAACCGTGATGGAAGCGATGTAATAACCGTTGGCAGCCTCGATACCATACACAACATCGGTGTTGTAAACGTAGTTGTGAACACCGGCAGGAGTAACAGTACCATGATCACCAGCAGTAGCCGTAACGGTGTAGTTGTTCGGGTCGAAACGAACCACATAGTTGTAGTCGCTCAAGATGTTGGTCAAGGTCTCGGTATAGGTGGAGAACGGATCAACAATCGTCAACTCAACATTGTTACGCAAGATGCTTGCGATGTGGTTGTTGGCACCAGGAGTAGCTGTGAAGGTGTAGGTGTTAGCAGGATCATAGACGAAGGTTTCGCCATCGGAAACTGTACCGTTGCCATAAGCCGTTGTGGTAACAACATAGGTGTTAGGAGCAAAGGTGATGATGAAGGTGTAGTTTCCAGAAGTATTGGTGATTACCCAATCCATAATCGGACCATAGTTCACACCGTTGATCTCTACATTTTCTACATGATAACCAGCATCCGGCACGAAGGAGATGTGGACATCCTGACCATTTGCATAATCCTCTGTGAAGGAGTCGGGAGCAACGTGGAAACCACCGTTCACATAGCCTTGACCGCCATTCACGAAATAGGTGAAGAGGTTAGAATGGGTGAAGTTGGCAATCAGCACATCGCCATTGGCAATCGTATGGTTGTAAATCACGCCACCAGCCATATTGTTGTAGTTGGCAACAACCTGACCGTTCACGGTCACATTCTGCAAGTAATAATGCTCGTCAGGATTCATCACGAAGGTTACGTTTTCACCCTCACCGGCCACAACAGTGCCGCTCGGGGTAATCGTACCGTTACCATTAGCCATAGCAGTCATGGAGGCCATCGGGGTAACCGTCAAAGACTTGATGGTCACACCTAAAGCACCTCCTGCGGAATGATACTTGAAACCGAAGTTGTAGTTGCCCTCAGCAGGAATGTTCACATAGTGAGTAGCTGTAAGATAAGTGCTGTTGCTTGCATTCTCATACTGAGCTAACAAGTTGGTCATGTCGGAAAGATGAACACCTTGACCATAGTAAACGGCGAAGGTCTCAGGCACGAATTCATTGCTTACCTTATAATCGTAGGTGACTTTATAAATACCAGCAGGAAGATCATAACAAGGTGTCATCAACCAGCTATCACCCAGATTAGGAGTATTATAAGGAGAAGTTATTAAACCACCGTTAACATTCCAAATACCAATACCGTCCACATTATACTTAATCCAACCAGGAGTATTATTGTTCATATCATTGGCTGGCAATACAGGATAAGGAGCTGTCATCGGAGCCAAAGCGTTGATGTTGGAAACCGTGATGGTATTGTCATCCCAAAGAGTGGAAGGCTCATCGATAGCATAAGCGGTCACCACAACTTCGTTGTCATTGAGTTGATCAAATGTCAGCGGGGTGGAGAAGATTAAACCATTAGCTGTGGCACCAGGATTAAGCATCGGCACGTAGAATGTCTCAACAACAGGAGTACCTCCATTGATGGTATAGCTACCCACAACTCTATTAATAGGATCCAAACCAATATTCTTAATAGAGAAGCCGAGAGACTGACCATCCAAATCACAAGCCTCATAGAGACCAGTGACTAAAGTCAATTCTGTGTTTACATTCTCAGGAATTTCACACTCAACATGGAACTCGAAACCGCTGTAGCATACACTACCATCGGAAGAGAGGTTGATAACAGCAGGACCATTCACAACCAGATCAACAGAACCTTGACCGGTTAAAGTCTGCAGCAGGTTGCCATTGTTGTCATAGATGTAGATGTAATCCCAGTTGCTCTCCATGTTGTAAGTACCGGTAATGTGCAGATGAGCACCCGTAACAGCAGGAGTGATCAACATCGTCTCATCAGAATAGGTCTCATAGTTGCCTGTAGCACCGCCATTGTCATAGATGACAGCGTTACAAGTGGTAACGGTAGCGACATCGCCCATGGTGTAGGTGTCGGGAGTTTCAGGCATCTCGTTCGTACATTCAACTTGGAACACGAAACCAGAGTAGCATACACTGCCATCGGATTCAAGTACGATGGAAACAGGACCCGGTACCGTGAGATCAAGAGTACCTTCACCTGTCAAATCTGCGAGTTGGGTGTTGTTGGCATCGTAGATATAGACGTGGTCGTAGCCGCCTTCC
>JAGCFD010000047.1 GCA_017650305.1 Bacteroidales bacterium | reverse complement strand
AGCACACTGTCCAACGTGACGTGCAAGTTCGGGTAGACGTGGAGATGATAGCTCACTATGCTGTCGCAACCCACGGCATTATCCAAGATCACGACCGTATCGGTTGTGCCTGAGAAATGATTGCCAAGGTACTGCCACGACATCAACTGATTCTCCACAATAGTATCATACACAGCGCTTTGGGTATTGTAGTTGATGGTAAGATGCAGTGTATCCACCTGTGTGCAACCGTGTGCATCCAGGTGCTCATAATGGTAGGTATCCGACTGGGTGTAGGCGGTGCCGTTCCAGGTGTAGCTCTCGCACGCCGTCACCGTGTCGGACTCGTGCCGCGCGTGCCACACCGTCAGCTGCAGCGTCACCACGCTGTCGCAACCCCACTGGTTGCCACCAACGAGGGTATGCACCGGCGCCGTCTCAGGCGTCTCCGTGTAGGTCTGCCCGTCAATCCAGGTGTAGCTCTCGCACGCCGTCTGCACATCCGTGCCGGTCGTGTTGTAGTGCACCGTCACCCGCATCGTGATGACGCTGTCAGCTCCCGTGGTGGCCAAAATCGTCACCACACGCTCGTCACTGGCCGTGAAGGTCTCCCCATTCCACAGCAGCGGCAGCTCATTCTCGCACAACACACTGTCCAACGTGACGTGCAGGTTCGGGTAGACGTGGAGATGATAATGCACCGCGCTGTCGCAGCCCACCGCGTTCTGGATATGGATGATCGTGTCGGTATTGCCGCCAAAATGGTTGCCATGGTACTGCCATCCCGCCAGCTGATTCTCTACAATAGTATCATACACAGCGCTTTGCGTATTGTAGTTGATGGTCAGATGCAGCGTGTCCACCTGCGTACAACCATGCACATCCGGGTGCTCATCTTGGTAGGTGCCCGACTGGGTGTAGGCAGTGCCGTTCCAAGTAAAGCTCTCGCAGGCCGTCACCGTGTCGGACTCGTGCTGCGCGTGCCACACCGTCAGCTGCAGCGTCACCACACTGTCGCAGCCCCACTGGTTGCCCCCGACTATGGTGTGCACCGGCGCCGTCTCAGGTGTCTCCGTGTAGGTCTGCCCGTCAATCCAAGTGTAGCTCTCGCAGGCCGTCTGCACATCCGTGCCGGTCGTGTTGTAGTGCACCGTCACCCGCATCGTGATGACGCTGTCCGCACCCGTGGAGGCCAGGACCGTCACCACGCGCTCGTCACTGGCCGTGAAGGTTTCTCCATTCCACAGCAGCGGCAGCTCGTTCTCGCAAAGCACACTGTCCAACGTGACGTACAGGTTCGAGTAAACGTGAAGATGGTAATGCACCGCGCTGTCGCAGCCCACCACGTTCTGGATATGGATGAGCGTGTCGGTGTCGCCGCCGAAATGGTTGCCATGGTACTGCCATCCCGCCAGCTGATTCTCCACAATAGTATCATACACAGCGCTTTGCGTGTTGTAGTTAACCGTCAGATGCAGTGTGTCCACCTGCGTGCAACCGTGTACATCCGGGTGCGTGTAATGGTAGGTGCCTGACTGAGTGTAGGTGGTGCCGTTCCAAGTGTAGCTCTCGCATGCCGTCACCGTGTCGGACTCGTGCTGCGCGTGCCACACCGTCAGCTGCAGCGTCACCACGCTGTCGCAACCCCACTGGTTGCCCCCGACTATGGTGTGCACCGGCGCCATCTCAGGTGTCTCCGTGTAGGTCTGCCCGTCAATCCAGGTGTAGCTCTCGCAGGCCGTCTGCACATCCGTGCCGGTCGTGTTGTAATGCACCGTCACCCGCATCGTGATGACGCTGTCCGCTCCCGTGGAGGCCAAAATCGTCACCACCCGCTCGTCACTGGCCGTGAAGGTCTCGCCGTTCCATATCAGCGGCAGCGCGTTCTCGCACAGCACGCTGTCCAACGTGACGTACAGGTTCGGGTAAACGTGAAGATGGTAATGCACCGCGCTGTCGCAGCCCAACGCATTCTGGATATGGATGATCGTGTCGGTGTCGCCGCCAAAATGGTTGCCATGGTACTGCCATCCCGCCAGCTGATTCTCCACAATAGTATCACACACAGCGCTTTGCGTGTTGTAGTTAACCGTCAGATGCAGTGTGTCCACCTGCGTGCAACCGTGTACATCCGGGTGCGTGTAATGGTAGGTGCCTGACTGAGTGTAGGTGGTACCGTTCCAGGTGAAGCTCTCGCAGGCTGTAACCGTGTCGGACTCGTGCTGCGCGTGCCACACCGTCAGCTGCAGCGTCACCACGCTGTCGCAGCCCCACTGGTTGCCCCCGACTATGGTGTACACCGGCGCCGTCTCGGGCGTCTCCGTGTAGGTCTGCCCATCAATCCAAGTGTAGCTCTCGCACGCCGTCTGCACATCCGTGCCGGTCGTGTTGTAGTGCACCGTCACCCGCATCGTGATGACGCTGTCAGCCCCCGTGGAGGCCAGGATCGTCACCACGCGCTCGTCACTGGCCGTGAAGGTCTCGCCGTTCCATATCAGCGGCAAATCGTTCTCGCACAGCACACTGTCCAACGTGACATACAGGTTCGGATAAACGTGAAGATGGTAATGCACCGCGCTGTCGCAGCCCGACGCATTCTGGATATGGATGAGCGTGTCGGTGTCGCCGCCGAAATGGTTGCCATGGTACTGCCATCCTGCCAGTTGATTTTCCACAATAGCATGATACACATTGCTTTGCGAATGATGATTAATGGTCAGGTGGAGTGTGTCATCTTGAAGGCACCCATTATTATCCGTATGGACATAGTGATAAGTACCCGTGGCCGTATAGGTGGTGCCATGCCAGGTGTAGCTCTCGCATGCCGTCACCGTTTCCGACTCATGCTGCGGTGGATACATCTCTATCAGGATACTGTCTGTAAGCTGGCAGTTCGGGGAGTATCCCGTCAACAGAACATATTGAGAACTATCAACAACGACTGTAAAGGAGCTCTCGGAGGTGCTGTCCTGCCAAAGATACTGGTCTGCGCCAAAGGCCGACACGACTACCGTATCGTGCTGGCAAACAGGATTCGACGACAGGCTCATAATCATGTCGGGTTGTTGATGCACCACGACAAATAAGGAATCAGCATCGGTCGTGTCGATTCCATTGGTCAAGACAAGTGTATAAAGACCGTTCATGTCGGCCGACACTTGAGGAATGACGGGGTTGGCTTCATTGGAGGTCCAGCCGTTAGGCCCATTCCAGAGGTATGTGACACCGAAGGAGGGTGTATTGCAGTAGAGGAAGAGTGTATCGTTTTCACAGACAGGCGAATTGCTCGCGATGGCTTCGGTGATGGAACAGTCGGCTATGGCATTAAGGGAATCTGCCGTATTGGTAGCTGTGGAGAAGGTAATCGTACCATAGCGACCTGAAAGTGCCGCGAAATTGGTGATGAGAATCAGGTAGTATTCACCCTCTTGGGCATTCGGAATATAACACCATTCGATGGGGTGCGTGGCATAGCTGCAGTCAATCAGATTGCCCCAAGGATAGGGATTGTTGGTAGTGTTGGGTGGCTGGTGATGGCCGGTAGCATCCACCACATGGCTGTTAGCATAATGGGTTGTATTCAATGAATAGACACCGCAACACAGATTCTCGACAAATTCAAAATTGCTTGAAGCCTGGAAAGGGCCCCAGCAGGCAAAGTCCACATCAATGCCCATGCTATCTGCGTCGAACTGCTGGATCAGAAAGAGGATCTCGCCAGGTTCTGAGACCCGAAGATAGTACCAAGCGGGAGCTGGGGCCGACTCAAGACAGGCAATACGATTGGTATCAGGAAAATAGGATCCAAAGGCATTCCCAACTGTTCCGGAAGCATATGTGATGCCGTATGGGTTCAAGTCGGTGCAGAAGGGACGAATACCCTGAAAAGCACAAGGAGAACCATCCTCCGTACTTTGAGGATCTGCACATTGAGCATCCGCCTCTATCAAGAGGAAATGCAACAACATGATTGCCAGCAGGATTCGTATAAAAGAAGACAGTTTCAAAAAGTTATAATATTTGTAAATTTGTCAAAAAAGAACACTGTTTCGTATCTCCCAACATCCAACTCGCCAAAATGCACAAAAAGTCATTGCCAAAAGTCATCCCCATTTTGCAAGAAAATGGTCCTTTTATGCATATTACATATTTTTAAAAGGCAAAAATATTAAAATCCAAAAGAAAAAAAGACGGATATTCAACAAGTTATGCACAATGCACATTGCACATCTTTTCCATTTTCGACCTTAATAAAAAGAGGAATTCGAGGGGGTTGGAGACTTAAAAAAAGCAGCATATATAATTTTGTAACTGAAACATTTTTTTGTATTTTTGTCGCTTTATTTTTCGATTATCAACAAACTAAAAATCAATATGAAAGAACAAGAAGAATCCTTTGTGGAAAACATGGAAGACATCAAACTGCCGGACAACGCCTACCGGGAGTTAAAAGAGGGTGAAGAATACAAGCCCATCTTGTTAGGTGAGAAGAAGTATCCCGAGTTGAATGCCTGGACGATCATCTGGGGTATCATCATGGCGGTGATTTTCTCGGCGGCCACGGCTTATTCTGGCCTTCGTTTTGGTCAGGTGTTCGAGGCTGCCATCCCGATAGCCATCATTGCCGTGGGTGCATCCACGCTGGCCAAGCGCAAGAGTCCCTTGTCTGAGAATGTGCTCATCCAGTCTATCGGTGCCAGTTCAGGAGTCATCGTGGCGGGTGCCATCTTCACGTTGCCAGCCATCTACATCATCAAGGAGACTAATCCTGCATTGGGGGCTGACATTCAAGTCAACTTCTGGCAGATCTTCCTATCCTCACTCTTTGGAGGATTCTTGGGCATTCTCTTCTTGATACCTTTCCGCAAATATTTCGTCTCCGACATGCACGGGAAATATCCCTTCCCGGAGGCCACGGCCACAACAGAGATCATCGTATCGGGCGCCAAGGGTGGCAACCAAGCCAAGTTATTGCTCATCAGCGGTCTCATTGGCGGTCTGTACGACTTTCTGATGACCACCTTCCATTTCTGGGCTGACACCATTTCCACGCGCATGTGCGGTTGGGGCGAGAAATTGGCCATGGACCACAAGTTT
This sequence comes from Bacteroidales bacterium, assembly GCA_017650305.1. Lineage (GTDB taxonomy): Bacteria > Bacteroidota > Bacteroidia > Bacteroidales > WCHB1-69 > F23-D06. The sequence goes on along the minus strand of JAGCFD010000047.1, from coordinate 35,988 downwards.
GTCTTCAAGATGAGTGCGGAATCCATTCTTTTGGGCACTGGCTACCTGATTGGTCTCAAATATGCTGCCATCATCTGTGCGGGTTCCGCCCTCTCATGGTGGATCATCGTGCCGCTCCTCGGCCAATACGGCATCACCCTTGACTTGACACCCATGAGCACATTGGATCCGGAGTTTATCTTCTCCAACTATGTTCGCTACATTGGCATCGGCGGTATCGCCATGGCCGGCATCCTCGGCGTCATCAAATCGGCAGGTGTCATCAAGAAATCCATTGGTGTCGCTCTCAAGGCTGGCAAGCAAAGTGGCGGTGAACAACAGATGCTCCGCACTCAGCGCGACATCCCCATGAAGATCATCTTGATAGGCTTTGCCGCTCTCATCATCCTCATGACCATCTTCTTCTTTGTCGGCGGCATGGAGATGAACATCACGCAGGTCATCGTTGGCCTATTGGTGGTCTTCCTCTTTGCCTTCCTGTTCACCACAGTGGCAGCGACAGCTATCGCCACCGTCGGCACCAACCCCGTGTCCGGCATGACGATGATGACGCTGATTCTCTCCTCCTTCATCCTCTCTGCAGTTGGGTTGAAAGGCGGCACTGGAATCATCACCTCCTTGGTAGTGGGCGGCATCGTCTGCTCGGCCTTGGCCATGGCAGGCGGCTTCATCACCGACCTGAAGATAGGTTACTGGATCGGCACCTCCCCTTACAAGCAAGAGGCTTTCAAATTCGTAGGAACCCTGGTGTCGGCACTGACCGTGGGTGCAGTCATCATGTTGTTGTCCAAGACCTATGGATACACGGGTGAAGGCGCGCTGGTGGCTCCTCAAGCCAACGCCATGGCAGCCATCATCGAGCCGCTGATGTTTGGCGGACAGACCCCCTGGCTGCTCTATATCATCGGCGCCATTCTGGCCATCCTGTTGGATGTGGTAGGCGTTCCGGCCCTGGCCTTCTCCTTGGGCATGTTCATCCCCTTGCAACTCAACCTGCCCTTGCTGGTTGGCGGTTTCTTAGCCTGGTTTATCAAGACCCGCAGCAAAGACGAGGCCCTCAACAAAGCTCGCGGCGAGAAGGGCACCCTGCTCGCCTCCGGTCTTCTCGCCGGCGGCGCCATCATGGGCATCATCAGCGCCATCCTCAAATACGCTGGCGTAGAGCCGACATTCATGGTCAACTACCTCGGATCGCCACTCTACAACATCCTCGCCATCGTCATGTTCGTAGCCCTGTGCTGCTACCTTGTATTCCATGCGCTTAGCGCTAAGAAAAGCACAGACCAACTTTCGTAAACCATTATTATTCACCAAATAACAATCTAAACTATGCATATAGCCGTCGCAGGAAACATCGGTTCTGGAAAGACCACCCTCACCAACATGCTGGCCAAACACTATGGCTGGGATGCCCTGTATGAAAGTGTGGACGACAATCCCTATCTGGCCAGCTTCTATCAAGACATGCAACGCTGGTCTTTCAACATCCAAATATATTTCCTCAACAGCCGCTTCCGTCAGGTTATTGATATCCGCAAGCGCAAGAAGAGCGTCATTCAAGACCGCACCATCTACGAAGATGCCTACATCTTCGCCCCGAACTTGCATGACATGGATCTGATGGCCACTCGGGATTTTGAGAACTACAAATCCCTCTTTGAATTGATGAAGCAATTTCTGCAACCACCAGATCTGCTCATCTACTTGAAGGCCGACATCCCCACCCTCATCACGCAGATTGGCAAACGCGGACGCGCCTACGAGGACACTATCCGCTATTCTTATCTGGAAAACTTGAACGAGCGGTACGAGAAGTGGATCAACAACTATACTGACGGCAAACTGCTCATTGTAGATGTCAACACTATCAAATTTGCCGAGCGTCCCGAGGATTTCGGAACCGTCATTGAAAAAATCGATGCCGAATTGTTCGGCTTGTTCCAGTAACGGCATGAGGCACATCGGCATTATCCCAGCCAGATACGCGTCCACACGATTCCCGGGCAAGCCCTTGGCCATCATCCAGGGCAAACCGATGATCCAGCGTGTGTACGAGCAGGTCAAGAGTTCTTCGCTGTCGCAAGTGATTGTCGCCACCGACCACCCCTTGATCCGCGACTGCGTACAATCATTCGGAGGGGAAGTCATGATGACCTCCCCCGACCATCCATCCGGCACCGACCGCTGCGGTGAGGTGGCCGCCGCCCTCAACCTGGACCCTGAGGATGTCATACTGAATATCCAAGGCGACGAGCCCGGCATCAGCGACAAGGAGATTTCGCTGCTGACCACTCTTTTCCAGAATCCGGATGTCAACCTCGCCACCTTGGTGAAACCCTTTACCGATGAGGATCGGGCAACCAACCCCAATGTGGTAAAGGCTGTCTTGGCCGACAATGGGAAAGTGCTCTACTTCAGTCGCCATGCCATACCCTACCAACGAGATCCCGGAAGTGGCCCTGTCACCCGTTACCAGCATCTTGGCATCTACGCATACCGCTTCAAGACCCTCCAAGCCATCACGAAACTAAAGCCCTCCTTTTTGGAGAAGACAGAGAAATTGGAACAGCTTCGATGGCTTCAAAACGGTTTCGACATCTATGCCACCACCTGCGACTATCAAGGAATCGGCATCGACACCCCTGAAGACTTGGAGCTATTCAACGCACAATATCCGCAATCCGATAATTCAAAACCCCTATGATACACTATATCACCAAAGGCCTTCAAGAGAACGAATCCATCTACGTCAACGACCTCGGCACATTCACCAAACACTATGTGTCGGCTCGTATAGACGGCGACACGCTGCTACCTCCGCATTACGAGGTATCTCTTGACACCAACATAGACCACGAAGAGATCATCTTCACCAATTTGGTCTGCCGAGAGCGCCAGTGCATGCTCACACAAGCCAATGCTGAAATCCTCCAATGGGTGGATGAGCTAAAACAAGCTTTGAGCAACAATAAAAGCGTCACTTTTGAAGGTTTTGGCACCTTCTCCCTGGTCAAAGGGGACATTCATTTCGAAAGTGAGACCATAGAAGGCCTCAACTTAGAGTTTGAAGGCATGAAGGCGCTTTCCTTGATACCAGGCGCCGTTCCTCCCATGGAAGAGGACGATTACACTCCTGAACCCGTGGAAGAGCCTGCACCTGTCGTTGAGCCCGAACCCGAGCCAGTGGTAGAGCCGACACCCGTTACAATACCTGTTGCAGCACCGGTGGAAGAACTGGAGGAAGTGCCCGTATCCATTGCCGAGCCCCAGCCTGCAGAAGAGCCGGAGCCCGTCATCCAATACAGTCACGTGGTGGACGAGGAACCCAAGACAGAACCGACTGAAGAACCGACTGCCGCGGAAGAGCCTGCACCTGTCGTTGAGCCCGAACCCGAGCCAGTGGTAGAGCCGACACCCGTTACAATACCTGTTGCAGCACCGGTGGAAGAAATGGAGGAAGAGCCCGTTTCCATTGCCGAGCCTGAACATGTGGAAGAACCCGAGCCGGTCATCCAATACAGTCACGTGGCGGACGAGGAGCCCCAGACGGACACTATCGAGGAGCCTGCTGCCGCGGAAGAGCCCGCATCCATTGCCGAGCCCCAGCCCGCAGAAGAGCCAGAGCCGGTTGAAGAGCCGCTTGCTGTTAAAGAGCCGGAACCCGTGGAAGAGCCCGAGTCCGATGAAGAGACAGACACTTCCCATGGTGATGACGATCCAAAAGAGAATACCGGCAAACGCAAAAGACGTATATGGCCATGGATCCTGCTCTTACTCCTATTGGCTGCGGCGGCTGTACTATTTTTCATCTTACGCCAACAGGTAATGGACATTTTAGATCATTTGCCGCACAAAAGAAGCAGCGACCAGGTAATCGAATCTCAGCCTCAAGAGACAGACGCCATTACGCTTGACGACAGTTTGTATATCATTGAGCCCGAAGAGGTTGACACCCCTGCCGTCTATATCCCCGACACGCTTCGGTTAACAGCAGACAAAAAATATCCTTACATTCAATTTGAGCAAGGACATTTTTACGTCATCGCTGGCAGTTTCCAATCAGAAAAAGATGTAGAGACTCACATTCGCCAGACTGGATTGGCACAATACTCCCCTACCCTGGTGTTGCAAGACGGCGTCAAAAACATCCGGATCTGCATCGGCATCTATCCTACCGAAGAGGAAGCACAAGCTTTCATCGACAGCATCAACAAGCATTATTGGGTACTTAAATAACAAAGCGCTATGAAGAAGCATATCCCCAACACCCTCACCTGCCTGAACTTAGTATGCGGATGCATCTCCATCATGACTTCTCTGAAGGGAAATCTGGAGACGGCAGCACTATGGATTATCACAGCAGCGGTTTTTGATTTTCTGGATGGTTTCTCAGCCCGGCTTCTCCACGTGTCTTCGTCTATTGGCAAAGAGCTTGATTCCCTGTCAGACATCGTATCTTTCGGCGTGGCGCCTGCGATGATTGTCTTTGTATGGCTCAGCCGTTGTTTTTACGAGATGCCTGCCATCTTCCATGAGAGCATTCTGCGTTGGCTGCCCTACACGCTCTTCCTCATACCTTCACTCTCGGCGGTCAGGCTGGCCCGTTTCAACATGGATGAGCGGCAGCATACCAACTTCATTGGACTGCCCACCCCTGCCAACGCTCTTTTCCTCGCCTTCATACCTTTTGCGGCCGAAAAAGTCCCTTTCCTGAACAACTTCTGGGTGGTCTGGGTTCTTGCAATCCTGTTTGCCCTGCTGTTAGTCAGCGAAATCAACATGATATCCCTCAAATTCAAAAGTTTTGAGTTCAAAGGAGAGAACATTGTCCGTTATGTCATCATGGCTTTGGGCATCTTACTCTTTATCATATTCCGATGGAGCTCGTTTCCCATCATCATTCTCAGCTATTTGCTGATATGTCTCATTTATCACGCTATCATTAAATTCCAAAATATATGACCCACCAATCCATTGCTTTATTTTGCGGTTCCGCCAGAGGAAACAACCCTGACTATGCAGCTGACGCCGTCACTTTCGGCCGCATTATGGTTCAGAAAGAGATGACCCTTTACTACGGAGGGGGCAGCATTGGCATCATGGGAGTGGTTGCTGAGGCTATGATGGAGCAAGGCGGCACTGTCATAGGGGTGGCTCCAGATTTCTTCAAGATGGGTCCCGTGCTCGCCGACAACATCACCGAGATGATCTACGTCAAGACCATGAGCGAGCGCAAACAGCTCCTGGAAAAACGCGCCGACGCCTTTGTCATCTTCCCGGGCGGATACGGCACCATGGACGAGTTCTTCGAAATCATCACGGACGCGCAATTGGGCTTGCACAAGAAACCCATCATCGTTTATAACCCTAACGGCTACTACGACCACCTGTTGGCTCTGCTGGACCATTTCATGGAAGAGGGTTTTCTCAGAGCATTCCACAAAAATCTAGCCTACTTTGTGGATACCGTAGAGGATATCTTCACAGCTTTAGACAAATACGAAAACACCAACAGCGAGAGTTGGCTTTCCAAAATCAAACATTAAAACCTATCCAAAGATAAAATCACCATGCAATTCAAGGATGTTATAGTATCTCAAGAACTCAAGGATCGTCTTCTGCATCAAATTCATGAAGGGCGGATCAGTCACGCGCAGCTGTTCACCTGCCAACCGGGCAACGACGGTTTCGCACTCGCCGTAGCCATGGCTCAGTATATCTGCTGCGAGCACCCGACCGAAAGCGACTCCTGCGGCGAGTGCCCCTCCTGCAAACAAATCGCCAAACTCGAACATCCTGACGTACACCTGTACTTCCCCAACTGCGGCACCAAAGATGTGAAGAGCAAAGACTGCGAGTCGATGCTCTTTCTCAACGAATTCCGCTCATTTGTCTCTGCCAACAACTTCCATATTGACCTGACCGATTGGCTGACCATTCTGGACGGTGCCAATAAGCAGCTGACCATCAACATTCGCGACTGCAGTCAGATCATCAACCAAAACAGCACCCGTTCCTATAGGGGCGGTTATAAGATTTACATTCTGTGGTGTGCCGACAGACTCCGTCACGATGCAGCGCCCAAGTTATTGAAGACTTTGGAAGAACCTGAAGACAAGAGTCTCTTCATCCTCATCACGGAGCATCCGGACCAGATGTTGAATACCATTCTCTCCCGCACGCAAGCCGTGAAGTTTCCGCAGCTCAGCGAGGAGGAGATCGAGCAGGCATTGATGAAAGAGTTCCCCGACCTGGATCCTGAAACAGCACGCAGCCTTGCCATCCACGCAGACCACAACTACATCAAAGCCCGCAAAAGCTATCCCAACGACGACCTTTCGGAGCAGATGCTTGCCGACTTCCGCGAGTATATGCAGAGCGTCATACTGTATGCACAGCGTCAGCCTTTGGACAAAGTGGACTTTGCGCATGCCAAGGAGGTTATAGAGAAGATTGCCGGACTCAGTCGCGAAATACAAAAACAGTACTTCCAATTCTGGCAGGAACTCTCACGCAAATTTCTCTTGTCAAAATCTGACGACGGAACTATCATCAAGATGACACCTTCTGAGCAGCAGACATACGAGCTTCTGAAGAACGCTTTCTCTCTGCGATTTGTCAGTCAGTTCAACGTGGCCCTGGACACCGTCATTCGTCAAGTCGCACGCAATGGGAACACATCCCTCATCCTGACAGACCTCTATTTCCAACTGGTATCCTTCTTGCTTCCCAAAAAATAGCAGACATAGCTTAGCCTGATTCAATCCACACTCTGACTGAATCACCTCAGGCTCTGATTTATGCTTTCAAAAGGCAAGACAACCTCTCAACCCTTTACAGCAGCACATACTGGATCGTGGTACGGCTTGTCTGACGCAACAGGATGGTCCGACCTTCAATCACGCGCTTGATAGCTTCGGGGGTATAATGGCGAATCGTGACCAGCGTGACCTGTTCGTTGTATTTAACCTTATAGCGAGGCTGAAACTCCGCCACACAGGCTTTCAGACGCTCAATCTCCGTGCCTGTACATACGGAAAAGCTCAGTGCGGAGTTCTGCATCATATTGATATGTACCCGGTGCTTGGCAAAGAGCGTGAATATCTCCGACAGATTTTCTTCCGCCACAAAGGAGAAGTCCTTGGGGAAGATTGTCAGCAAGGTTTGGTGATCTTTCACTATGAACGACGGGATCGTGGTGGAGAGTTGGCAATCACCAATCATACTGCCAGGATCTTCCGGATGGAAGAAAGACTTGACAAACAACGGGATATGCTTGTTTTGAAGAGGTTTCAAGGTCTTCGGATGAATAACCGAAGCGCCATAGTATGACAATTCGAGGGCTTCTTGGTAAGGAAGCTGATCCAACTTGACGGCATCCGGAAAGCGCTTAGGGTCAGCATTCAGCAGGCCGGGCACATCTTTCCATATAGTCACTCGACTGGCATCCAGACAGTAGGCAAAGATAGCGGCCGTATAGTCTGAGCCTTCACGACCGAGGGTCACGCGGGTACCCTCATCGGTACCACCGATAAATCCTTGCGTAACAACAACGTACTGATTTTTCCAAGCAAGCGGAACAGCCGTGCAGATCTTGGAAGCTGTCTGTTCCCAATCCACCTTGCCTTCACGATAGGTGGTATCCGTTATCACCAGTTCTGTAGCATTAAGCCATGTGTTTGACACACCCACTTGCTGCAGATAATAGGATATCAGCGTAGTGGAGAGCAGTTCTCCAAAGCTGACAATCTGATCATACTCATAGTCATAACGACCACTATAGGGCACAGCCAAGCGATTTTCCAACTCCTGTTGTAATGACGTCAGGCGGCCTCTCCCTTCGTTATCTCCTGGCAACAATTCTTCCAGGACATCCAGATGGTAGCGCATCAGCTCCTCGACCAGACTGGATGTATTCTCCTGATTGCTATATGCTTTGAGCAGACGTTCCAAAAAATTGGTTGTCTTGCCCATAGCGGATATGACCACGACCAATTCTTCGCCAGAAAAAAGACGAAGGATGTTGGAAAGATTACGGATTGCGGGAGCGTCCTTAACAGAGGCTCCGCCGAATTTAAATACCTGCATTATTGTTCGTTTTTGATAACTTGTAATAAAGTAGTACCTACAACCCCTAACGATTGTTTGTCTATATGCTGGATATTGTCTTGAGAGGTATGCCAAACTGGGTCAAAGCCGGTACCGGAGACTCTGTCATAGTGGATAATGTCGATCATCGGGATATGGGCATATTTGTTGACATAGTAATGGTCGTCAGTGATGACGCCTCCCGGCTGGTTGATAAAGTAGTTGGCATAGCCCAAGCTATAGGCGGTTCCCCACACTTTTTGCACTATGTTTGGAGCGTAGTGGGTGGAGAATTGTTCCTGATAGAACTTAGGGTTGGCCGAGCCTACCATATCGAGCAGGATGCCATAGTCAGCCTTGTATCCATCAACATGCGGGTTCTTGGCCCAATATTGAGAGCCGAGCCCCCACCATTCGCCTTCTGAGGCATTGTCGCTCTCACGAGGGCCGTAATCTTCCGCATCATAAAAAATGATATCGATTCCGGCATTCGGTTTTTGGAGGCTGAGTTGACGGGCTACCTCCAAGAGAACGCCCACGCCTGACGCGCCATCATTAGCGCCATCAATGGCTTCCTCGCGGTGCATCGGCACAGGGTCCTGGTCTGCAAACGGACGGGAGTCCCAATGCGAAGCCATTACGATACGTCTTTCCGCAGTCGGATTGACCGAGCCTATAATGTTCTCTGCCACGAACTGCTTGCCGTCGTATGTTCTGGCGGTGAAGGTCTGTACGTAAACCGTGTCACAATATTGACGCAGCTTGCTGACCAGATAGTCGCGGCACTGGCGATGCGCCTCACTGCCGAGCACGCGAGGCCCGAAATCGGTCTGCGCCTTCACAAAAGCAAAGGCAGAATCACAGTCAAAGGCAGGCTTCACAACCTCCACATTAGAGGAAGAGGAATCAACCGTCCCCTGTTTGTCTTTGCGATGACAACCAGCAAAAATCAGCAAGAAGATGCACAGCAGAAAAAATATTCTTTTCATATCCCTGTCACAATAATTCAAAGTGCAAAAATACAATTTTAAAACGAACAAGACTTAAAATTATCGTAAACAAAATAGAAATACCTCCGCCACGCCTCCCGATTCTAACATTTTGCCATGTTGGATGCGGGCGGGAATGCCGACATGGCGAGGCGGACGCGGCGTGAATGGCCGGCCTCCAACAGCGGCGTGCAAAGGCGCTTGCGTTTACAAAAATGCAAGGCCCTCGGTGTTGGTTTCCTTTTTGCTCCGGCTGGCATTTTTGTTCACGTTTGCCGCCGCTGTCAGAGGGCGGACAGAGCGGGCGGATTTCATATCGGCTTGATCTTTTGTAACTTTTCTATCAAGAGAAAAGTTAAAGACTATAATTGTTTAATATACTGACACTTACAATAAATCACAATATTGCTCTTTGCAAAGAAATCTCGAAAGAAGAGTTTTTTTTTCACAATCTCATTTGTGCCATCATGTATATAATTCCTCAAAAAAAAGGAGGCGTTCATCAAGATCGCCTCCATAGAGATTATTCCAACAACTGTTGACTGATTACAACACCGTAATCGACCCCCTGAACATCGTGGCGTAATCATTGTAGTCCACCACTTTCAAGATATAGTTGTAAACGGTGTTCACATAGAGCTTGCCGTTGACACGGCCGTCCCATTCAAAGTCCTTGCTCGTGGTATAGAAAACCACCTCGCCGTTGCGATTGAGGATGGTAAGCTCTATAGACTGAATCAAATTCTTCTGTGGCAATGTCAGCACATCGTTCAGACCATTGTAGTCGGAGGGTGTGATGGCGTTAGGCAGATTCACGAAGGGAGTACAGGCGGGGATCGTCACCGTAGCTCCAGCCACACATCCGCCCTCGTCAGTAATGGTCACCGCATAGTCACCCGGTTCTATAACGTCGATGGTAGGTGTGTTGGCATCTGTGTTCCATTCGTATGTTTCCACATCCACGTTGGAGACAGCGGTCAAGGTCGTGGTGAAGTTGTCACAATAGTCGGCGCCCACAGCGATTTCGACCTTCGGTTTTTGCACTGTCAGATTCACCTCCACGATACTGTCGCAACCATTCCATGTGCCTCCGGGGTAGATAACTGTTCGCGTTCCCGACTCATGCCAGGTGTAGAGTTCCCCAAAGGTTGCTTGATCATAGATAATTGGCAGATTCTCCTCACAGGTGAATATAGTATCCACGCCAGAACCGGAGATGAGCGAATCCAGATGGATGGTCAGAACGGTATCGGCAGAGCAGGTATGATCATTATCCCAAATAGAAATCATCACCTGATGATCTCCCGGACTAGCATAAGTGAATTGGGGAGTATTATTGTTTTCGGCAAACAGCACCGTATCATAACCTCCTGTTGCATTGGGAATCAGGTTGTACCACCGGATAAGCTGGGTTGTCTGATACGTTGTGTCTTCGTTACCACCTGCCACTGCTGCAGGAGAACGCAGCATAATGGTGCTGCTGTCAGAGAAACTCACCTTATAATCACAATTCTGTTTGAGCTGCACGTAGTTGAAATAAGGAGTCAAGTCATAGAACTTGGTGTATGCCTCATAGACAAAAGGCACACCAGTCATGGAGAGCATCTCGCAACGGTAGTAGGGATAAATACGGGTTCCATTCTCGCTGTTCAGCACAAGGTCACGCATACCTTCATACTCTCCTTTATAGGAAGCGCTGGCAGAGTCCACTCCTGCATACCACTGATACGATGTAGGGCGGAATCCATAAGGCACAGAGAGGGAGAGCTCATTCGTACAGGCATCCACTTGAATATAGGCAGGCACCATCTTGGCTGCAAAGTAACCGTAGGCCCAGTGGTATGAGGCTTGGCATGCAGTTGCCTTCACACGGAAAATGACAGTCTGGTTGTTGCGGGCTTGCTCTGTCAAGTTAAAAGCAATCGGCGTATATTGGAACCATTCGCAATTGATGCTACCATGATACGCGGTTGACGGAATCTGACCACTATACTGACCAGACGGACAAGAGTGGATCTGGAAAGCAAGGTCTTGGGCATTGGTGCCATAATAGTCGTATGTGGAAGGGGTGGCTCTGCAATATGGGATGGACGGATAACTCGAACATTCAGGGATGGGGACTATCAAGAATTGGGAATAGGGCCAATAGTTGGCATTGCTGGGGTTGCTCATAGGCTGGCCATTCAAATTGGAATAGTAACCCAAATTCAAAAGATTATAGTTCTGGTCCAACACTTCGATGGTGAAGAATGGATTATACCATACCTCGTGGCAGGCCTTCTCTTGCGCAAAGGAGAACATGACCATCAACACACTGTTATTCGTATCCGGCTTGAACCAATACTCGATGGACTGGGAACATTTTCCTTGATTGACAGGACCTCCAATTTGGATAATCGTGTCAATGGCATCGTTTGTTGTATTCGGATTGCCATCCCAACCGCCATAGGGCATCACATATTCCTGTACATAATTATTACCTACCTGATAGCACATGCACTTGTCACGACCGTTCACCACGCCAGTGCCGGGGAAGTTTGCATTTTGTCCCACAATCAGACGATGGCTAAAGTCTGTACCGCTATTCAGCACGCCTGTAGTAGCATTGTTATATGTTGCCGTATATGTTGTCTGATACCATGTATAATTCGAGCCAGAGGTGTTGTACTTCCAGATTTGGTTTGAGGTATTACACCCAGCCCAACTACTAGATCCAGACTTATACTTGCACCTCACATAATTGGCGTCAAACGTGTTGAAAGTAGGCGGCGTACCATTATAAGGAGTCGGATTTTGGGCTGCCAGCATGCCCACAAGAGAAATAAACAACAATAGCACCAGAGATTTTTTCATATTCCAAGAAATTTGATTCAAAGTAACATCTATAATAACGAATAAGCCTTCCGATTGTTGCAGTCGATTCTCAAAAAAAATCAGAATTTTGCTTTTTCAAAATGTTCCACAGCGTAAGCCTTCGTGATGGTCATTTTCTTTTTTCCGCTGCTGGGGAATTCAAACATGGCGTCATTCATGATCTTCTCCACGATAGAACGCAGTCCACGAGCACCGAGTTTCAGCACTTCCGCCTTCTCCACGATATAGTCGAGGGCCTCTTCCTCGAAAGAGACATTGATGCCGTCCATCTTGAACAGTTTCACATACTGTTTGACGATGGCGTTCTTTGGCTGAGTGAGAATATTTTTCAAAGCGACCTTGTCCAGCGGGGCCAGAGCTGTGATGACGGGGAAACGACCGCAAAGTTCCGGGATCAGGCCGAACGACTTGACATCCTGCATGGTAATATGTTGCAGCATCTCGTCTCTTTGTATGTTTCTTCCCTCCTGATTATAGCCGATAGTGTGGGTGTTGACACGTTCAGCGATGATCTGATCGATATTATTGAAGGCGCCGCTACCGATGAAGAGAATGTGTTGTGTGTTCACCTGGATAAACTCTTGCTCGGGATGTTTGCGTCCGCCTTGCGGGGGCACATTGACGATGGAGCCTTCCAGAAGTTTCAGCATAGCCTGCTGGACGCCCTCGCCGGACACATCGCGGGTGATGCTGGGATTCTCTCCGCCTTTGCGAGCCAGTTTGTCGATTTCATCGATGAAGACGATACCGCGTTCTGCACGCTGCACATCATAGTCGGCAGCTTGCAGAAGGCGCGTCAAGATGCTTTCCACATCCTCGCCCACATAGCCGGCCTGGGTGAAGACGGTTGCGTCCGCAATACAGAAAGGCACATCCAACATCTTGGCTATCGTGCGGGCAATCAAGGTCTTGCCCGTTCCGGTTTCACCGACCATCAACACGTTGGATTTCTCTATATCCACCTCGTCGTCTTTCGTTTCTGTGGTAGAGAAGAGTCGCTTATAGTGATTATACACTGCCACGGAGATAGTCTTCTTGGCCTCCTCCTGTCCGATGACATATTCGTCCATGCGTGCCTTGATCTCTTTCGGCTTCATCATCTTGGTCTTCAGGTCGCTCAAATCATTCCGATTGAGTTGGGCTTTCTGCTCTTGATAGATATCCATGGCGGCCCGGATACAGTCTTCGCAAATCGTGGCATCCAAACCTCCGATAATAAAACGGTCACGGGGTATCTCACGACCACAAAAGCTACATATCCGGTCGATTGTTGTTCTTTTGGCCATTGCTATTGTTACATTTAAAAGAATGGAGGGTATTCCCTCCATTCTCTATTCGTTTTAAAAAATTGTGTAGATTATTTGCGCTCGTGGGTAAGGACCTTGTCAATCAGTCCGTACTCTTGGGCTTCAGAAGCGATCATCCAGTGGTCGCGATCGCAGTCTTTCCACACCTGATCATAATCTTTGCCCGTATGATAGGCGATGATCTCGTAGAGTTCCTTCTTGATTTTCTGAATCTCCTGGGCTTCGATTTCGATATCGGAAGCTTGGCCTTGCGCGCCGCCCATCGGTTGATGGATCATGACGCGGGAGTGCGGGAGCGCAAAACGCTTGCCTTTGGCGCCGGCACAGAGCAAAACTGCTGCCATGGAGGCTGCCATACCTGTACAGATGGTGGAGACATCCGGCTTCAGATACTGCATGGTGTCATAAATACCCAGACCGGCATAGACCACTCCTCCAGGACTGTTCAGGTAGATCTGGATGTCGCGCTCTGGATCTTGGGACTCCAAGAAGAGCAATTGGGCTTGGATGATATTGGCCACATCATCGTCAATGGGTACGCCCAGGAAGATGATACGATCCTTCATCAAGCGGGAGAACACATCCAGCTGGGTGATGTTCATCGGACGCTCTTCAATGATGTAGGGAGTGATATAGTTGCGGGTCATGGACATGTAACGGTCCATTTTCAGACTGCTGATGCCATGCTGCTTCAGCGCATAGTTTCTAAAATCGTCTTGCATTCTCATAATTGTGAATCTCTACAGGTTATTCATCTTTTTTGGTGGATTTCTTTGTCGTCTTCGGCTTGGCAGCACTCTTGGCCTTCGGGGCTTTTTCCTCCTTAGGGGCATTGGCATCCTCTTCCTTGGCAGCTGTCTTAGCCGGAGCCTTCTTGGCTTTAGTCTTCTTGGCAGGAGCTTCAGCAGCGGCCTCTTCGCTCTTGGTGATGTAGTTCATAAAGGCCTGTCCATCGCCCTCCACAACCTCGATATTGAGTTTATCGCGAAGTTTGTTGGAAAGTTTCATGTCGAAGAGCATGTCATAGACCTGTTTCACCGTCTCTTGATTCTTCATGGCCTCTTTCACCATCTCGTCGATACGGGGTTCCATCTCTTTGGAATAGATAGCACCAAAATAGTTATCGATGAAGTACTGTCTGAAATAACCGCGCACATCGTCTCCTGATACATGAATATCATTTTCTTCCAACAACTTACCTTCGATAAGCTGCCATTGGAAAGCTCGTTTGTATTGCGGATATTCAGCTTCCAGTTTCTCTTGGGTCATATCTTTCTGGGCTACCATGATATAGCGTTTGACGAAATCGTCAGGCAATTCCACGGGCACATTGTCGATAAGCGCCTCAATAGCATCGTTCATGAAACGCTGGTTGATGGTAGTCTCATATTGTTGGGCCATCATCTTGGCAACGGCCTCGCGCATGGACTTCTCATCCTTCACGCTGCCATCAGGGAAAGCTTTCTTGTAGAAATCCTCGTTGATTTCGGCCAAGTCGAGATGTCCGATGTAGTCGATGGTCAGTTCCTCTTCGTAAGCATTGCCTTCCTCGAGGTCTTTAACATCGATACGGTAGAATCTGGCGAGGGTGGACTCGGAGGTGAAAGCCTCTCTCAACTTGATCTTGACGGTCTCTTTCACTTTCTTGCCGACGAATTTCTTCGCAGCCTTTTCGGTAAGGTCTTTCAGGAAGATATAACCAGTCTTGTCTTCACCGAATTTGACGGATACATTGTCTTTATCGGTGAGGACGGACTCCGGAGTGGTGTAGTTGCCATAGCGTTCACGGAGTTGGTCCACTTGACGATCGATCTCCTCATCGGAAGCGACATAGCGGAAATCCTTCACCACGGGCAGTTTGGAAAAATCAACTTCCACTTCTGGTCTCAGCGAGTACTCATACGCAAAGACGAAATTGTCGGGGTTCTGGAAATCCACTTTGGATTTTTCCTCTACAGGCAGAGGTTCCAGGATATATTGGATGTTATTGTCCTTAATGAAATTGGCCATGGCATCGTTGACCAGCTTGTCAACTTCTTGTACAAGGAGAGTAGGTTCGTACATCTTCTTGATCATGCCCATGGGTGCATTGCCGACTCTGAATCCAGGCACTGCGGCAGCACGTCTTTGTTTCTTCAATGCAGCCTCCAAATTAGCTGCGTAATCTTCTTTGGAAATTTCAAAAACCACTTCCTGCAACAAGCCAGGAACGTTCTCGTGTTTGATATTCATCTACTTTACTATTTAGTTATACTTAATAACACAAAAGACACACAACACTTTGGGGAAGGGTTGCATGTCTATGATTTCTTCATTTATCAATTATTCGGCAGTTGACTATTCTTCACCACCGTCAGTCTGCTGGGTTTGCTCGACTTGATTCTGCTGAGGACGCAGTGTATTAATCTCGTTTTTAGAGAGAAAGGCGCATACGAAGCAGAGCACCATGATGAAAGCGGCGACGCTCCAGGTGGTCTTTTCCAAAACGTCCGTCGTTTTACGGACACCCATGATCTGGTTGGAAGAGGCGAAGTTGGAGGCAAGACCGCCACCCTTAGAATTCTGAATCAACACTACAAATGCCAGCACGAAGCAGGCTAAGATAATCAATACAACACAAAGCGTAAACATCTTCTAATTTTTTTTTAAAACTTATAATTCCTTTTGTCTATGAAAAATTCTTTTTCAAATTTTCTATTTGGGCGGCAAAAATAGAACTTTTTTCTGGAAAATGCAAGCTTAAAATTTCATACATCTGGATTGCACGATCATAGCAGCCCTGTTCAGCGTAAATTCCTGCTAATGTTTCACTTACAATAGACATATCCTCTTCTGCGCTGGAGATTCCGTAATCGGCGAGCATCTCTTGCGAATCGACAGGAATCTGGATTTTGGCGTCACTGGAAGAAAATTTTTCAATCAGCTGATCAATGAGGGCGGTTTTATGAAGGTCTTGGCCCTCATGATCTTTCACGAATACGGAGTGCAGTGCATCGTTGTGCGTTGCATGGGGTGCCGCGGCCACGACGGAGGGCTTTTCCTGGCGAGGTGCCACAACTGGTTCAAACTCCACATCCAGTTGGGAGAACCGGATCCTGTCGGGCAGGGTAAGCAGCATGCGCGCCCGGCTACGCGCCGAAGCACGGCCGGAGAACAGCTTCAGATAGAAGATGTTGACCAGCGAGGATGCGGGATAGCGTTTAGAGAGTCTCGTCAGCTTCGACTGCAGGGTCTCGTCTTGCTCGGCAGTGACAAAATCATTAAAAAAGATTTTCTCCATATTTGTTGTTATTAGGTTACCAATTCACGAAGGCTTTATTGAATATGTCGTCCGTCAGGGCGTCGTTGATAGAGCTGATGAGGCCAGCCTCCACGCTGCTCAGGTTCTGGGTGCTGGAGTAATCAGCATAGCGAGAGAACGACTGGTCAAAGTTTTGGGTTTCGTCAAAGCTGTTCACAAAGCGAACCCGCACGGTGATCGTCAGGCGGTTCATGGCCGCTGCATCATTGCCTTGGATTGCAACTGGGGAAACGGTATAGCCTGTAATCTCGCCTTCGATAGAGTAATCCCCGTTGCGGCTGACAATAGTAAGAGGCGTTTGCCCCTGTATCTTATCTTTCAAGGCAGTGGTGAACGACTGGCTGAGGGTCGGGTTCACCAGGGAGGCGTTATTGGGGAAGTTGGTGATGGCAACCGTCTTAGCCCGCGCGTCAATAGTGCCGCCCGTCAGCGAAATCGACATCTTGCAAGAGATCATCAAGACCGCCAGCAACAGTGCCAGACCGATTTTCAGCGCCTTTTTATTCATCTTCCAATTCATAAAGTTTGATTTTCCTATAGAGCGTCCGCTCCGAGATTCCCAATTCTTCTGCAGTCTTCTTGCGATTGCCATGATGACGACGCAACGCATCTATCATAGCGTTCCTCTCCGTTTCTGACAGCGTATATTCGTGACTTTCTTTCACCTCACTGTATGTAGATTCGGGTATGGTCTTCATGTCATCTTCTGAAAGTTTCGTGACACGCATGCTATCATGCCCTGGAAGTTCAATATTGTGCACGGCATGTTCGCCGACAGTCTTTGGCTGGGCGGCTCCTTGCATCATCTGGACTTGCTTTCTCAGATCCACAATCTCTTTGCTCAGGTCGGAGATAAGTTTCAAAGTATCCCATCGGAACTGATTGAATGTATCCGCATCAGTTTCGGTGTGAACCAGCACAGGCAGATTGGATGTGGGAGAGGTCAAGTACGGTTTCAGCATTTCAGCGGTAATCACGCGTGTATCCTCAATAAGGGAAATCTGTTCCGTGACATTTTTCAGTTGTCGTATGTTGCCCGGCCAGCCGTAGCGTTTCAGTTCTTCTTTGGCATCGTCAGTCAGGGTGATGATGGGAGATTGGTATTTAGCAGAGAAATCGCTGGCGAATTTGACGAACAGCGGCAAGATATCCTCTTGGCGTTCACGCAATGCCGGCATTCGGATAGGCACGGAGCTAAGACGGTAGTAGAGGTCTTCGCGGAACTTGCCCTTGGCGATGCGGTCGCCGATGTTGACATTAGTGGCGGCCACGACACGCACATCCGTCTTCTGCACCTTGGAGGAGCCCACCCTGATATACTCGCCGTTCTCGAGGACACGCAGCAGGCGAACCTGTGTCGCGAGGGGGAGATCGGCCACCTCATCCAAAAAGATGGTGCCACCATTGGCATCCTCGAAATAGCCGCTCCTTTTATCCACCGCTCCTGTGAACGCGCCTTTCTCGTGACCGAACAACTCGGAATCGATAGTGCCCTCCGGAATGGCTCCGCAGTTAACCGCGATGTAATTCTTTGTCTTCCGGGAGCTATAAGCATGAATGATCTTGGGGATATTCTCCTTACCCACACCACTCTCGCCGGTCACCAGCACCGACAAATCGGTCTTGGCAGCCTGCACTGCCACATACACCGCATGTTCAAAGGCTTTGTTGAAGCCAATCATTCCAAAACGACGCTTTATCGAATCAAAATCTGCACTCATTCAGCGAATATTCTAAAAGGGGTGCAAAGATACACTTTTTTCACGAGTCAGGCGCCAGAAATCATCAACCAATGCCTCAACAAGAATTTTCTTATTGATTCAATGATGTTTACAATACTTTATGAACAATGTCAGCAAAACAGCTTTCTCGCTATCGAGAAAAATACTATTTTTGCGCTCCCTAAAAAAAGTCTATAATTTAAAGTTTAAAATAAAGATATTATGAAAAAGCATTACCTTCTCAAACAGTTTATCACCTTGTGTGTTATCCTGTTAGGTTTCACGACCCTGCAAGGTCAGACCATCGTTTTCCAGGAGGACTTCAGCGGATTCTCCGATTCCCTGCCGAATAACGACATCGCCTCTACTTTGGACAACCACACCGCCCTGACGGGCTGGACAGGCTCCAGGGTTTATGATTTCAAAGGAAAGGTGAAGATGGGCACATCCAGCGCTTTGGGCTGGATCCAGACTCCCGCCATCGACCTTTCCAACGACAATGGTCTTTTCACCTTGAGTTTCGATGCCACCGCCTGGCACAACGACTCCACCACCATCAAGGTGTACGTCAATGGAACGCCCACTTTGGTAACAGGATTGTCGAACGTGCATCCTTCTTCCAATCCCAGCTATGAGACGATGCAGCATTTCACGCTGACGCTCACAGGCGGCACGGCGGCAACCACGATCAAGTTCGAGGGCAAGCAGGCTGCCAAGGGCCGTTTCTTCCTCGACAACGTGGTGATCACGCAGAACACCGGCATCACCTCCACGGCAGCGCCGGTCTTCACACCGGCTGCGGGCACCTACACGGAGCCTGTCAGCGTGACAATGAGCAGCGCCACCACGGGTGCCACCATCTACTACACCCTGGACGGCACCACCCCCACGACCTCCTCATCCGTCTATTCCGCCCCCATCACCGTCAGCCAGACGACCACTGTCAAGGCTTTCGCCGTTGCCACTGGCTATGGCGACAGTCCTGTCACCAGCGCCACCTACACCTTCCCGGCACAAGTGGCTAACATCGCAGCCTTCAAGGCCTTGACTGCCGGCAGCCAGCCCTACACCATCGCCAACGATGTCACCTTCGTCTTCCACAGCGGCAACTACACCTACGTCAAGGACGCCACCGCCGGCCTGTTGGTCTATGGTCCCGGCTTCACCACCGAGTTTGACGAAGGCGACCAGATCAGCAACCTGACAGGTGCCTTCTCCCAGTATCAAGGACAGATCGAGATGACCAACGTGCAGAATCCTGCCGCCGCCACCTCCAACACCGGCACCGTGACCCCCATCACCGTGACGATGAGCGAGCTGTTGGCCAACTACAGCCAATATGACGCCCAGCTGATCACCTTGGAGAACGTCACCTTCCCCAACGGCTTCACCGGTGCCAACTCCACGGACATCACACAGGGCAGCAATCAGATAACCCTCTACAAACGTTTCACCCTTGACACCACCTTAGCCGCCAACACGGTGACCAACGTCACCGGTTTCGCGGCCATTTACGGCACCAGCATCCAGATATATCCTCGTAACAACCAAGACTTGGCGGCCACGGTTCCCACGCCTCAGCCGACATTGTCCATCACCGCTCCGGCCAACGGAGCCAACTTCAGCAGTCTGGACACCCTGCCTGTTGGCATCAACATCACCAACTTCGTGTTGGGCACCGATGGCTATCTGAAGGTTGAGTCTCCGCTGCTCACTTCCGCGGGTCTCACCAACCCGCTCTATCTGGACCAGACTGGGCTCACCACCTTATTACAGTCGGTCTTCAGTCCGCTGCCTGCCGGCACGCATACCATCACGGCCGCTTTAGTGGACATGACACAGGCTCCGCTCACCCCGGCAGTCTCTGCCACCACCACCTTCACGGTGACGATGCCGCAGCTGCCCACACCGACCTTCACTCCAGTGGCTGGCACCTACGCTGACAGCGTGGCGGTATCCATCGCCTGTGGCACCACGGGTGCTGAGATCCGCTACACCACCGACGGCACTGAGCCTACCGCAACCTCCACGCTCTATGCAAACCCCATCACGCTGACGACGACCACGACTCTCAAGGCCAAGGCCTTCAAGAATTACTGGGCAGACAGCGAGACCGCCACAGGTCTTTACACGGTGGTCTATGAGCCCGTTCTGACAGTTAGCGAAACTGCCTTGAGTTTCAACAGTGCTCAACTGACACAGACCTTCACCGTCAGCGGCGCACACCTCACCGATGCCATTGCCATCACGAGCAGCAGCACGCACTTCACCGCCAGTCCGGCCACCATCAGCAACCCCAACAGCAACACCACGGTGACGGTCACCTTTGACGGAACCGAGCCCGCCACGGGCACGCTGACAGTCGCCAGCGGCACACTGACGCACACCATTGCGCTCACTGGCACCGCCACCTTGTCCGCACCCGTGTTCACACCTGCCAGCGGCGCCAGCGACACGCTGATCGTTGTCACCATCAACAGCGACAATGCCAGTGCTCAGATCCGCTACACCATGGACGGCACTACGCCCGACGCCACGAGCACGCTCTACAACAGCGCCATAACCTTGAATACGGTGGGCGAGCATACCATCAAGGCCATCGCCATGCTGAGTGGCTGGGATAACAGCGAGGTGGTCACCGCCACCTACACCATCGTGGCCCCCGTGCCGCCGACACCCGACTACAACGACACCTTGCTATACCACACTGGCTTTGAGGCCACCGACGGCTTCGTCGCCGCCACCGTCTACAACAACCCAGACGTAACCTTCAGCGGCGCTGCCGGTCACCAATGGGGCACCGTCTTCGGCACACCGGCCACCACGGGCGCCATCCAAGGGGCACAATCCATGCAGATGCGCTGGTACGTCGCCTCCGCCACCACGTTAGGCTACACCTACACCAACTTCGACGTGGCCCACGCCTCCCGCATCCAGTTTGCAGCAGCAAGCACCAACGGCCTCAACGTGAACGTCTCCTACTCCACCGATGGCGGCAACACCTACAGCACCCCCAACCTCTTCGAGCTGGGCAGCACCTTGGCCATGTACAACATGGAAGTCAGCAGCACCGGTTCTTTTGACAACGTACGCTTCAAGTTCGAGATAGCGCTGCCTGCCACGGCCCCGACGAGCACCTCCAGAGTCTATATCGACAGTGTGAACATCTTCGGTTACCCGAGCGCTCCCTCCTCCACGGTAGAGATGCCGGTCATCACCCCCAACAGCGGCAGCTACTTGGAGCCTGTTACGGTGTCCATGACCTGCGCCACCGCCGGTGCGGAGATCCGTTACACCACCGACGGCACCACGCCGACGAGCACCTCCACGCTGTATAGCGCTCCCTTCACGGTGAACACCACCACGACCGTCAAGGCCATGGCCTTCTTCGGCTCCATGACCCCGAGCAATGTGGCCACCGCCACCTATACCTTCCCGACGGAGGTGGCCAACATCGCTGCCTTCAAGGCTGCCAACACCGCCACCAACAGCACCCCGTATAAGATCACGGGCGATGTGACCTTCGTTTTCCAGCACGGCAATAACATCTACGTCCAGGATGCCACGGGCGGACTGCTCATCTTCAACCAGAATGGCAACATCACCAACGAATACAACGAAGGTGACGTCATCAGCGGTGGCATCTGCGGCACCTATTCCTTATACCACGGCCTTGTGGAGATGGTCCCGCTGGCCAACCCCGCCACTGCCACCAGCAACGTGGGCGCCATCACCCCTGTAGAGGTGGACATCGAGACCATCGAGGCCCAGTACTATGTCTATGAGTCCCGTCTCGTGAAGCTCACCGACGTGGTCTTCACCGAGGGCGGCGCATACAACACCAGCACCGCCAACAACCTCATCATTGAGCAGAACGGAGAGACCCTGCAGTGTCGCAACGACTTCAAGACCCTCGACATGACCATCCCCGCCGGACAGCATGCCGACATAGTGGGCTTCGTACTGCAATATGAAGGCAACTACCAGATCGCACCGCGCGACAATGACGACATCACCTTCATCACCGTCACCCAAGACACCGTGGCCACGCCGGTCATCACCATCACCGACAACGGCGACGGCAACGTGACGGTAGCCATCACCTGCACCACGGATGGAGCTTCCATCTATTACACGCTCGATGGCACCATGCCTGACGTGAACGCCACCCTTTACACCACCGCCATCCCGCATGACGGCGGCGAGTTCACCGTCAAGGCCATCGCCATGAAAGAGGGCATGGTCAACAGTGCTGTGGTCACCATGACGCACACGGGCATTCAAGATGCGACCATCATCTGCACGGTCTATCCCAACCCGACCGCCAACGTATGTCATCTCACTGCCAACGGAGTCCTGATCGAGTCCGTACAAGTACACGACACCTTCGGCAAACTGGTTGGCACGATGAGCGTCAACGACACGGAGGCTACCCTCAACCTGTCGGGTTATGCCACCGGTCTCTACCAAGTGCGCATCGTCACCACAGACGGTGTCGTCACGACCAAGATTATGAAGCAATAGGCCTAGATCCTCTTTGCTTCATCGCTACGGATCACGCGAATCTGCGCGGAACATCACCACGCCATTCACGTGATCCGTTTTTTCATCACCTCAACTGCAACAATTACCCCCCAAATTTCGTCTTATACAATGTTAGTCGTCGCCTATCGGACATCGCGATGGCTGATGGTATTTTTTATGCATGTCCGCCAATCAAAACCAACCCCTTATGAAAAAGCATTTCTATCTAATTCCTTTGATGGCGTTACTTTCAGTCATCACCTTCTCCGCTTGCGACCATGGCGGCGGACAAAATGGCAAGATCATCCGCAATGCCGTGACCGATGTGGACGGCAACAAATATGACGCGGTCAAGCTGGGCGACCAGGTGTGGATGCAGACCAACCTGCGCACGAAGCATTACCGTGACGGCAGCTCCATCGAGCAAGGCACCGACAACATCAGTGCCCACGACCCGCTCTTTTACCAGCCCACCACGCAAGTATTTGCCGCCTACGATGAGAAGACACATGGTCTCTATTACAACTGGAAAGCAGTGGATAATGAGAAAGGCCTTTGCCCTGAAGGATGGCATGTGCCTTCCGATGCCGAATGGACGCAGATGGAAGAGTATGTCAGCTCTCAAAGTGACTATGTGTATGGAGACGATGCCAGACATATCGGCAAGGCATTGGCTTCCACGGTAGGCTGGAACGAAGCCCCCTCCTATCACGAAGGTCATGTTGGAAACAACCCGGATGCCAACAATGCGACTGGATTCTCCGCAGTTCCGGCAGGCAAGTTCCAAGATCACTCCTGGGGAAGTTTTGGTGCCACCGCATTCTTCTGGACCGCCTCAGCCAACAGTTTCAACTCCTCTTGGGATCGCTGGGTTGACTACGACAGTCCTCTCTTGCTAAGGCTCTCTGCCAACTACAACGTCGCCATGTCGGTACGCTGTGTAAAAGATTAGGCAGACGGGTTTGTTCGCTGCTGACGCGACATACGTTTTTTTCGGTGCCCCTGTAGAGACGTTCCATGGAACGTCTCTTTTTTTTTGATTTAGGAAACAATGACAACCAACGGATTTGTTCGGTGCCACCGCGCATCACGATTCATTTTTTTGCGGTGGTCCCTGTAGAGACGTTCCACGGAACGTCTCTACACATCACCCCATAGGGCACGGCGAGAACGAGCTCTCAACATTTCAACTTTTTTCCTATCTTTGCCACGAAATATTTAAACAACAAAGTTATGAAAAAGAATCTCACCCTTTTCTTCCTGTTGGTTGGATTTGCGCTCGGTGGCGTGGCGCAGAACCAGTATTGGAATTATCACTCTAATTGGTATATAACACACCCTACCAGTACTGCATACATTGCTCATAGTGACGGAAAGGTTTATTTTTTCCAGACTGACCCGAATCATATGATATCTGTCGCACAGATTCATGCCGTGGATAAAGAGGGAAACGAAGATGTAAAAAAGATTGTAATCTTTGACTGATATGAGACGCCTGTTCGTAACCTGCATGGCCCTATGTGCCTTTGGCCTTTCCCTTCACGCCCAGTATGAAGGAAAGGAGTTTTGGCTCACGTGCGGCATTAAGCGCATGATAGGCAGCTTTATCTACAATGCAAGCGTGGACTCCGCCTACATTTATATACTCGGTCATCACGCTGGCACAGGATATATTGAAAATCCACATTCCTCCACGTACATTCCTTTCAATATCTACCCTGATTCTCTTGTGAAAATAGCTGTTTCAGAAGAAGAACTGGTTTTTCAACCTCAATACAATCCAGGAGAACTTTATCATATAAAGTTGCAGGGATTCTCTTTATATATCCACACTGACGTGAACGTTCAAGCATGGGTCCAGTCCCCCTCTTACAGCAATCATTGGGTTTACATTTACCCTTTTAAGCTAACACTTTTTCCAAAAGACTATTTTCTCAAGGAATTCAACGAGGAGATATGGAGCGTGTTGTCTGGAGATTTTTACGTTTTGGCCATCGAGGACAGTACGATTATTTACCGGGGCAACTGGATGATTCATTTGAACCGAGGGGATATCTGCTTCATTTATCATAACCCTAACGACAAGTACACTATTTACACAAACTGCAAACCAATCGCCGTTTTTACGGGCGTTGAACACGCACCGTCCTTCTCAAATCCTCCTGACCTTAATATCGTTAAAGGACAAGACTTTATGGTCAAGGCATTTTCCAACCGTTTTTTTTGTTCAAGATTGATTGGAAATTCGACGCCAGTTTCCAGATATCCTTATCCAAATGGAAATTATGACACCTATTTGTATCATGACAACTACGATTATCCGTTGTTCGATTCGGTGATATATGCGTATGATCGATATGCGAATCCCAGCTTGATGTACATACACTTATGCATAGGCGACACAGGGTATTATAATCATTCTCTACATCATCCAACCGAAAAAATGGTAACCCATTGGGATTATCCGATAACCAAAAACACTTTCTCCTCTTCAGCGCCCTGGATTGATACTTCTTATGTGGATCTTACCATCTTTGTACATGCCGACGGACTGAATAGCACATTTTTTGACGGAAATATAATCCCTGCAAGTTCCTTCGATACTTTCCCTGCCACCAATGGGGAATATTATGTAGCTCAACTTTGCTGGTATGATAGCGACAGTCTGCCCGACTATATCACCATAGAAAACCCCCATGGTTTCACCGCCTACATTTCAGAGATTGGCTACACCCGGAATCCAACATTTCGACTTGCCTATGCCATGCACAATTCATCGGGTTATGATTTTCATGACTTTCCCTACGCCCACTCCAATCTGAGCATGTTGGACTCCGACACCGTCTATCGCTGCGTAGGCGACACGCTTGTGCTCAAGGTGGAGTACAACCCCGACAATATTCCACTCGAATGGATTTATGAGGGTACTTCCTACATGGTCGGGATGGGACAAGAACTCTCCTTCCTCTTGCCCTCCGTGGACACCCTCACCGCCCAGCTCGTGCTGCACTACGACAACTGTCCCGACACCACCACCACCTTCATCGTTGTGGTGCCCCCGCCCATCTTCGAGGTGTGCCATGACGACACCCTCTGCCACGGAGCGCAGCTCTCCGTGCAGCAGCCCAACGTGCTGAGCTACCTCTGGAGCGACGGCTCCTCCGGACCCGCCATCACGGTGGACAGCGCGGGCACCTACTCGGTGACCGTCACCAACCTGGGCTGCAAGGCCGAGAGCGACCTCTTTACCATCGACCTCTACCCGCAGTCGTCCGTGGAGTTCGGCAACGACAGCATCCTCTGCGAGCTGGCCACCCTCCTGTTGGACGCCACCCAGCCGCACCCCGCCACCTACGAGTGGCAGGACCTGAGCACCAACACCACCTACACCGTCTATGAGGACGGCCAGTACTGGGTCGTCATCACCGACCACTGCCTCGGCGCCTCCGACACCATCGCCATCGGATACCTCACTGACTTCACCGTCAATCTCGGCCCCGACACCACGATCTGCGAGGGCAGGACGCTGCTCCTCTCGGCTGAGAACCCCTGGTGCGACTACGAGTGGCAGGACGGCAGCACGCAGTCCACCTACACGGTAAGATACCCAGGCACCTACAGTGTCACCGCCACCAACCAGTGCTTCGAGCATGGCGATGACATAGTGGTGGAGTACGAGCCGTGCGACCAAGAGCTCTGGATGCCCAACAGCTTCACGCCCGACGGGGACGGTCTCAACGACCTATTCCTGCCGGTGTTTGCCTACCCTGACGAGGTGGAGAGCTTCGAGATGACCATCTACGACCGCGGTGGCATGGTGCAGTACATGACACGGCGCCTGGACCAGGGCTGGGACGCCGCGGGCATGCCCATAGGCACATACGTGGTCTTCATCCGCTACAAGAGCCGCGGACACGAGACAAGGGACGTGACGGGAAGAGTGACGGTGGTGAGATGAGAGTTAAGAATTAAAAGTTAAGAGTTAAGAGTTGTGTTATGGCAAAGCACCTCCCGTAATTTCTTAGTTTCTTAACTTCTTAGTTTCTTAGTCTTTCATCGGGTTCATCACCCCATAGGGCACGGCACGAACGAGCCCCCGACAATTCAACATTTCAACATTTTTCCTATCTTTGCGGCTTCTTTTGTAAAAATGGTCGCGATGAAAAAAATAATCCTTCTCACCATGGTTCTGGCTGCCACGCTATCATTGATGGCGCAGGACAGCCTTTATGAGAAATTGTTACCCTCGATAGAGCAGACCCCTTACGCCACGGACATCTTCGTCACCCGGGACTCCGCGTTGCGCCTGGACATCTACCTGCCCGACAAGCAAAACGAGCAGCACGCCTGCTTCCTATACGTGCACGGAGGCGGCTTTATCGGCGGCGAGCGGACCGAAAGCATCTCCCACATTGCCCCTTACCTTCTGGAAGAGGGATTTGTCATCATCTCCATTGACTACCGGCTCGGGATGAAGGGACAATCGGACTTTGGCATCCTCTCGGGCATGCGTAGCTTTCAACGATCCATCGACATGGCGGCGGAGGACCTGCTGGAAGCCACGGGCTACATCCTTCGGAACCGCCTGACGGTCGGTCATTGCACCATCAACCCCAACTATATCATCACCTGTGGCAGCAGCGCCGGCGCCATCACCGTGCTGCAGGCCGACTACTACCTGCACAACGAGGCGCCCTTCGAGATCTATCTGCCCGACACCTTCCGCTACGCAGGGGTGCTCTCCTTTGCGGGCGGCATCTTCTCCAACCACGGGAAGATCAAATACCAGAAGGGAAAGCCCGCCCCCACCCTGCTCTGTCACGGCATGGACGACCATCTCGTGCCCTATGGCAAGATCCAGCTCTTCAATATCGGCATCTTCGGCAGCGACGCCCTCGCCAAGCAGTTTGAGAAATATGACTACCCCTACCATATCAAACGCTACGAGATGCTGGGCCACGAGGCCGCCGCACGCCACGTCTATGAGTCAGACCTCGTATTAGGTTTCATCCACGACTATGTCTTCGAACAGAAGTTCCTACAGATTGACGAGACCTACTATTCCCCCTATATCCAGCACTGGAGTATCGGCGGTTACAAAATCAAGGATCTCAAGAAGTTCCAATAGCAAATCCTCCCTCCCATGCGCAAGAAACTGAACATACCGCACACCTTCACCATCGTATTTGCCATCATCGTGGTCTGCGCGGCCCTCACCTGGATCATCCCGGGTGGCGAGTTCGACCGGCAGACGATTAACGTGGACGGCCACGAGCGCAACATCGTGGTGGACAACTCCTACCACCGCGTGGAGAGCCAGCCCCAGACGTGGCAGGTCTTCACTGCCTTCTTCCAAGGCTTCCAGCGCACCTCCCACATCATCGTCTTCATCCTGATGATCGGCGGCGCCTTCTGGATCATGAATGAGACCAACGCTATCAACAAGGGCATCTTCCTCTTCTTGGAGAAGACACAGAAGATACAGAAATACAAGTTCTTCCGAGCGGTCGGGGTGGACAACATCCTCATCATCGGCATCATGCTGGTGTTCAGCCTCTTCGGGTCGGTCTTTGGCATGAGCGAGGAGACCATCGCCTTCATCGGCATCTTCGTGCCGTTGGCCATCTCCATGGGCTACGACTCCATCACGGGCGTGCTCATGTGCTACGTGGCGGCCCACATCGGCTTCGCGGGCGCCATGCTCAACCCCTTCACCATCGGCATCGCCCAAGGACTGTCGGGACTGCCCACCTTCTCCGGCATCGGCTACCGCTTCCTCTGCTGGCTGCTGCTGACGGTCATCGGCATCCTCTTCACCCTCTGGTACGCCCACCACGTCAAGAAGAACCCCAAGAGCTCGCTGATGTACGAGCTGGACCAGTACTGGCGCGACAAAGCCTCTTCTGAAGAGACGAGCCAGGAGCTGACCCCTTCCACGGCGCGTGCCTGGATCGTGTTCGCCATCTTGAGCGCTGTCTTGCTGTTCTGCTCCATCCGAATGCCGCAGACGACCATCACCCTGGGCACCACAGCTCACTCAGTCGTACTGTGGCCCATCATCACCGGCATCTTCGTGCTGCTGGGCTTCTTCGCCATCCGCAAGTCCATCCACCACTTCATCCTGACCCTTTTGTTGCTCACCATCACCTGCCTGGTGGTCGGCGTGCTGGGCTACGGCTGGTATGTGATGGAGATTGCCGGACTCTTCTTCGCCATGGGCATCTGCGTGGGCATCGCCTACGGCTTCCAGTTCGACAAGATGATCCGACTCTTTCTGGAAGGCTGCAAAGACATCATGGTGGCGGCGCTGATTGTCGGCCTCGCCGGCGGCATCATCGTCATCCTGGAGGACGGCAAGGTCATCGACACCATCCTGTACGCCATCTCGCAGGGCATGGGCAATGCGGGACGCATCGGCACCACCGCCTCCATGTACGTGGTCCAAAACCTTCTCAACCTGATTATCCCGTCGGGCTCCGCCAAGGCCGCCCTCACCATCCCCATGATGGCCGAGTGGTCCGACCTGATGGGCGTCTCGCGCCAGCTGACCGTGCTGGCCTTCCAGTTCGGCGACGGCTTCACCAACATGATCACCCCCACCTCGGGCGTGCTCATAGCCGTCCTTGGGGTGGCGCGCATCCCTTACGCACAATGGTTCAAATTCATCTGGAAATTCCTGCTGGCCTTGATCATCGTCGGGTTCCTGCTGCTGCTCCCGCCCCTGTTCTTCCCCTTCGCAGGATTCTGATGCCGGCCTTTGGCTGTTGGCTATTAGCTATTGGCTGTTAGCCGTAATTTCTTAGTTTCTTAATTTCTTAGTTTCTTAATTTTTGAAACTTCGGGGATCGCAGTTTGTTCCTCAACTGACAACTCTCACCGTTGTTCCATCTGCCTCTTATACTCTTCGGCATAGCCATAGAATTTCTTGGCCATCTCATAGTTGTGCCGTTTTTCCGCAGCCTTTGCAATGGAGATATAGGACTCATACACACCTTCGCGGGACGCCAAGATGCCTCGATAGTAGTCGTCATTGCAATAACCGGAGGGCATGTTGTTGCAGAAATGCTCTAAGGTCTGGAAGGTTTCCAGCGCCTCAGCCGCAAGTCCTTGCTGAATCAGCGTTTGTCCTTTGTTATACAAGGTTTCATAGAGAAGCAATGTAAAATCCGAAACGCGATGCTCCTGTTCATCCGTCAGTGTTGACTTGGAATATAAAACGTGAATAGTCTCCACAGCCTCTTCAGACCTACCCTCTTCCAGTTGCAGTTTTGCCTTAAGGAGAAGGGCATCGCCATGATAGGGATTGTATTGAAGGGCACGGTCAAGATAATAATGGCACTGTGATGAAGCTTGATAGAGTAGTTCATTTTCAGCCTTTTGATAGAACATATCATCGACATGTTCACGAAGAACGCGCAGTTTCTCATCTTTGGCATCCGCTTTGCCACGCACCCGTTGATAGACAGACCGGATCTGGTAATAGTCCATATTGGGGCAATTCGTAAGCTTGGGGAGCTGACGAGTCCGCACATAGTCAAGGTCGCGTATGATATCCTGAAGAAAGAGATAGTGGAGCGCTATGAGTTCTGGATCCTCGGTAGTCAGTTCCCCGACACGCGTCTCCCATCGGGAGAGTTGAGACAACAATGAATCGCAGTCACTCTGCGCAAAGGTAGCAGCGACTGTCATCCAAAAGATCGACAACAGAATCAGCCTTCTCAAAGATTACTTGGCTAAGAAATCCTCAACGGCCTTTTTCATTTCCTGTTCTGTAGGAGCGCCCACCATCTTGACAGGCTGGACACCACGGTTGAAGAAGATGAGCGTGGGAATACTCTGCACTCCAAACAGAGAACAGATATCCTGGGCTTTATCCACATCTATCTGATAGAAGATGATTTTCCCTTTGTATTGTTCGGCAAGTTTATGAAAAACAGGCTTGAAGTTCATGCAAGGACGGCACCAATTGGCATAGAAATCAACCACGCAGGGAGTATTTCCTTTGTAGCGATAGCCATTATTCGGATCCACTTCGATGATCTTCTCCTTGAAATCCCGGGCAGTCAGCGAGATCACTTTGCCAGAAAGGTCTTCGTCAACAGACTGGGGATTATTGTTTTGCAGTTCTGGATCATACGAGGGTCGTGATTCCACCGAAGCAGATGTTGGATTATCCGCATTGGCAATCTGATCGGGAGAGGTGTTTTTTTTCTGCTGGCAGCATCCGAAAAGAAACGGAAGGAGCAGCGCCATCAGGATGGTTTTCTTCATAGGGTATGGTTTTTAGAATATTCTACTATATATTGTTTGAACAGGTCGCCCCGTTCTTCAAAATTCTTGAATTGGTTATAGCTTGCGGCGGCGGGTGAGAGGAGAGCAATTTTGTCAGGTGCGGTGTGCTCGAAGGCAAAGGCCACGATCTTGCGGAAATCTTCCTCCACAAAAATCTGTTCTGGCAATGGCAGAGCCGTCGCCTGCCATTCAGCGAGGATACGGCGGCCAGCAGGTCCGGTGAACGCCACATTGCGGACGGGATGCTCGCCCAGATAGTCGATCAACCCGGAGTAGTCGATGCCGCGGTCAAAGCCGCCTATGACAAGGGTGTCCACCTTACGCAACGCCTTGATGGCGGCGATGGCGGCCTCCGGAATCGTGGAGATACTATCGTTGTAAAAATTGATGCCCTGGAACTTGCCCACGAACTCGATCCGATGCGGAAGGCCGTGAAATGAAGAGAGCCCCCGGAGAATCTCCTCTTGGGAAAGTCCAAAACGACGTGCCACCGCAATAGCCGCCATAATGTTGAAATAATTGTGCCGACCGGGAAGATGCGTATGGTCGGTCAAATCATATTCATCCAACAAAGTCTTGCCATTATAGAAATGCACCACATGGTCATCGCACATAGCATAGATGCCCGTATGGGGTTTCGTGCCAAAGATGACACGGTCTCGGTTCAGGTCATACGCTTGAATAAGATCCTCTATCAGATGATCATCGCCATTATAGACAAAGAACTGACGCTCTTCTTGGAAACGGGCGATATTGATTTTAGCTATCTGATAATTGTTAAAGGAGTTGAAGTGATCAAGGTGCTCCTGATAGATGTTGAGCAGGACGGCGTAATCGGGAGAACGGTGAAGGAATTCGAGCTGATGGGCGGAGAGTTCTGCGACCACAAGCGTTTGAGGGGTCATCCGATCTATCACATCAAAAAGCGGGACTCCGATATTGCCTGCCAGGATCACATCTCTGCCGGCCTCTTTGAAGAGGTGATATGTCAGGGATGCGGTGGTGCTTTTTCCTTTGGTGCCGGTAATGCCTACCACCTGGGCATGAAACGCCTGCAGGAAAAGATCGGTCTGGGAGGTGATGCGCTCCGTCTCGACGAGATAATCCAGATTGTTGAAACTGATGCCTGGAGATTTGAGGATAAGGTCATAGTCATTCAGGTTACGGTCATACTGTTTGCCCGTAACAAGGGCAAGGTGCGCATCGCCGGAAAAGTCTTCCTGCAACAGCGTCTCGCTTTTATCCGCGATAGTGATTTTCATTTCGGGAAAATAGCGGCGGATAAGTTGATAAGAGGAGCGGCCCTCTCGGCCGTAACCAAGTATGATAATCTTTCTTCCTTCCAGTTTTTGCAGTATAAAATCAGGACGCATACAATATAATAATATGGTGCGGCAAAAGTAAAAAAAATAAGCAGACGGACAAAACAAAAAAGGAGTGCATCGCTGCACTCCAAAAACAAACACAATTATGATTTAATGAAATGAATGATATGAAAAATGGGAGCGGAAAACGGGGCTCGAACCCGCCACCTACAGCTTGGAAGGCTGTCGCTCTGCCAAATGAGCTACTTCCGCATAAAAAACAAGTGGGAGAGGAAGGATTCGAACCTCCGAAGGCTTAGCCAGCAGATTTACAGTCTGTCCCATTTGACCGCTCTGGAACTCTCCCAACAATATTTTCTTTATGCCTGGAGCCGATAGAGGGACTTGAACCCACGACCGGCTGATTACAAATCAGCTGCTCTACCAACTGAGCTATATCGGCATAAAATCACTCAAAGAACTCGTGCTGTTTGCGGCTGCAAAAATATACTTTTTTCAATATCTCGCAACCACAAGAAACGGTTTTTTTTAAAATATTTCATATCGCACTTATAATCAAAAAGATATATTGACAAAACAATGAATTATTACGTTTAAAACGGTTTCAAAGAGAGGTTTTGAAGGGTGTTTTACGAATGGGAAAATGGAAGATTTTTGAAGAAGAGAGGAAAAAACGGGAATAACAGCAGCGCTCAGATGCCCCCTTGACAACCCATGCAAATTGCGGGTTATAGTTTCAGCGGACTCCAAAAGCGCTGGAAAGAGCAAGGAAAAACAAGAGCATGGACTGGTGCGATTTTCACTAATAAGAAAAAAAGTGAAATTTTTAAGTTCGCCATAAACATTTCTATATCAACCATATAAAGAAGACAATATACTAAATACGGTCATATTTTCCACCACAGAAACAGGCAAAAAACGATATAATCAAAAAAAATGTATTTTTGCCGCCAAATTTAAAAACTACTACTATGTCAGAAATTTTAGAAAAAGTTCAATCCATCATTGCCGAGAAGCTTAGCGTTAACCCGGCTGATGTAACACCAGAAAAAAGTTTCTCTGATGATTTAGGTGCAGACTCTTTGGACACCGCAGAATTGGTATTGGATTTCGAAAACGCTTTTGGCATCAAGATGCCGCAAGAAGAAATGGAGAACATCATCACTGTTGGTGATGCCGTCAATGCCATCGAGAAATTAATTGCAGAGAAATAATACTACTATTTCTTTATGGAACTTCAACGAGTTGTTATTACCGGCATGGGTGCTCTCACCCCTGTCGGTAATAATGTTGATGATTATTGGGACGCTCTTCTGAAAGGTGTTTCAGGGACTGGTCCTATTACGCATTTTGACCCAGAGAAGTTCGAGACCCGCTTTGCCTGTGAGGTCAAGGGGTTGACAGTAGAAGATTTTATTCCCAAGAAGACGATTGCGCGCATGGACTTGTGTGCGCAATATGCCATGATCAGCACGATGGAGGCGCTGGAGGATTCCGGTTTGGATCTCGAGCGCATCAACAAGGATCGTGTTGGTGTCATCATCGGTTCTGGCATCGGGGGATTCACCTCCATGATGGACAGTGCCATTTCCTTCATTGCGAGTGATCGTGTCCCTCGGTTCAGTCCATACCTGCTCATCAAGGTGTTGGGCGATGTCATTTCGGGGCACATCTCCCTGAAATATGGTTTTAGCGGGCCCAACTACATCACGTCTGCGGCATGTGCTTCGGCGGCCAATGCCATCGGCGATGCCATGCATCTGATCCAGTTGGGAAAAGCCGACATCATTGTCACGGGAGGCACGGAGGCGAGCATCAACGAGACTGCCATCGGCGGGTTCAACGCTATGCATGCCCTCTCCACGCGCAATGACGACTACATGCACGCCTCGCGTCCCTTTGACAGCAAGCGTGATGGTTTCGTCATGGGCGAAGGCGCCGCCACGCTTATCCTGGAGCGCTTAGACCACGCCCTGGCCCGCGGTGCCAAGATCTACGGCGAGATCTGCGGCATCGGCATGACAGCGGACACCTACCACATCACAGCGCCTGCCCCTGACGGCAAAAGCGCTGCAGCCTCCATGAGACTCGCCCTTCAGGACGCCGGCATAAAACCCGAAGAGGTTGACTACATCAACATGCACGGCACCTCCACCCCGCAAGGCGACATCTCCGAATGCATCGCCATCCAGAGCACCTTCGGCGACCATGCCCGCAAACTTTTGCTCAACTCCACCAAATCCATGACGGGCCACCTCCTGGGCGCCGGCCCCGCAGTTGAATCCGTGGCCATTCTCAAGTCTATCCAAAACAACATCGTGCACCCGACCATCAACATAGAGAAACTGGACGAGCGCATACCTCAAGACTGGAACTTCTGCGCACAGGGCCCCGTGCAACATCCCATCGATGTCGTAATGTCCAACTCCTTCGGATTCGGCGGACACAACGTATCTCTCCTTTACAAACGATACGTCGAATAACATCACCCATGGAGCACTCCGAAAAAGAGATACGGCACTATTTCAAAAATATCTTCGGACTACGCATCCACAATCTGGAGCCTTACCGGATCGCACTTACCCATCGTTCCTTGGTTGAAAAAGACCAGCATTTCGGCAAATTCAACAACGAAAGGCTGGAATATCTCGGCGATGCCGTCTTGGATGCCATCATCGCTGATTATCTATTCCACAAATATCCCTTGGAGACCGAGGGGCAACTTACCCAATTGCGTTCCAAACTGGTCAACCGCGCCCGCCTCAACAAACTGGCTGGGAAATTGGGTCTGCACGACATGATACGCACAGGCTCCCACATACAAGGAGGCAGCATCGACGGCAACGCCCTCGAAGCCGTCATCGGCGCCATCTACCTCGACCATGGCTACAAAAAGACCTACAAAGTGCTCATCAAACAGATCTTCCTCACTCATCTGGACATTGAAAGTATCAAAGAAGAAGAGGGGGATTTCAAAAGCCGCATGTTCATTTGGGCCCAGCGGAACAGGAAAAAGATCCGGTTTGTCAACAAACGTTCCGACTCCAACCAAGAGCACAGCTTCCACTCTCAGATTCTCATTGGCGAGGAAGTGGTGGCTGAAAGTGACGGCCTTTCCATCAAACAGGCCGAGCAACTCGCTTCTGAAAAGGCTTGGCATCTACTAAATCCCGAACCATAATTTTTTTTGGTGATTATATACCTGATGGCACAGCCTCCCTTTCGCGGCGGGCACGACACATGCATCTTGGCAGATGTCACCCGCGCCGCGACCTATTACCCGCACACGCATTCATCTGGGCTACCGATCTGTATCCCCTACGGGGAACCACAAGCCCGCACAGGTGCGTCCGAGCGCCTTGGCGACCGACCTGCGCACAGGCATTGTGGAATCAAGAAAATATTTCGCCATGGAGCATGCGGGTGGGAAGGCCGACATGGCGAGGCGGACGCGGCGTGAATGGCCGGCCTCCAACAGCGGCGTGCAAAGGCGCTTGCGTTTACAAAAATGCCAAGCCTTCGGAGTTAGTTTCCTTTTTGCTCCGGCCGGCATTTTTGTTCACGTTT
>JAGCFD010000046.1 GCA_017650305.1 Bacteroidales bacterium | reverse complement strand
TTGTTGATCCGTTTTTGATTTGGTTATTTTGGTGTTTAAAACGGTCAACCTATTTCAGGCATTGACATGTTATGGCAAAGCACCTCCCGTAATTTCTTAGTTTCTTAACTTCTTAGTTTCTCATCGGGTTCATCACCCCATGGGGCACGGCGAGAACGAGCCCCCAACAATTCAACAATTTTACTATATTTGCCGTCTCAATTTCAAATTGGCTTTTTAGGTCATTTTGGATTTTATTTGCATTATTAATTATCTAAAAAATAGATACTTATGAAGAAAATCGCGCTTATCATAGGATTCGCAGTTTTGCTCTGTGGATGCTCCTCCCAGAAGAAAGTTGAGGGAGAGAAGACACAGGAACCCGTCGAGCAGAAAACTCAAGAGAAAAAATCTGACAATATGACAAAGATACTCATCAAGACATCCTTAGGGGATATTACCATTGGTCTTTCCAACGAGACGCCCCAGCATCGTGACAACTTCATCAAGTTGGTGAAGGAGAACTATTACGACGGTGTGTTATTCCATCGCATCATCCAAGGTTTTATGATTCAGACGGGCGACCCTGATTCCAAGACGGCGAAGCCGGGTCAGCGTTTGGGTATGGGTGGTCCGAGTTACCGCATCCCGGCAGAGTTTGTGCCGTCGTTGTATCACAAGCGTGGTGCCGTGGCCGCCGCCCGCGACAACAACCCGCAGAAGGCATCCTCAGGTTCCCAGTTCTACATTGTAGACGGCAAGGTCTTTGACAATGACTACCTGACGATGATTGAGCAGCGCATGGGCAAGACCTTCACGCCGCAACAACGCACAGACTATACGACCGTTGGCGGTGCTCCTTTCCTGGATGGCGACTACACCGTTTTCGGCATGGTTCTCTCAGGCATGGATGTTGTGGACAAGATTGCCGCCCAGGCCAAAGATGCCAACGACAGACCTCTGGAAGACATTAAAATTATCAGTGCTACCATTCTTGAATAAAGCTATATGAAGAGTTTTGAAGAATTAAGAAAAGAGATTG
The DNA here is from genome assembly GCA_017650305.1 of Bacteroidales bacterium. Lineage (GTDB taxonomy): Bacteria > Bacteroidota > Bacteroidia > Bacteroidales > WCHB1-69 > F23-D06. Next base: position 18,485 of record JAGCFD010000046.1, on the reverse strand, counting down.
AAAATTTTCAAATTGAAAATGCTGATGCGCTTGAAGCATTCCGTCTTCAATTTTTGAGCAAAAAGAGTGAAATTCAATCTATGTTCAACGAGATCCGGAATATCCCGCCTGAGGAGCGCAAGCAATTCGGCCAGCTGATCAATGAGATCAAGGATTTCGCCAACAAGCGTTTTGACGAGTTCAAGTCCACATACGACAACAGGGCCAACGCCCAATCTGCTGTGGCCGATATCACTCGTCCTGATACCAATGTGAGTCTGGGTGCCATGCATCCCATCTCCATTATGATGGACCAGGTGCGCCGCATCTTTGAAGATATTGGTTTTTCCACAGTTACAGGTCCAGATATCGAGGACGACTGGCATGTGTTCACTGCTTTGAACTTTGCGGAGGAGCATCCGGCACGCGACATGCAAGACACCTTTTTCATTGAGCTGCACCCTGACATTCTCCTGCGTACGCACACTTCATCCTTGCAGGTACGGACTATGGAGGCCCAGCAGCCGCCCATCCGAGTCATCTGCCCGGGTCGTGTCTTCCGCAACGAGGCTATCACCTCCCGCGCTCACTGCATCTTCCATCAGGTAGAAGGTCTTTACATCGCGGAGAATGTATCCTTTGCCGACATGAAACAGACACTGCTCTATTTCTCCCAGCGCATGTTCGGTCCTGATGTGAAGATCCGTTTGCGTCCCTCCTATTTCCCCTTCACGGAGCCGTCTGCCGAGATGGACATCTCCTGCTACATCTGTGGCGGCGAGGGTTGCAACCTCTGCAAGCATACCGGCTGGGTGGAGATTCTCGGCTGCGGTATGGTGGATCCCAACGTGCTTGAAAACTGCGGCATCGACAGCAAGAAATATTCCGGCTTCGCCTTCGGTCTGGGTATCGAACGTATGACTATGTTGAAATATAAGACCAACGACATCCGTCTCTATTTTGAAAACGATGTCAGATTCCTGGAGCAGTTCAAGTCAGCGACGAAGTAGTTAACATTGACAAATAATCTTTAAAACAACAATAATGACAAAAACACAAAAACGAATCAACACCATTATCGGTTTGGTTATCGGTATAGTGGCTTCTGCTGTTTACATCATGACGGCCGAGCCTACCGTCTCCTGGTGGGATTGTGGTGAGTATATTGCCACCACCTCCAAACTCTTAGTAGGTCACCCCCCTGGAGCTCCCACCTTCCAGATTTTTGGTCGAATTGCCACGCTGTTTGCCGGTGGTGATGTCACCAAGATGGCTTACTGTGTCAACAGTATGTCGGCAGTATGTAGCGGCTTGACCATCATGTTCCTCTACTTCACGATTGTGCGATTGGCCCGCAAGCTGTTTGCCAAGAATGGGGAAATGACAAATCCGCGTTTTATTGCCATCCTCGGTGCTGCTATCGTAGGCGCATTCGCCTACACCTTCTCCGACACCTTCTGGTTCTCCGCTGTGGAGGGCGAGGTTTATGCCATGTCGTCATTCTTTACGGCTCTGGTGTTCTGGTGCATTCTGAAGTGGGACGAAGAGTACGATAATCCCAAGGCGGGCGTAAACCCCAACCGTTGGATTGTCTTCATTGCCTACTTGGTAGGATTGTCCATCGGTGTCCACTTGCTGAACTTGCTGACCCTGCCGGCTATCGTGCTCATCATCTATTACAAGCTCTCCAAAGAGGCTACCGGTATGGGTGCAGTGCTGTCCATGGCTATCATTTCCGTGGCATTCTCGTTCTTCTGTCCGCCGATGTGGATGCTTCTCATCTGGTTGTTCGTGTCAGTGCCCTTGTTTGTCTTGTGTGCCAAGAAGGGTACGTTGAAGAGCAAGGCCGAGTGGGGTGTTTTCGGTTCATTGTGTCTCTCCGTGGTGTTGTTGGGCGTGATCCTCTACGGCATCATCCCTCAGATTGTGAACCTGGCCGGTAAGTTCGACCTGTTTTTTGTTAATGGCATGCACCTGCCTTTCAACTCCGGTACCATCTTCTTCTTTTTGTTGCTCATTGCCCTTATCGGTTGGGGTGTCTATGCAGGCTATAAGAAGAAAAAATCCATCTTGTTGACAGGCACTTTCTGTTTCTTGATGCTGTTGATTGGCTACTCCACCTTCTTTACTCTGGTGATTCGTTCCAACGCCAATCCGACCATCGATGAGAACAACCCTGAAGATGCAGTGGCATTGTTGGCCTATTTGAACCGTGAGCAATACGGTTCCAATCCGTTGTTCTATGGACAGAGCTACAATACCCGTGTGATTGGCTCTAAAGACGGCAAGCCTTTCTATGTCAAAGACAAGGAAAAGAAGCAATATGTGATTTCCAATGATCGTAAGGATGAACTGCCAAAATACGATCCGTCAGGTTGCATGCTTTTCCCGAGAATGTGGGCGGCCGACAAGAGTTCCAACTATGTGGAGTGGCTTAACACACGCTATAACAGCAATAACGCTTCCGACAAGGAGAATCGTAGGGCGATGTCCCGCGGGGATCTGCCCACCTGGCAGCGCAACATCAAGTTTATGCAGACCTACCAGTTCGGATATATGTACTGGCGTTATTTCATGTGGAACTTTGCTGGTCGCCAGAACGACTTGCAAGGCCATGGCGATTATATGAACGGCAATTGGATCTCAGGTATTCCCGCCGTGGACAATTCTATGGTGGGTAGTCAGAAAGACCTGCCGAAGGCCATGCAGCGTCCGGGTCACAACACCTATTATCTGTTGCCTCTTCTGTTGGGCATTATTGGCATTATCTACCAAGTACGTCGCGACACGCCCAACGCCTTCGTGGTGTTCATGCTGTTCATCATGACGGGTCTGGCCATTGCCTTCTATCTGAATATGTACAACTTCCAGCCTCGTGAGCGTGACTATGCCTTCGCAGCTTCCTTCTATGCCTTCTCCATCTGGATAGGTTTCGGTGTGCTGGGCATTTACACACTCTTTGAGAAAATCAAGAACCAAGGCGTACAGATGGGAGGCGCTGTGTTGGCCACCGTGCTGTGCTTTGCACTTGTTCCGTGCGTCATGGCCAAGCAAAACTGGAACGATCACGACCGTTCCGACCGTTATACTGCATTGGCCATTGCCAAAAACTACTTGGATTCATGCGCTCCCAATGCTATCTTGTTCACGCTCGGTGATAACGACACCTTCCCACTTTGGTATGCCCAGGAGGTTGAGGGATATCGTACCGATGTGCGCGTCTGCAATCTCTCTCTCCTCAGCACCAGCTGGTATGTGGACCAGATGAAACGCAAAGCATATCAGTCTGACCCACTACCGATTTCCATGACTTGGGACCAGTATAAAGATGGTACTCGTGACCTCATGTATCTGGAACCGGCCAATAATCAATACCTTGATTTAAAGGTGCTTGTTGACTACATTAAATCACCGGAGTTTGATCACCAGAAGGCGCTTCTGTTGCTCTCTTCCAATAAGGGATACCGTAGCAACGGCAGACCCGTGCCCGCCAGCTTCTCATTGAAGGTGGATAAGGAGAAAGTTATTGCCAACGGAACGGTGTCTCCGCAAGATACGGATAAGATAGTAGATCGTCTGGAATGGCAGATGAAGACCAATGGTGTGAACACTTACGCCAAGGCCTATATCATCATGATGGACATCTTGGCCAACAACAACTGGGAACGTCCTATCTACTATGCTTCCACCACGGGTAGCGAGGCCTATCTTGGTCTGGAAGATTATTTCCAACTGGAAGGTTTTGCCTATCGTCTGGTGCCTTTCAAGAACGAAGCCAGCAAGAGCAGATATGAAATCGGCAGCATCAACTCCGATATCCTTTACAAAAACCTGATGACCTCTTTCAACGACCATTCCAGAATAGATGTCGTTAACAATCCGAATGCTTCCGCGCATCAGCCTTACCCATATTTGTGGGGTGGTCTGAATGATCCTTCTGTTTATCAAAGTGAAGACAACACCCGCTTGGTGCCGCTCATTCGTTCCCTGTACAGTCGTTTGGCTGCCAAATTGGTTGAAGAAGGAGATCGCGACAAGGCATTGAAAGTGCTTGACAGAGGAAATGAACTCTTGCCGAATGACATTTATCCGTATGTATCAGTGATGTCATATCAGTATGGTTATACCCAGCGATGCATTTTCTACATTGAAGATTATTTCAATGTGGGGACTCCAGAAGCTGAAAAGCACGGTGTGGAAATGGCCAACAAGATGTTGGATGGTTTTGTGGAGTTGTTCAATTGGTATAACAACGCTGATGAGAAAACTATGAAATTCCATGCGGACGACATCACGTACGACTGGATCTTCTGCGGCTCCTTCTTGAAATCCGTCAATGGAAAGGATCAGGCTTTGAATGCTCGTTTCAAAGATATCAAGATGGACAAGCTTATAGATTTTACTTGTAAACAGTATCAAGATAAGATCAGAAATGTGATTGCCAACAACTTGGAAGATCAGCGTGCCATTGGTGATGTTTTCCAAGGTCTCCAGCAGATGCTGAATATTGCCCAACTGACGGGCAATGCTAATGCTGCAGCCAAGATTTCACAATTTGCAGATGGCCAGATCAACTTGATCAATCAAGTGTCTCCGCAATTCGGTTCATACTTGAAAGAGTTCCTGTACGGCACATCGCTTTCGGATTCTGGCGAGGAAGAAACCGCTGATGCAGCTTAGTTTTAACGTTTAAAATGTAAATCTATGAAAAAATTTGCAGTAATATTATGTGGATGCGGCACTTTGGATGGCAGTGAGATTCATGAATCGGTGATGACACTGTTGGGTATTGACCGCAATGGGGGCACCTATCAGATCTTTGCTCCCAATGATGATCAGTATCATGTTATCAACCACCTGACCAAAACTCCCATGGAGGAAAAGCGTAATATGCTGGTGGAGGCCGCCCGTATTGCCCGTTGCGACATCCATCCTATCGAGGACTGTCGAGTGGAGGATTTTGACGCGCTGGTGTTCCCTGGCGGCAACGGTTCAGCCAAGAATCTCTTCACCTATGCCATACAAGGTCCTGACTGCTCCGTGCGGGAGGATGTGGCTGCATTGATCCGTGCTTTCCATGAGGCACACAAACCCGTGGGTGCCTTGTGTATTGCTCCGGTCATGCTTGCCAAGGTCTTGAAAGGCATCACGCTGACCATCGGCACGGACGCTGGCACTGCTGCACATGTGACTGCCATGGGTGCCAACCATAAGGAGACGACCCAAGGTGGTGTGGCTATCGATGAAAAAAACCTCATCTTCACCACGCCCTGCTATATGCTGCCCGCCCGCATTTCCGACATTGCCGATTGCGCTGACAACCTCATCAAGGCTATGATGCGCTATCTGTAATGGAAACCAATGTCGTGCTTGTCGGCTTCTCCGGAGCCGGCAAGTCAACTTTAGGAAAACTGACTGCCCCGCTACTCGGGCTTCGCTTCGTGGATCTCGATAGCTACATTGAGCAGAAACTGCAATACAAAGTTCCCCAACTCTTTTCGCAGTTTGGGGAACTTGTTTTTCGCAAAAGCGAATATGATGCTTTACAGGAGTTGCTTGAGGATGAAGGCCAGCTGATTGCCGTCGGCGGCGGAGCGCCCTGCTATGCCCAGGCCATGAAGCTAATTGTGGAAAACAGTTTTTCCGTGTATGTCAAGCTGTCCGAGGAGGCTCTTGTGGAAAGACTTGCCAACAGCAAAAAACCTCGTCCTCTGACCAAAGACCTTACCCATGACGATCTGGAGACTTATGTGCGGGAAACCTTGAAAAAGCGTGCGCCATATTATGAGCAAGCACATCTGATTATATCTGCCGAAGATATTACACCCGAAGATCTCGCACAGGCTATCTTGGCAGAATTACCCCAATAGACGAGCGCATAGATCAAAAAAAAGGACGTTCAACAGAACGCCCTTTACCATATATTTTATATAAGTTGAATTATATTAAAGCTTCAACAGCCTCTTTGATGCGGCGGCAGGCCTCTTTGAGCTTGTCTTCCGAAGTGGCGTAGGAGAGACGGATACACTCGTCATCGCCAAAGGCGCTTCCTTGGACGGTGGAGACACCGGCATCCAGCAGGATGTAGAAGCTCAAGTCTTTGGAGTTCTCAATGACTGTTTTTCCGTAAGCCTTGGCGAACTCGGAGTTCTCCGGTACATTCTTGCCATACAAAGAGTTTACTTTCGGGAAGAAGTAGAATGCACCCTGTGGTAAACGTACCTCGAAGCCGGGGATCTCTTTCAGCAAGCCAAAGACTAGGTCGCGGCGCTGTTGGAAGATCTTGCGCATACCGATGATGTCTTCCGATGTGGCGGGATCCATCTCCATTGCTTTGAGCGCTGCTCTTTGTGAGATGGAACCGGTGGCGGAAGTGATCTGTCCCTGCATCTTGCCACAAGCCTTGGCCACATCCACCGGAGCACCGATGAAGCCGATACGCCAGCCCGTCATGGCAAAACCTTTGGCCACACCGTTGACGGTCACCACCTGATCCTTGATGAAATCGAACTGGGCGATGCTCTCATGATGGCCCACATAGTTGATATGCTCGTAAATCTCGTCTGACATCACCATCATCTGGGGATTCTCTTTGACCACCTCTGCGATGGCCCGCAACTCCTCTTTGGTGTAAACCATGCCGGTCGGGTTGGACGGACTGCTGAACATCATCAGCTTGGTCTTCGGGGTGATGGCTTGTCTTAATTGCTCAGCCGTGATCTTGAAGTCGTTTTCCAACTTGGCGGGGATATAGATACATTTGCCCTCTGCCATCTCTGCAATTGCTCTGTAGGAGACCCAGTAAGGAGTCGGGATGATGACCTCGTCGCCGGGATTCACCAATGCCATCACCACTTGGTAGATGGATTGCTTGCCACCTGTGGAGACGACAATCTGGTTGGTAGCATAGTCGAGGTTGTTGTCCCTTTTGAACTTAAGGCTGATGGCCTTCAACAGGTCAGCGTAGCCTGGTACAGGAGGATAGTGCGTGAAGTTGTCATCAATAGCCTGCTTGGCATAATCCTTAACCACGTCGGGTGTGTTGAAGTCGGGTTCGCCGATGCTGAGGCTGATCACGTCTTTGCCTTGGTCTTTCAGTTCGCGTGCTAAGGCGGTCATGGCCAGTGTTTCGGAGGCGGCCATGCTGGTAACGCGTTTAGATAATCTTTCCATATAAATGATATGAGTTAGTTCTGTAAAAGGGGCTGCAAAAGTACATAAATTTCTGATATCCAAAACCACCCTGTAGAGACGTTCCATGGAACGTCTCTACAATGGTTTGCAAATATCCATAACATTGTAAGAATTAAGTTCGCAAAAATCCATGGAACGTCTCTACAATTATTCGCGATGCTCCCCCTGTTTTTTGACCAGTTGCCCGCAGGCGGCGGCGATGTCCTGTCCTTTGCTGGCGCGCACTCTGACCACCATATTACAGTTGTTCAGGTATTCGATAAAGGCCTCCCGATGATTGGGATAGCTCTTGTGGAACTTGCCGTCGGGAGTCTCGTTGTACTCTATGATGTTGATTTTGACGGGGAAAGGACGGCAGAAACGGGCCAGCTGTTCGGCGGCGGCCACGGAGTCGTTCACAAAGGAGAGCAGTAGGTACTCCAGCGTGATGCGGTCGCCCGTTTTCTGATGATAGTAGCGCAGAGCAGCTTGCAGGTCGTGGAGGTTGTTACCCTTGGTGACGGGCATGAGGTTTTCCCTGACGGTCGGGTCGGCGCTATGCAGCGAGATGGCCAGTCCGCAGGGGAAGTTGCGGTCGGCGAGGGCCTTGATGCCCTTGATGATGCCGGCGGTGGAGAGCGTGATGCGCGTGGGCGAGAGGCCCCATCCCTCCGGATCGGTCAACTTGTCGATGGCTGTCATCACGTTGTCGAAGTTGAGCAGCGGCTCTCCCATGCCCATAAAGACGATGTTGGAGATTTCATGTCCATACGCTTCGATAGCCTTGCGGTTCATCAGCACATACTCGTCCACGATCTCGCTATAGTGCAGGTTGCGGATGAAGCCCATGGTGCCAGTGGCGCAGAAGGCGCACCCTAAGGGACAGCCTACCTGGGAGGAGACACAGGCGGTGACGCGGTCTTTGGAGGGGATGAGCACGCCCTCCACCTCCTTGCCGTCGTGCAGCCGGATGGCGAACTTCATGGTGGTGTCCTTGCTGCGCACCTCCTGAACAATGGCAGCCCGGTGAAAGGTGAAACCACGCTCCAGCCGCTCGCGCAGGGGTTTCGAGAGATTGCTCATCTCTTCAAAACTGCCGGCGCCCTTTTGCCATAGCCAAGTCCAGATCTGTTTGGCACGGAACTTTTTCTCCCCAAGGGAAACCAGATATTCCTCTAAACGTTCGTAGGTGATGTCTCTAATATCTTCCATGATGATGATTATTTGCTGGGATGTACGGTGTGATGCAATTGGACAATGATGTCCGGAAATCTCTCTCGGAGATGTCGGGCGGTCTGTTCGGCGAAATAGACGGAGCGGTGTTGCCCGCCCGTGCACCCGAAGCTGACCATAAGATGGTTGAAATGACGCTCTAAGTAGTTGGTAACCGCGGCATCTACAAGCCCGTTGACATGATTCTTGAAATCAGCCACTTCCGGGTATTTTTCCAGATATTGGATTACACACTCGTCTCGGCCGGTGTTGAGGGCGAACTCCTTCTCCCGCCCTGGGTTGGGCAGTGCGCGGCAGTCGAAGACGAAGCCGCCCCCGTTGCCGGACGGGTCGTTGGGAAGCCCTTTCTTGAAGGAGAAACTCTGCACTACCACGGTCAGGGTCTGGGACGGCTGGTAGGGCTTGACCGGATCGGAGGCGATGAGCGAACGCAAGGCGGATGTCAGTTCCGGCAACTCAATGGGTAGTTGCATTTTGTCGAGAAGTTGCTCCAGATTACGCACTGCATACGGGACACTTTGCAAGAAATGTGTTTTTCGTTCAAAATATCCGCGATAACCATACGCTCCCATGGCCTGCAATATGCGGATGAGGACAAACCCGTGGAAATAACTGACAAAGGCTTCACGGTCCACCTCTATGTTTTGGGCGAGGGTGTCCAAGTACAGATTCAGCAGGTGCGTGCGGAAATCCTCTGGCAGATCGGCCTTGGCATCATACAGCAGCGATGCGATGTCATATTGTAACGCTCCCTTGCGGCCGCCTTGGTAGTCGATAAAGAAGACCTTGTCGTCTTTCACCATGATGTTGCGCGATTGGAAATCCCGATAAAGGAAGTAATCACTGGGTGCGGAGAGCAGGTAGTCCATCAACGCCTGATAGTCATCTTCCAGCTTCTGCTCGTTGAAGGGGACATTGGCCAGTTTGAGGAAGTAGTACTTGAAGTAGTTGAGATCCCACTGCATCGACTGGCGGTCGAAGGAGTGGCGAGGGTAGGAGACGGAAAAGTCGAAGTGGTCCTGGCCTGAAAGCTGAAATGCAGGGAGTGCGCGCACCACCTGTTCGTAATAATCTTTCACTGCTTGCGACAGTGATGCACCAACGCGATTTTTGCAAAGAAATTCGTAGAGGGTGGTGTTGCCCAGATCAGATTGAAGATAGTGCTTTTTGTCGTCATGCACTGCGATGAGATGTGGCACGCTCAGCCCTTTTTCTTCGAAGAAGCGGGTGAAGGTGAAGAAGGCGATGTTTTCCGACACATCGTCGTTGAAGGCGCCGATGAGGGTGGAGTGGTCAGCCATCACAAGTCGGTAGTAGCGGCGGTGGGAGCCGGAAGCGGCGAGGGCTTGACAATCTGCCACGGGCTGGCCAGTTGCCGAAACGGTCATCTGTTGCAGTATAAGTATTTCAGAATCTTGATATGTCATAGGTGGTATCATTACAAAAGGTTCAACAAATCCAGGGGATGTTCGATGAAACGGGTGGCGCCGGCGGCCTCCATTTCTGAGCGAGGACGGTAGCCCCACAGTACGCCTATCGGTGTTACACCGGCAGCGAGGGATGTTTGGATGTCCACGCCCGTGTCGCCCAAGTAGAGGGTCTCTTCGGGGGTGCAATGGGTGGCCTCGAGGATGTCATAAATCACCTGCGGGTCGGGCTTCACGGGGATGCCGGGGCGTTGGCCCAACAATACGTCAAAGGTGACTTCCGGGAAGAAGGTGGCGAAGAGTTCCGGCAGCGCCTCCTGTACCTTGTTGGTGGCCACTGCAATTTGGATGCCCCGTTGTTTTAATTCGCGGGTTAGTTCCGAAATGCCGTCATAAGGGACGGTTTTGTCGGACATGTGGATGGTATAGTGGTCTAAAAATTCTTTCAGGCAAGTGTCAAACAATGCTTTGTCGGGGAACACGCCCGGCAGGATGCGTTCAATCAGCTTGGGCATGCCGTTGCCCACGAAGTATTTGTAGGCGTCGGCCGTATAGGTGGGGAAATGATGCTTCTCCAGCATATAGTTGGCCGAGTCTGCCAAATCCTGCAGCGTGTTCAGCAGGGTGCCGTCGAGGTCGAAGATTACTAAGCGGATCATTTTTTGTAGAGGTCGTAGTCGAAGGGGGAGTCAAAAGAGGCGAAGTCGGCGCCGAGGAGGTCCTTTTCGGAGATGATGGGATCGGAAACCTGCCAGTCGATGCGAAGGTCGGGATCATCGAAGCGGATGCTGCCTTCGGAATCTTTGTTGTAGAAGTCGGAGCACTTGTAGGCAAAGACGGTGTTGTCTTCGAGGGCGGCGAAGCCATGGGCGAAGCCGGCGGGCAGGAAGAACTGCACGAAGTTGTCGGCGGTGAGCAGTACGCTGTGGTACTGGCCGTAGGTGGGACTGCCCTTGCGGATGTCGACGGCGAAGTCGAGGGCTGCGCCTTGGATGACGCGCACCAGCTTGGCCTGGGCGTAGGGCGGGCACTGGAAGTGAAGACCGCGCACCACACCTTTCTGGGAGCACGACTGGTTGTCTTGCACGAAGGTTTCGGTGATGCCGGCCTCTTGCCAGGCCTGTTGGTTATAGCTCTCGAAGAAGTAGCCGCGTGCATCCTGGAACACTTTGGGATGCAGGATGAGCAGGCCGTTGATAGGTGTTTTCTCTATTTCCATACGTGAAAAATTGCAGGCTGCAAAGGTAATAAAAATGTGGGAAAAACCCGCACACCTACGGCGTGTGCGAAACGGCATCCATAGGTCTTGTGTCATAGTCACATTTTTAACAATCAATCGTTAAAATTAACTGATTATCAATATGTTATAAGAAATTATTATTTTTGCAGTCCTAAAAAATATCGCAAAAATGAAAAATCAAAAGAATTCAAAATCCAAAAACACTGACACAAACACCTATACGCAGATCCACATTCAAACGGTATTTGCAGTCCGGTATCGGGAAGCATTAATTGAACCTTCATGGCGTGAACGGTTATACCAGTATTTAACAGCCATTGTTCAAGAGCAAGGTCATCAGATTCTGGCTGTTGGCGGAACGGTGAACCACATTCATATTCTATTCGGGATGCGCCCGACGCAATCCTTGTCTTCCTTGATGTTACGGGTGAAGAGGGAAACTTCGGAATGGATCAATCAACAGGGTTTCTGTCAGGGAGACTTTGCCTGGCAGACGGGTTACGGAGCGTTTTCATATTCCAAAAGTCAGGTGCCCAAGGTTGTTCAGTATATTCAAAATCAGGAGTGTCATCATGCCAAACGAACATTTAGGGAGGAATATCTGGATATGTTAAAGAAAGCGGAGGTGGAATTTGATGAAAAATACATTTTTGAAGATGTATCATGATGGATCGTGGATTCCCCGCACACCTCCGGCGTGCGGAATGATGGTTCCTGGACCGCATTTCCTACGCACCCCGGCAAGCCGCTGGCCTGCCTTTGCTTGGAAACAGATTCATTCCTTTAAGCCAATAATAGGTTCCTAATAGTTGTGCAGGGGTTGCCATGCTTACGGGTGGTTCGTTTATATTGGCATTGTCAAGCGGGTCCTATAGTCGCCGGCTTGGGAATGTTTACAGCGTGGTCTATGTTCAAAATGTTTCCTTGGCGGCTTGATTTCCGCGGCGTGGCAGGCCAGCGGCCTGCATGGGTGTGTAGGAAGCCGTGCGTGGGTGTGTATATAGATGGGTGTCCCGTGCCATCCATTCGCAGGCCAGCGGCCTGCGGGGAAAGGAGATAGGAAGATATGAAATTCGGGCAATCAATAGAGTGAACACAGGGTTGTTGTAATAGGCAATAATAAGAGAATTATTAAATCAAGACATTATGATATAAATTATGTTCGCTGATTTTTGCATAAGTTATTTTAAATCCATCCACCAATGCACACATTTGATCAATTGTTTTTTGTGATTGTAATTTGTGCAATATTTTATCCCTTTCAGTGTCGTCCTTGAAAGAGGATAGTACATATATAGCAGAAGAAAGCATAAAATTATCCTTAGCAACAACAATTTTATCTTTGTCTGGTAGCAATGAAGATATAAGAATATCACCTTTTTTACACAAACGTGTACTTTGCTTCAGTTTTGATGGAATTTGCGTCTTCAAATCGCCGATTTCCAAATAATCGGTTGGAGGATTAACAAAATCAGAGACTTTCCACTGGTTTATCTGACAAAATTTATTGAGAGGTTTTCCACTGCAAACCATTCTTTTGGGATAAATATCACCATTATAGACCTTTGATGTATTTATTGTTATATCAGATAGTTTTACGACTTTTGAATATCTTGAATCTAGTGTGTGATGACATATTTTACCAGTGCAAATAAATTCATTGGTGGCAGGTATCAGCTTCTCTAATATTGAATTTGGTTTGGGGGTTATTCCCGACTTGTTCTTATTGCTGCTAAATTCATAACCTAAAAAGCGAGTTTCAAGGTCTCTTAGCTTTGAGGCTTTGGGATTAGTGTATTTTGGTGATTGATGAATTAGCACCTCGTAATCACAACCTTTTACCTTTTCTTTTTTCAAGAACAAAATCACAGGACTGGTTGTGGTACCTAAAAAAGTAATGTCAGCTGTTAGCAGCATAGACATTATCCTGAAATGATTTTTGATAAAGGCTCGCAGGGGATTGTACTTGTCACCTGACAAAATGGATTGAGGCAAAATTATTGCAGCAATTCCTCCTTCTTTCAGTAATTGTTCTGCTCTTTCAACAAAAAACACTTCTATTTTGGCATCTTTAGAATTGATTCCATTTTCTAACAAAGTAAAAGTGTTAGAATGCTCATTGATTCGATTTCTTCGGAAATTCTGCATAAAACCCTCAACAGAATATGGCGGATTGGATATTACATAATCGAACAGTTCAAGTTTGTTGGTCTTTGTTGCTAAAATGGTACCATTATAATCTTCACAGTCAAAGCGATTGATACCATCACCTGCAATTATTTGCGCTTCACCGTCTCCATTAAGGAATGTTGCTATCTTTGTCGTTTTGGCCAAACGATAATCTTTTTCAATGCCAACAACATGAAGGATGTCTGCCCAAGCGTAAGGATTTGTCCGATAGGTTTCGATTCTTTTGGCTTGGTCTGTGGTGATCGGTTTAATAGTTGACAACACTTCTTGTATGGCTCGCATTGAACTAATGAGGAAGTGTCCGGCCCCACAAGCATAATCAATGACCTTGGGTACAAAATCAAGATTACGCTTTTTTAGATTCTGCGCGATACGATTCTCTATGTCCAAAGCGTTAACCATAAAATCCACCAATGGGTAAGGAGTGAAAAACTGCCCTTCCTCTTGTTTGAGACTGGTGTTGAGTAAATCCTCGAAGAAATCGCCTAAAAACTGGTGCTTGGTGTCATACTTGAACTTGAAATTTTGCAGCAATTTCACAATTTCCTTTACAACGAGAAAGTTCTCCATAAAAGTTGTGTCATCATAAACCTCTATGAATGAGAAACTGTTGTTCTTTTTCAAGCGCAGGTTGTCAAAGGCTTTCATCAAATCGTCAGAATGTCCACCTGTAATAAGAGGCTTCAATTCAGCATCGGTATAATCTATGACATCTTTGTTCAGGTATTTTTTCATACCTGTTTTGTACAATTCATTCAAGCGTTTCAAAAAAGATTCGGGACTTTCATCATCTATATACTGGAATCTCAATCCGTTATGGATGAATCTATTTCCACAACCATCATAAGAACCGAACTCATCATCTTGTATAAACTCATCCGACAGTTTTGCCAAAAAGAGGTTAATCATCTTCATAAAAGCTGTCGGCTTATCGGATATGGAGTTTAATCGCAAAATGGTCAGAAACTGATAGAACAAAATCTTCGTGTCCTTATCATCAATTTCTTTCAAATCATTGTATTTCAGCACATATTTTTGGATATTAAAAGGATAATTGAATGAAATGTAATCCGAATGGTCAAATATTTTGTGCCATCTGTCATAAAAATCATCCGTATTTAGTGATACCTGCCGCAATTCGGCACAAAAAATGTTAGAAAAACAATGTTGTCCATTATCAAAGTTATACGTATAGAAAGAAGCAATTTTAGTTGTTTGTTCTTGCATCGCATACGAACAAAGTTGTTTTACTTTTGATTCATTATCTGCATCGGCATATTTGAGATATTCATCATATTTTTTTACTTCAATCATATAGATATCTTCTGTTGACGGACTTTTCAGCATGACATCTAACCAAATAGGGTCATGTCCCGTTTGCCATTTCTTTTCTAGTGTGATGGTAGAAAAAGCGTATCCACGTTCAAGAATGTTTAGCAGAAGCATGACAACACTATGGTTTTCTGGTTTGGTGAGATCCATGCTGGTGTCACGATCAGCATGAATAGATATTCCATTTTCTGATAGAGAAAAGCGGTTTTTTTTGATGTCAAAGGAAAATACAATGTTATTATTTATAGTATAACTCCACTGATTGTCTTGATTGTTCAGAATCAAACCCTTGTTGAACCGTAGGTAATCAACCATCTCTTTTGCTGTGTGAAAAAGTGTCATATTTGCGTTGCTTTTTCAGCTTTGCCCTTTATCAAGGAGTTCAAGAGAGCCAAATACCAGGAAATACAAAAAGCGTAGATATCACTTATTGTATTCCGAGGTGTTTGGCATACCTGTTCCCCAATAAGTTCCGTCCACGCTTACGTGAACGTTCGCTGAACTTATTCCGGGGGAATTATCTTTTAGTCGCCAAACTTTAGGAATACCTCGAATAATTAGCAAACGCTGTGATTAATATATTTTATAAATTAACGTATTTCTTTTTCTTTCAATCTAATTATTAGTCGTTTTGAACCATTTTCTAATGTTTTTTGACCATTGCCAAAAAACGCTGCAAATATAACAATAATTGAATTATAATGGCAGACCTCTTCCGTGTTATGAAATTATTTGGTTATCTCGCATTGTATTTTCATTTCAATTTCCCCGCACACCTCCGGCGTGCGGAATGATGGTCTCCGGGCCGCATATCCTACGCACCCCGGCAGGCCGCTGGCCTGCATGGGCACGAAACGGCATCCATAGGTCTTGTGCCATAGTCGCATTTTTAACAATTAATCGTTAAAATTAATTGACTATCAATGTGTTATGAGAAATTGTTATTTTTGCAGCAAATTTGAAAAATAAAAAGATGGAAAAAGGAGAGATTATCATGTACCAGCCAGACGAAAGCATAATGTTGGAGGTTTGGCTAGAGAACGAGACCGTGTGGCTCACGCAGGCGCAGATGGCTATACTATTTAGTACAACGAAACAAAATGTTAGTTTGCACATTCATAATATCTTTAAAGAGAAGGAGTTGTCCAGAAGTTCAGTAGTCAAGGATTTCTTGACTACTGCGGCAGATGGCAAACAATATAAAACACTATATTATAATTTAGATGTGATAATCTCTGTGGGTTATCGAGTGAAGAGTTTCAGAGGAACACGTTTTCGCCAGTGGGCGAACACTGTGCTGAAAGATTATTTGTTGCGGGGCTATGCGGTTAATCATCGATTGGAGCAGTTGGAACAAAAAGTTGCGGAACATGATGCGGTTCTATCCGAACATACCGAAACGTTAGACTTTTTTGTGCGCACGTCTCTCCCGCCCAAAGAGGGTATCTTTTACGACGGCCAAATCTTTGATGCGCACACGTTTGTTTCTGATTTGGTACGTGCAGCACAGAAGAGCATTGTCCTTATCGACAACTATGTGGACGACACAGTATTGAAGACCCTTGCCAAACGGACTGATGGCGTTGGCGCAACAATCATCACACGGCACATTTCCGAAATTTTATCGGTGGACCTACAGTGTCACAACCAGCAATATTCACCCATTAGCATCTGGGAGAGCGATCGCTATCACGACCGCTTCCTCATCATTGATGACACAGTCTATCATCTTGGAGCTTCGCTCAAGGACTTGGGGAAGAAACTTTTTGCGTTTAACCGTATGGAGATAAAGGCGGAGCTGCTTGTTGCCAATGAAAAGACCAGATCTGTGTAATAAAAATCGGCCACATCTCCGCCGTCTCCATTTTTTCCGTAACTTTGCGCCCCAAAATACCAACATAAAATGACAGACAGAATTATCCGCTCCATCGAAGAGAGTATTCAGGTTAAACAGCTGATATTGCAAGATATAGACCTCGTGAAAAAAATCTCAACCGTTGCCGATATGATGTGTGCCTCTTTGCGCAATCAGGGCAAGATCCACTTCTGTGGCAACGGCGGCAGCGCGGCCGACGCCCAGCATCTGGCCGCGGAACTCTCCGGCCGTTTCTACTTCGACCGTCCGCCCTTGAATGCCGAGGCCCTGCACTGCAACACCTCCTATCTGACCGCCGTGGGCAACGACTATGGCTATGAACATATCTTCTCCCGGCTGCTCGCTGGCACCGGCCACGCAGGCGATGTGCTGGTGGGCATCTCCACTTCCGGCAACTCTCAGAATATCGTCAATGCCTTTGAGAAGGCACGCGAGATGGGCATCAAGACCGTGGCGATGACGGGCCGTGGCGGTGGCAAGATGAAGGAGCTGGCTGACCTCTGCCTCAACGTACCCTCCACCGATACCCCCCGCATCCAAGAGTCGCATATCATGGTGGGCCATATCATCTGCGAACTGGTGGAGACGACGTTGTTCGGACATCTGAGAAAATAAGCGCTAAGTTATTGTTTTCTTGCCGAAACAATTACAGCGATTCCCTTATAATATAGTGAACTGCAATATTGCCACCATCTATGTCTAAGAGCCCTGCCATGGAGGATGAAACATAGAAGGGAATGCGGCAGTGTCGGTCATCAGGCTCCAGGTTGCGTGGATAGTATACTATATCGTATTTGTTATGATCATTCCACGATTTTCCCAACGATAAAAGCGTAACAATCTCTTGGCCTCTCCGTTGGGCAATGAAAGTCTCATTTTTTATGGTGACAACATAATAGAGCTGGTCAAAAGCTTTGAAGGCACCAAGATAAGTGGTATCGTAGGATCTCCATCGGCTGGCTCCTAAACGGCAATGTACCGGTGTTGCCCAGTTGTCCTCCGGCACACACCACTTTGCCCAGTTGTCCTCCGGCACATACCACTTTGCTTCAGGATAGGATTCTCTCTCGGTGACATCAGAATAGAGCGACGGCAGATGGTTCTTCACTTTCATATAGCCTGGACGGGCAGTCACAAGCATGCTGTCCACACCCTGTTCGTCAATAAGATAATAGTAGTCACCCCATCTCAGTACTTGAAAGATGTTGCCGAAATGAAGGTATTGTCGATAGATAATTTCGCTTTGCAAACCTCCGAAACGACTTTCGGTGTACACACTGGGTTCGTTTTCTGTGAACCAAATGCGACCATAGCCACCTCGGGTTACGGTATAGGTGGCATCTTGATATAGGATGGAAGGCCATCCCTGTTCCGGCACCCAATTCCAATAACCTTGCTCATACGTGAAAAGGAAGCCGTCGCAAAGGACCTTGTCGCTATGAATGATAATCGTGTCAGTATGCACCTGAAACTTCTGACCTGACGCACACACACTCCACAGGCACAGCAGGGTGGCGATAAGACGGAGGGTATGTTTGGATTTCATAAGGTTTTGATTTCTTTAAGATTGTGCGGCAAAGATACAAAAAATAGGGAGTTATATACATGATGGCACAACAAAGATGAGACCAACGGCAGAATCAACCGTTTTCATTTAATCTTAGGGGGCTTTAGGGGGGCACCTGCCCATAGAGCACGCGGGCGGGAAGGCCGACATGCGGTGCGGACGCGGCGTGAATGGCCGGCCTCCAACAGCGGCGTGCAAAGGCGCTTGCGTTTACAAAAATGCATGCCGTCAGAGAATCTTCCCTTTTGAAATAGCTGCATTTTTGTTCACGTTTGTCGCCGCTGTCAGAGGGCGGACAGAGCGGGCGGCATTCATGTCGGCTTGATCTTTTGTAACTTTTCTATCAAGAGAAAAGTTAAAGACTATAATTGTCTGATAGACTAATACTTACCACAAGGCACAACATCCTCTCTTTGCATGACACTCTCAAATAAAGAGGTTCTGTTTTCACAATCATATTTGTGCCAT
>JAGCFD010000045.1 GCA_017650305.1 Bacteroidales bacterium | reverse complement strand
TGGCTAACGGCTAATGGCTAATGGCTAATGGCTAAGGGCTAACGGCCAAAGTTTCTAGGGAGGTGGGTTAAACTTTTGTTCTCAAAAATAATCAAGACTCCCGTCTAAAAAAAATCAAAAATGAAAAAAATATTGTTCATCAGTTTGTTCATCATGGCAATTGGATCTGTGTTCGCACAGAACCCGGATGCTATTTGCGGTATATATCACTCCAAGGATCCTTTTTCCAAAGAAGGTTCGCAATGTCAAATCTACAAGGCTGCCGATGGCACCTACGAGGCCAAGGTGGTGTGGGTAGAGAACCCAAAGAAAAAGAACCAATTGGGGTTAGTGTTTATGACCGGCCTCAAATACAATGCCAAGGATAACGAATATCAGGGCGGCAAATTGAAATACCCGGGCAAATCGGGCACATACAAAACCTACATTCGCTTAACCAATGAGAACAAGACGATGAAGATGCGTGGGTACTTAGGGGTATCCCTCTTCGGCATGACGGTGGACTGGACGAGGGAGAGTTCCATACGGGAACAAAAATAGGGATTGCCCGCCACGAGACAGATCATCAACAGGCTAAAAGACGCGACAACCTACAGTTGTTCGCGTTTTTTGCATGCTTGTGAACAACTGGGGCAATCCATGCCGCAGCCGCAGCCGCAATCCACGATACCCCGCCGGGCATGGCGCACACGACGGGTCACCCGCACCACAGCATAGATGACTGCCGCCGCCACAATCACTATTACAATAACCAGCTGCCAGTTCATACTCTTGGTCGTTTATTCATGGCACTTTCCAGTGCACTTGCTTTGAGGTGTCTCGAACTCCAAGGTGGCATGTGAGATCCCATGCTCTTTCAACTCATGTTTGAGGTATTCCTTGATCTCCTCCATCTTGTCCAACTCATCCACCAGGATATGGGCGGTGAGGGCATTCTCGGTGGTGCTGATAGCCCAGATATGGAGATGATGTACGCCCTTGACACCATCAGCCTGCCCTAACAGTGAAACCACCTGGTCATAGTTGACATGCATGGGCACACCATCCAGGGATAGGCGGATGCTGTCGCGCAACAGTTCCCACGAGGCAAAGATGATGACGACTGCCACCACCAACCCGATGATGGGGTCCACGATATACCAGCCGGTGAAGTAGATGAGGATTCCGGAGACCACCACACCGATGGAGACCAACGTATCTGCCAACATGTGCAGATAGGCACCTTTCACATTCAGGTCGCGCTTTTGATCCTTCATGAACAGCCAAGCGGTAATGCCGTTAATCACCACACCGATGGCTGCCACGATGGAAATCACCTCACCTTGGATAGGTTCCGGATGGATGATCTTGCGGACACTCTCCACGACAATCAGCACGACCGCCACGCCCAAAATCAAGGCATTCAGCAAAGAGATGAGGATAGTGCTCTTCTTATAACCATAGGTGAACTTGCGCGTGGCCAAAGAATCCGAGAGCTTAAAGGCAATCAGGGCCAGCACCAAGCTGACCACATCGCTCAAGTTATGGCCCGCATCGGAAAGGAGTCCCAACGAGTGAAATCCAAATCCCGCAATCGCTTCCGCCAACACATAGACAATGTTCAGCGTGATGCCGATGATGAATGCGCGGTTCAGAGAGGTGATCACATGGCTATGGTCATGATGATGATGGTGATGATGTCCATGCGCATGATGCTCGTCATGTTCCTCACGATGCTCATGTTCGTGGTGATGTGCATGATTCTCACAATGATCATGCCCATGAGTATGATCATTCAATTCAAGCTCTTTATCTTCAATATGTTCAGACATAATACAGAATTTACAACAACATGCCGATTTGATAGATCAGGAAACAGACCAGCCAGGCGACAAACGTGTTATAGAACACGGTAAAGGCCGCCCATTTTCCGCCGGCCTCCTTATAGACTGCCGACACGGTGGCCACGCAGGGCACATACAGCAGGATAAAGATCATGAAGCAGATGGAAACCAGGGGTGTGAATATCGGTTGTCCCTTGAGTTTCCCGGAGGTCCAGGTTTGCTCATGAATGCTATGCTGAAGGGCCGCGGAGTGCTCGTCGGCATCGGTGGATGTATGATAGAGCACGCCCATGGAGGAGACCACAATCTCCTTAGCGGCGAAGCCGGTCAGCAGGGAGACGCTCATCTTCCAGTCGAAGCCCAACGGTCGGAACACGGGAGAGATGACCTTCCCGATACGTCCGAGATAGGAGTTCTCTGTCTGCACGATGGTGCGGTCGAGCGTCAACTGGTCTATCGTTTCGGCCTTGACAGCCTCATCCATCGTCTCATCAGCTTCAACCTGTTCAATCTGAGCCGTATAGCGATCGATTTGCGGGCTATGTTGCGGGAAGTACTCCAACGCCCAGATGATGATGGTGGCAACGAGGATGACGGTACCCATCTTCTTGAGGTATTGGACGCTCTTGTCCCACATGTGGATGACCGCGTTGCGGAAAGTCGGGATACGATACGGCGGCAGCTCCATCACAAACTGGTCGGAATCATCTTTGAACGAGATTCTCTTCATCAGCAGGGAGGTGAGGATAGCCGCCACCACGCCCAAGAGATAGATGCCAGTGAGTATCAGTCCTTTGTACAGGCCCGTCACAAAGATGCCTTGGGCCGATGAGGTGAAGAGGGCGGAGATAAGCAGCAGATATACAGGCAGCCGGGCCGAGCACGACATGAAGGGCACCGTGATGATGGTCAGGATGCGGTCCTTGCGGTTTTCGAGGGTGCGGGTGGCCATGATAGCGGGCACACTGCATCCGAAACCGATGATATATGGGATAAACGACTTGCCGTGGAGGCCCATCTTGTGCATCAGTTTGTCCATGATGAAGGCGGCGCGCGCCATGTAGCCCGTGTCTTCCAGAATAGAGATGAAGAAGAAGAGTATCAAGATGTTAGGTAGGAACGAGCAGACCCCACCGACTCCGGCGATGATGCCGTCCACGAGCAGATCCTTGAGGATGCCATCGGACATCACCCGCGAGATGGTACCACCCAGCCAGCCGAAGAACGACTCCAGCCATTGCTGCGGGTAGGCGCCTAAGATAAAGGTCATCAAGAACATAAAGCAGAGGAAGAAGATGAGGATCGGGAAGCCGAGCCATTTGTTGGTGATGAACTTATCGACGGTGTAGGCACGTTGCTTACTGCGGTCCTTGCCAATGGTATACGTCTCGGCCAAGGCGCCCCGGATAAAACCATATTTGGCACCGGAGATGACGGTAGCGGCATCTTCGTGGTAACATTTCTCCAGTCGGGCGCGCTGTTCGTGGGCCTCTCTCTTCAAAGTCTCGATCTCGGAATGCTCCGAGAAGTCCTGGATGGTAGTCTCGTCATTCTCCAAAAACTTGATGGCAATATATCTGGTCGGGTATTCGGTATCATATCGGGAATCTTTTTTGATAATCTCCTTTAGAACATCAATACTCTTCTCGATTTCTGTACCATAGTTGATATGAATATGTTTGGAGTTCTCCTCCAGATTCTCATAAATCTCCACAATCATCCGCATCACCTCTTCAATGCCGGAGCCTTTCGAGGAGATGGTCGGCACGATGGGAAAACCCAACATCTTGCTCAGTGCGGTAAGATCCAACGTGTCGTTGTTTTTCTCCAGCTCATCATACATGTTGAGGGCCATCACCATCGGCATGTTCATGTCGATAAGTTGGGTGGTGAGGAAGAGGTTGCGTTCCAGATTGGAGGCATCCACGATATTGAGCACCACATCGGGGTGATTGTCGAAGATATGCTTGCGCACATAGAGCTCTTCTGGGGTATAGTCGGTGAGCGAGTAGGTGCCGGGCAGATCGACTATGCGGATGGTATAGTCGTGGTATTTGAAATAGCCGGTCTTGGAATCAACGGTGACGCCGCTGTAGTTGCCCACCTTCTCGCGCATGCCCGTGGCGTGATTGAAGAAGGAGGTCTTGCCGCAATTCGGGTTGCCCACGAGCGCCACGGAGATGGTCTTGCCCTTCTCACCCAAGATGCGCCGGGTCTCCTCTGTGATTGTACCGTTGAAGGTGTAGTTGTCGGCCACCTCTTTCTCAAGCGGCACCACCTCTATATGTTCGGCCTCGATACGGCGCAGGGAGACGTGGCTCTGCATGATCTCGTACTCAATGGGATCGTGCAGCGGGGCATTCTTGATGACCTTCACCTTCTCGCCGAGCACAAAGCCCAATTCCATAAGGCGGTGCCGGAAACCGCCGTAACCGCTAAGTCTCACGACGACACACTGCGAACCTGTCGGCATATCCACCAGTCTAAGTCTCTGATCTTCCATTCTATAACAGCTTTGACTATATACGTTAACTTCAGCTCCTCATTCGCTCTGATTTTCAGCTTCTTTTTGGAGCATGCAAAAGTGCGACAATCATCACCCCTGAGACATCCCCAAAAATGATGATTTACAGAAAAAAACATCCCCTATAAAACACAGGAAACTATTTTCGTTTCTTCAGATACTTCCGCACGACTTGCGACAGGTGCTGAAGGGTTCTTTCTTTTTCAGCAGTGGGATTGGAGACATACAGAAGCACCAAGTAACCGTTTACCACACGTTGCTCCACATAATCCGGTTGTGGAGTAAGACGTGCCTTGTAACCGCGTGTGTGGTAACGCATATTCCGAAATTCGTCTTTTAGCGGAAAAAGATGGAGAAAATAGACTTGATCTTGAGAAGCGAACGATTGGTAGTAGAAATGCTGACCTGAGATAATCGGCCAGCAATTGGGATCGACTATCTCGGGCAGTTGCTCTGCGGCATAGCCTTGGCGGTCCAGAAAATGCATTTGTTTCAAATCCTTCTTCACCATTGAACGGAACAAGACAGTATCCATCTCCGAGCAATGTGCTTCCAGACCACAAAGGTGATGATATGCTGTATTGTCTTCCAAAGGCTGCCATGCGACCTCATCGGAATAGGGCATCCAAGCTTGGACCCACCACTTCCCGTCACGGTACAGGGGCCTGACCGAGTCCTGCTCATTTGCTGGCTTATAGTCCATTAAATCCCAATGACCATCTTTTACGGACCATACTTGTATAGAACTGACCGAACTCCAATCATCGTAATCTGGCATAAAGGCTAATACATCCAGACCATTGGGATGAAATTTAGGCAAAACTGTGTCGAATACCATTCCGAGCACGTTGTCCAAGAACAACGTATCCGCGCCCCGCATTACGACTCGGAAACCCACCGACTGGTCATTAAACCAATGTACCACATCATCATAGTCATTGCTGAAATCAGGAAAACGCTTCAGGGTCTCCTTGGTTTCTTTTGAATAAAGTTCCAACCTCATCGTGTCCAGCAGGCGAAGCGTCCTGAAATGACCTGTATGGGCACGAGGATGGAAAGGGGACATGGCCAGACCGTCTTTTACAAAATCAGAATCCTCTTGGGCAAGGGCCTCTTGTGTGGACTGGGACTTTACACAATTGGGATAAAGAAGAACAACCTGACCCATACTGTTCAGGACCAGAGAAAGGATAAAAGACAACAGGAGCAACTTCTTCATAAACCCAGTTTTCTATTCATTCAAACTATCTTTCGCCTTCATCCGTTCCACCAGTTCCCGGTTCCGTTCCAGCACATTCCATATCCCGTCCTCGCTCAGCACACCGCGTTTCAGGGTTTTAGGCAGTCTGCCTGCCTCATCGGCGGCAAAGTCGGCTTTCCACTCACGACTTTCCAGGTAGTCAGCCAACAAGCGCACATCCTCTTGAGCAGTCTCGTATTGGTTCAGAGCCTCTTCCATATTCTGTAGCACACTCAGGACCGAGTCAAGCTTTTGCTCCATCAGTTCAATTCTTTCAATTCTTTTCATCATATAGCGTTTTCAGGAAGGGTTTACCAAGGCGAGGCTGATGCGTTTTCGGTCCAGTTCGACTCCCACCACGCGGACGGTCACTTTCTGGTTCAGTCGCACCACATCGGATGGGTGGTCAACACGATGGTCGGCGAGTTGGCTGACGTGGATCAGCCCGTCCTGGTGCACGCCCACATCTACAAAGCAGCCGAAGTTGGTGATGTTGGTGATGATGCCGGGGAGTATCATGCCTGGGGTCAGGTCTTCCATCTTATGGACATTCTTGTCGAACTCGAACATCTCGAAGTGGGCGCGCGGGTCGCGGCCAGGCTTCTCGAGTTCCTTTTGGATGTCGGTCAGGGTGGGAAGACCCACCTTGTCGGTCACGAACTCCTCCAGTCTCAGTTGCTTGCGCAATTCGGCACTTTTCATCAGCTCAGGCACAGAGCAGTTGCAGCTGGCGGCCATCTTTTCGACCACGGGATAGCTCTCCGGGTGCACGGCGCTACTGTCGAGGGGGTTCTGGGCATTGCGGATACGCAGGAAGCCAGCGGCCTGTTCAAAGGCCTTGGCGCCGAAGCGGGGCACCTGTTTGAGTTCCTCGCGGCTGGCAAAGGCGCCGTGTTCATTGCGATAGGAGACGATATTCTGCGCCAAGGCCGGACCCACGCCGGAGACATACGACAGCAGCTCTTTGCTGGCGGTATTCAGCTCTACGCCCACTTGGTTGACGCAGCTCTCTACGGTCGTGACCAGACTCTCCTGGAGGCGCTTCTGGTTGACATCATGCTGGTACTGCCCCACCCCGATGGCTTTGGGATCGATCTTGACGAGTTCGGCCAGGGGGTCCATGAGGCGACGGCCGATGGAGACCGCGCCGCGCACCGTCACATCGTAATTAGGGAACTCCTCCCGCGCCACTGGAGAGGCGGAATAGACGGACGCGCCACTCTCGTTGACCATGTAGGCCTTCACGTCTCGTTCAAAGGGGATATATTTGAGAAAGTGTTCCGTCTCGCGCCCGGCGGTGCCGTTACCGATGGCAATGGCATCAACTTTATATTGCGACACAAGTCGTTTGAGTTTGTCGGAGGCAAGTTTGTACTGGGCCACGGGTGGATGCGGATAGATGGTCTCGTTGTAGAGCAGCTTCCCTTGAGGATCCAGGATGACGACCTTGCAACCCGTGCGGAAGCCGGGGTCGATGGCCAGGGTTGTCACTTGTCCTAATGGTGCGGCCATCAGCAGCTGACGGGCGTTGTCGGTAAAGACCTGTATAGCTTCGGTGTCGGCTTTCTCCTTATAGAACTTGCGCATCTCCGTTTCCATCTGGGGTTGAAGGAGGCGTTTATAGGCATCCTGGGCAGCCATCCAGAGCTGTTCGGCGCAGTTGGAGTTGTTGCGGATCAGCTTGCGGCGGATGGCGGAGAGTGTCTTCTCTTCGTCTGGAGCGATGGTGAGGCGGAGGATGCCCTCCTCTTCGCCACGCAGCATGGCCAAGATACGATGGGATGGAGCCTTCGGCAGGAACTCACTGGCATTGTAGTAGATCTTGAACTTCTCGTTCTCATCCACCTTATCCTTCACCTGTTTGGTGGTGATACGGCTATGCTGGCGGAAGGTGTTGCGCAGCATGGCACGCAGTTGCAAATTCTCGCTCAGGCGCTCAGCAAGGATGTCACGAGCACCCGCCAGAGCTGCATCCGCATCGGGCACTTCCTTGTCAGGGTTGATAAAAGGGCGGACGGTTTTGGCCATATCCACTTGCTGTTGGGCAGACAGGATCTTGGCCAGCGGTTCGAGGCCGCGCTCAACTGCCACCGAAGCACGGGTCTTGCGCTTGGGACGGAATGGCAGATAGAGGTCCTCCAGCTCACTCATCGACTTTGCTGTTGACAACTGCGCTTCCAGTTCCGGGGTCAGTTTGCCCTGCTCGCGAATAGAGTCAAGAATGGTGGCACGGCGTTTTTCCAGTTCCATCAGGCGAGCGTACATATTCTTGATCTGCTCAATCTGGACCTCATCCAGACTGCCGGTCGCCTCCTTACGATACCGGGAGATGAAGGGTATGGTGGCACCGCCATTCAGCAGTTCCAGCGTATTTTGGACCTGTTCAAGCTGCAGGTTCATTTCCTGGGCGATACAGGCCACGAAATCTTTCAATTCCATTGCAACATCAGTTTTAGAAAAAACGAAATCTCATCTTCAGCCCATTACCTTATCAGTATCAGCTGACCATCCTTGACATAGTAATAGGACGGATCGGCGTACTTGGCATAGGTGATGCGCCACACATAGACACCCGTCTGCACGGGTTTGCCGTTGACGGTACCGTCCCAGCCCTGTTCAGTGCTATTGGTCATAAAGAAGAGTTCGCCGGTACGGTTATATATCTCAAATTGGTAGTAAGCCACATCATTGACAATAGGCAGGAAGATTTCATTATTGCCGTCGTTATTGGGGGTAAAGGAGTTTGGCACCCAAAGGGCGAAGTTATCGACCACGGGCACGATCATAGTCGTGTCATCGGCACAGCCGTCGCCGTTGGTGACGGTCAGGCGAACCAGCATATTCTCGCTGTTGATGACATGATAGGCGTGGGTGGGATCAGACTCGTACGATGTGCCGCCATCGCCGAACAGCCATTGGTAGTTCGTGATATTGTCGCCTTCAGACAAGTTAAAGAAAGTGACGGTCTGGCCATTCTGCGCCTCATCAGGAGTGAAGGTAAAGGAGGCGTGAGGGAAGTCGGCCACGTGAATGGCATTGCTCAGGTGTATCGAATCATTGCATCCCGGCGCTGTGGACACCCAGAGGTCAAGGTCGTAATAGCCGAAATCCGGCAAGGTCAGATGAGCGTTGTTTGTGGAGTCGGTGAGGATGAGGGTGTCATTTACCAGGGTCCAGATGACGTCACAGCCATCGGGCAGATTTTGTGTGGTCAGTACCACCGACAGGGGCGAGCACCCGAATGTCGGGGTGATGACAGGGTCAGCGACGGGCTGTTCAGTAATCTGGACCTGAATATCCGCCGTATCCGACTTACAGCCCCAGTAGTCGGTGGCTGTCAGATGGAGCGTCACATCCGAAGTGATGGAGCAAGCGGTTGTCTGACTGTTGGGATTCTGCACGGCATTTTCCTCTATCCAATGAAAAGAGATCGGCATCGGGCCTCCGCCGGTCACCTCCGCTGTCAGTTGCGTACATTCGTGACAGGCTTTGAAGATGGAGTCTGACACCTGCACCTTGGGATTAGGCATTAACACAAAACGCAACGTATCATACTGATCATCATCAGTGTATATTTCACAATAATCTGTCTTAATACACAATTCAACAGTTTTGGGCTGTTCGAAGGTCGCGTTCGGATTTATCGTCAAAAACAGATGAAGTTCTGTAGAATCCTGGAAAGAGAAGTTGCTATTGTTCAAATCCAAATTGACCAATGAGCCGTTATTGCCATAACGAGTCAGGAAATAGTCGTTGCCAATAGACGCTGTCCCGCCATAGGTAAACTCAACCGTGTAGGCGGTCATATTGGGACGAGGCAAATCGATAATGATATCTGCGCTCTTACAGTTCTGCACCAACGTATCTCCATCCTGAAGTATATAATGATCTGGGGCAGTTACATCATTAGCGTTGGAGCTTATTTCAATAGTTGGGCTATAGAAGCTGCCTTCCTCCAAGAAGACTCCTGAGTCATAGCTGTTGTCGCCCACATTGCACACTGAAAGATGCATGTCGTATGTTTGGCAGGCGAGAATCACCGATTGGGCAGCCAGTTTCACGGTATAGCCATCAAACTCCACACCCGGGGTTCCTGTGTTATGATTGGCCACATAGAAGGCTGAATAGGTACCCGGGTGGCAACCTGAAGCACCTGACGAACCGCTCGTTCCCACTCCGGAGTTGAGTGCATTAATAGTCACAGGCAGAACGGTTCCGGGAATGATGGCAACATTCTTATGGCTAGGAAGGAAAGTGATGGGATCTATACCATCCAAATAGAAGGCAAACACGTCGTTATAGGAAGAACAGGCCCATTCGGGATACTCTTCAGAGGCAAAGATATAGTTGAACGAGAAAGTGTCCGCGAATGCGATAAACTGGAAATCCAGCACGGAGCATGCATTCAAAGTCGAGGATGCTATACTGCTCAACATGGGATCGCTATATATCTGGTTATTGGCAACCGATTGTGAAGAGCTGCCTGATGAATTAGGTCCATTGGCCACGGACGTATAACCCGTGGTCATGATCAGACCTTGGGAAATCGGGAAATTAAAGCCATTGCTATTGAAAGTTCCGATCTGGGGAGTGGCGACATTACCAGTGCTATTATTGAACTTGGCAGGGTCCAGTTGCATCGTGACGCCGCCATTCATGTGGATTAATCCACCGCTAAGCAAGACGCCATCACCGGCAAGGTGTTGCTGCACTATATTGTTGGGAGACTGGCCTGACAATGATGCAGTAGTCAGGTTTTGAGCTTGCGACCAACACACACACAGTAGGAGCAAGATTGATATAATGGGCCTATGTATCATTTTTTTATGTTTTTTTTCAGACTTTGGCAGTTAGCAGTCAGCCATCAGCTAATCACGATCAACTGACGACCTCTAGCTTCTAACTCCCTCAATCGTTTGTATAGCTTTATCAAGGCGGTTGCGGACCTCTTGCACACCGACTACTCCGATCATGGTGAAGAGTTCCGGGCCACGGGCGGCACCCACGATAGCCAGTCTGAGACTATTGAGGACCTGTCCCATATTCAGCTCGTGGTCGGCGATATATTGCATCACCGCATCATGGGCTTTCTGCTGGTCATAGGGCACAAAGGACTCTATCAACTTCATCACCTCTTGCAGGATGTCGCCCATGCCCTCTTTCCAGCGTTTCTTCACGGCCTGTGGATCATATTCAGTCGGTGCTACGAAGAAGTAACAGGCCTGATCCCAGAAGTCGTTAATGAAATTCAAGCGGTCTTTAACCAAATCTATAACGTTTTGGAGGTAATGAATGTCACACTCCACCCCATTTTTTTTCAGGACAGGGATCATATAGGGTGCCAGTTCTTCGGCAGATTTCAACTGGATATACTCGTGATTGAACCACTTGGCCTTGTCGAGGGAGAACTTGGCGCCCGCCTTGCTGATTTTTTCGATGGAGAACAGTTCCGTGAGGGTTTCCAGGGACATCATCTCTTGGTCATTGCCGGGGTTCCAGCCGAGGAGGGCGAGCATGTTGATGACAGCTTCAGGCAGATAGCCGCTCTCGCGGTAGCCGGAAGAGGTCTCGCCGCTCTTGGGATCGATCCATTGCAATGGGAAGACGGGGAATCCGAGGCGGTCGCCGTCGCGCTTGCTGAGTTTGCCATTGCCATCGGGTTTGAGCAGCAGGGGCAGGTGGGCGAACTGGGGAGCCTCCCAGCCAAAGGCCTTGTAGAGCATCACGTGCAGCGGTGCCGAGGGCAACCACTCTTCGCCGCGGATAACGTGGGTGATCTTCATCAGGTGGTCATCCACGATATTGGCCAAGTGATAGGTAGGCATACCGTCAGACTTATACAGCACCTTGTCGTCAAGCAGGTTGGAGTTGATGACCACCTCGCCGCGGATAAGGTCATGGACGTGGATGTCGGTATTCTCAGGATATTTGAAACGAACCACGAAGGCATCGCCGCGCTGAAGTCTTGTCTGCACCTCCTCTTCGCTCAAAGTCAAGGAATTGCACATCTGCATACGGGTATGCACATCATACTGGAAGGTCTTTTTCTGGCTCTCGGCCTCTTTACGCTTGGCATCGAGCATCTCGGGGGTGTCAAAGGCGTAGTAGGCCCAGCCGTCGGCCACGAGTTGCTCGGCATAGGGTTTGTACAGAGCCTTGCGTTCCGACTGGCGGTAGGGGCCATAATCGCCCCCAATGCCAACGCCCTCGTCAAAGGGGATTCCCAACCATTGGAATGCTTCTATGATATATTGTTCTGCGCCAGGCACGAAACGTGTCTGGTCGGTATCTTCAATGCGCAGCAGCAGTGTGCCGTTGTTTTTCTTTGCAAAAAGGTAGTTGTAAAGTGCTGTTCTGACACCTCCGATATGGAGGGGGCCCGTAGGACTCGGGGCAAATCTAACTCTTGGATTCATACTTCTATTTTTAGGCCGCAAAACTACAAAAAATCCTGCATATTTTTTCCGACTTCATATAAGAAAAATGTTATATTTGCCGTTTCTTACTTACCCCTTTTTAATAAACCGTAACTTTCTAATTGATTAACAATTAAAACTTTCTCCATAATGAAAAAAAGTATTTTCACATTTGTGCTCCTGTCTTTATTTGCCTTCATGACAGCACAGGAATACACCATCTTGCAGAGCTCTATGAACAAATTATCCATAGAGTTCAACGTCCCGAAAATGGTCACTGGCACCTTCAAGGCAGGTCCTGACATGTACACCAGCCTGACAATGGATGGCTACACCTCCTCCACTGAAGTAGGAAGTCCTGCATTGCCACTGCTGACCAAATTGATTGAGGTTCCGCTTTGTGAAGATGTCAATGTGAACATCGTCTCAGCCGACTTTGAGGAGTATGATGCAGCCGAGCTTGGCATTGAGCATACCATCATGCCGTGCCAGCAGAGCTATCCCAAATCATATCAAGGTGAGCGTCCATTCAACAAGAACGAGATCATTTACCACACCAATGCATTCTACATTGCCCAACCGGAAGTGGTCACTTCGCATCTGATCGGCACCATGCGTGACGTGAACATGGCCAACGTGGTAGTAAGTCCTGTGGCTTATAACCCTGTCACCAACCGCATTCGTCTGTACAGCCGCATCAGCGTGGAGATCACGTTTGAAAATGCCAACATCCCGGCCACTTTGGAGATGAAGGACAAATACTACAGTCCTTTGTTCCATGCTGCCAAAGAGGCGGTCATCAATCCTTTCCAAGTCCGCGACGAGTTCACCGTCTCCCCTATCAAATATTTGATCATTGCCAACTCCATGTTTGCCGACAACGAGAATCTGGCTGCTTTCATTGCTTGGAAGAAGCGTATCGGATACATTGTAGAGGTAGCCTACACGAGCAACATTGGCACCACGACCACCGCCATCAAGAACTACATTGCGGCAGAGTACACGAATGCGACTGCGGAGAATCCCGCACCCACCTTTGTGCTTTTCATTGGTGACGTTGCCCAGGTGCCCACCTTCACGGGCCAATCCAGTTCTGCGCACAAAACCGACCTCTACTATGCGACCTGGACCTCTGGTGACCATCTTCCCGACTGTTACTATGGCCGTTTCTCAGCACAAAATGTCAGCCAGCTGAATCCGCAATTTGAAAAGACTTTGATGTATGAGCAGTTCACCATGCCGGATCCTTCCTACTTAGGCAAGGCAGTTCTGATTGCCGGCACCGACAACAACTGGTCGCCCACCCATGCCAACGGCCAGATTAACTACGTATATAACAACTACGTCAATCCAAACTCCACCAATCACGAATACACCACCGTTTACAAGCACATGTACAATTGTTCCAGTCAGGCGGCTACGATTCGCGCAGAGGTTGGTGCAGGTTGCGGTTGGGCGAACTATACGGCCCATGGTTCCTCTACCGGATGGGCAGACCCCAGCTTCTCCAATTCAGACGTATCCTCCATGTCCAATGCAGACAAATACGGCTTCATGATTGGCAACTGTTGTCAGACCTCCAAATTCGACGAGTCTGAATGCTTTGCCGAGGCGGTAGTGCGTGCTGCCAACAAGGGTGCTGTCGGCTACGTTGGAGGATCCAACAACACCTATTGGGATGAAGATTTCTATTGGGCTGTTGGTGTACGCAGCAGTGTCACAGCCAACCCCAACTATCTTTCAAACAATTTGGGTGCCTACGACCGCATTTTCCACACACATGGAGAGAGCCATGGTGTATGGGCCACCACCATCACTGGCATGATGACGGCTGGCAACTTGGGCATTGAGGCCTCCAGCTCCGACGCAAAACTCTACTACTGGGAGATCTACCATCTGATGGGTGATCCTTCTTTGAAACCTTATCTGGGCATCCCCAGCACCATGACTGTTTCCGCGTCGGATGTTCTCGTGATTGGTTCCACACAATACGACGTACAAGCGGCGCCTTACGCATACGTAGCCTTAACCCACGACAACGAATTAGTGGCGGCAGCCTTCACCGATGCCACCGGCCACGCCACACTCAACTTCAACTCCATCACCACGCCGGGCACCTATGAACTGGCCGTCAGTGCTCAGAACTACATCCAATACTTCCAGCCTGTGCAGGTGATTGCTCCTTCCGGCCCATACGTGGCCATCTCCTCAGCAGGTCTGTCACAATTCAGCATTCCATCTCCCGGTTCGCCCATCGACATTGACATCGCCTTGACTAACTATGGCGTGGATGCGGCATACAATGTGACAACCACTATCACCAGCAACACTCCTGGCGTCTATATCACCCAAGGCACAGTCAGTGACAACAGCGTGGGAGTTGACGCTACCGTAACTCACAACAACGCCTTCTCGGCCGTGCTGCCCGCCGACGCAAAGGATGGCGACATCGTGAGTTTCACCATCACAACCACCTCCGGCTCAGTCACCGTCACCAAGACATTAAACGTAACGGTCCTCTCCCCGAAGCTGGTCATCACCAACACCACCATTCAAAACAGCAATGGTTCCAGCAGCTTTGCCCCTGGTGACATGGTAAATGTGACAGTTGAATATATGAACACAGGACATCGGAACTTGACCAACGCCACACTCCACCTCATCAGCCATTACAGCCCTGTTACGGTGGTCACCCCTGCGCAGGCCATTCCCGAGCTGGCAATTGGCGCCACCGCCACCGCCCAGTACCAAGTGTCCATCGGCGCCTCCGTGCCTGACATGACCATCGTACCTCTTTACATCAAAGGCGTGGCCAACAACTTACTGACCATCGACACCACATACATCTCTTTGGGCAATGCCGTCGAGACCTTTGAATCTGGCGACTTGACCGCTTTCTCTTGGCAGAACAATAGTTATCCTTGGTTCATCACCAACGTAGCGCCCTATGCAGGTACCTACTGCGCACGCTCTAAGCAAAATCTGAACAACAACACTCAATCTGTGCTCTCTGTCACTGTGACTTCCACTACTGGTGGAAACATTTCTTTCTTCAGAAAAGTATCCTCAGAGGTCAGCTACGACTTCTTCCGTTTTTTCATAGATGGAGAAGAAAAGGACAGCCAGTCTGGCAATATCAGTTGGTCACAATTCTCCACCCCTGTATCCGCTGGCACCCACACCTACAAATTCATGTATGAAAAAGACTACTCCGCAACCAGTGGCAGCGACTGTGCGTGGATTGACAACGTCTCATTCCCCGGCATGGGAACCATGTGTGTTGAAGACGGCAGTGACAATGTGGGTGTTGAATCCCATAACGAACTTAAGTTCAACGTCTTCCCCAACCCGACAACTGGCCTGCTGCACATAGAATGCTCCGAGCCGGTTCAACAGATTGTCATCTATGACCTCAGCGGTCGCCAAGTAGCTCAAGAATCAGCCATGGGCGCACAGCACACCCTCAACGTCAATCATTTGACCAGCGGTGTCTATTTCGTGCGCATCATCACCGAAGACAACACTTCCTCTATCTCCAAATTCATCAAACAATAATGGCCGACACACTCGAACAATATGAGACCCTGATTGGGCAATGCCTGGAGCTCTTTTCCGCCAAGGCGAAGGACTACGGTACGGCATGGCGCATCCTGCGATTGCCCTCTTTAACCGACCAGATATACATCAAGGCTCAGCGCATCCGCAGCATCCAGGAGAAAGGCGAGTCCAAAGTGAACGAAGGCATCATCCCCGAGTTCATCGGCATCGTCAACTACTCCGTCATGGCCCTCATCCAGCTTGAAATCGGCGTGGCCAACACTGCCGAAGAGATTGACATGGACGTGGAAACCGTCACCAAGCTCTACGACCAATATATTCATCAGGCCAAGGAGTTGATGAGCAACAAGAATCATGACTACGGTGAGGCTTGGCGCCAGATGCGCATCAGCTCCATCACGGACATCATCCTGATGAAGATCTTCCGGTTGAAATCCATCGAAGACCATCAGGGCAAGACGCTCGTCTCGGAGGGCATGGATGCCAACTATTACGACATCATCAACTACGCGATGTTCTGTCTCATACGGTTGGTGCTGGAGAAAGAGAAGGCGTAAGATGGTAAGTTAACAAGTTAAGAAATTAAGAAACTAAGAAATTAAGGGATATGAAAAGTAAAGAACCTATATGGCTGATGGTCATCCGCATTTTGTTAGGGTGTCTGTTTATCGCCTCCAGTTTCATGAAAGCCATTGACCCTGTGGGTTTTGGCGTCACCATGAACGACTACTTCACCTCATTCCACATGGGATTTCTGCATCCGTTGGCATTGTTTGCCGCGGTGGTGGCCATTGCCTGCGAGTTTGTCTTGGGATGCATGTTGCTACTCCGTGTCAAGGTGCAATGGGCTGCCTGGGGCTATCTTATCTTCATGACCTTCTTCTTCTTCCTGACGCTATGGCTCGCCATCGCCGAGAAGCTGGAGACCGCCGGCATCCACTACTTTGGTGTGGTGAAAGACTGCGGCTGCTTTGGGGATGTCATTGAGATGACCAACATGCAGACGTTCCTGAAGAATGTGGGCTTCATCATCCCGACTCTGATCTTGTTCTTTAACCGCAAGAAGCTCAGCGACTGTCGCATGACCGAGTTGGGACAATGGCTCGCCGTGGTGGTGTTCGCCGCCATTTCAGTAGGCTTCCAGCTATACGTCATCCATCATCTGCCCTTCATTGGCAAGAGCGACTGGAAGAAGGGCAAGGATGTGTCCGTCTTCGTAGCCCAGCCTGCGCAGAAAGAGGTGGTGTTCGTCTATCGCAACAACGCCACGGGCGAGAAGGTCACCCTGACGCAAGACGAGCTGATGAACCAGGATGAGGACTTCTACAACAACAACGAGTATGTATCCCGCGAGGACAATATCCTCAAGGAGGCGGTGAAGGCCAAGATTGACGGCTTCAACATGCTGGATGAGAACGGGGCTGACCATGCGCCCGACTACTTCGCCACCGACCGCGAGGGTGTGGTCTATGTCCTTTATGTGCACGACTTGAGCGAGGCCAAGGACAAAGGCATGGCCAAGGCGATCACGTTGGCCAAGGACTGCCAAAGCAAAGAGATCGACTTTGTGGCTATCACCAACTCTTCAGAAGAGGAGATTGCCGCTTTCGTGGAGAAGTACGGCATCGAGTTCCCCGTCTACCACAACCCCATCAACCCGGTCACCGGTCCGTTCATGGTGCGCGACGCCATGCGCTCCAACCCGGGTGTCATGTTGTTGGAGAAAGGCATCGTGAAAGACAAATGGGCTTGGCGTGACATTCCCGCCAAGGCTGTGCAAGAATAGACGGCCTTGACCATCCGGGAGAGCATACAAGAAATGACACAGGCACTGCAGCCGCTTTACGACCCTCGTGAGGCGGCTGCCGTCGCTAAATATTACCACGAACATCTGACCGGCTGGGAGCAGTGGTCGCTGCCCCTGCACTATGGCGATGCGCTGACGGAGGCCCAGCACCGGCAACGGCAACAAGACCTCCTCCAGATGGCGCAAGGGTGTCCCGTGCAATACGTCATGGGGCGGGCTGACTTTTATGGGAGAAGATTCCAAGTCACCCCAGACGTGCTCATCCCGAGGCCAGAGACCGAAGAGTTGGTGCTGATGGCCATTCGGGAATTGTCGGGACGGAAAGAGCCCAAGGTGTGGGATGTTGGCACGGGAAGTGGCTGCATTGCGGTGACCATTGCCGCCGAAGTGCCTGGCGTTGAGATCTTCGCCACCGACATCTCGGAAAAGGCGCTGACCGTCGCCAAGGAGAATGCCGACCGCCATCATGTCGCCGTCACCTTTGCCCGCCACGACATGCACGACCATGGTACCCTACCCTTCCCTGACCAGCGTTTCGACCTCATCATCAGCAATCCGCCTTACATCCCGGAGCGCGACAGGCAGGAGATGCACCGCAACGTGGTGGAGCACGAGCCCGGCCTAGCCCTCTTCGTGCCCGACGAAGACCCGCTATGGTGCTACCGCGCGCTGGCCGCACTCGCCGTCAAGACGCTGAAACCCAACGGAGTATTGATGGCAGAGACCTATCACCAATACCACGACAAACTGATGCAACAGTGGAAAGATAACGGCCTGCGCCATGTCACCGAGCAGGATGACATCAACGGCAGACCGCGTTTTATGACGGGACGGATTTAGAACACCTTCAAACGCTTATTATAGACCGGTTTTGAGAAGCGCTCGGACAATTCTTTGAGACTCTTCACCATCTCATAGAAGATACCATGTTTAAGACCTTTCACCGCCTCAATGTTGGTGGTGAAGAAATTGTCATCCACAAACATGGTCATATTGTCGAACGGAAGTGTAATATTGAGTTGACTTCCGCCCGCAATGCTATTCATCAGGGTTTGCACATCCATACGCACATAAATGGCATGCTGCAGAAAATCCGGAGAGACGGGCTGTGCCTTTACTGTAGGATGATTCACCATCTCCACCACCTGTTTCTTAGGCGCAAAGAAAAGCTTGTTGCCTTTCACCACCAGATAAGCCGTGTCCATCCCCAATTCTCGCTCGTATGTATCATAGTTCATCTGGCTTTTGGTGGTCAAGAGGTAATAGATTTTCAAATCGCCTTCCGGTTGATAGATGACTGACTTCTTGTTGACCGCAGGATCCACGGGGGTCTGCTGTAGGGTGGACATCATCTCTTCAAAAGAGACCTCTACATCATTTTCATCATCCAGGCTCTCCAGATCAATCGTCGGAGCAGGGGCTTCGGATTGGGCTTGATACAGCGAATCGATATAGCGGTTATGGGCCTCCACATAGTTGTTCAGCATAGTTGGCAACTGCTCCGGCTCATCAATCATCGTAGCTATCATATAGTACATCCCATCGGGAATGATGGCGGCCACAAAGGGCTTGTCCATGAGAGGCAGCAACGACTTGTATTCTGAAAAAGCGGGCGGGATCTCTCCCATCTTGCTTATTCCCGACATCGTGCTGACCATCATCGCGAACATATTATCCCCGAAATAGGGCAGCAGTTGCTCCACTACTTGAGGCTCGCGACGGGCCTCGGACCAGGAGAAGTCTGGCGTTTTCGTGGAGAGATTGCGGATCTCGCTGACACTGGTCATCCGGTCGCGGGTGACTTGTCCGCGGGAATAAATCTCCACATTGAGGTCTTTCAACATATCCGGAGATATCTGGGCAAAGGCAGTGGCATAGTGTCCCAATATTTGAACCATCGGATTGGATTCGTTATAGAGGGTGTAACCTGAGATCTCTCCAGACAATATCATCTGTCCCGGTTCGGTCTGCAGAAAATGGGAGTTCTGCATCTTCTGCCACAAATCTGCCCCGTTCTGCGGCGTGGGGAAGAGCTGTTCCAACTCGGCCATATCAAGCATGATACAGGCCACAGAGGGAGTGCAGAATACGTCAAGTTCCTCAGATTCCACCTTGCGAATTGTGCCGGCGGCCCCATCGTTAACCGTTTTAAAATGAGCCTTGGAGCCGATCAGTTTTTGAAGATTCTTCTCAAAATTCTTCTCGTTATTCAGCGGAATCAGGAAGATGCGGTTGCCGACTGTGGCGACAGAGGCGGTGAAGTCGATACCGAGTTTGTTATCCTTGTTAACCCAACTTTTCAGCAAGGTTTTGAGAAGCTTGTACGTTGTTTTATCTTCTTTACTGATAAAAGATAGCAGTTTGTCGTCCTGGATGGCTTTCAGCTCGCAAGTGCGGGCCATGGTATCCAGATTGAACAATTGGACCGAGTGACAATCGTCGGGCACGAAGTTCAGCACGCGCAAGTGATTGGGTGCTTGGGCATAAGAAATCCATGCGGCTACAGAGAGCAAGAGGGTGAGCAGAATCTTTTTCATTTATTTGGTTATTAATGTGATACTTTTACTGTTTTATTTCAAAATGAACAACGCGGCAAAGATATAAAAAACATTCCAATCACCCCCCCCGACAAAAAAATTATCTAATTGTGGATCAAAATATTAAAAAAATCTTATACCAAGACATTCCAGAAGCTTTGGGGCAGATGAATATTGGGGACATCGACAGCTTTCACGAACAGCGGGGCAATCTCTTGGTCAGTGAAACCGGCGATGCCGCAGCCGATACGGGTCACGAGGAAGGTCAGCTGGGGATGGTCTTTGGCAAACTGGATAAACTCGTCCACGTATGGCTTGATAGTCTCCACGCCGCCCTGCATGGTCGGGATGGCGTAGCTTTGACCTTGCAGACCGACGCCCTGTCCCATCACGGCTCCGAAATTGTTAACGGCCACATAGGCGGCACCTCCGCCATGCGCCCCAGCCAGATTGCTACCGAAGACAAAAATCTCGTTGCGACGCAAGGAATCAATGCGATCGGAAGCGACTCTACCCGTATAATCCTCTTGCTCGCGATAATAGGAAACCTCCCGATTACGCTTGGCGCGAAAGCGTTTGCGTTCAGTGGAAGACATGCTTGCACTACAATCCATATCTTCTGCTATCATGGAATACATATTCATTCTGGCATTCTTTTCATCGGACCAAGCTTTTGACATCCCTGCCTCATCATCTTCAAAAAAGAGGTGATTTTCAATATGCAGCGACATGGAGACCTCCTCCACATCTTGGTTAGTGCCGATATAGGCAAAACTCCAGCCCTCTTCGTCTTTAAGTTTGTCCACCAAGGCTTGAATAGCTTTGCCAGAATACTCTCTGGAAGCATTCTCCAAACCATCGGTAATGACTGTCACCACAGCGGTGGCGTTCTCCTCGTGCTGTATCTGCTTGAGCAGCTTGTTCAACGAGATGCCCATAGCGTCATACAATGGAGTACAACAACACGGCCTGTACATTCGGGAGGTCAAGTCTTGAACATTCTCAACCGGCACATTCTCATAGATATAGGACTTATCGCAGTCGCAAAACATAAAGAGGGAGACATAATGCTCTTGCGTCTCGTGATAGAGTTTCTGTGCCGAGCGGATGCCCCCGACCGTTTCGTTGAAACCAGAGATGGCGGCTTTTGCGATGGACGACATCGAGCCGCTCTTGTCGAGAATGATCAGATTATAGACTTTCGTCTTGCCGTGGGGTGCGCCGCCGACCTCAGAGCCTTTGCCGCCTTGGGTTGTAGAATCTTCCACCTTGTCTTGGATTTTGTTTTTTTTGAATAACATAACGATGATATTTATGGTTATTAAATAAGGTTTAGAACTCGAATCTGAAATTATTATCGTGTTTGAAGCGATCATATTTCTCCTTGTTAAAGGAAAACAGCCGACCTTTCCGCCCGGGTTTTCGCTTTGGCAGGGCTTCCGGGGAGGTCTCGTCTGCTTCCATCTTACGATCGTCAGTCATGGACAAGTGTTCGGTAGAGAGCGTTTGGAAGTGGATGTGTGCCGAAGTGTCCTGCAATATCTGGGAGGGTGATTCACTAGGACCAAACAAGTCGTTGATGTCCATCTTTTTCATTTCCCGGTGTGACCCATAGAAACGGTTATCTTTAAACTGTTCCCTGGAGTGTGAAGCGGGAAGGTCATCCACCGACTCTGCCGCGGTTTGGAGGATGCCAGTCTGGAGCATCTTGCGCTCGAAGTTGCGGCGGTCGAAATGGACTCCGAGGATGGCTTCGTAAAGGCGTTGGAGTTCTGACATGGTGAAAGCGTTGTTGAGCAGTTCAAAGCCGATGGGCTCGAAATAGATGTCCTTGCGGAGCTGGCTCATGGCCTTGCGGAGGATAAAATCATGATCGAAAGCCAGTTGCGGAACATCATCGATGGGAAACCAGCGGGCTTGGCGGGCATCGTCTCCCCCACTCACCTCTGAGGGCTTCACCAGAGCATAGAAGGCGATAGAGACCACCCGTTCGCGCGGATCGCGGCGCACGCCCGAGAAGGCGCCCAGCTGATTGAGCGACTGGATGTTGAGACCTGTCTCCTCGAGCAGTTCACGTTGCGCACAGTCCTCCGCGGTCTCATCCATCCGCATAAAGCCGCCCGGAAAGGCCCACATGTCCTTGTAGGGATCCATAGCTCTCTCTATCAACAAGACATTCAACTCTTTACCATCAAAGCCAAAAAGCACACAGTCGGTGGCGACAGCTGGATGGGGGAACTGGTAAGTATAACTCATATCGTGTGTATTATTTAATTGCGTAATTTTGACGCAAAAATACACTTTTTATGATACGAAAACACATTTTGCGTAAATTTTACGCAAATATCTTTATCAAGGTGATTTACAGTGGAATAGATGAAGATGAGAGTTAATTAGGAGGAAGCAGGTTGACAGAAAAGGATGGAGTGCAGGGGGTGGGGCTGGGTGAGGAAGTTGGGGGGATTGGAAATTCTGGAGATAACGGATAAAAAAATCTTAAAATCACAATAGATACATCTTGACTGAAAAAATAAATATTCACTTGTATTTATAATGAATTATTTGTATTTTTGCACTTGAAAAACATTTTATTAAAAATCAAAAGATATGAAAACAATTGACTTCTCAAAGTTCAAATCCATTCATTCACTATTACGACATCTGAATAGTGAGAAAAAATGCAGAGAATATTTGGCCGAAATTCGATGGCAAGGCGAACCAGTATGTCCATATTGCGGATGCAAGAAGATTTATCGGAAAAAGGACGGACGTTATGCATGCAGCAATTGCCGGAACACATTTTCCGTATTAGTCGGCACAATATTCCAAAACACAAAACTCCCATTAATAAAATGGTTTATGGGAATTTATTTACTTTGTAATAGCAAACAGGGGATATCTTCTTGTCAACTAGCTAAGGATCTAGAGGTAACCCAAAAAACAGCCTGGTTCATTGCTCAGAAAATCAGAATTCTGTTCAGGAATCCTGATGATGATTTTAAAGACATCATTCGAAGCGAGATCGCAACCAGAACAAGCTTGAATGGAAATCCTTTTCGCGTCAGGTGGTCGAATCCACCCAACTTTCTACACCCCAGATTATATGAGTTCATAAAAACCGGAAGTAGAATACACAAGGATCGGTACATTTGTTACCAAACTCTTGCAGAGAGCGAAAAGGAGATGTTTCAGACAGAAGATCCAAGGTGGAATCACGATGGGAGAAAAGGCAAAAAGAATATTGAAAATGGTTTCTGGATTCAGCTGAAAAGAATGACTTTCGGCGTATACCACTATTTATCAGCAGCAATATTTCACAGGTACGTCTACGAAGCATTATTCCGACACAGAACTGCAGCTTACCTCAATGAGGATCGGGCCGAATTGATACTATTGAGAATCGGACAGGTAATCACATACAAGACTGTCAGACCACTATGACGTGCCTTCAAAACAGGCCTAAACAGTCAACATGTATCTATTGGAATAAAGGCCTTCTATGTTGACGCTCTTTCAAGCGGCCATCACATGGCAAACCTCATAGGAACAGCATAATAGCACCTCACCGGCTTCCCGTCCAAGATTCCAGGCTCCCACCGCGGCTGCTTGCTGACTACCCGCAACGCCTCGTTGTCCAACAACGGGAAACAAGACAGCTTTACCTTCACATGGCTCACCTGCCCGTCAGCCTCCACCACAAACTCAATCAGTACGGTGCCCTTAATCTCTCTTGCTCGACAATATTCCGGATAGACAGCATTCTGAGCCAGCATGTTCACCAACGCCTGAACCCCACCGGGAAATTCAGGTGCTTGGGTCGCGAAACGGAAAATCTCATCACCGGGAGTATCAGAGCCAGACTGCGAGGCAGAAGAAGCCGACGTCAGCTCCTCATCAATGGTGAGTTGCAGGGCTTCCACCAGATACTTCAGGTTATACTTTCGCGACATCTGATAATACTGTATCGCTTTCGAAAGGTCTTCTTCCAGTCCATAGCCCACCTGATAGCAGTGTCCGGCGAGCATCTGTGCATCGGCATTGCCCTTATCGGCAAGACGGACCAGCATCTCGGCAGAGGCTTTCAGGTTGGAGAGCTCCGCTCCGCGATACAAGTAGAAAGCAGCCTCATTGAGATCCTGGGACGTTCCATGTCCTTCCAGGTAGCAGAGTCCCAGTCCATAGCAGGAGGCACCTTCTTCGGCTTTCACAC
Source organism: Bacteroidales bacterium (assembly GCA_017650305.1). GTDB lineage: Bacteria > Bacteroidota > Bacteroidia > Bacteroidales > WCHB1-69 > F23-D06. The sequence goes on along the minus strand of JAGCFD010000045.1, from coordinate 13,055 downwards.
CTTTCTTGTACAAAGAGATTGCTTTCGAATAATTCCCCTTCTGATAGGCCGCATCGCCTTTTGCCGACCATTTTCCTTCTTGAGCGTTCAACACGAAGAGTGGTCCCAGCACAAGAAGTATAAGAAACAGTATTTTATTGATCTTTAACATCTTAGAAAAACAAACCTCTACATTGAAATCTATTACGTCAAATCTTCACATGCTGCGAGGTCCGTGAAACAGAATCTGAAGAAATGACGCAGCGAATATAGCAATTTTATCTGACTCGTAACGATTCAAATTCTCAGTTTTCGCTTATAAACGCTTAATTCTCTCCTGCCAGCAGCTCCAGCAAACGGACCTGATACAGGAACTCGCAGCGGGCCTGCGCCAAGTTTGAAGCAGCTTGCAAGTAGTTGTTTTTCGCCTCGTTGAAGGCAGTACTCGTGGATTTTCCGTTCTCATAGAGGGCCGTTTCCAGCTCAAAGGCCTCTTTTGCACTGACTTCTGCCACCTCGCTACTGGCGAGTTTCTCCTTTGCAGACACCGCATTGTAATATGCTTGCTGGATCTCCTTATAGAGTTGTTTCTTGATGTTCTCGATCTGTATCTGCTGGTTCCCGAGTTGCAGCTGGGCCAACCGCACGTTGTTGCGCGTTTCCAAACGGTCAAAGATGGGCACATTGAGTGTGAAGCCGAGGTAAGGACTGAAGTTGTCGCGCAGCTGTGCCCCGAAGCCTTTGCCCGTATGCCCGAGCAACGCGTAGTAGTCGGTGACGAGTCCTCCATTCATCGAAAGCGTTGGATACCAGCCACTTTTAGCCAATGCAACGTTGGTCTTGGCGCAGTCGGTGCGAATCTCCTCGGCTTTCACAGCGGCTCGGTTCCCCAATGCCTTCTGGTAGATTTGTTCCGGCGACGGCAGGATGGTGGGCAGGGATGCGTTGTCGTCAGGTGTCGCGACGGTAAATCCTTCAGGACTTTCCAGTTCCAACAGCTGGGTCATATCTAACAAGGCAGATACCAAGCCGTTATGTGCCTGTGTGTAGGTGAGTCGGCTCTGCGCCAAGGTGGATTTTCGGGCAGCGACCTCCGCCGGCCCTATCTTGCCGAGCTCATACAGGGCGGTGAGCCGCTCCACCTGCGCCGAGTCTATGGCAATTTGCAGCTGGGCCACATCACACAGCTCTATCTGATACAGAATCAGCATATAGGCCTGTGTCACCGCGATGCAAATGTCCTCCTTGGCCTTGTCGCAGTCAGCGGTAGCGGCTTCCAGATTCAGTTTGCCCATCTCAATGTTATTCTTGACCCGCAGACCTGTAAAAAGGTTCATGCTGCCCCCAATGCCGAAGGAGGTGTTGGCGGTGTTGGAGCTGACGTAGGTGTTGTCTTGCGACAGTCCCCTTCCAAATGAGAAATTCTGCGAGGCACTTGCCTGCACTCCCGGCCATACGCTGTTCTTGGCCGTGTTCAGTTCGACCTCCCGTTGCGACTTCACCAGCTCGCTCTGCTTGACCGTCAGGTTGTGGTCAAGGGCGTACTGCACGCAGGCATCAAGGGTCCAGTGGGTGGGTTGGGCTTGTTGCCCATACACCACAACGGATAGACACATCATGATTGCGATCAAAGTCCAGCCCCACACTGCGCTTCGCTTGTTTGGGGTTAATTGCATTTCGCGCGTCTTGCCCCTCCGGGGCTGCTCAAGGAATATGTTTATCATATATTGAGGCTTTTCGTTTTAACTACTAACTGCTAATTTCTAACTACAAACTGCCAACCACCTTCGTGCCCCGCACTTTCTCCCCTTCCTTCAACCCGCTGGTAACCGCGATGTTGATGCCGTCGCTGATGCCGGTGGTGATACTGCGGCGTTCAAAGTCGTTGCCTTTCTTGACATAGACGAAGGTGGAGTCGCCAGAGAACTCCAAAGCGCCCTCGGGGATGGCGAGAACGTGCTCCGCGCTCTCCAAGACAATCTCGGCGTTCGCGCTGTAGCCGGAACGGATCTTGTTGTCGCTCTGCGGCTTGACAGCGGCGCGGATCTCGAACTGGTTGGCCCCGTTGTTCTGCACGGCCTTCGGGGAGATATACTCCAACACGGCATCGAAAGTGTAATCCTGCAACGCCCCGATGGTGATCTTCAGCGGGGCACCCTCACGCAGTGTGCCGACCTCTGTCTCATCGACGTTCCCCTTGAAAATCAAGTCGTTCATGTCGGCCACGGTGGCCACGGTGGTGCCGTCGTTCAACGTGTTGGCTTGGATGACGGAGTTACCTACCTTGACGGGGATGTCGAGGATCAAGCCAGAGATGGTGGAGCGGATGAGTGTGGAGCTGGACTTGGCGTTGGTGGAGGAGACACCGTCTCGGATGATCTCCAGCGCGTCCTGCGCCGCCGACTTCTCCTCACGAGCCTGCTGCAACGCCTGCGTCACCTGCTCAAACTCCTCGTTGCTGACCAACTTCTTGTCGTACAAGGCCTTCTCGCGATCGTAGTTGGCCTTGGCCTGGTTGTAGTTGATATCGGCCAGTCGCACACGGCTCTGCGCGGCGCTCAGCGAGTTCATGTCGGGGATGACCTTGAGCTTGGCGATGACCTCGTTCTCCTTTACCTCCTGACCGGCCTCCTTGTAGAGCTCAGCGATGATACCGTTGATTTGTGGTTTCACTGCAACCTCGTTGCGCGGCCCTATCTGTCCGGTGATCAGCGTCTTCCGACTGATATCCATGTATGTGACTTCGTACTCGTTGAACATCTCCTTTTCGGGTCTCGACTTCTTGAAGAGAAAGACGAAGGTTCCGATGAAGATCAGGGCAATTAGCAGCCCGATGACGTATTTGAGTTTCTTTTTCATTGTATGTTGGTTTTTTTATTATTCCATTTATTATCTATCATCCCCTTCCGGGCACCTCTTCCAAGAAAATGGGAATGGTTTTTCATCTACAATATATCTATTAACTGTTCACTACCAATTAGTAACTGTTTATTCGTCTCGCATCGCATCTACGGGTTTGATGTGCATGGCGCGGTAGGCAGGGGCGATGCCGGCGAGAAGGCCCAAGAGCATTAACAGGAGCAACGCCGCTATCGCCGTGCCAAACTGGATCTGGAATACGGCCTGGTGCTTGGTGATGACCTCAAAAAGGTTGAGCAGCAGCACGGAGAAGACGATGCCGGACATGCCCGCGACAATGGTGAGCGTAACGCCTTCAAGGATGATCTGCGTGAGGATGTCACGCGGCGTGGCCCCGATGGCCCTGCGAATGCCAATCTCCACCGTCCGCTCGCGCACGACTACCAACATAATGTTACTCACCCCGATAGCACCTGCCAACAACGTGCCGATGCCCACCAACCAGATCAGGAAGTTGATGCCTCGGAACAGGTTGTCGATGATGCTGAACATCACCTCCATGTTGAGCAGCGTCATAGCCTCCTTATCATCGGGAGCGATATAATGCTGACGGGCAATCACTTGCCGTATCCTTCCTTCCAACTCGTTCATATTGACCCCGGAGCCTCCCACAGTACAGATCACACCCACCTTGTCGCCGCTGTTCATAATGTCGCTCATCACCGTGAAAGGTATGGTGATCTCATCCGCGCTGTTGCCCCAGAGGTTGATGTTGGAGGTGCAGACATCCACGCCAATGACCTGATAGTAAATCCCTCCCACACAGATATACTGTCCGCAAGGATCGTCGCCATCGGGAAACAGAGTCTTCCAAACTCGCTCGCCGATAACGCAGACTTTCCGCTTGTGCATCACATCGACCTGGTTGAGATAACGCCCGAATTTCAAGGTGGGGGCCTGCACCTTGACGTAGTCGGCCTCCACCCCTTTGACAGAGCAACTGGCGGTGTGTTCGTCGCGGGTGGCAGTACGCCCCCACTCGGGCAACAACGGGGTGACGACCTCCAGTTCGGGCACCATCGTTTTCAGCCGTTCGATGTCTTTGTATCGTAAGTTCCATTGCCGCCCCTCCTTGAATCCCTTATACGGCTTGGTGGTCTCCTCTGCCGCAACGATGACCGAGTTCGTGGCGAACCCTTCAAAGTTCTTCTCTAACAGCTGTTTCAGGCCGTGACCGCCGCCTATGAGGAACAACAGCATGAATAGTCCCCAGAAGATGCCGAAGCCCGTGAGGAAGCTGCGCCGCTTGTTCCGCGTCAGCGCATCGAGGATTTCCCGGTATGTGTCTGTGTCGAAATGCATCAAAAAAAGTTATCAGTTGTCAGTTAGAAGTTTATAGTTAAATGTCAGCAGTCATTCAGTGCCTCAATGGGGCGGATCTTTGCGGCCTTCATCGCGGGGGAGATGCCGGCGAGGGTGCCGGCGATGACCAATAGGATGGTGACGCCGACGGAGATGCCGAGGCCGACGGTCGGGTTGACGAACAGCCGGATGGTCTCGCCGAAGAACTCCACCGATGACTGCCCCACGGTCATCTTCATCACCTCGCAGGCCACCATGCCGAGGAACATCCCGATATAGCCGAACAGCGCGGTAATGGAGACGCTCTCCGCTAAAATCAGCTTCATGATTTCCCACGGTGAGGCGCCGATGGCCTTGCGGATGCCGAACTCGCGGGTGCGCTCTTTCACGGTGATCAGCATGATGTTGGAGACACCCACGATGCCGCCCACCAGCGTGAAAATGCCCAAAATCCACAATGCCGTGCGGATGAAATGCGTCCCCTTGTCCATCTGCATGTTCTGTGTGAAACGGTTCCAGATCCAGATCGAACTCTCATCATCCGGCGCCGCTTTGTGCGCCCGGTTGAGCGCGGCACGGTAGGTCTTCTCAAACTGCTCATTCTCCTCCTTGGTTGTCAATCCATGGAAAGAGAAGTTGATCTGGTCAACATTGTTGATGTCATTCGTGATCATCTGCATGGTCGTGATCGGAGCAAAAGCCTCCACACGTTGCGCCGTGCGGTCTGTCTTATATACGCCTACCACCACCCATGTGATGTTGTCGGTGGTCACCGTCTTGCCTATCAGGGAGGCGTAATCTTCGCCGCCATTCATCAACTCAATAGCATGAGAAGCGGCTAAAACAATAGACTTCCGGTGCTGCTTTATGTCATTTGGGTTGATAAAACGGCCCTCCAGCATCTCAATCTTGTTCATTTCCTGCAATGTCGGATAACAACCGTTCAGATAGACGGATGTGTGGCGGCTTTTGAAGGCCAATGTATAAGGACCTTTGAAGAGCTCAGGGGAAATCTTGTCCACATTTCCGGAAAACAGGGCGCTTTGGGTGATGGCCACATCTTGGTCGTTGAGACTAATGCGCCGACCGGTCTGATAGCCATTTGCGGGTTTGCTGGTGACTCCCCCAAACACCGCCATCGTGTTGGTGGCAAACTGTCCTCCCTGGTTCATGAAGGCGTTCATCAGGCCGTTGCCAGCACCGAGCAGCACGATGAGCATGAAGATGCCCCACGCCACCGCGAAACCCGTGAGGGCAGTGCGCAGCTTGTTGCGCCGGATGGACTCCCATATCTCTGTCAGCAGGTCTTTCATGGCTATTTCATAATGGTGGATGACCCGAAAATGGAGGCTTTGTGCTGTTCGTTGAGCGTCGTCTCGCCGATGATGCCGTCCTTGATGTGGATGATCTTGTCGGTGCAGTTGGCCACGCCGCTCTCGTGCGTCACCACGATGATGGTGACCTTCTCGGTTCGGTTGAGTTCGGTGAGCAGGTCCATGACCTCCACGGAGGTCTTAGAGTCGAGGGCACCGGTGGGCTCGTCGGCGAGCAGGATGCGCGGCTGCGTGATGAGCGCCCGCGCGATGGCCACACGCTGCTTCTGCCCGCCCGACAACTCATTGGGGTAATGCGTCGCCCAGTCCGCCAATCCAAAACGCTCCAAGTAGTGCATGGCTAACTCGCTGCGTTTCTTGCGGCTCACCCCTTGATAGTATAACGGCAGCTCCACGTTCTCCACCGCCGTCTTGAAGTTGATGAGGTTGAACGACTGGAACACAAAGCCGATCATCCGGTTGCGGTAGTGCGCCGCCTCCTTCTCGCTCAGATTCTTGATGAGCTTGCCATCTAACCAGTACTCTCCCTCGTCGTAATTGTCGAGGATACCGAGGATGTTCAGCAATGTGGATTTCCCCGACCCAGACGCGCCCATGATGGAGACGAACTCGCCCTCGCCAATCCCGAGGTCGATGCCCTTCAGCACGTGCAGCGGCTGGCCGTTGTCGTAGGTCTTGTGGATGTTGTGGAGATCTATTAACATGATGTGACTTAGATTAAATGCTTTGGCCATCGGCTATTGGCGAAAGCCAACAGCTAATAGCTAAAGGCTATCATTTTTTACCAACGTACTATCTCCCCTTTTATTGCTGCTGATATGTAAATTCACGCCTTTATCGGGATTAGTGTGGATGGTGATGTCGTAGGAGGTGTTGTCGTCGCGGAGCTCATCAAGGACAGGATCTATGATGCTGTCGAGTTCTTTAGTATCGTAATAACTGTCTGTGCTGATGTAGTCATGATCTTCGAGCCAACGTTCCCAGCGTTCGCCGGTACGTTCCAGCCGTCTCCCGATATCTTCTCGTTTATCCATCTCGATGCCGAAGCCGACGATGCCGAAGAGGCTGAGCACCCATACCGCCAGCAAGGTCCAGCCGACCCATTTGTGTTTGCGCTCTCCTTTAGCAGCACGCACGCAGAGGACGGCGATGCCGATGACAGGACAAAGCAGGAAGAGAGCGCAGCTGCCGAGCATGCCCATGTCGATGGCGTCACCGAAAGTGCCGGGCGCGTGCGTCAGCAGGGCCACGAACATGGCGAGGAAGATACCAAGCACGGCAATGGCAAGGCTGACCCCAATGATGATGCCCAGGGCGATGAAACAGATTCTCAGGATCTTGCCAAATGTGGTGGTCGTGGTGCCATGGTCAATAGGCTCCTGATGGAAGTTATTGATGTTTTCCAGCGTCGGCTCAACGCCCTGCATCTCCAAGAGTTGCGCTTTCGTCTTGGCCTCAGGCATGGCGATGAGCAGGATGAGGTAGATGAGGATGCCCCACCCAAAGCTCAGGAAGCCGAGCACGACGAAAAGGATGCGCACCACGGTCGGATCGATGTCGAAGTAGGCTGCCAAGCCGCTCGCCACACCGCCGATGACGCGATCGAAACTATTGCGGTAAAGCTTGCGCGGACGATACGACTTCTTCTTTGGGCCGGTTGGCTCGGAGTTGAATTGTGCGGAAGCACCGTCGGAGGCAGCCTTCTCCTCTTCGGTGACGTCATCGAACTGTTCGGGGCGGCCAATCACCTCTATAACCTCCCCCACATCGTCAATTTCAATGACATTGCGATTCTGGAGTTTGAAGGTGAAGAGTTCGGCCATGCGGACCTCAATGTCGCGGAGGATTTCCGACCTCTCTTCTTCGGGGAAATGTTTTTCAATGTCGGCGAGATAACGACTCAGCCGATCACAAGCGTCGTCATCGATGTTAAAGACGACTCCGCCAAGATTGATGGTTACGGTTTTTTTCATGTTATAAAATGTTATTAAACTTCGTTGTTAGTTAGCTGCGCTGTTGATTTGCCTTCGGCTGTTGGTTAGCTTCGCTGTTGATTAGCTTCGCTGTTAGTAGCCTTCGGCTGTTGATTAGTTGTTGTGGGGATAATGTGATTTTGAGATTCTTCATTTTTAATTCTTCATTCTTCATTTTTGAGATGTTCCACCGCTTGCTTCAGTTCCTCCCAGCCGGCTTCGAGTTCAGCGAGGAAGACTCGACCCGACTCGGTGAGCTCGTAGTACTTGCGCGGGGGACCGGAAGCGGACTCTTGCCACTGGTATTGCAGGATACCATTATTCTTCAATCGCGTGAGGAGGGGGTAAAGCGTGCCTTCCACCACAATCATCTTCGCCTCTTTCAGTTCGCTGATAATATCGGACACATACGCAGGCTTCTTATTTATTATCAATAGGATACAGTATTCCAAGTACCCTTTTCGCATCTGCGATTTCACATTTTCCGCATTGATATTCATCGTTTCTTGCTTTAAATTTGATGCGGCAAAAATACAAAAATTTTAGTACCTTGTATCGCATAGTACTATTTTTTTTGAAAAATAATTTTTGCAAATATCCAGAATGACATCATATATATCTGTGAATCAATGCGTATGGTTGATTCTTCAGTCGAGTCATAATTGATTGCACCATCATAAAAAGAGAACATCAGAAACATTGGAATTTTGATGATGATAGAATCCACACGCTTCTATAAAAAAGGCATTTTCGACATTTGGATTATTCTCTAAAAATCTTATTTTTGCAAATCTTTTCATTTTTTAAGACCAATATTGAATCTATTATTTGTAACAAATTAAATATCATCATCTTATGACAATGCAAGATAAAATCAACGAGTTACTCTCCCTGCGTGAGAAGGCTCGTTTAGGCGGAGGTCAGGATCGTATTGAGAAGCAGCATGCCAAGGGCAAATACTCGGCACGCGAGCGCATCCTGATGTTCCTTGACGAAGGCAGCTTCGAAGAATTCGACATGTTTGTGCAGCACCGTTGCCAGAATTTCGGTCTGGAGAAGGAGAAATACCTCTCTGACGGTGTGGTAACCGGTTATGGTACCGTTAACGGCCGCTTAGTGTACGTCTTCTCCCAAGACTTCACCGTGTTTGGCGGTTCGCTTTCCGAGACTTTCGCCTTGAAGATATACAAGGTGATGGACCAAGCCATGAAGGTCGGCGCGCCCGTCATCGGCTTCAATGACTCCGGTGGCGCCCGTATCCAAGAGGGTGTCAACAGTTTGGCCGGTTACGCCGAGATTTTCCAGCGTAACATCTTGGCTTCCGGTGTCATCCCGCAGATTTCCGCCATCTTCGGTCCTTGTGCCGGCGGTGCGGTCTACTCCCCTGCCCTCACCGACTTCATCATGATGACCAAGAACACGAGCTACATGTTCGTGACAGGTCCCAAGGTGGTGAAGACCGTGACTAACGAGGATGTGACTACGGAAGACTTAGGCGGTGCCTCCGTGCATGCCAAGAAGTCTGGTGTGGCCTCCTTCGCCGTGGAGAACGAAGAAGAGGGTATCGCCTTGTTGCGCGAGCTCATCAGCTACATCCCTTCCAACAACATGGAAGAGCCCCCATACGAGCCGACCGAGGATCCCATCAACCGTCTGGAAGACCATCTGAACTCCATCATCCCCGACAATCCGAACATGCCTTACGACGTGAAGGATGTCATCAATGGCATTGTGGACGATGGTAAATTCCTGGAGATCCAGCCGTTATATGCCCCCAACCTGGTAATCGGCTTTGCTCGTTTCAACGGTATGTCTGTGGGTATTGTCGCCAACCAGCCTAAATACTTGGCCGGTGTATTGGACATCAACGCTTCCCGCAAGGGTGCTCGTTTCGTCCGTTTCTGCGACGCCTTCAACATCCCCATCGTGACGTTAGTGGATGTGCCCGGCTTCCTGCCCGGCACGGGCCAAGAGTACGGCGGCATCATCCTGCACGGCGCCAAGTTGCTCTACGCTTATGGCGAGTGCACCGTACCGAAAGTCACCGTCATCTTGCGCAAGAACTACGGTGGTGCATACTGCGTGATGAGCTCCAAGCACTTGCGTGGCGACATCAACTACGCATGGCCTACCGCTGAGATCGCCGTCATGGGTGGCAGCGGCGCCGCCGAGATCCTCTATGGTTCCCAGATGAAGAAGATTGAGAACCCTGAGGAGAAGGCTGCCTTCTTGAATGAGAAAGTGGAAGACTACCGTCAGAAGTTCTCCAACCCGTACGTGGCTGCTCAATATGGCTACATTGACGATGTCATTGAGCCGCGCAACACGCGTTTCAGAGTGATCCGCGCCTTGGAGTCCCTCAAGAACAAACGTTTGGAGAACCCGGCCAAGAAACACGACAACCTGCCGTTGTAACATTACATTATTCGTAGAGACGCAATTTGCGTCTCTACATTAACCCAAATTATTGAACATTTTTATGAAATCAATTTACAAATATGTGATCTTGTTGGCAGTGGTGTTATTCGCCGGCAGTGCCTTTGGCCAGTCGGTGCGCGACCTCCGCTTCAACGAGATTCTGATCAAGAACACAGACAACTTTGACGACGAGTATGGTCGTCATGTGCCTTGGGTCGAGATTTTCAACACTGCCTACAACAATGTCAACATGGCAGGATGTTACTTGACGGACGACACCACGGGGTTCACTGCTGCCGGCAAGAAAGGCGGCGAGATTCCCGAGCATTGGTACCGCATTCCCAAGACGGACGTGCACACCAACATGCCGCAACGCTCCTACCTGGTGTTTTATCTGGATGCCGAGCCCTTGTACGGAACCTTCCACGCCAATTTCGATCCACGTACTTCCGAGACTGACTACCTGGCATTAATCTCTGCCGATGGCAAAGATCTTATCGACATCATGCACTATCCCAAGGAGGCATTGATGGACTCTACCCTCTCCTATGGTCTGGAGAAAGACGGCATCACCGGCGACGCCCATTTCCTGGATCAGTTCACCCCTGGCTCCAGCAATGAGGTCAAGGCCACCGTTTCCAAGCAGGAGCGTCTGAAAAGGGACGACCCATACGGCATCGGCTTGGCCATCATCTCCATGTCGGTAGTCTTCACAGCCTTGATCCTGATCTTTTGCATGCTGAAACTCTTCGGCTATGGTTCCAAGAAGATTGCTCAACGCAATGCCCAAAAGACTGCTGCCGCTGCTGCTGTCCCGGCTGCCACTGCTGACGCCAGCAAGAAGGAAGACCTTCCCGATCAGCTGACGGGCGAAGAGGCTGCCGCCATCGCCATGGCCCTGCATCTGCACTTCAACAGCATGCACGACGAGGAGAGTGAGATCATCACCATTGACATGCCCTCTGCCCACTATTCTCCTTGGGCACAGAAAGAGCTCGTCATGAAGAGAGCACCGAGAATTAGAAAATAACATAAAACGACAATAAGATGAAAAACTATAAATTCACGATTAACGGTAACAAATATTCCGTAGAAGTTGGCGACATTGACAACAACATGGTTGATGTGGAAGTCAATGGTTCCGCATACAAAGTAGAATTGGAAACCCAGATTGCGACTCCGGCGAAGGTGAAGCCGGTGGTCAAGGTCAGCACTGCCGCCCCGAAGGCTGCCGCCGCTGCTCCGACCGCCAGTGTCAAGAACGCCCCGGCTGCCGCCACCGCTTCTGGCGCCACCCTCAAATCCCCGCTGCCCGGCGTCATCCTGGATGTCTTCTGCAAAGAGGGCGACAGCGTGAAGGCTGGCCAACGTCTCTTCCTCCTCGAGGCTATGAAGATGGAGAACAACATCGATGCCGAGAAGGACGGTGTGGTCAAAGAGGTCAGAGTGCACCGCAGCGACTCCGTCATGGAGGGCGACGTGCTCGTCGTATTCGAATAAACCAAACCCTAACCAACAAGTTTCATCATTTTAACGTAGAAAGATATGTTTGAATTTTTTAAAGAGGGTCTCATCCAGTTCTTCGGCTATTCCGGCTTCGGGAATTGTACGTGGGGCCACATTATCATGATATGCGTAGGCTTGTTCTTTATCACCTTGGGTGTGGTTAAAGAGTTTGAGCCCATGCTGCTCGTTCCTATCGGCTTCGGTATGATCATCGGCAACATCCCGTTCACCGATGGTCTGCAGATCGGCGTCTATGAGAACGGTGCCGTGCTGAACTATCTCTATTTCGGTGTCATCAAGGGCTTTTATCCGCCATTGATCTTCCTGGGCATTGGCGCCATGACAGACTTCTCGGCGCTAATATCGAATCCTAAGTTGATTTTGGTGGGTGCGGCTGCCCAGTTCGGCATCTTTGCCGCATACGCCACCTCCTTATTGTTAGGTTTCACGCCCATGGAGGCTGGTGCTATCGGCATCATCGGTGGCGCTGACGGTCCTACCGCCATCTTCCTGTCCTCCAAGTTAGCTCCCAGCCTGATGGGTGCCATCGCCGTGTCAGCTTACTCTTACATGGCATTGGTACCGGTGATCCAACCGCCCATCATGCGTCTGTTCACCAACGAGAAAGAGCGCGTCATCCGCATGCGCCCGCCGAGAGCCGTCACCCATCGTGAGAAAGTGCTCTTCCCGCTGTTCTGCATCCTGCTGACCGCCTTCCTCGTGCCGTCCGGCATTCCGTTGTTGGGTATGCTCTTCTTCGGCAACCTGCTGAAAGAATGCGGCGTGACCAAACGTCTGGCCAACACCGCCTCCGGTCCACTGATTGACATCGTGACCATCCTCATCGGCCTCACTGTCGGTGCCTCCACCCAGGCCACCAACTTCCTGACTCCGAAGTCTATCCTGATCTTCGTGTTGGGTGCATTCTCCTTTGTGGTTGCCACCGCTACGGGCGTGCTCTTCGTGAAGTTCCTCAACCTCTTCCTGAAAGAGGGCAACAAGATCAACCCGCTCATCGGCAACGCAGGTGTCTCTGCCGTGCCCGATGCCGCCCGCGTCTCCTACGTGGAAGGTATGAAGTACGACAAGACCAACTATCTGCTCATGCACGCCATGGGTCCCAATGTGGCCGGTGTGATCGGTAGTGCAGTAGCCGCCGGTATCCTTCTGAGTTTCCTCTACTAATATAAATATTGTATGGAAGAGATTTAGTGAGGTGAACTGATATGATTAAATGGAAAGGGTCCCGCATTCGTGCGGGGCTTTTTTTTTGGTGATTATATACCTGATGGCACAAATGTGATGGTGAAAACTAAACCTTTTTGTTCTAGATTTCTTGGCAAAAAGTAACATTGTGCTTTATTGTAAGTATCAGTGCATTAAATAATTATAGTCTTTAACTTTTCTCTTGATAGAAAAGTTACAAAAGATCAAGCCGACATGAATGCCGCCCGCTCTGTCCGCCCTCTGACAGCGGCGGCAAACGTGAACAAAAATGCCGGCCAGAGCAAAAAGGAAACTAACTCCGAAGGCTTGGCATTTTTGTAAACGCAAGCGCCTTTGCACGCCGCTGTTGGAGGCCGGCCATTCACGCCGCGTCCGCCTCGCCATGTCGGCATTCCCG
>JAGCFD010000005.1 GCA_017650305.1 Bacteroidales bacterium | reverse complement strand
TAATAGTTAATAGTTAATAGTTGTAAGTGGTTCAAAGTCATAGTCATAGTTCACAGTCAAGGTTAAGAGGTTAAGAGGTTAATGGTGGCACCGAACATCTTCGTTTATACTCTTAACTGAAAACTGATAACTGACAACTACTAACTACAAACTTCTAACTGACAACTGACAACTAAAAAAAGCGTGCGCCCCCGGTTTCCCGAAGCCGCACGCTAGCTAATAGCTAATAGCCAATGGCTAATAGCCGACTTATCTCTTCACGAAGTTCTTCGTCACCACGCCATTGTCGGTCGTGACACGCACGTAGTACATGCCGTCGGCCAGGCCGCTGACGTTGATGCGCAACGGATTCTCCGCGCTTACGATCGTGTTGATCAACTGGCCATAGACGTTGTAAACCTCCACGCCCGTGATCATGATGTTGGCGTCGCTAACCGCAACGGCAATCATCTCGGTGGCCGGGTTCGGATAGAGCGTCACGCTCTTCTCCAACCAGCTCTGGACACCCACATCGTCAGTCTGGATGGTCACAGAGTTGGAAGCGTCGCTCGTCAAGCCGTTGGTGCAGTGGGCCTCCACCTTGAACTCGTAGGTCACGTTGGCCTCAAGGTCGGTCAAAGTGTAGGTCGTGGCGTTGGCAATGGAGGTACTCCAGGTGTTCTCCGTGGTCTGACGGTAGTTGACCTGCCACTCGGTAGCCGTGTTAGGCTCCTGCTGCCAGTTCAAAATGACGGTCGTGTGGCTTTCGCCCAGCACGGCGGTCAGGTTGGTCGGGGCAGGACAGGTCTGCGTCTCATTCGGAGTGTTGAAGGAGACGGGGGTCGTCCATGCGCTCACGTTGCCAGCGCCGCAGTTGGCCTGTACCTTCACTTGGTATGCGGTGCCAGGCGTGAGGCCGGTCATCGTGTAGGAGGTAGCATTGGCCGTGGCGCTCTGCCAGTTGCTGGAGGAAGCGGCCTTGTACTGCACATTCCAGGAGGTCTCGGTGCCGCCGGCAGTCCACGAGGCTGTGGCTGTCGTTGCCGTCACGTTATTCACAGCGAGACCAGTAGGAGTAGTACAGGTGACAGGTGCTGTACCGTTAGCGGTTACCGACAGGTTCGTGATGGTGGCAGGCGGGTTATAGGTAACAGAACCGTCATTCTTCCATGTCAAGGCTAACAAAGCCGTAGAGTTGGCATTCGGGTTGGAGATCGGGTTCAGTATCTTCGCCGTCACATGGATAGAGGCGGTCAGCTTGTTCAGGACATACGGATAGGAGCTCTGGGTTCCATAGCCGTTAGCATAGAAGTTATACGCATTCGTAGAATAGCTGTTGTATCCAAAATGGTCAGAGGACGAAGCCGTGGCAGCCGGGAACTGCTGAGAAGGCGGAGCCAGGAACAGTTTGAAGTAGTCAAAGCTACCCTCACCATCCACCATAATGTCGAAGGAAACAGTGATCGTATCTGCCGTACCAACGGTAAACAGCTTCAGGGCAGCGACAGCAGAGAAACTGTTGCCGTTATATTCAGGCGTACTGCCGTTGTCGGTCACAAAGAGTGCGGCCGTACCGCCTACCGTGCCTTTCATCCAGTAGTTGGTGCAGCTGCCATTGTTGAATACCCACGCATCGTTGGCAGAGAAGTCGGCCGTATAAGGCAGAGACTCCGGCACCATGGTGGTGGAACCTTGCATAGAGGTGCTCCAGTAACTGGTTTCTGTGCTGCTGCAATTGGAACGCACATAGAATTCGTACGTCGTAGAACTGTTCAGTCCTGTGACAGTGTACGGGTTGGAGGTAGCCGTCACAGATGTGGCGGATGCGCCATCAGGATCGAAACCAGGCGCTCCATAGACAATCTCCCATGAAGTGGCCGAGCCGACCTCTGTCCATCCCAATTCGATGCTATTGGTAGTGGCATCCACAACATGCAAGTTATGAGGTTTCGGACAGCTTGGAATCAGATTAATGGAAAGATTGTCAATATAAGCATAACAATATGTGGTATGGTACTCGTTCTTGAAAGCGATGTATTGGCCTGCACCCGTGTATTGGCTGAAAACAACCTCGCGTTCCACCCAGGTGGTGTAGCTGGCGTCAGGATATACCGTGTCAACCGGCACGAAAGAGCTGGCATCGGCCGGATTGGTCATCACACCCACAATCAAACGGTCGGTTGAGTATGTAGTACGATACATGAAGGTAGCCTGCAAGGTGCTGATGGGGATAGAGGCGTCAAACGGCGGAGTGACAGCAATGTTATAGGTGCCGGAAGTGCCTGCATAGAAATAGAGGGAACCCACACCCGCATAGTGCGTGGTGTTCACATACGGTCTGTTGGATGAGTAGGTGTTGATCTTGCCCCAGCAGTTCGGATAGGCGCTTTCACCCGTACCGTATGTGTCAAAGTTCTCTGTGTAAGGCAGCTGATCGACGGCATCGCACGCGGTGGCAGCAGTGAGTACGGAAGAGTAATTACTGTACTCACCTCCACTACAGTCAGACTTGACATAGAAGTCATACTGAGTGGAAGCGGTCAGGCCGCTGATGGTGTACGGATTGGTGCCCGCATTCTCAACGGTGCCGTTGCCAGGCGTGAAGCCGGCAGGACCATATTCAATCACCCAAGAGGTTGCGGTGCCGACCTCGGTCCATCCCAATTCCATGGTAGTGGTGGTGACACTCGTAACATGCACATTCTGCGGTTTCGGACAAGCCGGAATCAAATCGATGGACAGGTTGTCTATGTAATTGTATGCTGATGTGGAAGTGTAATTGTTCCTGAAAGCAATGTATTGGCCTGTACCCGAGTATTGGCTGAAGACAACTTCTACCTCTTGCCATGCAGTTGGAGAAGTAGCTGGGAGAATCGTGTCAACAGGCACGAAAGTGCTGACATCGGTCGGATTGGTCATCACACCCACAATCAAACGGTCGGTTGCATATTGAGCACGATGCATGAAGGTAGCTTGCAAGGTGTTGACAGGAATTGACGCATCAAACGGCGGGGTGACAGCAATGTTATAGGTGCCGGAAGTACCCGCATAGAAGTAGAGGGAGCCCACACCCGCATAGTGGGTGCTACTCACGTATGGTCTGTCAGAGCTGTAGGTATTGATCTTGGTCCAGCAATTCGGGAAATGGCCTTCTCCAGTTCCATAGGAATCAAAATTATCCATGTAAGGCAACTGGCTGATGGCATCACATGCTGTGGCCACGGTGGTCACAGAGGAATAGTTGCTGTATTCATTTCCGCCACATTCTGATCTGACATAGAAGTCATACATCGTGGAGGCGCTCAAGTTGGAAATGGTATAAGGATTGGTTGAAGCGGGTTCTACGGTGCCGTTACCAAGTGTGAAGCCGGCAGGACCGTACTCTATCTCCCAGGAAGTGGCCGAACCGTTCTCAACCCATCCCAGCTCAACACTATTGGTGGAGACATTCGTAGCATGCACTTGCGTGGGTTTGGGACAGGAGGGGATAAGTTCTAACTTCACATTATCCACATATCCATAGTTGTAGTTGGATGTCGGTTGTGGAGCTTTGAGGGCAATGTAGGCACCTGTGCCGTTATACTGGCTCAACGGAATCTCGTAGTTGGCGTAGGTGGTGGAAGAAGTCGTGATGGTGGAGACAAGCATGAACGTGTTCTTGTCCGTCGGATCCGTCATCACACCGATTTCAAGATTGAAAGGATAGCTGGTGGTGTTGTCGCGAGCATCGAAAGTAAGCTGCAACGTATTGATCGGAAGCGTGTTCACATCAATCTCGGGCAGGATGGCAATCTGATCGTCATACGTGCCGGTGGTAATATAGGTGTAGAAACGCATAGCATTGCTGCCGGAAGCGGCATACGAAGAGCTATTGTAGATAATCGGGTAACCAGAGTAAGAAGAACTGGTGCCGGCATTGAGATAGTTCCAGCAGTTAGGAAGGTTATTGACAGCCACAGAGGTGGTGGTAGCACCCGTATAGGTGTCGAAGTTCTCCATATAAGGCAATGTGGCTATTGCAGAGCAAGCTGTACGTTGGCTGAGCGCAACCCAGCTGCTGTAATCACCGCCGCCACAGACACTTCTCATACGAACATAGTAGAGCGTGTTGGGGTTCAGGTTGCTGAGCGTGTAAGGTGCCGTAGTAATCGTGCCCTCAGGATTCCAAGTAGCGTTGTCGGTGCTGGTCTCTAACTCCCAGGAAGACTCATAGCTACCAGGAGCCCAGTTCAGCGTCATGCTGGTTCCTGTCACTTCAGACACATAGACATTAGGAGCAATACAGGTAACGGTGTTGTCACAATCCATGCCGAACTTGATGTTGTTACGGTAGGAGTAGGAACTGGCAGCGTCCGGGCTGGTGAAGGAGAATGCATCGTCATCATTATAATACTGAAGTGTCTTATTACTGGCCGAATGTGTATTGAAGGTGTTGTTGTTGCTGGTGGAATAGGAACCATGATCGTTCTTGACCACCACAACCAGGTTGCGGGTACCGCTATAGGTAAACGGGGTCGTCAAGTTGATGGTGACCCAGTTGTCAGGGCCGCTGTTGTTGTAGTTAACAGAACCGCTATACACCAAGGTCAAGGAATCGGCAGGCACCCAAGTGGACAATGAGGTCAGGTCAGTTTCTGCCAGATAGATACTCTGGTTGTTCTTGGTCTGGGCAGTGGAGTAGATATACTGGAATCCGATGGAATGGATGTCACCGGAGTTGTTGATCTCGTTGGCCAGATAGAGCTGTTGCGTGTAGGAATAGTTGTAGTACGTGTTCAACGGGATGTTATAGCTGGTGGATGTTCCGTTGCCGACGATGTTGTCCCCACCGAACAGACAGCCGGTGGAGAAATTTCTGGTAATGACAGGCGCGGTTCCCTCTGTACACTCGGAGGTTATCGTCACGGTGTAGGGAGTCTCCGGAGTGAGACCGGTAAGCATATAGTTGTTACCGGTAACCGACTGGGAAATCCAGTTGTTCTGGCCTGTCTCTGTGTAGGCAATCGTATAGCCAGTGGCACCGAAAACGGACTCCGTCCATGTCAGTAAAGCAGATGTTCCGGCAATTTGGCTGACCTCCACATCCGTAGGAGGATTACACAACGCCGTGGTACTGAAGGAACACACTTGGCTCCAAGAGCTGAAATCGACACCTGTGCCGCAATCTGCATGCACATAGACATCATAGGCGGTATTATCAGTTAAGTTGTCAAGCGTGTATGGATGGGAGCTGACAGTTTCCGGAGTACCAGAGGTGACACTCATGCCTGAAGGCACAACCACGATCTCCCAGCTGGTCTCATTGCCACCAGGCATCCAGTTGATGTCTGCCGAGGAAGCCGTGATGTTACTGGCCGTAACGTTAGTGGGCTTGTCGCAAAGAGGAGCAATATCCACCATCAGGTCGTCCATATAGATGGAGTAAGTGCTGGAGGTGTTCACCAGTTTCAGAGCGATGAAACGGCCGGTGCCGGTGTAGCTCGTGAGCGGCACCTCGAAAGGCTCGAAAAGGCCGGTCGTGGAGTTGTGGACCGTCTGCACCGGGACAAATGTGTTCACATTCGAGGAGTCCGTCATCACGCCCACCTGAATGCTGGAGGTGGTGGCGCTGGAGGTGGATCTCATCTGGAAGGAGACCTGCAACGTGTTGATAGGATAGATGGTTACATCGATGGGCGGGAGCACGGCGTAGTTGTATGTGCTGCTGCTGCTGTAGAAGTAGAGGGACGCGTTGCCGCTGGCGTGGTAAGATGTGCTGACGTACGGGTAGTTGGTGGAGGTGCTGTAGTTATTGTGACGCAACCAGCAGTTGGGATAGATAGCGGAACCGGAACCCATGTTGTCGAAATTCTCCATGTACGGCAACATGGTGATCTGATCGCACTCGGTCGCAATGGTGTAAACGTTAGACATGTTGCTGTATTCACCGCCGCCGCAGTCGGCCTGGACATAGAAGTCGTAGCTCGTGGAAGCGCTCAGACCGGTGATGGTATAAGGAATGTCATAGACCGTCTCCGTCATAGCAGCCGGTGTGCCGGGGGTGAAGCCAGTGGGACCGTAAGTGATCACCCAAGAGGTGGCGGAACCGACTTCCGTCCAACCCAGCGTGATGCTGTTGGTCGTCACAGCGGAAGAGGTTACGTTGATAGGTCTCGGACATGCAGGAATGAGTTCCACGCGGACGTCATCGACATAGCCGTAGTTGTAGCCGCTGGTCGGCTGGCTGGCTCTCAAAGCGATGTATTTTCCCGTTCCCGTATATTGGTTGAAAGGAATCTCGTAGTTCGCATAAGTTGTAGAAGAGGTCGTAATCGTTTGAAGGGTGACAAATGTATTGCGGTCCGTAGGATCCGTCATAATACCCACATCCAGATGGAAAGGATAGGTGGTGGTATTATCACGTACCTGAAGGGAAACCTGCAGTGTATTCATCGGGTTCACATCCGTATCGATAGGAGGCAGGATAGCAATCTGGTCATCATACGTGCCAGCCGTGATATAAGTGTAGAAACGCATGGCGTTGTTGCCAGAATGAGCATACGTCGAGCCATTGTAAATAATAGGATAACCAGAATAGGAGGTACTGGTACCTTCATTGATGTAATTCCAGCAGTTTGGCAGGTTGTTGGTGGCCACAGAGGTGGAAGTGGCTCCAGTGTAGGAATCGAAATTCTCCATAAAAGGCAGAGTAACCATGTCGGCACAAGCGGTACGTGCAGTTAACTGAGCCCAGTTGCTGTATTCACCGCCACCGCAGACACTCCTCATGCGGACTGTATATAATGTATTAGGAGTCAAGTTGCTTATCATATATGGCGCAACACTTACAACACCTTCTGGGATCCAGTTAACATTGTCAGTGCTGTATTCCAGTTCCCAGGAAGTCTCCGTGGTGCCAGGGGCCCAGTTCAACGTAACACTTTCGGGGGTCGTTTCAGCGACATAAACATTAGGAGCAGCGCAGGAGATTGTATTGTCGCAAGGGATGAAGAACTTCACATTGCTACGATTGGTAGAGGTTGAATTATTCGGGCTCCCTGACATGGGGTTGCTGGGACTGGGGTTGTCGGAGTCACTGTAGTAGTACACGGATCGGGTGGCGCCTGCATTATGTGCGCGGAACACATAGGAACTGCCGTCATAGCCGCCGGAGTTGTCATCCACCACAAGCACGAGGTTGTCTGTACCGTTATATTGGAACGGGGAGGTGAAGACAAAGGTATTCCAGCCTTGTTGACAGTTCAGCGGACCACTATACACCTGTTGCAAACCAGTGGATGAGATGTAGTTTGAAGTGCTGGTGAAAGTGGACTGTGTGGTATGACCCAGATAGATGGTCACATTTGTCTTATCATAGGTCTGACTGGAATATCCGTATTCAAAGGCAATACTGTCGATAGTCGCAGGACCGCCCATTTCTGAAGCAAGGTAGATCTGCTGGGTATAGGAATAGTTATAGAAATTATTCAAAGGTAAGTAGTAAGTGGTGATAGTGCCTTCGGTGAAGGGATCGCCACCTGACATACAACCGGTTTCAAAGGTACTGAAGATTGTATCCACATTGCCTTGAACACACTCAGAATAGACAAACACGTCGTACTCTGTGTTTGGAGTGAGGCCAGAGATCATATAGTTAACACCTGTAACCGTCTGGGTAGTCCAGTTATTCATTCCAGCCTCAGAGTAGCCGACGGTATAGCCAATGGCACCTACTGGGGCGGTGCTCCAGGTTACAAGGGCAGAAGTGGCTTGTATCTGATCAACGGACACGTTAGTTGGCGGAGTGCAATACGGATCTGTCGTGAAGGTGACGGCATTTGTCCAGTAGCTGTATTCGCCGTTGCCGCAGTCGGCACGCACATACACGTCATACTGGGTGTTATCTATAAGGTTGGTAAATGTATAGGGGGAACTGGACACATAATCGGGGGTGGCGCCGCCCACAGGTGTCCCGTGGGGCACGCAGGCCACTTCCCAGCCAGTTTCACTTGCACCTGGCAACCAGGAAATGGTAGCCTCCTCAGCTGTATGGCTCATCACAACAGGAGTAGTAGGCGTGGGACAGGCTGCCGTGGTGGTGAATATACGAGGAGATGACCAAGTTCCTATCTCGGAAGAGCAGTATGGCTTCATGTAAACAGCGTATGTGGTAGCTGACGTGAGACCCGTCAATGTATAGAACGTATCGGTGATACCAGTGATGATGGATCCACCGCTGAGGGTGTCAAATGTGCCCTGGACACCGTACATCATGTCCCAGCTTGAAACTGACTGCTGGAAATTCATCCAGTTCAAGTCGGCAGTGTAGGGGCCGATGTTGGCCACGGTAGGAGTAAGGCTTGCACAGCCGGAAACAACGTAGGTGATACGCAGGTTCGGACGGTTAGGGCTGACCGAGCCCGAAGCCGTGCTCGTCGGATCCTCTGATCCCAACGAGGTGGAAAAACGGCGGATGTGTGCGCTGCCGCCTTGGGCAGTGTACCGATAACCGCAGTTCGGGTTGTTGCTGGAGTAGTCGGAGTGTGCTCCTCTGAAGGAGACACCCACCACCAGGTTGCTGGTACCATCCCAAACATAAGGCTGGTCAAGTTGGATCTCAAACCATCCAGCTGGCGCATTCCAGTCGCCTGAATCGACCAAAGTGAGCGTGTTGTACGGCACCCAGGCGGACGTGCCGCTGAAGTAGTCGTTCGAACAAAGCCCCATATAGGTGCGGAGATCCGACATGAGCGTCGCTCCCGTGGCATTGTAGAACTCAATGGAGAGGATGATGGCTCCGGCAGGCACGTTGGCGGCCGTAAACTCAGCCGCGCGGTAGATCTGCTGTGTCCATGAATAGGCGCCGCCGTAGCTCATAGGAGCACCCGGGGAACCTCCCGTGGTTGTTGCATCAGTTCCCGTACCGAAGGTCGCAGTGAACTGTGCATTCATGATCAACGGCATGCTTAAAATAGCCGTCAGAAGAAATAGTAATAGCTTTTTCATACTCTTGTGTTTTAATTATTATTTGTTGCTTTTCTTATTTACTATAATCAGCACAATCGGATATTTGGATAAAAATATCGGCAAAAATAACAAATAATCTTAACGAATGGTGTTAAAAAAAAATCAACAAAATACGAACAATCAAAACAAAGGGTAGAATCTCCTGAAAGAGACCCCACCTAATCAAATCCGCCAACAGCTAACAGCTAAGGCTAACAGCTAATAGCTAATGGCTAACAGCTAATAGCTAATGGCTAATGGCCAACGGCTAACGGCTAACATCATATTGTTCAAACACCGAATTCTTGCTGATGAACTCCGGCACAACCTGTTTCATCTTCACCACCATATCCGGGATGTCAACCTTAACAGAGAAATCTTCCAGCTCCAGAATATCCGGAAGGATCTCCTCGTACGTATATTTACGCGCCTTGGCGATGAAGATGCTCTTATGCTCCGTCTCGATAGTGTTCTCACTGTTGGACAGAACCTCTTCATAGAGTTTCTCCCCAGGGCGCAAGCCTGTATATTCGATTTTGATATCCACGTCGGGCTTATATCCGGCAAGTTCTATCATGTGTCGGGCGAGGTTGTCGATCTTGACCTGTTTGCCCATGTCGAAGGCGAATATCTGAGTGCCGGTGGCCAGGGTCACAGCCTCCATCACCAAGCGACAGGCCTCGGGAATCGTCATGAAGAAGCGGGTGATCTCTGGATGCGTCACCGTCACTGGGCCGCCCTTGGCAATCTGTTCCGAGAAACGCGGGATCACAGACCCGTTAGAGCCCAGCACATTGCCGAACCGGGTGGTCACGAAGGTGGTACTCCCCTCTCTCCTACCCGACTCTATTGCCAAACCCAACGACTGGATATAGATTTCCGCCAGGCGCTTGGTACACCCCATGATATTGGTGGGGTTCACGGCCTTGTCGGTGGAGATCATCACCATCCGCTCCACCCCATATTCCACACACTTGTCGGCCACATTATGGGTTCCGAACACATTGACCTGCACAGCCTCGCAGGGATTCTCCTCCATCAAAGGCACATGCTTGTAGGCCGCGGCATGGAAGACAATCTGCGGGCCATATTTCCGGAAAGCGAAATCCAATCTTGCGGGCTGCCGCACATCCCCGATAACAGGCACAAAGTCCAAGTCCGGGAAGCGTTCCTCCAATTCCAAACGGAAATGATGCATCGGGGTTTCCGCATTGTCAAAAAGGATCAACCGGCGCACATTGAAGTTCACCAACTGGCGACACAGTTCAGAGCCGATAGAGCCCGCCGCACCCGTCACCATCACCACCTTGCCCTGGAAAGTGGCCATGATCTTGTCCATCTCTATCTTGATCTCTTCCCTGCCTAAAAGGTCCTCGATGCGCAACTTGCGGACACCGTTCTTATGACTGCCATCAGGAGTGACCTCGTCTATGGAGGGGATGATCAAAGGACGAAGATTGTGCTCGTAACAATAGCGCAACAACCGGTCTCGTTCATATTGCGCATCCGTATCTGTGGTAAACAAGATGCCATCCACTGAGAAATCATGGACCACCTGGTCGACATTCTCGTAGTCATATATCGGCAGATCCGAGAGGATCATCTGGTTTCGCTGCTTCTGGTTGGAAATAAAACCCAAAATCCGGTAGTGTTTTGAATTCTTCAGTCGCACAACTGCCGCCAAAGACTTCTCTGAGGTACGATAGACTAACACCCGAAGCATATTCTTCTCCTCTTTACGCTTGCTAAGATAGAACTGATATCCAGATATCATTCCCAAGCGAAGGGCCAATGACAAAAATATGGTAAGGAAGAAATCTGCGATCAAAGCGAAGTGAACCCCGTTGAAGAGTTCTTTGAAGAGATAGATGGCCAAAGCCATGAACAAGACTTTGGCGAATGCCTCCACCACGAAACGGATCATATCATTGAACGTGGTGTGACGGATGACCAGCTGATGACTCTTGAATATAAGTTTGGCTGCCAAGGTACAAACCAGCGCCGACAAGATCCACAGCAATGCGAACTTGCCGGTAGTATAGGTGGTGCCGCGCAGGTAGCCCAAAAGCAATAAAGCTATAATGGAGGCAAGGAGTGAAAGAATGGTATCTATCACAAAAATCACCTCGGCGCGCAAAAACCTGTTGAAATATCGTGCTACTTTAGTAAATACAGACATGTTGGAAAATGTTCAAATATATGACAATCAGATTCTCTCTACCTTCTCTACCTGATCGATAGTTTTCAACTTGTCAATCAGGTCGGTAAGGGCACGCACACTCTGGATATAGAGCATCATCGTACCTGTAAACACATTATTCTTACTCTCAATGTTGAGCATGCGTATGTTGAGATCCATCTGGGACGAGACCACATCTATAATCTCCTTGATCATCCCCTTACGATCAAAACCGGTAATGCGGATACCAGACAAGAACGACACATTTTGTCCCTTTCTCCACTTGGTTTTGATGATACGGTTGCCAAATTTGGACATTTGTTCAATGGCATGTCGGCAACTGGTCTGGTGAATCACAATTTTGTTGTCAGCCACTTGGAATCCGACCACCTGGTCGCCGGGAAGCGGATTACAACAATCGGCAAGCACATACTTGATCTGCTCGTAATCATCGTCCAACATAAACACATTGGGCGTCTCATTAAGCTGTTCTTCTATCAGCTGATCCAGCGTCTTGTTGGCAATCTCTTCAGACACCTTCTTCTGGAACTCAGCCATCTCCTTTGGGTTCTTCATGGAGAGTATCTTATGCACCCTCTCTTTGGTGATCTTATTGGTTACAATATCATTCCATAACTCCTCAGGAGATTTCTTCAGAGTGGCCGTCATGATCTTGTTCAGATTCTCTTCATCATAGTCCACTCCAAGTTGGGCAAAGTATCCCATCAGCATCTGCTCTCCCGTGACATTCATCTTTTTCTGTTCATTGCGGAAAAAGTCGCGGATGCTACGGCGCGCCTTGGCGGTACGGACCGACTCCAGCCACTCGACTTTCGGCATCTGCTTCTTGGAGGTGATGATCTCCACTTGATCCCCATTACGCAACTCCTTGTCCACTGGCACGATGTTGTAGTTCACCTTGGCACCGATACAATGGTCTCCCAAGTTAGTATGCAGCATGTAGGCAAAGTCAAGCACCGTGGAGCCGGCTGGCAGGGTCTTCATATCGCCTTTGGGGGTGAAGACATAGATCTCCTTCAGCTCCAGATTCAGGCGCACCTCTTTGAGAAACTCCAGAGCGTCGGCATCCTTGCTGTTCAGGATCTCACGTGTTTTGGCAAGCCAATCTTCAAGTTTGTCGCCCACGTCGGTATCGGTCACATTCGACTCCTCGTTCTCTTCCTTGTAACGGTAATGCGCTGCCAAACCACGCTCAGCAATTTCGTCCATTCGCTTGGAACGGATCTGGACCTCCACCCAACGTCCAGCCTTGCTCATGGCGGTGACATGCAGCGACTGATAACCATTCGCCTTGGGATGCACCAGAAAATTGCGGTCCCGCGAAGGATTGGTTTGATACATCAGACAGACAACCTTGTAGATACGCCAACAGATCTCAAACTCGGAAGACTCCGGACTGTCAAACACAAAACGGACAGCGAAGATGTCGTAAATGTCGTCAAACGGTATATTCTTCCTCACCATCTTCTGGTGAATAGAATAGATGGATTTTGTCCTGCTGGACACCTCCACATGGATGCCTTGGTGCTCCAATTCCTCAACAATAGGCTTCACGAAGTCGGAAATAATCGTTTTGCGCTGCTCCTCAGTCTCTTTCAGCCTATCGGCAATGAAGTTGTACTCAGAGGGACTGGTATAGCGCATGGCATAGTCTTCCAATTCACTCTTTATATTGTAGAGTCCCAATCGGTGAGCGAAAGGGACATAAAAGAATGATGTCTCTGAAGCAATCTTCAGCTGTTTTTCCGACGGCATGGATTCCAACGTCCGCATATTATGCAGTCGATCAGCGAGTTTAATCAGGATAACCCGCACATCTTTCAGCATTGAGAGGAAGATCTTCTTATAATTTTCGGCCTGTAACGAGATGTTTTTGTTATCAATGACCAGATCACTGATTTTGGTCAATCCATCGATTATTTCCGCCACGGTATCACCGAAGATCTCCCTAAGGTCATCCAGGGTATAGTCGGTGTCTTCCACCACATCATGAAGCAGAGCACAGACCACGGAGGTAGTACCCAAGTTCATCTCCTTGCAGCAAATCATAGCTACTGCGATGGGATGATAGATATAGGGCTCGCCACTCTTGCGGCGCACGCCATTGTGCGCATTGGTGGCCAGCACGAAGGCCTTGCGGATCAGTTTGCGGTCTGCCGGGGTCGTCCTATGATATACCACCTCCAAAAGCTCATAATACTTTCTGACGATGGTTTTGTTCTCCAATTCCTCATTCGGAACATAGGCGGAATGACTGTCTTGACTCATAGTATCAATGGTTCAATAAAAGACAACTATCTTACAATCAGTTTTTTAGAAACAACTTGCTGATTATCTTCCATACGAAGGATATAACATCCAGGTTTAAGGTCGGCAATATCCAGACGGGTGACGCCCTGCTGGAGTGTCATTTTTCTCACAATACGTCCCGACAAGTCGTAGACGACACAGGGCACATAGAGGCTCTCCGTATTGGCAGTAACAAAGACCTCGCCCGTGGCGGGATTCGGATAAAGCGTGTATTGCGAAGTGACAGGCATGGTATGGTGTTCCACGCCTACCGTGTTCAAGGCCAAACGCACTGCCTCATGGGCATCGACTTTTCCATATCCGAAGCGGAACTCGCCACTCGTCTGCGTGAATTCGTCTTGATAGGCAGTCTCACCCAAGATATCCAGCACTTGAGCGGGAGACAAATAGGGATTGGCTTGGAGAATCAGTGCGCAAACCCCGGCAACGAAGGGGCCTGACATAGATGTTCCGGACAATGAGATGAAGCGATAGGTCCGGCCATTGAAAGTGATCGTTTTGGCATAGGTGCCGGTATAGGAGTTGGTAAAAGAAGAGAGCGCCGCGACGACATTCTTTCCGGGAGCAGAGACGGTGGGTTTCTTTTCAAAACCGAAGCCAGGGCCGGAGCTGGAGAAATCGGCGATGGCACCTCCCACGCTATAGCCTGCATTGTTGGTAAAGCGCGACTGGTGAGCTGCCACGGTGATGACCTGGTCGATATTGGAAGGGGTACTCACAGCATAGCGATTGTCTCCGCCGATAGAGTTCGTCCACTGCGGAATCGTCGAGAAAGAACCGCCCCAGTTGCCCCATGCTTTCGTCAGTTCGGCCAGGTTCCAGGCATGAAAATCGCCCGCCTCGGCAGCCACTCCGATAGCATATTGGAAATGGGTGTTCTTCTTCACCCGAAGACGCACATTAGGCGCATGATTGTAAGGATTGGTGGAGACAACCTCATAGTTGAACACCACCGTGTCGCCGTCTATGACAAACACAGTGTCAACGTAAGTGTCCTGCAGTGTAGAGACAAACGGGGTGGATGCCAACACTTCATGAATGCTATTCATCACCAGCAGTTGGAAAGAGAAGGGCATGTTAACGTTTTTGGTAGAGTTCGTGACATTGTCGTAATTGGTCATGCTAATGGAGGCACCCCAATAGGCACCTGAGGTCGGCGGGAAGTTGAACCGGCTGTATACCGTGTCCTGCTGCGTGAAGATCTTTTCAATATGGAAGTTCACATCTCCGTTGTTGCCAGCCGAGGAGACGAACACCACGCCCAAGTTGGAGAGGCGTTCTATTTCTTCAGCCAGAAGACCCGTGCCGTCCATGTTGTCCATAAAATAGACGCCCCAGCTCATGCTGATGACAAGGCGCTTGCCCTCCTGTTGGGCCACGTCATACATCCAGCGCCAGGCATCAATGACACACTGCACGTAGTTAAGGTTAAGGGAACAGAAAAGCAGGTTGGCACCGAAGGCCACACCTCTGTATTCTGTGCCCGCCCCGGCGCCTGCCGCGATGGAAGCGCAATGGGTCCCATGATAGGCATAATCATAGTCCCCGGACGTGTCGCATTGGGCCGTCAGCAACTCTTCCGGTCCAACATATTCGGTACCGTATGTGAAACCTTCCGGTGCAGGACCAGACGTCTTGTATTGGTCCCAAGCCCGCAATACGCGATAGCTGACCATGTTCGTATCATAGAAAACCGGGTGGGTATAATCAAATCCCCAGTCGGTGACTCCGATGATCACTCCTTCGCCATTATATCCTTGCGGAAGACCGATGGCATTCCAGACACTGTCCACACGACCATCTGGCACGGCACGATTCAGCCACATTTGACCAAAGGCCGCATGAAGCGTCAGCATCAACACAATAGTAAAAGTCAATTTTTTCATATACATCATATTTTATTTTTAATTTTTCATACTGAACTTTAAAATCTCCAAGAACTCTTTCAACTCCGGATTCTGCTCTTTCATTTTCTGGAACTGCTCGTCCGAAGTGAGGATAGCCGTCTCGATCACCTTGTTTTCGTTTACCACAATCTCGAAGTCGTCCACATTCATTTTGAAATGATTGCGCCAATACTCAAGCACGGCCCGTTTGCGTTGTCTGAGACCTTCTTCCTGAATACCATTGGACACCTCAACGGTGAGAACATCATCCTGATAGGTTGGCAGTGTCTTTTTTAAGATATAGTACAGCATAGGAAGATTTTTGAATATGGCTTCGACCACCTCATTCCAATTCGACTCCAAGGTCTCCTCTCTGGGTTCTGAAGATTCCTCAACAGAATTTGGCTCTTGTTGGGGTTCGGCAGACGGATCTGGGCCAGGGGTTTGGGTGTCGGGGGAGGAATCGCCCTCGGCAGCCTGACGGGAGGTCAGATTCTTGATGCTGGGCATCTCCTTGACGGCAGGATACCCTGGGAAACTGAACGACGCCTGCGACATCTTCGGCTTGGTGGATTGCGTCGTGGCAGTCTGAGGTGCTGCCTGAGCGTCCGACGCGCCGCTTTCCTGGTTATTTTCGCTCCTGCGATTGCCTGACTTTTTTATAAATGTAATTGGCATTTATCTGCATCAGGCACAGCTCTATTGTCAGTCTTTTATTATGAGCCTCCTTGTAATTCAGATCACACTGGTTCGTCAACTCCAGCGCTCGGATGAGCAACATGCGGTCGGCATTGCGAGACTGTTGCTGGAATTGCTGCTTCACTGAATCGGAAGCCTCCAGCAAGGGAAACGTGGCTGGATTCTGGGCCATCAGCAGATTTCGGAAATGAGTGGCCAGGCCCGTGATAAAGTTCTGACCATCAAAACCTTTAGCCAAGATATCATCCAACAGGAGCAGTGCGTCCGACACATTGTCGCTGAAGACAAAGTCTGTAATACGGAAGAAGTTATTCACATCAAGAACGTTGAGATGAGCTGCCGCATTGGCGTAAGTCAACTCGCGGCCCACGGAAGTCACCAGCTGGTCAAAGATGGAAAGAGCATCACGCAGGGCGCCATCAGCCTTGGAAGCGACGAGGCGCAGGGCATCTTCATCCGCATTCACCTGTTCTTGCGAAGCTACATATTGAAGATGAGCAACGATGTCTTTTTCCGTAATACGCTTAAAATCATATACTTGGCATCGAGATAGGATGGTAGGCATAATTTTATGCTTCTCGGTAGTAGCCAGAATGAACTTGGCGTAGGCGGGTGGCTCCTCCAGAGTCTTGAGGAAGGCGTTGAAGGCCTGAGCCGACAACATGTGCACCTCATCGATGATATAGACCTTGTAGGCCGCTCCTTGCGGAGGGACCCGGATCTGCTCCACCAGATTTCGGATGTCATCCACAGAATTCTTGGAAGCTGCATCCAGCTCAAAGACATTGAATGCGGCAGACTCATTGAAAGCTTTACAAGAGTCGCATTCGTTGCAGGGTTCACAGTCTTCGGTCAGATGTTGGCAGTTGAGAGCCTTGGCCAAAATACGTGCACAAGTGGTCTTGCCCACACCTCGTGGTCCGCAGAAAAGGAAGGCCTGGGCCACCTGGCCGGTCTTCACTGCATTCTTAAGCGTTGTTGTGATCGCATCCTGACCTACCACTGAACGAAAGTTGGCGGGTCTGTATTTTCGTGCCGAAACGATAAAATTATCCATAATCCTACTATAATTTTTCAAGGGTGCAAATATAAAAATTTTTCATTACCTTTGCCGCCGCATTTAAAAACACAAATCATGGGTTTCTTTTCCATATTTTCCAAAGAGAAAAAGAAAGAGTTAAACGACGGATTACAAAAATCCAAAGAGAGTTTCTTCGCCAAACTGGCCAAGACGGTTGTAGGCAAATCCAAGGTCGATGACGACGTGCTGGATCGTCTGGAAGAGGTGCTGGCCACCTCCGATGTGGGGGTCACAACCACCCTGCAGATCATCGAGCGTATTGAGAATCGTGTCCAGCGCGACAAGTACATAGGCACCGAGCAGTTAAATGCCATCCTCAAGGAGGAGATCGTGGGGTTGTTGTTAGAGAATGACATTGAGAAGGCCAACGACTTTGTCATCCCTGAGCAAGAGGGGCCATACGTCATTCTTGTAGTGGGTGTCAATGGTGTGGGCAAGACCACCACCATCGGCAAGTTGGCGCACCAGTTCAAGAAGAAAGGCTATTCGGTCATGCTGGGCGCGGCCGACACCTTCCGTGCCGCCGCCATCGAGCAGTTGGAGGAGTGGGCCAAACGCGCCGATGTGCCCATCGTCACCCAAAAGATGGGCGCCGACCCTGCCGCCGTAGCCTACGACACGGTAGCCTCCGCCCTCTCTCGCAAGAGCGACGTCGTCATCATCGACACGGCCGGCCGTCTGCACAACAAGACCAACCTGATGAACGAGCTGGTCAAGATCAAGAACGTCATCCGCAAGCTGGTGCCAGACGGACTGCACGAGGTGCTGCTCGTACTGGATGCCTCCACCGGCCAGAACGCCTTCGAGCAGGCCAAGCAGTTCAGCGCCGCCACGGAAGTCAACGCCCTGGCTGTCACCAAACTCGACGGCACCGCCAAGGGCGGCGTGGTCATCGGCATCTCCAACCAGTTCCAGATACCCATCAAATACATCGGCATCGGCGAAGGCATCGACCAACTGCAGGTCTTCAACCGCGCCGAATTCGTGGACTCTCTCTTCCCCGACAACTGGTAACCGCCCATGCGCATCACCATCGACGACCATTCCGGGTTCTGCTTCGGCGTCATCCACGCCATCGAAGCAGCAGAGCGCTACCTCCAGGACCACGACACCCTTTATTGTCTGGGCGACATCGTGCACAACAACGAGGAGGTGGCCCGGCTAACCGACAACGGTTTGCGCGTCATCACCTACGAACAGTTTGAACAGCTTCACAACACCACCGTCCTCATCCGGGCCCACGGCGAGCCGCCCCGCACCTACGAGATCGCCCGCCAGAACAACATCACCCTCATCGACGCCACCTGTCCCGTAGTTCTTAAACTGCAACAGACCATCTACGATTTCCACCAGCATCACCAAAACCAGAACAGCCAGATCCTCATCTTCGGGAAAAAAGGACACGCCGAGGTCATCGGCCTGTTAGGACAGGTGGAAGGTCAAGGCATCGTCATCTCCTCCGAGGAGGAATTAGACCGCATAGACTACTCCAGGCCTGCCATGCTATACTCGCAGACCACCCAGAGCCTCGAGCACTACTATCATCTTATCCAGACCATCAAGGAGCGCTACGAAGCAGCCGGCAATGGACACCTCTTTCAATACAAAGACACCATCTGCCGGAAAGTGGCCAATCGCGCCACCCAAACTGCTGACTTCGCCTCGCAACACGACATCATCCTCTTCGTTTCAGACGAAAAGAGCTCCAATGGAATGTATCTCTTCCATATCTGCCAACAACACAATCCCAACAGCCATTTCATCACCCATCCCGAACAACTGAAAAGCATCGACTTCTCTTTGGCGGAATCTGTGGGCATCTGCGGCGCCACCTCCACGCCCCGCTGGTTGATGGAAGAGTGTGCACAATATTGTAAAGAATTGATTTAAAATATCTTAGATAAACATCCTCAAAAAAGAACAATATGAAAAGAGTCATCATCAGCGTAAGCGACAAGACTGGCCTCATCCCCTTTGCCGTAGGTCTTGCGGAATCAGGTTTTGAAATCATCTCCACCGGGGGCACCAAGAAAGCCTTGGATGCAGCTGGCGTGCCTACCATCGGCATCAGCGATGTAACGGGCTTCCCGGAAATCATGGACGGGCGTGTGAAGACCCTGCATCCCAAAGTGCACGGCGGCCTGCTCGCCATCCGCGACAACAAAGAGCACCAAAGGGCTATGAAAGACAACGACATAGAACCCATCGACATGATTGTGGTCAACCTCTACCCTTTCAAGGAGACCATCTCCAAGCCTGACGTCACCTGGGCTGATGCCATCGAGAACATCGACATTGGCGGTCCCACCATGCTGCGCAGTGCGGCCAAGAACCACCAGTTTGTGACGGTCGTCTGCGACCCGAACGACTACGGCAAGGTCTTGGCAGAGATCCGCGACAACGGGGAGACCTCCCTGGAGACCCGCCGCAAGCTGGCTGCCAAAGTGTTCCGCCACACCGCCGCCTACGACGCCTGCATCTCGGGCTACCTGACCGAGCAGGTTGGCGAGGAGGAGCCCGAGAGCATCACGCTTTCCTTCAACCGCAAGCAGCATCTGCGCTATGGCGAGAATCCGCACCAGGAGGCCACATTCTATGCCGGACGCAAGCAGGGCTACTCCATCGCTTGGGCCGAGCAGCTGCATGGCAAAGAACTATCATACAACAATATACAAGATGCTGACGCCACCTTGCAAATCCTTCGCGAGTTTGACGAGCCCGCGGTGGTGGCCGTCAAGCACAAGAACCCCTGCGGTGTAGGCTTGGGCGCCAACGCTCTGGAAGCCTGGCAGCGCGCCTACGAGGCTGACCCCGTCTCCATCTTCGGCGGCATCGTGGCCTCCAACCGCGAGATCGACCTCGCCACCGCCGAGGCTATGAAACCCGTATTCCTGGAGATCATCCTCGCCCCGAGCTTCACCCCGGAAGCCCTGGAGCACCTCTCCACCAAGAAGAACATCCGTCTGATGACCTTCGACCCGTCCAAAGAGAACGGCGATGACAAGATGTTCATCAGCGTGGCCGGCGGCATGCTCTCCCAAACCCTCGACCGCTACTCCACCGAAAACTACGACATCAAGGTAGTCACCGAGAAAGCGCCCACGGACGAGGAGATGAAGACTCTGTTGATGGCTATGAAGATCTGCAAACACGTCCGTTCCAACGCCATCACCGTGGCGGCCGACAACAAGATCGCCGGCATCGGTGCAGGCCAGATGAACCGCGTGGGCGCCGCCCATATCGCCCTGGAAGAGGCCAAAGGGAAAGGTATCACCCAAGGACTATGCCTCGCCTCCGACGCCTTCTTCCCCTTCGACGACGTGGTCAAGATGGCCGCTGAATACGGTGTCACCGCCATCATCCAACCCGGCGGCTCCGTGCGCGACGAAGACTCCATCAACGCCTGCAACGAGCTAGGCATCGCGATGGTGTTCACGGGAGTGAGACATTTTAAACACTAAGACGGTTGGCCGTTAGCTATTAGCCATTAGCTGTTAGCCAACGGCCATCATGGCTATAACTGCCAGTCAATGGGGGACTTTCCCATCGACACCAGCAAGGCATTCGTTTTGGAAAAATGTCTGCATCCGAAGAATCCTCTGGATGCAGACAAGGGTGACGGATGGGCTGCCGTTAGCACATAATGTTTTGTTTCATCAATCAGTTCGCGTTTTCGGATGGCATAATTCCCCCACAAAAGAAACACAATTCCAGTACGCTGTTCCGACAAACGCTGTATCGCGCAATCGGTAAAGGTTTCCCACCCATGATTCTGGTGTGAGCCGGCTTGGTGCGCTCTTACTGTCAGGGTAGCATTCAGCAGCAAGACACCTTGATTTGCCCACTTTTGGAGATTTCCGCTCTTCGGCATCTGAAAACCCACATCATCCGACAATTCTTTGAATATGTTGACCAAAGATCGAGGGAATGGAATTCCATCCTGTACAGAAAAGCAGAGACCGTGCGCTTGCCCCACATCATGATAGGGATCTTGACCAATAATGACAACCTTGACTTTGTCAAACGGACAGGAATTAAACGCATTAAAGATAAATTTCCCAGGAGGAAAAACACTGTAATGCTTCTTCTCTTCCAACAGAAATTGCTTAAGATCTGAAAAATAGGGTGACTGGAACTGGTCCCAGAGAACTTGCTTCCAGGATTCTTCTATTTGCGGGGCTATGATTGGTGATGACATATTGAAAAGGGGGAATGTTGGCTATTGGCTGTTAGCTTTTGGCCACAATGAATATGTTGTATTTTTTTGTAAAATATTTATATCTTTGCAATTTATTTAAACATTGTTCGTCATGAGAAATTATAGGAAATATGATGTGTGGAAGAATTCTGTGGAGCTGTCTGTTGACATTCATAAAGTGTTAGTATCAATTTCAAGACATGAGGCACTTAGTTTATTGGATCAGATGAGACGGGCAAGTGTTTCTATCGCTTCTAACATTGCCGAAGGCGCTGGGAGAAAATCATCCAATGAATTCCAACATTTTCTGCACATCAGCATCGGCTCTGCTTTCGAATTGGAAACACAATTGCTTATAGCCTTAAAGATTGGTTACATAACATTGGAGACATACAAAAATCTCAATGACAAGTTGATTACTATCGAGAAACAATTAAATGAAATGATCTCCGTGGTAAGCAGCAGCCATAAACAATCGGCTAAAGGCCAATAGCTAATAGCTAACAGCTGGCAATCTTCTCTATCTCCCGATAAATGCTCTCTATCGCCTCGGTTTTGGCGAATTGCAGGATATTCTTGGACATCGTTTGGCAGCGGTTGTCGTCTTGTACCAGCGACATCAACTCGGGGAAGAGCTTCTCCTTGGCCTCCGAATCCGGAATCAGGATCGCGGCATCGTGGGAAGACAAAGCCTTGGCGTTGAAGGTCTGATGGTCCTCCGCTGCGTAGGGGAACGGTACCAGGATGACTGGCTTGCCCACAATGGAGAGTTCAGAGATGGCCAGGGCGCCGGCACGCGACACAATCACATCGGCGATGCTGTAAGCGTCATTCATATTCTTGATGAAGGGCACTATCCGGATGTATTCATCCTGTTCGGCCAACAACTTGGAGTCTATGTTGCGGAAGAACTGCTCGCCAGTCTGCCACAGCAGCTGAACGCCAGCCTTGCGGAAGTCGTCCAGATGGGCGGCCATCGTCTCGTTGAGTGTGCGGGCTCCCAGACTGCCGCCCACCACCAGCACCAACTTCTTCTCCGGCACGAAGTTGAAATATTGGTATGCCTTCGGATTCTTATGCTCGATATGCAGGATCTCGGCGCGAACCGGATTGCCGGTCTTCACGATTTTCTCTGCGGGGAAATATTTCTCCAACCCGTCGTACGCCACACAAATCTTCTTAGCTTTGGGAGCCAGCATCTTATTGGTCACCCCGGGGTAGGAGTTCTGCTCCTGCAACATCGTGGGGACTCCTAACTTCTCGGCAGCCTTCAGCGCCGGGCCACTGGCAAAACCACCTACTCCAATGGCAATGTCGGGCTTGAACTCCCGGATATAACTCTTCACCTCCCGCATAGCCTTCAGCAAGACAAAAGGCAGCTTAAGATTACGCTTCAGTGCTCGGAATGAACGATCTCTGGAAATCCCGTAGATAGTCAATCCTTTGATTTCATAGCCCGCCTCGGGCACCCGTTGCATTTCCATCTTGTCGTTTGCTCCAATAAAAAGGAATTCCGCATCAGGTTGTTCTTTTTTAATCTTGTTGGCAATAGCCAAAGCCGGGAAGATATGGCCTCCCGTGCCGCCTCCGCTGATCAAGTATCTTTTCATAAGGAATATGGGGTTGTTATCAGTTAAGAATTAAAAATTAAAAGTTAAAAACTAATAGCTAAAGGCTAATAGTTAAAGTCAAAGTTCAAAGTCAAAGTTCGCTCTTCGCCTTGGCCTTGTATGCCTTCATCGTGTTGAGCAGCAGGCAGGCCATAGTCATGGAACCTACGCCGCCAGGCACGGGCGTGATGGCCTCACAATGAGGTGCCACATCGTCAAACTTGACATCGCCACAGACCTTATATCCCTTCGGCTGGCTCTCATCGGGAATACGATGGATGCCCACGTCAATCACGGTGGCTTGTTCTTTCACATAATCGGCTGTGATCATCTCCGGCTTGCCGATGGCAACAATCAAGATGTCGGCACGACGGCAGACTTGCGGCAAGTTCTCGGTACGACTGTGGCATACGGTCACAGTAGCGTTGGCATCTTTCTGCAACAGCATCATGGCCAAAGGTTTGCCCACGATATTACTACGACCGATGATGACGCAGTTTTTGCCCGACGTCTCCACACCACCTCTGCGCAACAATTCCATTACACCGTACGGGGTGGCCGGTGCATAGCATTCATTGCCCAAGAGGAGATTGCCCATGTTGATTGGATGGAAGCAGTCCATGTCTTTCTTGGGGTCCACATGCGCCACCACCTTGTCCATAGAGACCTGCTTGGGCAGCGGCATTTGGATAATATATCCGTCAACTTCATCATCTCTATTCAGGAAATCAATCGTGGCTAGAAAATCTTTTTCGGACACGTTGGCAGGAAACTTGTAAGCAGAACAAATATAGCCCACACCCTTGCACTGTTTCTCGATGCTGTTCACATAACTAAGCGCGGCGCCATCCTCACCAGCGATGATAACCGCCAGGTGCGGGGCCGGCTTGCCATGGTCCAACAAGGATTTCACCTCTGTTGCTATCTCCGTTTTAATGGTGGATGCAATTTCTTTTCCGTCAATAATTCTGGTCATACGATATTTAGACTTTAACTTTAGACTTTGACTTTGACTATCAGCCATTAGCTGTTGGCCATTAGCCATTAACCTTCAACTCTTAACTCTTAATTTTTAATTCTTAATTCTTAACTGCTTAAAGCGGTCTTCTTCCGGGGGCGTTCATGGCGCGCATGAGGTTTTTGGCCTTGCCGCTGTTCACCATCCTCATCATCTTGCGGGTATCTTCGAACTGTTTGATGAGGCGGTTGACATCCTGGATGTCGCTGCCGCTACCCTTGGCAATACGTTTGCGACGCGAGCCGTTTATGATGTCGGGGTTGGCACGCTCCTGCGGGGTCATGGATTGGATGATGACCTCAATGCTTTTGAAAGCGTCATCGTCAACATCGAGGTCTTTGACCATCTTGCCCATACCCGGGATCATCGACATAAGGTCCTTGATATTACCCATCTTCTTGATCTGCTGGATTTGGGCCATGAAGTCGTTGAAGTCGAACTGGTTCTTGGCCAGCTTCTTCTGCAACTTGGCGGCCTCTTCCTCATCGAACTGGGCTTGGGCCTTCTCCACGAAGGAGCGGATATCGCCCATGCCGAGGATACGTTCCGCCAAACGGTCAGGGTGGAACACATCAAGGGCCTCCATCTTCTCGCCCGTACCGATGAATTTGATAGGTTTCTCCACCACGGAACGGATAGTCAGCGCAGCACCGCCACGGGTGTCGCCATCCATCTTGGTCAGGATAACGCCATCAAAGTTCAGCTTGTCGTTGAAAGCCTTGGCGGTATTGACAGCGTCCTGGCCGGTCATGGCATCCACCACAAAGAGGATCTCATGCGGGTTGACGGCATCTTTGATATTGCCGATCTCAGTCATCATCTCCTCATCAATGGCCAGACGGCCGGCGGTATCGATCAAGACCACGTCATAGCCATACTCTTTGGCGTATTTCACACCGTTCTTGGCTATCTCCACAGGCTTCTTGTTATCCTCTTCGGCATACACAAAAACGCCGATCTGTTCACCCAGCACCTTCAGCTGGTCAATAGCGGCCGGACGATAGACGTCGCAAGCCACCAGCATCGGCTTTTTATGACGCTTATTCTTCAGCAGGTTGGCCAGCTTGGCAGCGTGGGTCGTCTTACCGGAGCCTTGCAGACCCGACATCAGGATGATGGCCGGGTTGCCGTTCAGGTTGATGTCAATTGCCTCCCGGCCCATCAGGTTGATGAGTTCGTCATAGGTGATCTTCACCATCAATTGGCTGGGAGACACCGCATTCAAAACATTCATTCCCAATGCCTTCTGTTTCACCTGATCGGTAAACTCCTTGGCAATCTTGTAACTGACATCGGCATCCAAAAGGGCCTTGCGCACCTCCTTCATGGTCTCGGCCACATTGATTTCGGTAATGCGGCCCTGGCCTTTCAATATCTTAAACGAGCGTTCTAATCTTTCTGATAAACTTTCAAACATTCTGCTAATGTTGGTTTTAAAATCCTTATTGCTTATTTAATAAATCTTCAACTTCAATTTTCAATAATGGCAAATGCTTTACCACTATAGACCAAATAATCTCATTAGATACTTTATCATATCCATGAATTACATAGTTTCTGGTATCAATAATCCTTCTTGCATTTGAAATCACCACATCTGGATTAGCCTTCAACAAACAATTGACAGCTTCACCAATAATCTCTATCTGTCGTTCAACGGCTTTTTGCAACATGTCATTTGCATTATATTCAGCGAAAACTTTCTTTCCTCCGAAATAGCCCTCAACACTATTAATAGCCTTTTGTATATCAAACAAATATTTCTTAGAAATATCATCCATAAATATACATTTTCGTACGTTCAACCTCATTGATGAAATAAGGGTTTGACAAAGAACTATCCGTCACCAAATCAATTTCTCTGCCAAAAAGTTTTGACAACTCTTCCTTAAAATCAAAGTAATTGTCGGCATAATCCCTCAACGGCAAATCATCCGAAAAGGAAACCAGAAAGTCTATATCGCTATTGTCCGAGAATTTGTCGGAAAGAATACTCCCAAAGACATACAGATCCCTAACCTTGTAGATACCACACAAAGTTTTAACAGCAGGAATATTATTTTTCAACAAATCGTTCATATTCTTTTCAACAGACAAATAAGCGCAATAACAAATTGTCAAATTTCACGGCGGCAAAGATACGCAATTCTCGGACATGTGCGACCCCGCCCCACGATTTTATTTGTCTCCACAAAATTGCCATCCGGCGCCTTGAGTTCCTCACATTGACTTTGACTTTGAACTTTGACTATCGCCCACCCGCCTCTTAACTCCTTAGTTTCTTAGTTTCTTAACTTCTCAGACTAAGAGGACGCAGTTTGCTCCGGTCTTCAAACTCCCAACTGAAAACTGACAACTGACAACATCCCTACATTACCGTTCAAACCACTTCAGCAGTTTCATCTTCCATTCGCCGGCCGTGCCTGTGTAGGGGTGCTCACGGAGGGGAAGATTGAAGAACGAGCGGCCCTTGAGGACCGTCTGCGGGTGCGTGAACTCGCGGAAGCCCCACTCGCCGTGGTAGGCGCCCATGCCGGAGTGGCCCACACCATTGAACGGCACGCCCTTCACCATCATGTGGATACAGACCTCGTTGATGCACCCGCCGCCGAACTGCTGCGTCTGCATCACTCGATTCGCCCACCGCATATCTTTGGTGAACAGATACATGGCCAACGGGTGCTCTCGGTCGGCGATGGTCTCCATCAGCGCATCCACCTCGGCATCCTTGAAAGGCACCACGGGCAGCAGCGGGCAGAAGAGTTCGTGCCGCACGATATGCTCGTCTTTGTCAACGGGATATATGATGGTGGGTGCATAATGTTGCGTTTCGCGGTCGCCCTTGCCGCCGAAGATGATGCGGTCGCGGTACTCTTCAGCCAGCGCCGCGCACTTGTCGTAGGCCGCCGTCGTGATCAGTTTCGGGTACTCGGGATTGGTCACCGGATGCTCGCCAATCTGCGCCGTGAAGGCCTTCTTGAGTTCCGCCAAGAAGGGCCCCGCAACCTCCTCGGCCACGGCTATCTGATTGATGTTAATGCAGATCTGTCCGGCGTTGCAGAGCTTGAAGAATGCGATCTTGCGGGCCGCGTCCTTGAGATCGGCATCTTGGCGCACCACGCACCAGTTGCCGGTCTCGCCGCCCAGCTCCAACGCCACGGGCGTGAGGTTCTTGGAGGCCTCCGCCATCACATGCTTGCCCACGGCGGGCGAGCCGGTGTAGAAGATCTTGTCGAAGCGCTGCGCGAGGCACATATCCGCCACGTCATGACCGCCGTCGATGAGGGTGACGTACTCGGGCGGGAAGACCTCCGCGAAGAAGCGCTTGAGCACTTCGGTGCAGGCCGCCGACTTGCTGCTGGACTTGATGACGACGGTGTTGCCGCCACACATCGCCGCCGCCACCACGCCGATGGTCAGCAATATCGGGAAGTTGAACGGGCTGATGACCAACGAGACCCCGTAGGGCATCTTATAGACCTTGGTGACGGTGCTCGGAAAGCACATCAGACCGCTGAAGTGGCACTCGGGCCGTGCCCAGCGACGCAGTCCCCGCAGCATCTCATTGATTTCCACGATAATGGGTCCCACATCGCAGAGGTAGGCCTCCACTCTGCTCCGTCCGAGGTCGGCGGTGAGTGCGTCCTCGAACTCGGTGGCGTGCGCGATGACCGCCGCTTTCAGTTTCTTAAGCTGTTGTATCCGCCATTTGACAGGCAGAGTCGCGCCCGTGCGGAAGAACTTGCGCTGCGCCGCGACGATTCCAGTGATTTGTTCCTCCTTCATTCTTAATTTTTAATTTTTAATTCTTAATTCTAATACTCATCTTCTTCGTACCCACCGCCCTTGTCGGTCAGATGGATGACGATCACGTCAAACAACGGGTAGTCCTTGTACTCCACGAATAAGGAGACCTCGCCGGTGAAACTTTTCGGGAATTGGATGCCCAACAACGCTCCTTGGTTGATTCTGCTCTCCTTTCCACTTTTCGTGTTGGCATCAGAATCCCCTCTCTCGTTAAGCACGTAGTCGCCATACACCTCTTTCACGGTGCTGTCAGCATTGAGAATAACCACTCTGCAGCGGAAGTTCTCGTATGATGTCTCGTTCACAACTCTCACCTGGTTGTAGGACTTTTCGGAACCCTTCACCTCGAAGGACATTATCTTTTGCTGCGCAAAGACGGACACCGCCGCGAACAAAAACAATACGGAAAAAATTATCCTCTTCATATTCTAATTTATTAAGTGTTACTCATATCAATTTCGCTGCAAAAATAAAAAATATTATCTTTGCATCATTCTTTTTGACAATATTACATCATAATGAATTCTGTCGAACAGCCCACGTTTCCCCAACTGCAGACACTGGCCGATGCGATGTCAGGCAAAGTGCACGTTTCAGTATCAGAGAAAACCTGCACCATAACATTTTCCGCACCGCGAGGCAGGATAATTCGGAAAATCGTGATTATGTCCCTTTTGGGCATATTGGGTATATGGTGGGGAATTGCCAACTCCAGCATTGAAATCGTTATAGTTTCGCTTGGTGCTATCATTGCGTATGGACTTCTGTCGGAGCCTTCCTATTCTGTAATCATCAGCAGGCAAGGTTGCAAAGTATTAACGGGATTGTTGGGCATACAACGGGCCTCATACGACTGGCATGATTACAAGGGACCGCTGGTTTATATGAGGTCATTAAATGGACGAGAGCCCTCGCCCAAGGAATTCTGCCTAAAATTCTCTCATCACAATCGGCAGCAAGAGGTACGCCTCTCGGATCTGACACGAGGGAAATCTGACAATTCCCGCGAGACCCTTCATCATGTGTCGGAATTTTGGAGATTGGCAGAACGTTTGCTGGATTTGGAACCGTTTAAAACAGAATACCAGACGACCAGCCGTAATGCTATATTCGGAGGATGAGGGAAAGTAGCCCCTAGCATCTTCCCAGCAAAAAACTGCATAAAAAAAGCTATATTTTTAATATTATGCATTTTTTCGCGCAAATCACTCCTCACTATTCATTTTTAATTCTAAATTTTTAATTCTTCACTCACCCTCTCCAGCACCCGCACAATATCCTCCTCGCTGAACGTCATCGGGGCGGAGTAGTTGATGGAATCCTTGGCCACCATGCGGGTGAGTTCCTCGTAATCGGACTCTTTCACAGGCAACGGCAATGTGTCGAGGCCGCAGGTGGCGATGAGGTCTTTGACGGCCTGCAGGAAGCGCTCGGCTGCCATGCGGTCTTCGGTGTGTGCATCCGCCAACCCGCAATATCGGGCCATCAGGGCATACTTCCTAAGACAGGTCTCCTTTTGATACTCCAGCACAGGCAGCATCATCAGCGTGATGGCCTGTCCATGCGGGATATGGTATTTGGCTCCGATGCTGTGTGCGAAGGCGTGTACATAGCCCGCGAGCTGCGTGTTGATGGCGTTGCCGCCGTACATCGCGGCGCGGCACATCGCCAACCGCGATTCGATATTCTCCGGCTCACGAATGACGATGGGCAGATGCTGCAAGATCAGCTTCACGCCTTCCAGAGAACGGTAGGCATCCTCCACATCGACCGTTACATCGCTCACCGTCCCTTCCACCACGTGGCTGAGGGCGTCCATTCCACAGGCGGCGGTCACCACTTGCGGCGCGTGGATGGTCAGCTCGCTGTCGAGGATGACGTGCGTCACGTCCAACCCGACCAGCACGGTGGAGCCCTTCGTGCCGCGCGCATTGGTCACCACGGCACCTACAGTCACCTCGGCGCCTGTGCCGGCGGTGGAGGGCACCGTGATCATCGGAAGGGTCTTGCCGGGTACGGCCAAAAACTTGAGCAACAAGGCTTTGGTTTTAAGTCGAGGCAGCTTCACGCCCGCGGCGATCATCTTGCAGGTGTCCATCACCGAGCCACCGCCGAGGGCAATCACACACTCGGCCTGACACTCCATCGCGATGTTACGGCCAGCATCAATCAGCGCAATGTTGGGTTCGGAATTGATGTCGGCAAACAAGGTGCACCCTACCCCAGCCTCTTCCAGCGACTGTAAAATCTTCTGTTCGTAGCCGAGTTTGTGCAGTGTTTGGTCGGTGACCAGCAACACCTGCTTATAACCGAGCTCCTTGCACACGGCGCCGATCTGTGCCCGTGCACCGTGGCCTTCCACCACCTGCGGCTCCGGCAGCGGAACGTGGTGAATCACCTTGCCCGGCAATCTATGAATCTGTCTCCTAAAAATGTATGTATCCATAACCATTAACTGATAACTGATAACTGACAACTACAAACTAACAACTCCTAACTGCCAACTTCCAACTCATTCTCACCCATGACATTTCACAAAAAGGCCGATACCCAGCACCACCAGCACAACAAACACGATGAACAGCACAAACATAATGGTGAAGGCCACGACGGTTTTCAGGATGGTGCGCCACCAGCTGTAGCCACTCATCTGCTTGAGCGGGATGATTGTGAGAAGTAAAGAGAGTGCGGTCAATTTTGTCAAACTAAAGAAATCGAACACAATGGAATAGACGGTGTACATATTGGCGATATAAACCAACGAGATGAAGAGTTCCGGGTAGCGCAAATCGGGGATGTTCGGACAGTGCCGGAAGAAGAGGAAGAGGTTCCCCGAAATCAGCATCAACAGCAACAAGATGTTAATACTGGGGTATTTTTCCGCAAAACGTTCTATCTTATCCAAAGTACGGTTAATGATAGAATACATACGCGACTCTTCGGGATAATCTGCTTCAAAAGAGTTATGGACACTTTCTTCATCGACGGTAATACCTTGCTCCATCGTAGGGGTATTTTCTTCAAAATCATCCGTCGTTTTGGGTGTCTTTCCATTCTCAGGCTCTCGTCTCACCTCCTCGGTAGT
>JAGCFD010000004.1 GCA_017650305.1 Bacteroidales bacterium | reverse complement strand
GACATGCGGTGCGGACGCGGCGTGAATGGCCGGCCTCCAACAGCGGCGTGCAAAGGCGCTTGCGTTTACAAAAATGCAAAGCCATCAGAGTTAGTTTCCTTTTTGCTCTGGCCGGCATTTTTGTTCACGTTTGCCGCCGCTGTCAGAGGGCGGACAGAGCGGGCGGCTTTCATGTCGGCTTGATCTTTTGTAACTTTTCTATCAAGAGAAAAGTTAAAGGTTGTAATTGTCTGATAGACTGACATTTGTTGCAGGGCGCGATATCCACTCTTTGCATAACACTCTCAAACAAAGATGTTCTGTTTTCACAATCATCTTTGTGCCATCATGTATATAATCACCCTTTTTTTAATGCCTTTATTCTGCCAAATACTCGTAAATCGTGGTGGTGACTTCCGTTTCTTCATCCCCAAGGATAGAAGTTCCACTGGTCATCTTACTGACCACCTTGACCGGATAGTTTCCTTCATACTCATAGCTATTCTCCTCTGTGGCGTTCACTATGGAACCGATACGGGTGGATACCGTCAGC
The DNA here is from genome assembly GCA_017650305.1 of Bacteroidales bacterium. Lineage (GTDB taxonomy): Bacteria > Bacteroidota > Bacteroidia > Bacteroidales > WCHB1-69 > F23-D06. The sequence goes on along the minus strand of JAGCFD010000004.1, from coordinate 7,732 downwards.
AAGTTGTTATGATTGTAAAAAGCCGTTTCCATGGGGTTTGATCCACTCGACAACATGGAAAAGAATCCTTTGAAGGGATTACGTTTGTTGTCGAAGGTGCATTCCGCTGTAGCAGTGGTACTGAGACCAAAGAAACCACCCATAGCTATATCCAACGTCTTCACATTATGGCCATCCCAATGCAATGTAAGCATAAGTGTTGTGGCGCCTTTCGCATTCTGGGCATATTGTTTGATGATGGGTTGCGCAGTACGGCTAATCTCTGGAAACAGAATAGACAAAGGATTCACAGAGAAATCCCCGCTTTTGAACAAATCAAAAATGTCATCCTCTATTTCCATCTTGATCACACTGATTTTTCTTCCTTTATACTCAAAATCATAGCGCGCCACCTGATCTCCTCCTTGATAGATTAAAATCGTGCGCATCTCTTTTCCATCATAGAAAAACTCACTGCGTGACGAGCCGTTATCAATGCGGGTTAAACGGCTATTTTCATCGTATGTAAAGTGATCCGTAAGATTAAGCAGTCCATAATAATTATCAATGGAGGTTAAAATGTCGCCATCCCAATGCCAAACCTGGCTCAAGGCAGCCTCTCCATCTTCATTGATTTTAAAAATTTTCTCTATTTTCTTGGAAGGATTGTATTCTCCGTCTTGGTATTTGTCACATGCTGTAAAACATACCAACAAGGCAACAATACCACAAATAATCATGTTCTTTTTCATTTCAACAATTTTAATCGTTTATAATAATGTAAACATTCGGGTAAGACAATGGCGGATTTTGAATGTCCGTCAATCTTTTTTCCCATAAGCCAAGTCGCCGGCATCACCAAGGCCGGGCACGATGTAGGAGTGGGCGGTCAGCTCCTCGTCAATAGCACCGACCCAGAGGGTACAGTTGGTGGGAGAACAATGACGTTGCAGGTATTCAATACCTTGTCGGCTGGCGATGATGCTCACCAAATGGGTGTGCACCGGTTCACCTCTGGTCATCAGCTCTTCGTAGGCGAGCACCATCGACTGGCCCGTGGCCAGCATCGGGTCGGCCAGGATGAGGGTCTTGTTATCCAAGTCTGGCGATGAGATATAGTCTATCTGTATCTCAAAGGTACCATCCTTCTCGTATTTCCGGAAAGCAGAGATGAAGGCATTTTCCGCATGGTCGAAATAGTTGAGCAGGCCCTGATGCAAGGGAAGTCCTGCGCGCAGAATAGTGGCCAAAACGGGTTTTTCTGTCAGACGCGGCATCTCCGCGATACCCAATGGTGTGGAGACATCCTTCTTCTGATATTGCATGTGTTTGCTAATCTCGTAAGCAAAGATCTCTCCCAAACGTTCCAGATTCCGACGGAAACGCATGCTGTCAGTTTGCACACTTTCACTTCGGATCTCGGCGAGGAATTCATCAAAAAGAGAATTCCGATTTCCTAAAACATTCAAATTATTCATAATCGGCGTTGTTTATATGCAATGATAAAAATGTATTTGCAAAAATATCAAAAATGGGACCAGATGTTATTCTGTTTTAAAAACTCTTTCAAAGATGGTCGGGACCTCTTTCATATAGTATTCGAGCGTGAAGCACTGAGCCAGCTCTTCGGGCGTGAAATATTGCCGGATGGTCTCGTTCTGGAGCAGCAGCTCTTGGTAGTCGTGTCCGTCGAACCAGGCCTTCATGGCGACAGGCTGCACGAGATCGTAGGCTTTCTCGCGGGCGAAGCCTTTGTTGATGAGGGCGGTCATGACGCGCTGGGCAAAGATCACCTTGTTGGTCATATAGATATGTTTCAGCATGTTCTCGGGGAAGACGACGAGGTTTTCGAGGATTCTGCCGAAGCGGTTGAGCATATAGTCGAGGAGGATGGTGGCGTCGGGGAGCATGATGCGCTCGGCGGAGGAGTGGGAGATGTCGCGCTCGTGCCAGAGGGGGATGTCCTCGTAGGCGCTGACCATGTAGCCACGGAGGATGCGGGCGCAGCCGCACATGTTCTCGCTGCCGATGGGGTTGCGTTTGTGGGGCATGGCGGAGGAGCCCTTCTGTCCTTTGCCGAAGGCCTCTTCAGCCTCGCGCAGCTCGGTGCGTTGCCAATGGCGCACCTCCACGGCCATCTGCTCCATGGTGGAGCCGATGAGGGCCAGGGTGGCCATGTAGTGGGCGTGGCGGTCGCGCTGCAAGACCTGGGTGGAGATGTTGGCGGAGTGGATGCCCAGCTGTTCGCACACATAGTCTTGGACGAAAGGCGGCGTATTGGCGAAATTGCCCACGGCGCCGCTGATCTTGCCGCACTCCACATCGGCGGCGGCGGCTTCAAAGCGGGCCATGTTGCGTTTCATCTCCTCGTACCAGAGGGCCCATTTCAGTCCCAGGGCGGTGATGTCGGCGTGCACACCGTGCGTGCGCCCGATGCAGGGGGTGTCTTTGAACTCGTAGGCGCGCTTCTTCAGGATCTCCATAAAGCGGTGGAGGTCGGCGCGCAGGATGTTGTTGGCCTGCAGCAGCAGGTAGCCGTTGGCGGTGTCCACCACATCGGTGGAGGTGAGCCCGTAGTGCACCCACTTGCGCTCCTCGCCCAACGACTCGCTGACGGCACGCGTGAAGGCCACGATGTCGTGGCGTGTCTCCTGCTCGATCTCATAGATGCGCTCCACCTTGAAGGCGGCCTTGTCGCGCAGCTTCTGCACATCCTCGGCAGGGATGACGCCCAGCTTGCTCCAGGCGGCGGCAGCCTCTATTTCCACTTTCAGATAAGCACCGAATTTGTTTTCCTCTGTCCAGACGGCGCTCATCTCCGGACGCGAATAACGTGGTATCATAGCTTTCGTTTTTGTAGAGTGCAAAAGTAAAAAAAATAATTATTTTTGCTTTTTCAAAAAACATCAAAAAGAAAGTTGGACTCTCCTCTGTATTTTTATCCAAGTTTGAATTATGAAATCACCTATATCACGTTTAGGGTTGTTTTTTGACGGTATTGTTCCATTGATAGTTTCTGTGGCAGTTTGGTCATTTGCGATTGTGATGACAATTCGTTTTGATTGGGCAGATTCCCAAAACAGAAATGCATGGTTTGTGATAATTGCATTGTACATTTTATTCCTCTTCTCCATATACCCCCTTGCTGTATTTGTGAAATTCTTGTTGTATGACTATCATACACTGATAGACTATGATGAGTCTTCCAATGTTGTATCATACGAACGTAAAGGGTTAAAGGTTCGATTCCATTTATCGGAGGTGAAATCTTTTGTCAGAATAAATCCTCGTGGGAAATCTGCGATGGGCTATCTCTATGAAATCGAACTCACGTCAGGCTGTGTTATATCCATAACGGATTTACTTGCTGTAACACGAAAACTGGAAAAAACACTGCCTATTGACAAAGATCTTTACGAGAGTGTGTTGTTCCGCTCCTTTTATAATCATCCGCCGCAAAATGAAAAAGTTGAATAATACAATTGCCGGGGAGCACGCAAAACAGCAATCGAACCAAATAATTTACACCTCACTATGTCATCGCTATCTTCTTTTTGCTATTTTTGCGACTTCTTTATAAAATCACGATTATGGCACAGGAAAAATTTGTGGTGATTGGCGCCGGACATTTCGGTCAAGCTATCAGCCGGGCTCTCTCTGAGAAGGGCCACGAAGTATTGGTGATAGACAACGACATCAAAGTGGTGCAGGACATCTCCGAGGATGTGGCCTACGCCGTCTGTACTGACGCCACCAACAAACGGGCACTGATCAACGAGAATATCCAAACCTTCGACGTGGCCATTGTGGCCATCGGCAACGACTTTGTGGGTCGGCTGCTATGCACCGCCAACCTGCTCGACTTGGGCGTGAAGCGCATCATCTGCCGCGTCATGGGCGAGAACCAGCGGACCATCCTCTCCAAAATGGGCATCAGCGAGTTTCTGTCCCCGGAAGACGAGGTGGGCGCCCTGCTCGCGGAACGCCTCACCAACCCCAACATGATCTCATACCTGCAACTTCCAGACGGCTATAAAGTGGCTGAGGTTGTCGCTCCAAACAGCCTGGAAGGCCTGACATTGGGAGACATCGACTTCCGTGACAACCATAAACTAAGTCTCATCACTATCCGCCGAAGCTTCAAGGAAACAAGCAAAGACAACCAGGAAGAGGTGCAGCAACATATCATCGGTGTGCCCGACACCTCCACCGTCATCAACAAAGACGATGTGTTTGTGCTCTTCGGCAAAGACGGTGATTTGGACAATTTCATCAAAATCAACTTGTAATGTGGTTCAAAAAATCACATAAAGAGTACTCGCATAGCAAACTGAAAATCCACATTGCGACTCACAAGGACAAAGTGAACCGTCTTTTGCAGATTCTCAGTCTGGTCATCTCCTTGGTGACTATTGTCTGTATTATCTGTTATCATGGCCTTTACATCTCTGTCCATGTAAAGAATATCATCCGATGGATCATCTTCGGAAGCCTTCTGTTCTATGTGGTCAAGTATTTCACGATGCTCTTCTATTCGCTCCATCGTGTGGAATACTTGAAACGATCGTGGTTTGAAGGTATCATCATCGCTATTTTAATCTTGCAGTTCTTCTCCTACTTGTTATTCAACTTTGATTTGAGGATGATAAACTCCATCAATTTTGAGAACTACTACCTTCTGTTCATTCAGTTTTACTTCTTGATTATTGTACTGATAGAGTTCACGAAGGTCAGCGGGCTGATGGGACTGCATAAAATAAGTCCGCCCGTATTGATGTTGCTCTCCTTCTTCCTGCTGATATTAGTAGGAACGGTACTGTTGTCCATGCCGAGAATGACCACCAACGGCATCTCTTTGATTGACGCTCTCTTCACTGCCACCAGTGCCAGTTGCATCACTGGCCTCACCACTGTCAGCACGGGCACTGCATTTACCATCAAAGGGCAGTTTGTCATCATGTGCCTGGTTCAGTTGGGTGGTATGAGCATTCTGTCATTCGCAACATTCTTTTCCACATTCCTGTCTCAGTCATCTGTAGGACTTCGCTACCAGTATATGCTACGCGACATTGCGAACTCAGACCAATTGGCTGACGCCGTCTCTTTGCTCCGAAGCATTGTGCTGACCACTTTTATCATTGAGTTGGTGGGCGTGTCTCTGCTTTTCACCTATTGGAAAACAACAGGCATTTTCCAATCCGACAGTACAAACCTGTTCTACTCCTTTTTCTACGCCATCTCGGCCTTTAACAATGGAGGATTTGTGCTGGTAGATAAAAGTCTTCTGGAAATGGGCGTCGCAGGTTCCTATTTCCCGCAAATTGTGATGATGCTGCTCGTATTTTTGGGCGGAATCGGATTCCTGACTATACGTGACTTCTTCAGCCCTCGCAACATTCGTCAGCGGAACAAGTATAGATGGAAAAAACTGATGCCTCAGACCCAAGTGGTCCTCATCACCACATTCGCGCTGATCATCGTTGGCACCATCCTCTTCTTCTTCATCGAAAACAAACATGCCCTCAACAACCAAGGAGGCCTCTTTGACAGGATTTTCGTAGCGCTTTTCCAGATTGTAACCTGCCGAACCTCCGGTTTTACCGTATTGGATATTAGCAGTATGCATCTGTCATCGGTGATGATTATCATTTTATTGATGTTTATTGGCGGTGCACCCGGTTCAACAGGCGGCGGTATTAAAACCACCACCCTCTTTGTCTTGGTCAAGAGCATACAAGCCACTGTTTTAGGCAAGAAGCGATTAGAGCACAACCATCGGACCATCCCATTTTCATTGGTGGATCGTGCCAGCACCATTGTGATGATGTCTTTGATCTTTATTTTCACCTCTTGCTTCTTGATAGCCGTGGTGCAACCCGAAATACCCTTGATGGATCTGATTTTTGAGACCACCTCCGGGTTTACCACCTGTGGATTGTCCACTGGAGCTCCCGCCACATGGAATTGGGCTGCCAAGCTGGTGCTGATATTTGACATGTACATCGGACGTATCGGCACGCTGACTCTTGCCTTTGCCCTGACCAAGCAGAAGAAAGAGTCGCAACACCAGTATCCGGACATGTACATTATGGTGGGATAAGATGTCGTATTGATTTTGCTGGACATAAAAAATCCCCACCGAAAAAGGTGAGGCATCTTGCATCTACTATCTTTTGTTTTGCTTACTCGTCACAAACGCATCTCACGGAGCAGCCGTAGCATTTATAATCGAGATTGTTTTCACTGTTGTGGTTGTAACTATATACGCCGCAGTACCAAGCCATGTTTCGGTCGAAGGAAGTGGCGCTCCAGAACTGTGCGTTGAAGCCCAAGTTGACCAGACCCTCTTCTGTGTAGGTGCCTGCGGGCATCGCGCTGAAACCACACTCTTTATCAATGGTAACCGCTTGCGACTCCCACAATGAAGACGGACATTTCATCATGCTACCCGCAATACGATTACCCTTCAACGTATTGAACAGAACAGTCCACTCCTCTGCAGTCGGCAAATGCCAACCATCCGGACATATACCCTGGTGATGATACGGATTTGCCTTTTTGGCAGTACGCTCGTCCAAATCCATCGCTGCCGCCCAGTTGTAGAGATTTCCGTATTGAGTCACACGATGCTCTTTCACATAGGGCACGAACATCGGAGAATGGCTGGTAAATGAAGGATTGTGATACCAGTAACGCCCCGAGGGAGAGGTTGTGCAGCGCATATTCTCTGCCATCCAGCATTGGGAACCAATCTGTACCGTCCTATAGGCATTCCCTTGATGATCTGTAATAATGAAATGACCCTTGCATGGCAGACCCGAAGCAACCAACGTATCCGCAACATGGGACATCTGCGCAAAAACCACTTGGCAGAACATCATTAAAATGCTGAAAAACAATATGTTGTAAATTTTCTTCACGCGAGAAAACAGAAAGCGCAAAGATAGTTATTTTAGTGTTACAACAATCAACAAAATGCTGTTAACAGGCAATAGTTATCAACTTTTTCGAGAGAATTTCTACAACTTTCTTTAAATAAAGGACATCCACATCGTCAAATGTTGATATTTTTTCACTATCGATATCGAGCACCCCGAAGACCTCACCATTGTAGATCATAGGCACCACAATTTCGCTGCGGGAAGCGGATGAGCAGGCGATATGTCCGGGAAACTGGAGCACATCTTCCACCACAACGGTTTCGGCCTTTTGCCAGGCTGTGCCGCACACGCCCCGGCCTTTGGCAATGCGTGTGCAGGCTAACGGGCCCTGGAACGGTCCCAACACCAACTGGTCGCCCTGCACGCGATAGAAACCCGTCCACCAGAAACGGAACGTCTCGTGCAACATGGCTGCCACATTGGCCATATTGGCAATCATGTCTTGTTCATCCTCTATCACCGAGGCAATCTGCGGCAAGAGGGTTTCGTATTTTTCCTGTTTGGTTTGTCCGGTGATGATGAGTTCTTCCATATTGGCATCCTTTTTACTGCATTGTTAAGATTGATCTTTGGCCATTAGCTATTAGCTGTTGGCTGTTGGCCGGGCATGTTAATGCCTGAATAAGGTTGACCGTTTGACCCATTCTTTTTGCTAATTTAATTGGTTCCATTTTTTCATTTAATTTACAACCGTTTTTAGTTGCAGAGTCTGATGTCACGGCTCCCGGGGACCGTGACATCAGACTCTGCAAAAGTAAATTTTTTTTCGAATTGTGCGGGGGACATCCTCTTGAGCTTAATGTGTGGCTTCT